>JBEAXK010000043.1:0-79636 GCA_041159865.1 Bacteroidota bacterium
CTGCCTCCCGTAGGAGTCGGGTCCGTGTCTCAGTACCCGTGTGGGGGGCCACGCTCTCACGCCCCCTACTGATCGTCGCCTTGGTAGGCCGTTACCCTACCAACTAGCTAATCAGACGCACGACCATCTTTAAGCGCCTCAGCTTTAATCTATTCACCATGCAGTAAATAAATACTATGAGGTATTACTCCCAGTTTCCCAGGGCTATGCCTCTCTTAAAGGCAGGTTTCGTACGCGTTACTCACCCGTGCGCCGCTCTAGGGTCCGAAGACCTTACCGCTCGACTTGCATGTATTAAGCCTCCCGCTAGCGTTCATCCTGAGCCAGGATCAAACTCTCCATAGTATTTTCTTTGCGAATCCGAAAATTCACGTCTCTTTAAACTATTCGAAAGTGTCCTTCTTAATTCAATGTCGCTAAACCAATTTTCCTTACTTTCCCTCTCTGTCAATGAACTTTTTGTCGCTCTTAATCCTTAATACCAAAAATCTTCCTCAGATCCTTAGCCAAATCTTAAGCTTATATCAAAACACCCGTTGGTGTCTCTCTTCTTCTAATTTCGTTTCGGGTCGCAAAGATAATTCTTTATTCCTATTAACCAAACTTTTTATACCCTTTTTTTTCTTATTCCTCCCTCCATCTCTTACCCCTCAACCTTTCTCCCTCTCTTGGGAACGCAAAGATAATAAACATTTAAACCTTTTATATACCTACTTTGATTTTATTTTTATAAAAAATCACAAATAATAACTTATAACTTTTAGTTAACTCATTTTCAGTTAATTGATCAAAGAATATTTTTTACTTTTTTTTGAATTTACCTTTTTTATAAGCACCCTGTAAATAATTAGGTATAGACTTTCCCATGCATAATACCTTAATTTTTAAATAAAATCTTTATTTGTAATCATTTTAAACCTTACTTTTGTTTAACCATACAAATATTTGCAAATGAAAAAACATAACTTTAACGCTGGCCCTGCCATCCTTCCACAAAGTGTGATGACTGAGGCAGCTCAAGCCGTAACCGATTTTAATGGAAACGGCTTATCTATCCTGGAAATTTCCCATAGAGATAAAGCTTTTATTTCTGTCATGGATGAAGCACAGCAACTTGTTGTTGAATTGCTTGGTTTAGATGATTCCTATGCCGTCCTTTTTCTATCCGGTGGCGCCAGTTCTCAATTTTTTATGGTTCCAATGAATCTACTTGGTCAAAATGATTCTGCTGCCTATATCGATTCAGGCAGCTGGGCATCAAAAGCTATTAAGGAAGCCAAAGCGTTTGGTCATGTCAATGTATTAGGTTCCTCCAAAAAAGATAACTACAGCTATATTCCTAAAGGATATTCAGTTGATGCTCAAGAACAATATTTACACCTTACCAGTAATAACACCATTTACGGTACTCAAATCCATGAATGGCCTGAGGTATCTGTCCCAATTGTCTGTGATATGTCTTCTGATATTTTTAGCAGACCGCTTCCCATTGAAAAATTTGGATTGATTTATGCGGGCGCTCAAAAGAATATGGGTCCCGCCGGTGTAACCCTCGTTGTCGTTAAAAAAAGTTTACTCGGAAAAAAATCAGGCACCATTCCTTCTATGCTGGATTATCAAATCCACTTTGAAAATGAATCATCTTATAATACACCTCCCGTTTTCCCTATTTATGTAAGTATGTTAACCATGCGCTGGATAAAAGCTAATGGTGGATTAGCTGGAATGGCAAAACATAATGAAGAAAAAGGAAAAAGATTTTACGACGAGCTCGATTCAAATCCTTTATTTAAAGGTGCCGTTACGGTTAAAGAGGATCGTTCCTTAATGAATGCTAATTTCTTGCCCGTTAATGAAGCAGACGAAAATGCCTTCTTAGATGCTTGTAAAGCTGCCGGAATTGTTGGTTTAAAAGGCCATCGTTCTGTAGGTGGTTTCCGCGCTTCCATGTATAACGCACTGCCCATGGAAAGTGTAGATTTATTGGTATCTGTTATGAAAGATTTTGCACAGTCCAGAGGATAATATTATATGGGAATTATACTTCCTGACAAATTAAATATACCTTCCATTAATGCCTCCGTTCCTGTTAAAATAACCAGAGAACGGAGGCGTTCTTTAAGGGCGTCTGTTGGGAAATCAAGTTTACTTTTTAGAATTCCATCTTCCCTAAATCCTAATCAGTTTGAAGAAGCCTGGCATTGGTTTTCACAATGGGTGCTCCAGCTAATTGATAAAAAACCATCCATTCTTAATCATTTAATTCCCAAGACTTACAGACAAGGGGAATTTATTAATATCAGGGGTATCATTTATAAGGTGAATATCCAAAAAAGTCCCTTGAAGTCATCCAAAGCTTCCCTTGGACCTAATCAGACCATTGAATTAAAAATTTCTGATTTTTCAGACCTTGAAGAAACTATGAAAATAGCTGGAGTCTTAATACTTCGTTTAATGTCCAGGTTGAATTTACCAGAGATACAGAACCGAGTTTTTGAATTAAATAATATTTATTTCAAGGCTAAAATAAAGGATGTCAAATTATCACACACAAGCAGCAGATGGGGAAGTTGTTCAAAATCTGGAGTTATTCGATTATCTTCAAGGTTAATGCTCGCACCCAATGAGGTAATGGATTATGTCATTATACATGAATTAGCACATCTCATTGAATTTAATCATTCGGCAAATTTTTGGAAATTAGTTGCAAATGCTATGCCTGATTATAAAGAAATGGAAAATTGGCTTAAAGAAAATAATTATCAATGTAATTTTTAATTTACAGGAAATTTGGTTTGTATCAAAAAGCACTTATACTCAATATGGAGAAAAAAATTTATTACTTGAATGCTTATTAATAAAAAAGAAAGGAGAACATACCTAAAATATATTCTCCTTTATTGTTAAAAAAAAAGTAATTATTCAGCAGAGACTTCGAAATCTACTTTTGCTACTACTTCTTTGTGTAGGTTAACAATAGCGGTATAGGTTCCTAATTCTTTAACCTCTACAGGGAGCTCTATCTTTTTGCGCAGAATATCAAGACCAAGCTGGTCTTTAATTGCAGCGGCAATTTGTACAGAGGTTACGCTACCAAATATTTTTCCACTGGTACCAGCTTTAGCACCAATTTTCAAGGATTGGGAAGTTAATTGAGACGCAATTGCTCTATATTCTCCCAAGCGCTGCAATTCTTCAGCTTCTTCTAATTTTTTAATTTCTTCCAGATTGACTAAGTTAATTTTGTTGGCAATCTGCGCAATACCCTGGGGGATTAAGAAATTTCTGCCGTAGCCATTTTTTACAGCTACAACATCAAAACGGTCCCCTAGTTTATCCATATCGCGGAGCAATATTACTTGCATGGCTTTTGGAATTTGAACAGTGACGAGCACTGTGAGTTAACGATAAAAATCATTTAAGCAAGTCGGCAACGTAAGGAAGCAAAGCTAACTGACGTGCCCTTTTTATAGCAGACGCTACTTTACGCTGATATTTTAAAGAATTACCAGTAATACGTCTAGGTAAAATTTTACCTTGTTCATTAATAAACTGCAATAAAAAATCAGCATCCTTATAATCTATATGCTTGATACCAAAGCGGCGAAAACGGCAATATTTTTTGCGGTTTTGGCCAATTTTAGGATTACTGAGGAATTTAATATCATCTTTATTTGCCATAATAAGCTACATTTTTTTTTGAGAAATGATATACAGGCATTATTCAACTGATGTTACTTCATCAGCTTTTGCCTCCTGGGCATCAGCAGTAGGAGGTGCATCAGCACTTGGCTTTTTACGTTTTCCAATGAGACCTTTGCGTTTGTCATCATTGTATTTTACACCGAACTTATCCAACTGGACAGTTAGATAGCGCAAAACTCTTTCATCACGAGTCAGGGCTAATTCCATTTCGGCAATGTAGGAAGGATCTTCCAACTGGAATTCGATACAATAGTAAATCCCGCTGCTACGTTTCGCAATATTATAGGCCAATTGTCGAAGGCCCATTTCATTAACAAATACAATATTACCACCCTTTTCGGTGATATTTTTTACGTAGGTCTGAGCTGTCTCCTTGATTTCATCATTAGACAGCACGGGATCAACTATGAAAGTTACTTCAAAGTTTCTCATCTGGATCAGACATTTTTGATTAAAAATTGGCTGCAAAAGTAATTATAATTTACAAATTAGCCTAATTATTTTTTATTTATCTTCAGAACGCACAATTCCAATTATTTTACCTCTATTGAATTGACCTGTTAAAGTTGGAGATTGTCGATTTTCTGTAAATCTTCTTACGTTTTCTCTTACGTAATTAAATAGCTCTTGAATACTAATTCTCTTATCAACATTAGTATCAGCAAGTCCTTCCAGGCCTTTTATCAGAAAATAACTAAAGACACTTTGTTGTAATTTATCTGCCTCTGCAGAATTTTCACTGGATGTGGAGGAGAGTAACATGGCAAAATCGGATTGCACCTCTTGACTTTGCCGATAAAAATCAGTTTGGTTTGAACCAAGAACAAATCCCTTTTGATCTTGCATGCTTCCTGCGTGACAAGCATCGGCAATACACATCTTAAATTCTGCATCAGATCTTTGAAGCGCTGAATAAATTTCATGATGATAAACAACTTTTTCAAAAGTACCATCATAATCTATTGGCAGAAAAGCTCCATTTATCCCATGGCCTGAAAAATAAAAAATAACCATATCCTTTTTGGTTACTCTGCTTAGCATGGCATTCAAAGAATCCAGGATATTACGTCGGGTCGCCACTTTATCAACCAGGTTTATGATATTTTCAGCTGGAATAGCACCACCCTCTGGACTTCGAAGAAAAGCAGAAAGATTCAATGCATCATTATCAGGATATTGAAGAGGTTCTTTATGATTTACATAATTGGAGACACCTACTAAAAGAACATAAACCTCCCCTTCGTAAAAAGAATACTTAGAATTATTAGCAACTTGACTTACATCAGTTTTGGGATCAAAACTCTTTGTAAATTTTCCCATTTCCCAATAACCATAAACTTTATTTCCATTGGCAAAAGTCATAATCCCCTTTCCATGCAAATTTCCTTTTTGAATTTCCCCCTCATAAATATCTCCAACAGAATATATAATTTTTCCAAAACCATCGGGATTTCCATTTTGAAAATTACCTGTATAGAGATTTCCGTTTTCAAACTGATACGTGCCCTTTCCATTTTGACAATCACCCGATTTACATCCTACTACTTTCCCATTATTAGGTTGAATTGGCTTTATATTGGATTCTGATATTGCTGTATTATTTATTTCCTTAGTGCCAGCATAAAAATTGTCGGCCCAATAACCTATTCTTGCGTTGCCATCTGCATAGGTCAGGACCCCGTATCCATGCTGTTTATCTATTTGCCACCAACCTTTATATTCGGAACCATTAAAAAAATAGCAGATTCCATACCCATGGCGAAGATTATTCTTAAAATCACCCATGTAGATATCCCCATTGGTAATCATAACACCATTACCGCCGATACAATCTCCTATGAGGCACCCCTGGATGCGACTTACAGCTGAGAATAAATTTTGAGTAACAAGAGCGGCGTTCTCCTCAAATAATTTACCTTTTTTCCATAGACCTTGTTGTTTTACCGATTGGGAATTGATGAAAATGCCCACCCCTTCTGGTTTATCGAATTTCCATTCCCCGAAAAAGCGAGATCCGTTTTTCCAAAAACAAGTACCTATTCCCTGACGGTTACCTTGAGAGAAAGCGCCCATGTAACGTGAACCATCTGAATAGGTCTTCACGCCAAAACCGTCTATACAATTACCTGAGGTGCATTGAGCATATAGATAAGGTGACCCCAAGAATATCAAAGTGAAAAAAAAAATCCATTTCATAGAACAAATATAAATTATTTATATCATAAAACAGAATATATGAAATGCTTAACGTACCACTGAAACAGGCATATTTTTATCGAAAGTACCCAGAAGAACAGGAGATTGTTTATTTTGAGTAAAATAACGCACCTGTTCATAAACATAATCAAACAATTCATTGACGGAAACAAAACCATCTTTATTTATTTCGGCTTCACCTTTTAGACCCTTTATTAAAAAGTGACTAAAAACTCCTGATTTAATTCCATCAAATTCATGTGAAAATTCTTCTGTACGGGAAGAAAGAAAAAGCCCGAGACCACCCGAAGCATTGGCTATAGATTCATAAAGGAGGTGAGAAATATTTTCTCTGTTTTCAGAAGATTTAAAACTTCCAGAATGGCAGGCATCGGCGATAACCATTTTATATTTAGCCTGGCTATTTAGGAGTAATTTTTTTATTTCTTGATGAGAAATACGATTCCATTCTCCATCACTATCTACGGGTATAAAGGCACCCGGCAAACCATGTCCTGAGAAATAGAACAAGTTAAAATCATCTGGATCTGCTTTCATAAACAAATCATTAGCAGCTTTGAGTATATTTGATTGAGTAGCTTGCTGGTCTTTAAGTAAAACAATCTGATTAGATGGAACGGCTCCTCCTGCTTCTGATTTCAGAAAATCATAAATATGTTGTGCATCATCATCGCTAAATTCCAGTTTTTTCATCAGATTATAGTCTGAAACTCCTAAAATTAAAGCTCTAATTTTAGGAGTTTTAGTAACCTCCATTTGAATTACAAGTCCCTTACTTTGGGGAATATCTGATTTCCATTCATTATTTTCCCAAATACCGATAAGCACTTTTCCGTCGGGCAAGGTCAATTTACCATTACCATTCATGGTACCATTTTGCCATTGACCCTGAAAGAAACTGCCATCGGTAAAAACCTTTTTTCCAACGCCTTCCATTTTTCCAAAAGCAAAAGAACCTTCATAATAAGCGCCGCTGGCTTCCTTGTAAATGCCAAAACCATGTTGACTGCCGAGTTTCCAATTGCCCTGATAGGTATCTCCAGATACATATTTATATTTGCCTACACCATGAAATTTACTGTATAGAAAACCACCTTCGTACTCATCCCCATTTTTCATATATAAAATACCGACACCTTGTCTGTAACTATTGACCCATTCTCCTATGTATAAATCTCCATTTGGAAAAAGTAATTTTCCTTTTCCATTTGGATTTGCCCTTTCAAATTCACCCTCATATCTACCTCCACTTGGATAGATATAAACACCATAACCTTCATAACAATTACCGGAAAGACAACCCGTAAAACCATTTAAATGAAAATAAGAAAATAATAAAAAACAGGGAAACAAAATGAAATTACGCATGAATCATATTTTTGTTAATACAAATGCCCTTCAAATAGGAAGGATAATACGTAATTTTTTCTCCATAATGGAATATTGATTTGTTATTGTAAAATGGAATACAAAATTATAATGGAAAAAATGAAAAAAAATTGTTGAGTGAGGCAGCGAAATTACAGCATTTTAAGTTTAGCAAGTATAACTGTTATACAAGCTGATAATCCTTCCCTTCTACACTCACTGAATCAACAAATTTTTCAGGGTAAGGGTTATCAGCTTTTTTTTTGCTGTGAGAGAAGGATTCGAACCCCCAAGAGGCAGTTAGCTATAGCACAAGAAGATTGGTGGTCAACCCCTGGGTCAATACCGGCCCTATGCTACGTTTATCCCGTTATCCTCACCCCCGAGACAAGAGGGCATGGCTGCCAATTTCATCACCTCACAATGTGGCATTTAAACAAAACGTCTTTTTGTTGATGCAAATATAATAATACTTTGTTTTTTATGCAATATTTTTAAAAATAATTATTAAAAATTATGATTTTATTAATAGGGTCTCAAATAAGCTGCATCAAATAGGCGCAAATAATAGCGCCATAGGTTCCTAAAGCATAGCCAAGTACTGCTAATAAAACACCTACAGGAGCTAGGGCCGGATTGAAAGCAGCGGCTACAATTGGAGCAGAGGCGGCACCTCCAATATTTGCCTGAGAGCCAACAGCCATAAAGAAGAACGGCGCTTTAATCCATCTTGCAATTATAATTAACAGGATACAATGTACACACATCCAAACCAAGCCTACCAGAAACAGGCCTAAATTTTGAAATACCTCTTTGAGATTCATCTGCATACCGATCGTTGCAACTAAAATATATAGAAAGACGGATCCTAGTCTGGAGGCACCGATACCTTCAAAATTTCTAAAACGGGTAAAGGATAAAATCAAACCAATGGTCGTGGCTAAAAGGGCAATCCAAAAAAAGGAAGAATTAATGGCTGTTAATCTCCATTTTGCCAGAATATCAGCATATTTACTTAACCAAGGTGTAATAAGGTCTGCGCCAAGGTGAGAAAATGCGACTCCTACAAAAGCGAGGGTTAGTAAGTAGAGCCATGATTTAGTATCTGGAATTCGTTCTACCTCTTTTTGGAAGGCAGACATTTTATGTTGAAGTTCAACAATAGCAGAAGTATCTGCTTTAAGCCATATATCTAATTTATCGGTGATGCTTGCGCCATAAAGGAGTAATCCCATCCAAACATTTGCGACCACTACATCGACCACAATCATTACAGCAAAAAGATTTTCTTCAACGGAAAATATTTCCTTCATTGCGGTTTGATTTGCACCACCTCCAATCCAGGAACCTGCAATGGTAGAAAGTCCTTTCCAAAGTTCTTCTGGATTTGTTTGAATAAGGTCAGGAAAAAAGTATTTAACTGTGAGCAAAGCAATGGGTCCACCAATAACTACACCTAAAGAACCAGTCAAGAACATAATTAGCGCTTTGGGTCCAAGATTCCATACCCCTTTTAAATCGACACTTAAACAAAGTAAGATGAGTGAAGCTGGCAAAAGATATTGAGAAGACACTTTATATAAGACTGAAATTTCACCAGAAATAAGATTTAACGGCCAATGCAGAAGTGCGGGAAGAAAATAGCATAAGAGGAGCGGCGGGAAGAAGGTATAAAACTTTTGAATCCATTTGTTTTTGATCCCTGAGGTAACAAATACGAAAGATAGGACGGATAATAATAAGCCTAAAACGATGGCATCATTGGTAAAGTAAGGTTGCATCATTATATTTGTTCTTTTTTAATCCCTCAATATAGAAAAAAACCCATTAAATCAGGGGTAATTGACTTCCAAATTGAGAAAATAAAGTGTACCGATGTCCTACAAAAAATTCCTATTCCCTGTATTAGTTATTATTTTAGTTATCGTAACGGATAGATTTTCAAAGCAATGGGCTATTGAAACTTTAAAAGGGATGCCTGCAGAATCTTATTTAGGGGATAGTTTCCGCATTATTTATGCAGAAAATGAAGGTGCATTTTTAAGTCTTGGCTCTGAATTACCTGAAAATGTAAGATTTTGGGTATTAGCAATCATACCCATCTTAGCTTTAGGATATTTTGGATTCACTCTCTTTTTCAACACTGAGGTTGGACAGTGGCAACGAATTGCTTTTGCATTCATTATTTCAGGTGGAGGCAGTAACATCATTGACAGAATATTGGAAGGAAAAGTCGTTGACTTTTTAAATATAGGCATTGGAGAATTGAGGTCTGGAATATTTAATATAGCTGATATGGCCATAATGGCTGGTCTTTTTCTTATATTGCCTATGGCATTCAAATCGAATTCCCCCAAAGAAAAAGAAACACACCCTATAAATGAAGGTCAATTAACTGAACCTGAAACCAATGAACTTCCTGCCTCACCCGATTCAGAAGATGAAAATGAAAGGAATTCAAAGGCAGAATAGCAGAAACAAACAGAACCAATCAGGTAAAATTTAACAAAAAGCTTATGAAAGCATTATCACCCGGAGTATTATTAAGCATCATCATTGGTTATTTTTTAATACTTATATTGGTATCTATATTTACGAGTAGAAATGCCAATAATCAAGATTTTTTCAATGCCGGAAGAAATTCTCCCTGGTATTTAGTAGCCATAGGTATGATTGGCGCTTCCTTATCGGGGGTGACTTTTATATCCATTCCTGGTGTTGTAGGTAACGGAGGGTTAAATCAGGCATTTTCCTATATGCAGATTGTTTTTGGGTACCTGCTGGGCTATGCGGTCATAGCCTTAGTTTTGTTACCCTTATATTACAGAATGAATTTAACATCCATCTATACTTATCTTGAGAATAGATTTGGCTGGCATGCCTACAAAATTGGAGCAGTTTATTTTCAGTTAAGCAGGACAACCGGATCAGCTTTAAGATTATTTTTAGTTGCCACTATATTGCATCAATTTGTATTTGCCCCTTATCAAATATCTTTTGCCCTTTCCGTATTTTTAACTATATTTTTAATCTGGGTATATACTTTCAAAGGGGGAATAAAAACAATTGTTGTTACGGACACCATTCAAACATTTTTTATGTTAGGAGCTGTCTTTTTAACCATCATTTTAATTTGTCAGCAATTAAATATGGGTTTCGGTGATATGTTTAGAGTTATCCAAAATAGCGGATATTCCAAAGTTTTCTTTTTTGAAGGAGGCTGGGCTGATCCAAATAACTTTTTCAAACAATTTCTCAGTGGCGCTTTAATCACCCTTACCATGACAGGATTAGATCAGGATATGATGCAAAAGAACCTTACATGTCGGACGTTAAAGGACGCACAGAAGAATATGTTTACTTTTAGTATTATTCTGGTTTTTGCAAACATCCTCTTTTTAACTATGGGTGCGATGCTGTATATATATGCATCGGAGCTGGGGATAACGCTGCCAGAAAAATCAGATCAGGTATATCCATTTTTAGCTTTGAATCATTTATCGCCCTTTATTGGCATCCTATTCATTTTAGGATTAATTGCGGCTGCATATTCCAGTGCTGATTCAGCCTTAGCGGCTATGACAACCTCTTTTTGCATTGATTTTTTAAATTTTGAAAAATGGAATGTTTCGGAAGAAAAGAAGAAAAAAACCAGGTTGTTCGTTCACATTGGTTATAGTATTTTGATGTTTTTAATGATATTAGTATTCAATACAATTTCATCGGATGGGATTATTAATGAATTATTCAGATGGGCGGGTTTCACCTACGGCCCATTATTAGGATTATTTGCATTTGGAATATTAACACAATTCAAGGTTAGGGGTCAATGGATTATACCCATTTGTATATTATCCCCTATTATTTCCTGGCTTTTGGATACTTATTCAAAGGATTTGTTTCAAGGTTTCACCTTTGGCTTTTTAATATTAGCTATTAACGGTTTAATGACCTTTTTGGGGTTATTATTAGCCAGTGAAAGAGTTTATAAGGTAGTTGAATAAGCAAAAAATATCAAAAGTTCTATTAAAGTTGGCACTTATTCATAAATTTGCGCCGCTTAAAGCTAATTCATTATCTTCATAAACAATCGACCATGTCTAAAACTTTTGCTGCAATAACAGGCGTTCACGGATACGTGCCAGAATATGTGCTCACCAATGAGGAATTAGAAAAAATGGTTGATACCACAGATGAGTGGATTACAACACGCACTGGAATTCGGGAGAGAAGAATCTTAAAAGGAAATGAAAAAGGAACTTCAATATTAGGTATTGAGGCTGTAAAAGGACTTTTAGAAAAAACAAGAACCAAGCCAGAGGAAATTGAATTATTAATTTGTGCCACCGTTACGGCAGACATGCATTTCCCAGACACAGCTAATCTGATAGCTTCTGCATCGGGTTTAAAAAACGCTTATACTTTTGATCTTTCGGCAGCATGTTCAGGATTTCTATTTGCATTAACAACTGCCTCACAGTTTATTGCAGCCGGAACCCATAAGAAAGTGATTGTCGTTGGAGCTGACAAGATGTCTTCTATTGTTGATTATACAGACAGATCTACCTGCATCTTATTTGGGGACGGTGCAGGAGCGGTTTTACTGGAGCCTTCAAATGAATACGGTGTTATTGATCAACAATTACATTCTGACGGTCAAGGACAAAATTATTTATATATGAGAGGTGGTGGTTCATTTCATCCCTCTTCATCAGAAACAATTGCCAATAAAGAACATTTCATCTTCCAGGATGGCAAGCCTGTTTTCAAGGCTGCTGTAAGTGGTATGAGTGATGTCGTGGGGAAAGTGATGTCCAGGAATGGATTAACCAATGAAACAGTTGCCTGGCTTGTTCCTCATCAGGCAAATAAAAGAATTATACAAACGGTAGCATCGATGGCTGATTTCCCTTTAGAAAAAGTGATGGTTAACATAGAAAAATATGGGAATACTACTGCCGCCACTTTACCCTTATGTCTTTTTGACTGGGAAAAAAAATTGCAAAAAGGAGATAATATTATTCTAACCGCATTTGGAGGAGGATTTACTTGGGGAGCACTTTATCTAAAGTGGGCTTATGACACTCCTTCTTGATACAAGGTGTAATTTTTTGATTATCTTTGAGGCTTAAACCTAATTTAAATATAACATTTTTACCAAAAAACCAATATGGCAACAACTGCAGACATAAGAAATGGTCTCTGTATTGAGTTCAATGATGACATTTTTCAAATTATCGAATTTCAGCATGCGCAGGTAGGTAGAGGTGCCGCCCATGTGCGAACTAAGATTCGCAGCATGACAACCGGCAGAGTTCTTGAATACACTTTTGCTTCAGGTCATAAAATTAATGAAGTACGAGTTGAAAGAAGGAAATTTCAGTTTTTATATGCGGATGAAATGGGTTACAATTTCATGAACAATGATACTTTTGACCAGGTTTCTATAGATGAAAAATTAATATCCAGTCCTAAATTATTAAAAGAAGGAATGGAGGTTGATATTTTATTTCATGCAGTAAAAGAAACGCCATTAACTTTAGAAATGCCTCAATATGTTGTCATGCAAATCACCTACACAGAACCTGGTTTGCGCGGTGACACAGCTACAAACACCTTGAAACCAGCTACTGTTGAATCTGGAGCAGAGGTCAGAGTACCTTTATTTGTGGGGGAAGGAGATTTTATTAAGATTGACACTGCGACTGGTGCATATATGGAACGTGTAAAACAATAACTATATGGATTTCAAAGAAATACAGGAGTTGTTAAAACTCATCAACAGGCTTGATCTTTCCGAGTTTAAAATGAAAGACGGAGAATTCGAGCTTTCTATCAGAACTAAGAATTACGAAAAAGGCAGGAATCAAGGATATCAGGGTGTAATTCAGGAAAGTTATACCTCTCCTCTACATATTGCACAGGCACAACCCGTTGCAACGCCTGCACCGGCACCCCCTTCTACCCTGGTTACACCATCGGTTACAAGTGGTTCATCAGAAAAAAATACAGACCACCTAATTGCTATAAAGTCGCCAATAGTAGGTACTTTTTATCGTTCTTCATCCCCTGACAAACCTGCATTTGTTAAAGTTGGAGACACTATTTCAGCGGGTGATGTGGTATGCGTTGTTGAAGCGATGAAATTGTTCAATGAAATAGAAAGTGAGATTTCTGGAACCATCGAAAAAATTCTTGTAGAAGATGCTCAGCCTGTGGAATATGATCAGGTCCTTTTTCTACTTAATCCGAAGGGTTAATTATGTTTAATAAAATATTAATTGCAAATCGGGGAGAGATTGCCTTAAGGGTAATTCGCACTTGCCGAGAAATGGGAATAAAGACAGTGGCTGTTTACTCAACAGCTGACAGAGAAAGTCTTCACGTTCGTTTTGCAGACGAAGCGGTTTGTATTGGTCCCCCACAATCAGCAGAATCTTACTTAAGTGTTCCCCGTATTATGGCTGCTGTTGAAATTACAAATGCTGACGCTATTCATCCTGGATATGGATTTTTAGCTGAAAATGCAGATTTTGCGGAAGTTTGCGCTGAGTATGGGATTAAATTTATTGGTCCCAAACCTGAGCAGATTCGTAAAATGGGAGATAAAATAACCGCCAAAGAGACCATGATTGCCTCTGGTGTACCAGTTATTCCTGGTTCTGAAGGACTCATTCAAGATACGGATGAAGGTAAGTTAATTTCAGAAAAAATAGGATATCCTGTTATTATAAAGGCAACAGCGGGAGGTGGAGGAAAAGGTATGCGCGTTATTTGGAATGAAAAAGATTTTGAATCATCCTGGGATGCTGCCAGAAAAGAAGCTAAAGCCTCTTTTGGTAATGATGGTATTTATATTGAAAAATATATTGAAGATCCCCGTCATATAGAATTCCAAGTAATAGGTGATCAGTTCGGTAAAGTAATTCATTTATCAGAAAGAGATTGTTCTATCCAGCGCCGCCATCAAAAATTAGTTGAGGAAAGTCCGTCTCCATTTATGACAGATGCCTTGCGTGAAGCGATGGGAAATGCTGCTATTAAAGCAGCGGAAGCCATAAATTACGAGGGCGTAGGAACTATTGAATTTTTGGTAGATAAATATCGTAACTTCTATTTCATGGAAATGAATACCAGAATACAGGTAGAACATCCTGTAACTGAAGAAGTGATTGATCATGATTTGATTAAAGAGCAAATTCGGGTTGCTGCTGGTTATCCTTTAACCATGGAAAATCAATATCCTCGCGCACATGCTATGGAATGTAGAATTAATGCTGAAGACGTTTACAATAATTTCCGCCCGAGTCCAGGTCGTATTTCTTCTTTTCACAGTTCAAAAGGTCATGGAGTTCGCGTTGACACACATGTTTATGCAGGATATGGAATACCACCTTATTATGATTCAATGATAGCCAAATTAATATGCAGGGCCCATACCAGGGAAGAATGTATTTTAAAAATGGAAAGAGCTTTGGATGAGTTCATCATTGAAGGTGTAAAAACAACCGTTCCTTTTCACCAGAAATTAATGAAAAACGAAAATTTCCGGAAGGGTAATTTTCATACTGGATTCCTGAATGATTTTAACATGAATGAATAGTAACCGGAAATAAACCGGATGAAAAAAAGTAGTTTCTGGCGCTTAATGGGTTACCTCTATAAATATAAAATGGAGGTTACTCTTGCCATTATTTTTAATATACTTACAGCTTTTTTTACTGTATTAAGCGCCCCTTTAATAAGTCCTTTCCTGGAAATATTATTTTTAGATCCATCGGCACAAATTCCAGCGACAAATCAACCTCTTCTAAACGAAGAAAAATGGTTCAGGCAGGAATTGATGGATTTTATTGGCCATTATGGAAGAATGGTATCCTTACAATATGTATGTATGGCCATTTTAATTGTTTTCTTTCTAAAAAATGTAAGCAGGTACCTGGCACTCTATTTTATGGCGCCAGTGCGAAATGGAGTGGTCAAGGACCTACGAAATCATTTATTTTCAAAAGCTTTAGAACTTTCCCCCGCTTTTTATACCAGGGAGCGAAAAGGAGATTTAATTGCCAGGGTAAGTACAGATGTCCAAGAAGTTGAGACGAGTATTTTACAAGTTTTAGAAACTATTTTCCGAGAACCCCTCATTATCCTTTTAAGTATCTCATTGATGATATATATCAGCCCTCCATTGACGGGTATAGTATTAATCATGCTTGCTTTCACCACCTTTGTCATTGGAGGTATTGGGAAAACGTTAAAACAAAGCTCACAAAATGTTCAGCAAGCCTTAGGTCACATCTTATCAAGGTGGGAAGAAACATTGGGAGGTATTAAAATAATACAGTCATTTAATGCAGAAGACTTTAAAAAGAGACAATTTGACGATGAAAATAATTTTTACCGTAAAAAGATTATCAAATTATTCCAAAGAAGAGATTTATCCTCTCCTCTAGCCGAGTTTCTGGGTATTTCGGTCATTACCATTCTGCTATGGATAGGTGCTCAGGAAGTATTTCATCAACAAATTGAAGCAGCCACTTTTTTTGCCTTCTTATTTGCCTTTTTCAATGTCATTGACCCAGCAAAATCTTTTTCAAGAGCCTATTTTGATATTCGAAAAGGCTTGGCAGCGATGACAAGGATAGAAGAAATCATAGATTATCCATCTGAAATATTAAATCCCATACATCCAAAACCCTTTACCCATTTTCAAAAAGGAATAACCTTTAAAAATGTAGATTTTCAATATCCCCTAACTGAAAACAACGTATTACAAAAGGTATCTTTTACATTAAAAAAAGGAAAAAAAATAGCTCTTGTAGGTGCCTCTGGGTCTGGAAAAACAACAATTTGTGATTTAATTGTCAGATTTTACGATACTACAGGTGGTGATATCGAAATAGATGGGATCAACATCAAAGAAATAGCATTGCATGATTTAAGATCAAAATTTTCTATAGTTAGTCAGGAAACAACCTTATTTTACGATACCATTTTAAATAACATAACCCTGGGGGAAGATAAAATACCTATGAATGAAATTATTAAAGCTGCAAAAATAGCACAGGCTCATGATTTTATCATGGAAACAGCTGAAGGTTATCAAACACATATAGGAGACAGAGGTTTGATGTTAAGCGGGGGTCAAAGGCAAAGGATTGCTTTAACAAGGGCCTTACTTAGAGATACGCCTGTTTTCATACTCGATGAAGCAACTTCTGCCATTGATATGAAAGCAGAAAATGCAATTCAAATGGGTATTTTGCCCTATTTAGAAGATAAAACCCTTCTAATAATTGCACATAGGGCCAATTCCATACAACACGTTGACGAAATTTTAGTTATACAAGAAGGAAAAATTATTGAGCAAGGATCGCCAACTTTGCTTTTTGAAAAACGAGGCGCATTTTGGAAATGGATGCAACTACAAACTGGATAATATCTAGTGCCTATGAACATTGTGAAAAACAAAATTTATCTTTTTAAATATTTAGCGAAATTCGCAAAATTTTGTCTGATAGGGTTCCTTCTTACTTTTTATAAGGGATATAGTCAAAATTATTTAAGTACACCAGGATCTTTGCCTGATGCAGGAGATATTTTCCATTATGAAGTTGAAAAATCTCCTGGTTCCTTGTCCTGGGAAGGAGGTATTAATAAAAGATGGGATTTCAGTAGTTTACTTTCTCCAGTTACCCAAAAAGTTAGCTGGCAATCCACTGGCGCCTTATTAAAAGTTCAGGTAGAGGATAACATTGAAGGATTTTTTACCCGAGATAAATCTGATTTAGTATGGCTGGCAGGAAATGGACCAGATTTTCTTGGATATGCAAAGTTTTCTCAATGGGTATTTACAGATCCTTTAGTTGAGAAAAAGACAAATCTAAAATATGGCAGTGGATTTTATGATGAAGGCACTTGTTTTGTTACTTTTTCGAAACTCAATGCTGATCCCGAATTTTTAAAACTTTTCACCCTTCAGCCAGATTCTATTCGTATAAAATATACCATTGAAAGACAAACAGTGCTGGATGCCTACGGAAAAATGGTTTTACCGAGTGAAATCCTTGATGTTTTAAGAGAAAAAAGAATCGACCGATATATCCCCGTTCGGGTAGAAACTAAAATAGGTCGGCGTTCCTGGCAAATTGTACCTATTTCTTTGAAAAATGCTCAAAGAGTGTCTTATCATTTTCACCATCCAGATGCCCGGGAAACGATTGTTATTGCCAAAATGGATCCTGCAGAAAATAATTTAAAAGCCGAAAAAGTAAGCTTTCGTTCTATAGCACCGGAGAGAAATATATTCCCTATGGGACAAATAAAACCCAATGCATATCCCACACCAAATCCAACCTTAGGAATGGTAAGATTTGATTTTATCTCTTTACCGCCCGGTAATTACAAACTTATTATCTGGAATCAATTAGGTGGGGAACAATTTAGGAAAAATTATCAAATAAAGGACAGGTATTTTATGGATAAAATAGATTTGACTTCTTTAAAAAGAGGTTACTATTGGTATGAAATTTCGGATGCCTATGGTAATAAATTCAAACCACAATCTTTAATTATTATACGCCCCTAAGAATAAAGGAGTCATAAAATTGAAACATATAAATTTTTATTATATCATTGCACTTTAAAGTTCAATTTGTTTAAATTACAGGACTTACTAAATAACATGCGTCCAATCATATTCATTTTCCTGATTCTAAGTTTAAGGTCCTTAAACGGTCAGCACAAAAGTCTTTCCTCTGTCACAGGAACGACAGTTTCACAGGCTAAAAAGCAGTGTGAAAGCGAAGGGAAGCTATTGCTCATATATTTTCATGCGGATTGGGTACAACCTTGCCAATGGATGAAGACGAGAACTTTTCATAATCAGGAAATCTTATCTTTTTTAAATGAAAATGTAATATTTCTTGAGTTAAACCTAGATAGTCAATCAGGAATTACTGAAAAGGAAAATTTCAAGGTTAATGTATTGCCAACGATAATCTTATTCGATGCTTTAGGCAACCAGCTGATCCGATTAGAAGAAGTGATGGACGCAAAAAAATTGTTGGCGGTATTAAAAAACTGGAATGTCCCCGAAAACCGAAGCTCAAAAACAGGAAATTTGACTGATCACAGTCCTGAATTAAGTATTCAGCATTTAGATAAACCGAAATTAATAATTGAAGCCGGCAATCCTATACCTAAATATGAAGGTTCCACATACGGAATCATTATTAGATATTTTTATCAATATGAGGAGGCACTTTCCTACTCACGCGAGTTCCAGCGTAAGGTAGAAAAGCCAGTGTCCTTTCATGAAATAGGACTATCGGACGGGCTAAAACAATACCAAATTATAGTGAGTAAATTTTCAAATCAGGAGGAAGCCAGGGCATACCTTCCCAAACTTAGAATGCTAGGCATAAGTGGAGAAATAATAAAGTTTTAAAGTCAAAAAAATCGTTCAAAATAACTAAAAAGGTGAGCCATGACGTACTTTTGCCAGCCTGTTAGTCGTTTAGTTAACATTCATTCATTTACAAAAACCCTGTTCAGGCTTTTTGACCTGGGCAGGAAAATAGATTCCATGCGCATTACTTCCCTTTTATTTTTATTCGTCCTACCTATGACCATATTTGGACAAACTGCCACCTTTTATCCTTTTGAAACAAACAGAGCAAATTCAGGAAAGACTTCATTAAGACTGGCCTGTGATAATTTTGCAGGTACCTTTAAACTTGGGGTTACCTCCCCAACCAATAAGAGTACGGTTACCTCTGACCGAAAACATATTTATCTTTGTAAAGGCGATTCCGTTTCAATTGTCCATGATAAGAATCAGAATCTATCGGGTGATCCCAAACCACTTACCCCATCAGGTATAGGTTATATTATGTACAAATGTGAACCCAAGGGACCTTCAGGGACTTTATTATCAGATATTCAGACAGACCCTTGTTTACTAACACAATCGTCAGCGGGGGGAACTTTTTCCTCACAAACCTCAGGTCTTTGGATGGTCAAAGACAAAATAAATGGAGATTTGACTTTTTTTAATCAAGGTCAACTTCAAGCTTCTTTTAATCCGGGTGGTGGCGCGGTCAGTTATTGGTTTGCACCAGCTACCTTAGATGATTTTGTTGGTAAATTATATGAAACAGCTACAGGATCAACGGTTGCTGGCCCCTGTGTAAATGTAAATATATCTGAAGCCATAAGGGTAACTTATCTTAATCCAATTACTATAAAACCAGTTGCAAAAAAATGTTTAGCGAATAATTGTATAGACAGATTTGTCATAAATGGCGGATTACCAGAATTTAATGGCACTACATATTATAAAATAGACATTTCAAATAAAAGCAACTCAACCATAAAAGGGAAAATCATATCAAGTGGTCCTTTTAAAAATGGTGATACCTTAGAAATTTTTGTACCAACCCCGGGTGAATTTCAAATTACGGCAAAAGATGATTATAGCTGTGATGGAATTTTAACGGCAGAATTTAGCCTTTGTTCTTCCACAACCTTTACACTTCCCAAACAAAATGCAAAAACCGATGATATTGTATGCGTACCTGTGACGGCTTCACGATTGACAAATGCATTTTCTTTAGATTTAGGATTTTCATGGGATAAGACTGTGTTAGAATTTAGTAGTATCAGCACTACCAATACAAAATTAGTTGGTATAGGTACCAGTGACATTGTTTATAGCCCAATCACCAACAATGTAAAAGTTTCTTATTTCAAACAGGGAGGAGATGCCTTTTCGTTAAATGATGGAGATTTACTTTTTAATGTTTGCTTAAAAGTAATTGGAAAAAACGGGACAAAGAGTGCTATATCATTCACCGATATATATCCTTCGCCTTTGGCTGATGAATGTGGAAAACCTATGGGTTTTCAATATTCAAATGGCCAGATAAACGTTACCAACGACATTTTATTTGTGGATGTTAAAGTAGATAGTATTCCTTGCCAAAATGCAGGGAGTAACACAGGAGGTTTTAAGTTGACTGTGGCGGGAGGTATTTCCCCCTACAAGGTAACCTGGTTAAATAAAGATGATAATTCTACTGGATTTTCTAATATTAATAGTCTGGATGGAAAAACCAGTATTTCAGGTTTAAAGGCGGGTAATTATCTGTTAACTATCACTGATTCTGCACCTGTTCAAAACTCCTCCACAAAAGAATTAGAAATTCCCCCATCTCGAAATTTTGTCGTTCGGTTAGACATTATTAAAGATATTATTTGTAATAACGATAGCAATGGAGAACTTAAAGCGACTGTTTTGATTGATGCTCAGGAAGAAAATGATTTAACCAATTTTGATTTTACCTGGAGCAATGACCCAACCATAAAAACTAATTTTCAGAAAGATTTACCTCCATCATTTAGTGCTTATACCGTTTCGGTTAAGGATAATTTTGGTTGTATTGCACAAGCGTCGGAAAACCTAACTAATCCAAGCAGACTAAACATTACTTCTGCCACTGTCACAAAGGCTACTTGTTCAGGCGTAGCTGATGGAGAGGCCACCATATCCGTAAGCGGTGGCATCAGATCTGCAACAGGCTACACCTTAAAATGGGCTGATCAGGTTGCTTCTTTCCAGGGAACTTCTTCCTTAAGAGCGAATCTTCTTCCTGGCACCTATTCTATTTCTGTTGTGGATGCGAGAGGATGTCAGAAATCGGCACCTGTAATAATTGATGCATCTGTAAAATTAGATTTTGATATTACAGGAGTAGATCCCAGTTGTTTAGGCAAATGTGACGGAAAAGCCATTATTGTGGTAGCATCCACAGCAACCGGAACTCCTTCATTTAATATTAGTTCAGGCTTAAGTGTTCCCACGGGAAGTGGCATCAATTATCAATTTTCCAATCTATGTTCAGGAAATTATATGGTCAAGATGCTAAGTGCTGAAGCCGGAAAACAATGCTCGCTGGAAAAAACTGTAACCATAAAAGATCCCCAGTTATTGCAACTGGATACTTTGATTTTCACACAGGAATCGTGTACTGCAGGTGGTGGCAAGGATGGAAAAATAAAGGTAGCTGCAAAAGGTGGGGTAAGTCCCTATGTATACAACTGGGCCAGTACTACAACGAGTAATTTATCAGACAGCTCCTCAGTTGTTAATTTAAGTAAAGGAACCTATACCGTAACGGTAAAAGATGGTGGAGGCTGTATCTCTCCCTTTTCTTTTACCATAACTTCCCGTACTCCCCCTAAAATAACGGAACTTAATCCTTCACTTGTCAGTTGCATTGGAAACAGTGATGGCAAGTTATCTGTCAAAGCAGTTCCAGGTGATTCTCCAATCAGCACTTATACCTGGAGTAACAGTGTTAGCGGACAATTTTTAAATGGTCTTGCTGTTGGTACCTATAAAGTTACCGTAAGGGGAACAGATGGTTGTTCTGTTGATAGTTCTGTAACCGTAAGTAATCCAGATCCCTTTAAATTATTAGAAACTAAATATTTTGAACCAACCTGTGTGGGTAAAGCAGATGGACGAATTGTAATTAACCCTGTTGGAGGAACCCAACCTTACAAAATAACCTGGGAAAACAGCACACAAACAGGTACATCTCTCATCAATATCAGTAAGGGTACCTACCGTTTTAATTTAGTGGATGCAAATAATTGTCCAACGTATAGCCAGGAAATCAAGTTATCAGATGCTCCGGAAATTTTAGTTAGCCTGAGTAATATTAAGGAGGTCAGTTGTTATACAGGTAGCTTGGATGGCAAAGCAACAGCTACTGTAAGTTACAGTGATGGAAGGCCAGGTACTTTCGATTTAGAATGGAGCAGTGGAGAAAGTCAGGCGGCGACAAACAGCGGAAATGCCCTAAAATTAAGATCGAATCTTAATAATTTAACAGTCACAGACAACAATCTTTGTAAAAAAATTGTCGAGGTAAATATACCCCTCCCACCAGCTATAGTTGCTAATCCGACCATTAAACCGGTGTCTTGTTTTGGACTTGGAGATGGTTCCATCGATGTTGCTCCATCAGGAGGACGTGGCACTTTCACCTTTGTCTGGAACACAGGAGCTACCTCTGCTTCTATAAATGGAATGAAAAAAGGAGAATACACGGTAACTATCACGGATGGAAACAAATGTGATATAAAGGAAAGTATATCCATTACCGAACCAGCCCAATTATTGATTACGCTCGATGCTACAAATACAAAAAACGTAAGTTGTCCAGGTTTATCTGATGGAAAATTGGTATTTAAACTAGCCAATGATAAGGATATTAATCCATTAGGACCTTCTCCCTATCAGTGGTCTACCGATGGAGGTATTTCAACGTCCAGTGCCAGTAAGGATAAATTACCTGCAGGCACCTATTCCATCACTGTAACTGATAGTAAAGGATGTAAGGATGAAACGAAACATACTTTTACTACCCCAGACCCTATCATCGCATTTTTCAATCCGGTAAATCCGCCTTTATGTTATGGAAGTACCACAACCTTATCGGTAAAAAGTGTTACAGGAGGAAATGGGACAAAGTTTTCGGATTATGTATTTAGTGTCAATAATAGTGGTATTAGCTTTCCAGTGAATCAGAATATTCAAATATTTGCTGGAAGAACGATCATTCAGGTTGAAGATTTCCTTGGATGCAGTTATACCGAAACTATTGATGTCAGCACTCCCCTTCCTCTTCTTGTAGAGTTCAACCCAGGGAGTATAAATATTCCTTTAGGTGACAGTACGACCCTTTTAAAACCAACTATACAAACATCCAATCCAATAAAAACCTATAAATGGACTCCTGCTACAGGACTTTCATCAACGAACATAGCCAATCCTGGAATCAATAAATTATATCAGGATCAGAAATTCAACCTCGAAGTAACGGACATTAATGGATGCAAAAGTAACGGAAATATTCAGGTATTAGTTGACCGAAATTATGCCGTATTCATACCCAATGTATTTTCGCCAAATGGAGATGGCTATAATGATGAATTAAGGATATATGCTTGTTTGGGTGTTCAACAGATAAGTAATCTAAGAATATTTGACCGTTGGGGAAACCTAATCAAGTCCATCAATTCCGTACCCATTGATTGCGAAGGAGGAACTATTTTATGGGATGGAAACTACGGCAGCAGGATTGGAAACATAGGTAGTTATGTTTACACTTTTGAGGTATTATTTTTAGATGGATATCGTCGCCCGTATTCAGGCGACTTTGTCATCATTAAATAAGCATTCCGGATTTAATTCATCACCACGACGGTTGTAGCCTTTTTAACGGTTGACCCTTTGCATTGATGAAGAACAAGGACACGATAAACGCCAGATGGGACGAACTGACCGTTATAGGTACCGTCCCATTTGTCGTTTACATTGGTGGTATAAAACATTTTATTTCCCCAGCGATCCCAAATTTCAAAAGAGATTAAGGAAGTAATAATTCTGGGATTACTTATACCGAATACATCATTTAACCCATCTCCATTGGGTGTAAAGGCATTAGGCAGGAAAGCTTCATTACAATTCAGAGCATTTGGATCTATGACTACAATCCTAAAAGAATCCTCTGCTATACAAGGAGTTGAAGCATCTTTCAAAGTCACCTTATAGGTAAAATTACCCGCTCCAAGTGGAGTAATGATAGGTTCTTTTAAAGACGGATTGCTTACCCAGTTTTTGGGTGTCCAATTAAATTCTGTGGCACAGGTAGGAGACAGTCTGGCAAATACATTATCTCCGATGTAAGCGATTTCATTATCATTCAAAATATTATCGACTGGCTGATAGAGTTTTTCAATTTCAGATTCAAGTAAAGACCTGTTATAGAAACGCAGATCATCCATCAGGCCATTGAAACCAATTTCGTTTGCGCCATAGCAAGTACTTCCGCCCACCACCAAATTACCATCGTTCAGAACATTGACCCTAGAGGCAGATGTTTGTTCAGAAACTAAAAAACCATTATAATACAATCTAATTTTTGAACCATTTCTTACGAGCGTAATATGATGCCAGCATTTACCTTTAGGTAATTCATAAATCATATTAACCTGTTTATTAATACCTTCTGTGAGTACAATATTTAGGTTGCCGGTAAGAGGTCTAAAGCGGATAACAAATGAGTTATCCACAAGGCAGTCCCTTCTTTTTTTAGAAATGAGATATTGAATCCCTTTATCATTTCCTATTTTAAAATAGAAGCTAACCGAAAAATCTTCTGTGTCGAATTCAGAATTTACGGCACCTATGATATTTACGAGGCTTGTATTTCCAGAAAACCGAAGTGCTTCATTTAACGGTCCACATACGTAATCGATGCCATTATTCCCAATGGCATCATTAGAAAGGTTTCCCGTATCATCTTTCAAATTTTTATTAAAAGGATAATATGCCACCAGACCCGCTTTAGTCTGTGCAATCATTCCTATATAAACCAGCAGGAAGAGCGAGCCTAAGAAGAGACGCATAATAAGCAACATTACGAATTAAAAATTATTTAAATGAATCAAAAATAGCTGGAGAATAAACGTCCATCATTCTGTTTGTCTCCCTGGCTTCAGCCTCTAGGGACATATCCAGTGCCTTATTAACTGTTTGGGTTAAGAGGATTTGAACCTCTTGCAGAGAATTTGTCTTAAGTAATTCTCCATTGATGTAAATGGCTGTAATTTTTCTATTCCCGTCAGCATTTACCTCAATCATTTGATTTTCGGAAATGGCTACGATAGATATGTTATTTAGATTATCGAGCACAGATTTTTGCACCTCCAATATTTCATCTAATAAAAACTTTCCCATAAGATTTTTTATTTTGGTAATAGGTGCAAGGTAAACTAATTAAAATGATTCTTCTACCCTTTGACCTTTATGTAATGTTAAACGAAGTTATTTGAATTTTAATGTAAAGCATGTAATAATTCTAAAACTTTAGGGTAATTTTTAATAGATTTGTATTTGCGAAACAAATTAAAAGTGGTGAAAAAGAAACAAGAAGAAAAAGACATGTCATTTTTCGACCATCTTGAAGAACTAAGATGGCACATAATCAGATCATTAGCAGTAGTAATTACAATTGGCATTGTATTATTTATCAATAATGCCTGGTTTTTCGATGTTGTTCTATTTGGTCCCACGAAGCCATCTTTCATTTCTTACAAATGGTTTTGCGACATAGGCAGGGCGATTGGATTTGGAGAAAGTATCTGTTTCTCTCCCCCATATATTAAAAAACAAGCTATTGGATTTGCAGAAGCATTTACGACCAGTATTTCTGTATCTTTCATTGCTGGGTTTATCATTGGTTTTCCTTATGTATTCTGGGAGTTTTGGCGTTTCATAAGTCCTGGTTTGTACAAGCATGAAAAAAATGCAGCCAGAGGTGTTGTATTGATTTGTTCTTTTTTATTTTTATTAGGCGTGAGTTTCGGGTATTTTGTCATTGCGCCTTTTGCTGTAAATTTCTTAACTGGATTTACAATTCCTGGCGTAGAGAATACCCCTACGCTGGATTCCTATCTGAATTACATCATTATGTTCACCCTTCCAACAGGATTAGTATTTGAACTACCTGTGGTGGCATATTTTTTAGCCCAAATTGGTATCTTAGGTCCGCAATCCATGCGTGATTTCCGCAGGCATGCCATTGTAGTAATACTCATTGTTGCTGCAGTTATCACTCCGCCAGATGCGGTAAGTCAGTGTTTAATAGCTATTCCGTTGTATGGATTATACGAGATAAGTATTTTAGTAGCTGCTAGAGTTACAGCCAGAAAAGAAAAGAAAGAATTAGAAGAAGAGGAAGCCGACCGTCAAGAAAGGAACCAATAATTGATACATGAATGGAACGACTATCTTCTAATGCCACCTTATTTCTCAATTTATTTCTGCCTGTATTCTGGAGTGTTTTTTTTGGTGTGTTCACCTTGGCCGTTTTTTTAGCAGATGAGATGTATTTCAGCTTTCTGCCTATACAGATATTTCGAGGAGGGATGTTATTTTTTTATGTAACTGGATTATTGGTTATCTATTTTACATTTCTCAAACTAAAACGGGTAGAATTAACTTCGGAACATTTATATATTACGAACTATTTCAAGACTGCGAGATACCCCATCGCCGCGATTTCACATTTAGAATGGCGGCGATGGTTTGGTATATCCCTTGGCATTTTCAATTTACAAGCTAAGGGAATTTTTGGGCAGAGAATTCTTTTTTTGGGAAGAAAAAAGCTCCTTGAAGAATTACACCAAAGGTATCCTCAATGGTTAAAATCTTAACCTTTTGATCTTAGATGCATCACTGGACAAATCATTTCTTCCAGTGAAATACCTCCATGCTGGAAGGTATTTTTATAATAATTCAAATAATGGTTGTAATTATTGGGGTAGAGAAAGAAGCCATCTTCTTTGGCAAAAATATAGGTTGAACTAACATTAGGTCGGGGTAATCCAGCTTGAGCGGGGTCTTTAAGCTCCAACACGTTTTTCTTTTCATATTGCAGATTTTTACCAACTTTATATCTAAGATTACTCGTAGTTTCTCGATCACCAACTACTTTAACGGGTGTATTGACTCTTATGGTACCATGATCGGTGGTGATAATTAATTTGACATCTTTTTCCGACACTCTTTCTAATGCAGCCCAAAGGGGAGAATTTGCAAACCAGGACCGGGTTAGAGAGCGATACGCTTTTTCATCTCCTGCTAGTTCCTTGAGCACTTCCATCTCAGTTCGGGCGTGGGATAGCATATCAATAAAATTATATACAATGACAGTTAAATCGTTATTTAAGCAATTAAAAATATTTTCCTGAAGTTGTCTTGCAGCTTGAACCTGGGTAATTTTATAATACTCATGTTTAATTTCACGTCTAAAAACTCTTTTAATCTGGGCTGCCAATAATTCTGCTTCGAAATTATTTTTACCCCCTTCTTCAAAATCACCTACCCAATATTGTGGAAATTGCTTTTCAATTTCAGCTGGCATCATCCCCGCGAAAATTGCATTTCTGCTATACTGGGTTGCAGTAGGAAGAATACTAAAAAAATAATCTTCATTTTGAAGTTTGAAACGTTCCAAAAGGATGGGTTCTATCACCTTCCATTGATCAAACCTTAAATTATCCAGTACAAGCAAAATGGTAGGACAATCTGGTTGAACATGAGAAAAAACTTTTTCTCTCAACAGATTGGCGGATTTCACGGGACCTTCTGCCGGATTTTTCATCCATTGGGGATAAATCCCCGTTATATATTTACAAAAAGCCGCATTTGCCTCTTTTTTCTGTTGAGAGAGGATATCGGCCATTTCGTTAGAATTAGAGTGATCGATTTTTAATTCCCAGGAAATTATTTTTTGATAAATTTCAACCCATTCAATATAATCCATACCACTTTGCAACTGCATGAATATTTGTCTAAATTCTTGTTGATAATCAGAAGAAGTTTTTTCTCTGACCAATCTTTTATTATCTAATATTTTTTTTAGGGTTAACCAAATTTGATTTGGATTTACAGGCTTAATTAGATAATCCGTAATTTGAGAACCCAATGCTTCCTCCATCACCGTTTCCGCTTCATTTTTAGTAATCATCACTACGGGTAGATTTGGATTAATCTGTTTCATTCTGGTCAAAGTCTCCAGGCCATTTATGCCTGGCATACTTTCGTCGAGGAAAACCACATCAAACTCATTCCCAGTGGCACATTCATCTACGGCATCATGTCCATTTGTGACCGTAACCACTTCATAACCTTTTGATTCCAGAAACATAATTTGAGGTTTCAATAAATCAATTTCATCATCTGCCCAAAGAATTCTAATTTTATCCATAATTTCTGAAAATAAGTAAATATTAAAAATGAAACAAAAATCGGTAATTTCCCGTTAAAATACGGATTAAAACGGCCTTGAATCATTAAATATTGCTTTTAAAACAATTTCTCCAGACATGGTAAAATCAAAAATCATCAATGACCCTGTTTATGGATTCATACAAATTCCAGAAGGCATCCTTTTGAATCTCGTTAATCACCCTTATTTTCAAAGATTATCCAGAATAAAGCAAGTTAGTTTAACACACTATGTATATCCGGGAGCACATCACACCCGTTTTCAACATGCTTTAGGGGCATTACATTTAATGCAGGAGGCGTTATTTATTTTAAAATCGAAAGGAGTAAGCATTACTTCATCTGAACAAACAGCTGCTTGCATAGCTATTTTATTGCATGACATAGGACACGGACCCTTTTCTCATACGCTGGAAAATACCTTAATAAAGGTTTCACATGAAAAATTATCCCTGGCCTTTATGGAATCCTTAAATCAGGAATTTAAAGGTCAATTAACGGAAGCAATTGCTATTTTTAAAAGAACTCATCCTAAATATTTTCTCTCGCAGCTTGTTTCCGGACAATTAGATATGGACAGACTAGATTATTTGAGCCGAGATAGTTTTTTTACGGGGGTAACGGAAGGAGTTGTCGGTTATAGTCGAATCATAAAAATGCTTTCTGTCATAGAAGGAGAACTGGTTGTTGAGGAAAAAGGAATTTATAGTTTGGAAAAATTTTTAATCGCCAGACGATTAATGTATTGGCAGGTATATTTGCATAAAACCGTATTGGCTGCTGAAAATATGTTAATAAAAATAATTGAAAGGGCAAGAATTCTTTATCAGCAAGGCGCGTTAAAAATGATTCCATTTTCACTTAGGTACTTTATGGAAAAGGAAGTTTTTGAAGATAATTTAGCAAAAGATTCCATTTATTTGTTGGAAAAATTTGCAGCATTAGATGATATTGATATTATATCCGCAATAAAAGGATGGCAATATGAAGAAGATCGATTGCTTTCCTACTTATGTAAATCGCTATTGAACAGAAAACTTTTTAAATTAAAGTTTTATGAAAGTCCTGTTTCTGAAGAAATTAAGGAAAAAGAAATACTAAGAATCAAGGCTTGGTGGCAGGGAAATGAAGAAGAAATACCCTTTCTGGTATTTGATGGAAAAGAGAGTAATCATGCGTATTCTTATTCACAGGAAGAAATAAAAATACTTAATAAAGATGGAAAAGTTAAACCCATGTCTGACTGTGTAGATTATCCAATGCCACAAAAGGGCGTAGATAAATATTTCTTGTGTCATGCACCTACCATATTCTAACCAGAAGCATAAATTGGAAAACAGGAAGGATTCTTGGGCAATGACCTATAAATTTCTTATATTTCGCAAACTTAAAATCATTTAAAATTTCTGCAGTGCTGCAACTTTTCAGAACCAACCATATTTTCGCAGTTATCCTTGGATTTTCATTTGTATTTATTTGGCATTCAAGTGTTTATTTCAATATTCCTGAGTGGGAACCTTCACAGAGTGGAATTCTGATGCAAGAAATTGAATTACACTTTGGTCATGCTGGAATTGCAGCCCGGTTAATAGTTATTTTCCTTCTTGGAATCCAGTATGGATTTGCGAACCACCTTATTAATTCTTATAGATTGGCTGACACATCCACTGTATTTCCAGGCATATTTGTTATTTTATTCAGTTGTTATGCCCCATATTTTCTATTTTTATCTGTTTTTCATATTTTAAATACCCTATTTATTATTTTGTTATTTATATTATTCGGAACCTACAATCAGCCTAAAACGGCTGACCACCTTTTTAACATTGGACTTTTAGCAGGTATTTCCTTTTTATTTTTTCCACCAGCCTTTTATTTAATAGCTATCATTTTCATTGGTGCAAGTATTTTAAGGACTTACCTTATTAAAGAAAGGATTATAGTTCTAATTGGATTTCTGATTCCATCTTTTTGGGCTGGAATTTATTATTTTTGGCAAGATAAAATTGATTTATTTTACAAATACCAATTTTCAAATTACTTTAGTCTACCACAATTCAACCTTCAGAACCTGGCGAACATATCTATATTAATGTATATTATTTTTGTTATTCTCGTTATTTTCCTGATTATATCTTATGACAAAATCGGGTTTAGAAAAATCATACAATCGAGAAAGCGTATAAATATATTGTATTGGAGTTTGGCCATTATACTTGGTCTTTTATTTTTTTTACCCCAACAAGGAAAAGAAGTTTATTTACTTCTTTCATTGCCTTTGGGACTTTTATCCTCAATAGGTTTCATCTCAATGAAACCCAAACTGGCAGAAATTTTTCATTTTATTTTAATTCTTGGTTTGTTGGTAAGCCATTATATAGGGTTATTTTTGTAAATATTAAGCATAAATTTATATGAAGTTTGGCGTAGTCGTTTTTCCTGGTTCCAATTGTGACGAAGATGTATTTGAGGTATTTTCCCGTTATCTGGGTATGGAAACTATTAAATTATGGCATAAAGATGAAGATTTAAAAGGACTTGAAAAAGGTGACTGTATCATTTTACCTGGAGGATTTTCTTACGGAGATTATTTACGATCAGGTGCCATCGCACAATTTTCACCTATCATGAAATCTGTTGTAAAATTTGCTGAAAACGGGGGAATTGTATGGGGTATTTGTAATGGTTTTCAAATTTTATGTGAGGCTGGATTATTGCCTGGCACCTTGTTAAGAAATGAAAATCAGCAATTTATCTGTAAAAATGTTCATATTGTACCAGCCAGCCATCAAAGTTTGATAACGGCACAACTTACTCCAAATATTGGATTAAAAATACCTATTGCCCATGCGGATGGTCGATATTTTGCAGACGATGTTACTTTGGATAAGATGAGACAAAACGATCAGATTTTATTTAGGTATTGTCATTCTTCCGGTATCGTTGACGACCTATCTAATCCAAATGGCTCTATTGAACATATAGCTGGAATATGCAATATAAAAAGAAATGTATTTGGAATGATGCCACATCCTGAACGAGCTGCACATGAAATGGTTGGAAATATGGATGGACTTAAACTTTTCGAATCATTATTAACAAGTTCCAGACAACTCTCCACCCTATAATTTTGTTCATTTAGACTAATCTTTAATTGCAAAGATTATGTAATCGGATTCACTCACAAGTCTAAATTTAACCCATAGATTTGCATTTGAAACTGACATTTTTTTATTTATCAAAAAATAACTTCATGCGTCCAATGAGATTTTTTATATCCTTGGTGACATTCTTTGGCTTTATGATCACACTTTATGGGCAGATTTTCAATCCTGTTAGTTGGACATATAGCTGGAAAAATACAACTAAAAATGAATATGAGCTTCAATTTATCGCTCAGATAGATGAGGGTTGGAATATTTATTCCCAATATTTAGAAAGTGACGATGGTCCCATACGCACCAGTATCATCTGGGATAAGGGATCTCATTATTCTTTAGTAGGAAAAGCAGCTGAAGAAGGAAATATCTACAAAGGATATGATGATATTTTTGGTATGAACGTGATTAAATTATCTGGTAAAATCATTTTCAAGCAAAAAATTAGAGTCACTGATCCAACCAAGCCCATTACAGGATATGTAGAATTTATGGCTTGCGATAAAGAACGATGTTTACCACCAGGAGAAGCGAATTTTTCTTTTCAGGTATCCGCATCGAATAATGCTTCAGAGGAAGAAGGTAAAAATGTCCCTTCAACAGGTAAGGATGAAACTTTATCGATCGCCCCCCCTACAGAAAAAGAGATAGAAAATAAAACAAATCCACAGAAAAAAGAAGGTGATTTCAATCTAAACAAACCTGGAAAGCCCATAAATGAGTGCACAAGTGATGAAACCACCGTTTCCTCTGGCACAGATTCTTACTTAAACATTTTTATTCTGGGATTTTTAGGAGGTTTATTAGCTTTATTGACTCCTTGTGTTTTTCCTATGATTCCCCTAACGGTGAGCTATTTCACAAAAGGATCAGAGGACAAAAAAAAGGGCATAGGGAATGCCTTTTTATATGGTTTTTTTATATTCCTGGTTTATATTTTATTAAGTATTCCTTTTCATTTAATGGACAGTATACAGCCAGACATATTAAATGACATATCTACTAATGTAGCATTAAATGTATTCTTTTTTGTCATATTCATTATTTTTGCCCTTTCATTTTTTGGATATTTTGAATTAGCCCTTCCAGAATCCTGGACAAACAAGGCAAGTTCAGCTGAAGGAGCAGGTGGTATTGTGGGTATATTTTTTATGGCATTAACGCTTGCCCTGGTTTCCTTTTCATGTACAGGTCCTATATTAGGATCACTGCTGGCGGGAACGCTTTCTTCTTCATCGGGAGCTATGCAATTAACCATAGGCATGGGTGGATTTGGACTTGCCCTTGCTTTGCCATTTGGATTTTTTGCAGCCTTCCCAGGATTACTCAACAGATTACCTAAATCGGGTGGATGGATGAACAGTGTGAAAGTGGTACTAGGATTTTTAGAATTGGCTCTTGCCCTTAAATTCCTTTCAAATGCAGATTTAGTTAAACATTGGGGCATTGTTCAGATAGAAGTTTTCCTTATCTTATGGATAATCATATTCAGTGGCTTAGCCCTTTATTTATTTGGAATTATCAGGATTGGACACGAATCAAAAAAAGATAAAAGAAGTTTAACACATAAAATATTAGGATTCGCGAGTATTTTATTTGTTGCTTATCTGGTTTCTGGATTCCGTTTTGATGAACGGGCGGGTACTTATAAATCATTAACCGCCTTAAGTGGAATGGCTCCCCCAACCTGTTATAGTTTACTATATAATTGCAATTGCCCTCATAATTTAAATTGTTTCAAAGATTTAGATGCTGGACTTGCATATGCAAAAAAAGTAAATAAGCCTGTTATGATTGATTTTACCGGGTATGCATGTGTTAATTGCAGAAAGATGGAGGAACATGTATGGCCTGACCCAGCGGTTTACTCTTTGTTAAACGAAAAATATGTACTTATTTCATTATATGTTGATGATAAAACGGAATTACCTGAAAACCAACAAATAAGCGTAACTCAGGCGGGAGGCAATACGAGAAAACTCAGAACGGTTGGAAATAAATGGTCTTATTTACAAACCAGCTATTTCGAAACGAATAGTCAACCCTATTATGCACTCATCACAGCAGATGGTGAGTTATTGAATAAGCCTGTTGCTTATACCCCAGAAGCATCAACTTACGCTGATTTTCTAAGATGTGGCATAGATGCTTTTGAAAAAGTTAAAAATAAGTAAAGAAAATATTTTATTTAAAACTGAGGAGAATCTGGTTTTTTTCAACCGATTCTCCCGGTTTTACTCCTAATTCAGAAATAATGCCGTCTATGGGAGACTTCAAAACATTCTCCATTTTCATAGCTTCCAAAATAATTAAAGAGTCTCCTTTTTTAATTAAATCCCCTACGTTTATATTTACATTTCTGACTAGGCCTGGCATTGGAGCTTTCAAATCTTTAAAATGGCTGGATTTTTTAGATGTAAGATTCATCTTTAGAATCAGCTGATCTACCTCATCTAAAAGCTGAACCTTGTAAGTACGACCATCAATTTGAATTTGATAATATTTAAGGCTATGATTTTTTTCTTTAACAGAGATCCATTTTGATTTAAAATCATGAAGTATATATTTTTTATCTTCATCTATATTAATCGGGGTAGCTGCTTCCCCGTCAGAAAGTTGAAAGGAATACTGACCACCATTTATATCTATTAGGAAAGACCTATTCTTATTCATAATTTCAAATTTAATGATTACTTAATTTCATTAACGTATAGGTTTCAAATATAGTAAAAAGTACATAGATGATTAAGAACAAGATAACTTCAGCCTTAACAAGAGGTTGATAAAAGATATGAACAAGAGCTAAAACTAGAATAGCACCAGCCATTTTAAGACCACTTCCACCCATGACGATTCTAATAAAAGCAGAACCTGAGGCAATGGAAAGATTTTTCAAGGCCATAAAATAGATAATTAATGTAAAGAGGGCAAAATATAGATTAGCCATCCAACCCACCCAAGAATGGGGTATATAATTTATTTTGAACTGCAAAATAACGGGTATCACAACTAATTGGACAACAACGAATTGAACCAAAAACATAGAAAACAAATCGCGATAATTACGCGTCATGAGGTATTATTTACCTTTACCTGGAGAAATAAAATCTTTTAGAGAAAGATAAAGGGCTGCGAAGGTTCCCAATAAGACAAAGATCAGGGTAAAGAGAGGAAAAGAAAGAATAAAATAACGATCTAAGAGTTTACCAAAAAAAACAGCCATTATCATAACTGCGCCCATTTGAAAAGCCATTCCAGCATATTTAAGCATATTAACGCTCGAATTTTTTTTCATATAATTCCTGTCCTTTACTTGCTTTTCATTACACAGGAACCATTAAAAGAAGCGCCAGCCTGAACGATTAATTTTTGGGTTATAATATCACCTGTAACCACTGCATTCTCCCTTATATTCAAGATATCGCCTACGGTTAGTTTCCCTTTATATTTTCCTTCGATATGTGCGCTCGAACAAATCACATCTCCTTCAATAATACCACTGGGTCCAATAATTACTTTTGAATCGCAGGTTAAATTTCCGAATATAGAACCATCTACCCGAATATCGCTTGCAGATCTAACATTACCTTCAATCACCGTGCCAACTGCCAACGTATTGAATGCATTTGGAGAAGGAAGAGCAGAAAGATTAGGTTTTTCGTCTGATTTAGATTTTGAAGAAAACACGGGCTAATGATTTAAAGGGTTAGAAATCGGGACAATAAACAGATTTTTTGGTATTTCCCAAAATTTTATATTGGAGACTAAATTCAAAGGCACCTTGACCATTGGAAGCAGCTCTAAGAGGAGAGACATTGACATCGTAACTAAATCCAAGACTAATATCATTAAAATCGAAACGGGCTGATAGAATAGCCGCATCCATTAAGACACCCGAAGAGCCTGAGTCAGGTACACCAGCAGTTGTAGCCACCTCTTTAGAAGCAACACGAGCCCAAACACCCACCTGAAATGCCTGATATTCACCAGGGTTATCATTCAGGGTAAATCTGAAACTATTACCCCCATTAATTTGAAAAGCAGGACCTTGCTTCATATAAATAATACCGGGCAATACGCCTAAATTTGGTGCTACGGGAAACTCACCACCGGCATGCACTGTAATTCTGGTAAAAATCAAGTCTGTATTCCTTATAAAAACACCGGCAACATTTGTTCCTGAGAAAGACTGATTAGGCCTATTGAGATGATGATAAGCACCTCCTATATAGTAATTTGTATTTTTATTTAATACATTAAACAATAGGACGCCAGCAGCCATATCAGCAAAAATGAAATTTGTATTTCCAAAATTATCTTCATTTGAATTAATAGTAGGATCGAAACCACCCGAACCATTGTGCTGGGTTCCCCAGCGAAGATTGAGAAAATCGATACTACGTTGAGCCACACCACCTTCTGCACCAACGACAACATAGCTTGCCTTTTCTCTGTAACCCGCAATTCTTTTACTGTAAGAAAAAGACATTTTACCTGTTTGGGTAGCGAATCCAGCATCTCCTGCTTTATCACCCCAAACGGTTCCCCCTATACCAAAGAAATCATTTCTTCCAACAGCAACCCGTTGATCATAAGAAACGGAATAGGTTCGAAAAGATTTATCTCTTAGGACGCTTGCCCACTGGTTTCTATAATTTCCTGTAAGGCGAATATTTCCATTCATGACCCCGGTCATCGCTGGATTCAAATTTAGAGGAGACATATAGAACTGAGAAAAATGTATATCCTGGCTATTTAGGTTACCTGCAACCAAACCCAACACAACTATTACTACTCCTCGAATATACATCTGCAACTTAGAGTTTGCCGAATTTACAGCCATTAAAATATTTTTAAAGTTTTAAAATTCTTAGGAAGTGCTAAGTTAAAAAAAGTAATGAATTAACGAAAGGGATAAGTTGATTATTGCCTGTTTTATTCACATTAAAGAGGTACAAAAGAAAAAAAGTTCTGATATAAGAAAATATCAGAACTTTTCAGACCAAGATAAAAAAGAAAGGCAACTTATTTTGTCAACCCATTTACGAAACGGGTTAATTTTCCTTTTAAGTTAGCCGCTTTATTTTTATGCCAAGTGTTTGACTTTGACAATTTATCAATCATCTGGACAACTTTACCCAAAAACGAGCTAGCTTCGGCTGATTCAGACATGTGGCGAAGTTTCTTTATTGCAGAACGAGTGGACTTCTTGTAATACCTGTTTTGAAGACGGCGTTTAGCATTTTGACGAATGCGTTTAGCAGCAGATTTATGATTTGCCATAGCTATAGTTTTTTAACATTTATTTCGAGGGGCGAAGATAATGAAATCACTTAAGAAATCCAAATAATAATAGTATTAAGGGTAAAAAAGTTTATTGGGAAAATTAATAAAGCATAATTATATATGCTTCAAAAGTTGACATTTGCCTGAAACTACCTTTTATTTGCATCAAATTTAAAAACGTCAAAAGCGCCAATATAAGATGAGTGATTTTTCCTTCATAAGCAATGCCCACCCAGCATACATTGAATCGATGTATTTACGATTTTTAGAAAATCCAGCATCAATAGATTCGGAATGGTATCATTTTTTCAAAGGTTTTGAATATGCAGAATCTTCCACAATTGAAAAGAAAGCGACTGGAAACCAGATGTCACCTAAAGAATTCCAGGTAGTTGCTTTGATAAATGCTTATAGGTCAAGAGGACATTTGCTCTCCACTACCAATCCTATTCGTCAAAGAAGGGACAGAATGCCTAAATTAAACATAGAGGACTTTAATTTATCAGAAAGCGATCTTTCTTCTACGTTTTCCGCAGGGACTGAATGTGGATTGCCTGCCCATTCTACCCTTTCTCAAATTTTATCTCACCTGAACCGAATTTATTGTGGAAATATAGGATTTGAATTCCAACATATCCAGGATAGGGATAAGCGAAGATGGCTGAGAGAAAAAATCGAAAACCACCACCCTGAAAAGCATTATGGATTATCCTTGGAAAAAAAGAAGAGAATCTTAGAGAAATTGAATGGTGCTGTCATTTTTGAAAAATTTCTGCACACTAAATATATTGGTCAAAAGAGATTTTCTTTAGAAGGTGGCGAGGCAACGATTGCTGCTTTAGATGCCATTATAAATTATGCAGCTGCCCACGGTGCAAAAGAGGTTATCATGGGCATGGCACACAGAGGAAGATTAAATGTACTAGCCAATATTTTAGGTAAAACATATACCCATATTTTCAATGAATTTGAGGGAATAGCCATTCCAGATCAGAGTTTTGGAGATGGGGATGTGAAATATCATCTGGGCTATTCCTCTCAGGTTAAAACCCCTGAAGGAATAACGATTCATTTGGAACTTGCACCTAATCCATCTCATCTTGAATCGGTAAACCCAGTGGTTGAAGGATTTTCCAGAGCCAAAGCCAATGTACTTTACAAAGAGGATTATGATTGTATTTTACCCCTTTTAATACATGGTGATGCTGCTGTTGCTGGTCAAGGGGTGGTTTATGAAACGGTTCAAATGAGTAAGTTACCCGGCTATTATACGGGGGGTACCTTACATTTTGTCATCAATAATCAGGTTGGATTCACTACAGACTGGGAAGAAGCGAGATCCTCAACTTATTGCACAGCTGCAGCAAATACAATTGGAGCCCCTGTTTTTCATGTAAATGGGGATGATCCTGAGGCTATTGTATTTGCAGCAGAACTTGCAACAGAATATCGGCAAACATTTAATGAAGATGTTTTTATTGACATGGTATGTTATCGTCGACATGGCCATAATGAAGGGGATGATCCAAAATTCACACAGCCTGACATGTATTCGATCATCAATAATCACCCAAATCCAAGGGAGATTTATTTAAAAAGATTGGTAGAAAGAGGAGAACTAGAAAAGAAAATTGCAGATGAATTAGAGGCTGATTTTTGGAATATGTTGCAAGAAAGGCTTAATGAAGTAAAAGAACATAATCTGCCTTACATCATGCAAGAACCCGAACAGGCATGGAAGGAAATGATTCGTTCTACTTATGCTAATTTCGAAAATACCCCAACTACAGGTGTGGACAAAAGTATTCTTCAGGATCTTTTGGACAAAATGCATGAAATTCCTTCTTCCTTCAAACCATTACCCAAAATGAAACGCCTCATTGAGGACAAAATCAAGATGGTTGAGGGAGACAAATTAGACTGGTCTATCGGTGAATTACTTGCCTATGCCTCGATACTGAATGAAGGAAAGGACGTGAGGATGAGCGGTCAGGATGTTAAGAGAGGGACTTTTTCACACCGGCATGCTGTACTTTTTGATTCTGAGACAAATGCGCAATATAACCGATTAAGCAAACTATCTGATAATCAAGGTGTTTTCAGAATTTTCAATTCCCTTTTATCAGAATTCGCCGTTTTAGGTTTTGAATATGGATTTTCATTGGCCACCCCACATGCCTTAAATATTTGGGAGGCACAATTTGGTGATTTTTACAATGGTGCTCAAACTATCATTGACCAATATATTATGTCTGCTGAAAGTAAATGGAACAGACAAAGTGGACTCGTGTTATTATTGCCTCATGGATATGAAGGTCAGGGACCGGAACATTCGAGTGCCAGACTGGAGCGCTTCCTTCAAAACTGTGCTGAGATGAACTGGATTATCGCCAATGTTACACAACCAGCCAATTTCTTCCATTTACTGAGAAGACAACTTGCCTTCCCTTTTCGTAAACCTTTAGTAGTTATGTCTCCAAAGTCGATGTTAAGACATCCTGAATGCGTTTCTCCCTTAAAAGAATTTACAGGTGATTCTAAATTTAAAGAAATCATTGATGATCCAGAAACATCCACTAAAGGAGGTAAGAAAGTTTTCAGAGTATTATTCTGTTCTGGAAAAATATATTACGATCTGGCCGCAAGGAAGCGGGAAGAAAAAAGAGAAGATATTGCTATTGTTCGACTGGAACAACTCTATCCATTGCCTGAAAAACAAATTCGCGAACTTCTGGAGAAAAAATATACCTCCGCCATGGAATTATGCTGGGTTCAGGAAGAACCTGCCAATATGGGAGCCTGGAGACATGTTTCTTTCTCCTTAACAGATATCCCCTTCCGCTTAATTTCAAGAAGAAGAGCTGCTTCACCAGCCACTGGATTCAAGAAAAGGCATGACGAAGAACAGGAAATTATTGTTTCCGTAGCCTTCGAAAAAGCATAACTAAAAGGGCACCAAATAGATAAATAAATTGGCGCCCTTTTTTATTTTTCTGTGGCAAACAATTGACTTGAAATATAATCTGCCCACATTTTGCCTTTTTTAGTTAAAAAATAATGGCCTTCGGATTCATAAATCATATCGGGAAGGAATGGTTTCACTTCTTCTAAAAAGGTCGTTCTGAATGGTTCATCGATTTCCTCCAAATTACACCCCCAATGCGTTCTTAACCTTGTTAAGATATATTCGTTATATTTTTGCGTATCTGTAAGCATTTCTATTTCAATAGGAGGCAAAACACCTACTTGAAGGGCATCGGTATATTTTTTATTATTGGCCACATTCCAATACCTAGAATGACCGTTATAAGAATGTGCAGATGGCCCCAAGCCTATATAATGCATACCTAACCAATAAGAACTATTATGTTTTGCTTCCCAACCTGGAAGAGCGAAGTTAGAAATTTCGTAATGTATGTAACCCTTTTTGGCCAGGGTTTCCATCAATATTTCAAACTGTCTGTTTGCTTGTTCCTCCTGAACAGGTGGTGAAGTACCTTTTTTAACAAAATGAGCCAGGGCTGTTTGATCTTCAACAGTGAGACAATAGGCAGAAATATGTGGAATTTTACGATTTGTCAACTCAAGAATATCATTTACCCATTGATCATCTGATACTCCCGGTACCCCATAAATTAAATCGGCAGTAATATTTTCATAACCAGCTGATGCTATCAGATTTAGGGCATTTATCGCCTCTACTTCGGAATGCGCTCTGTTCATCCATTTTAGAGCTTCAGCTTGAAAAGACTGAACACCTAAACTGATTCTGTTGACAGACAGGTTTCTCCAAACCTTCAACAATGATTCATTTATATCATCAGGATTAGCTTCCAAGGTAATTTCTGCATGGGGAGAAATATTAAAGGTACTTTTCAGGCGTTGAAATATTTCCCCTAATTCCAATTCATTCAATAAAGAAGGGGTTCCTCCACCAAAGTAAATAGAAGCTATTTCTTGACCTTTAAATTCATTCTTTCTTAAATCTATTTCATTCAGGAGTGCCTTTACAAAGAGAGGTTTTCCAATTTGATTGGTTGAAAAGTGAAAATTACAATAATGGCAGGCTTGTTTACAAAATGGAATATGAATATAAATGGCTATCATTTTGTTATTTTAATTATTTCAACCAAAAAAATCATTTTTAGGTTATACTTTTTCTGCTTCTAACTGCTCCCTCAAAAATTCCTTTCCCAAAAAGAGGCATTCCTGAAAGAGATTTATCTAGTTTTGGTTTCATTTTCACCTACAGTTTCTTTATCCTTTAGAGGCATTGTTCATCCATTTAAAGATTAAGAAATTTGGGTTAACAGTCTATATTTTTCAGCAATTTTTGCAAATGGGAATCTATCTTTTATCTGTCTCCATTTTTGAAAAATATCTTCATTACAAAGATTACCTATAGAACCCTCATGTACATGAGAAATTTTATCTCCTGGTACAAATTCGTTTTTTTCCACCATTTCACCCACCTGTTTATAGGCATCTCTAAAAGGAACGCCCTCTAACACAAGTTCATTTACTTTTTCCACAGTAAATAAATAAGCATATTTAGGATCATTCAATAAATTGGGATGAATTTGCAATTTTGGAAGGACAAAAGCAATCATTTCCAAGCATTCCTTCATATTTTTCAAGGCTGGAAATATGATTTCCTTTAATAATTGAAAATCCCGATGATACCCAGCGGGAAGATTATTTATCAGCGAACTAACCTGACTGGGGAGCGCTTGTAAAAGATTGAATTTACCTCTTAATAATTCAAAGACATCTGGATTTTTTTTATGAGGCATAATACTTGAACCTGTAGTATATTCTTTAGGAAGGGTTAGGAAATGATAATTTTGGCTGGAATAAAGCACAACATCCATTGAAAATTTACCTAAAGTAGTTGCTAAGGAAGCCAAAGTGAAAGCCATAAATAACTCTGATTTTCCTCTTCCCATCTGGGCATGAATAACATTATAGCTAAGATTCTCAAATCCGAGCAATTCAGTCGTCATTTTTCTATTTAGGGGAAAGGAAGAACCATAACCAGCAGCCGAGCCAAGAGGATTATGGTTGACTATATTAAAGACACTTTCAATGAGTGCTAAATCCTCAGTTAAAGATTCTGCGTAAGCACCAAACCAAAGGCCGAAGGAAGAGACCATAGCCACTTGGAAATGGGTGTAACCTGGCATTAAAACCTCCTTATTCTGTTCACTTTGTTGTTGTAAACCAAGGAATACAAGTTCCATCAGATGGACAAGTTCTTCTAATTCAGCCCGAAAAAATAGTCTTAGATCCACTAAAACCTGGTCATTTCTGGAACGACCACTATGTATTTTTTTTCCAACGTCCCCCAGTGATTTTGTAAGCAGCATTTCGATTTGAGAATGAATATCCTCGACATCAACTTCCATAATGAACTGGCCATTCTCAATATCCCGATAAATATTTTTTAATTCTGCGGAGAGCAATACCAGTTCATCGTTGGAGATAAGATGAATAGAGGCTAACATCTGAATATGAGCCAACGAGCCCAGAACATCATATTTAGCCAAAAAAAGATCCATTTCTCTATCTTTTCCAACCGTGAAGGCATCAATTTGTGGTTGAACCAAAAAGTCTTTTTCCCAAAGTTTCATCCATTAATTTTTAGGTATGCGAATGCCAGTAATGATTTCTTTATAAAGTTTGAGACCATCTGCTAATTCCTTTATATATATAAACTCATTGGCCGTATGAGATCGGGCAGAATCACCCACTCCCAATTTGAGGGAAGGAAACGGCATCAATGCCTGGTCGGAAAGCGTAGGCGATCCAAAAGGTTTTAAATTTAATTGTAAACCAGACAAAACCAAAGGATGGTTAAGTGAGATTCTGGAGGATTTAAGTCGAAAAGAACGAGCGACTAATTCTGATCCAATATGTTGCTGGAGTATTTCAAAAACCTCCTCATTGGAATATAGTTCGTTAGTTCGGATGTCGATAACATAAGAACAAACATCGGGGACCACATTGTGCTGAGTTCCTGCTTTGATTTGAGTGACTGACATTTTTACCGGCCCCAGGAAATCGGAAATTTTAGGAAAAACGAACGAATTAATCCAGGCGATATCTTCCATGGCTTTATAAATAGCATTCACTCCTTCATTTCTTGCTGCATGTCCTGCAATTCCATTAGCCATTGCATCGACAACCATGAGCCCCTTTTCTGCTACTGCCATTTGCATCTGAGTAGGTTCCCCCACGACAGCCATATTGATGGTGGGTAATAGTGTTAAGATGGATTCAATTCCTCCTTTACCAGAAATTTCTTCCTCCGCGGTTGCTGCAAAAACAAGATTCACCTCCAGATTTTTAGATGACCTCAATTGCAGGAAAGTATTCAATAAACAAATGAGAGAAGCGCCGGCATCATTACTTCCCAATCCGTATATTTTACCATCAGCCTGTGTTGCTTCGAAGGGAGAAAAAGTCCATCCGGAGACAGGTTTAACCGTATCGTGATGAGAATTAAGCAAGAGGGTAGGTTTTTGGTCATCCCAAAAGGCAGATTTTGCCCAAATATTATTCCCAGATCGAGAAGGACCAGCCCCATATTTTTCAAGCAGGTCAAATAACCATTGTGCGGTGAGCTCTTCTTCCTTAGAAAAGGAAGGAATCTGGATCATTGCTGACAACCAGTTTATGGTATTTTCAAGAAATTCTGAATGAGCTTCAACCATCATTTATAGATATGAGTGCCTCCATTGGCAGAAAATGAATCAGGTCCACAAATGATCACCTTTGCGACCCCATTTTCTATAGCATGGAAAGCATTTTCTAATTTAGGAATCATTCCAGAGTGGAAATACCCTTGTTCACGTCCTTCCTGAAAAGCCTTAAAATCAAGGGAAGGAATGACCGAATGCTGGTCTGAAATATCCCTGAGCACACCAGGTAATTCCAGGCAATAAGTCAGATTTACTTCATAAAATGGAGCGAAAGAAGTAGCCAGCGTCGAAGCAATGGTATCGGCATTTGTATTAAGTAATTGTCCATGTCCATTGTGTGTGACAGCACAAAAAACTAAGGTAAGATTTTCCTTTAAAAAAGGATTTAAGGCAGAGACATTGACTTTTTTAGGATCCCCTACCCAACCGTAATCCACTTGTTTAACGGGTCGTTTTTCTGAAAGAATGGCGTTCACATCAGCACCAGACAAACCCAATGCAGACATACCCATCGTATGACATTGAGCTACTATTTTTTTATTATACCAACCAGCATACACCATCACGGCAATTTCAAGAGAAGGCTCATCTGTTATTCTTCTTCCTTCAACAAAGACCGAGGCAACACCTAATTTTTCAGCAAGGGTAGTTGCTTTTTTACCACCCCCATGAACGATTATTTTTTTTCCTTCCTTTTTTGAAAATGCGTTTAAGACCAACGATAAGGTATCTTCATCACCTATAACATTTCCCCCAATTTTGAGAATATGAAGAGATTCCTTCATCTGGAAAAACTTTAGATCGTTAATAAATCGTATAAAACAGTCTGAGCGGCCCAGGTTCTATTATTTGCCTGAGCGATAACGATGGAATCAGAGCTATCAATCACTTCGTCTGTAACAATCACATTTCTTCTTACGGGCAAGCAATGCATGAACTTTGCCTTTGAGGTAAGAGCCATTTTTTCTGCGGTTATTGTCCAGGAAGGATCTTTGGAAAGAATAGCACCATAATTTTCAAAAGAAGACCAGTTTTTAGCATAAATAAAATCAGCTGCTTCAAACGCTTCATTTTGATCATTTGTTACATAGGAATCGCCGACAAAATCGGGTGAAAGCTGATAACCTTTAGGATGTGTAATCACCAGATCGACATTTCCACGTCTCATCCATTCTATGAAGGAGTTTGGTACTGCCTGAGGTAAGGCACGCGGATGAGGAGCCCAAGAAAGAACGACTTTGGGTTTATCTTTTAGTTTAAACTCCTCAATCGTTAACAAATCGGCAAAGGATTGCAGTGGATGCCTTGTAGCAGACTCGAGACTTATAACAGGAACGGAAGCGAATTTCACAAAGGCAGAAATAACCTCCTCCTGATAATCTTTTTCTCTGTTGATTAAAGTTGGAAAACTTCGAATACCAATGATTGAAGCGTATTGACTTACCACTGCGGCGGCCTCCTTCACATGTTCTGCGGTATCTCCATTCATAATGGCACCGTCTTCAAATTCTATTTTCCACCCATTATCTGCATTCATGCTAATGACCTGCATACCCAGATTCAGACCAGCCTTTTCAGTACTGAGCCTGGTTCTGAGGCTAGGGTTAAAAAACAGGAGAACTAATGTTTTATTTTTTCCTGCAAGACGAAAATCTTCTGGAGAATTTTTTATTTTTTTAGCCAGGGTCAGTAACCGATTTATTTCGTTGATCTCTGGAGCGGCAATAAATGATTTCATGCGGGAACAGATTGAGCAGAAGGATACAAAACCGATTTAAAACCAGTTAACAACTGGTCTATTTCTGTTTCACCAATGGTAAGGGAAGGAAGGAGTCTAATGGTATTGGGGTCGGAAGAAGATCCTGTAAAAATGTGATTTTCCATCAACATTTTTTTACGTAACGCGGCAGTATTATAATCAAATTCGATACCAATCATGAGGCCATCACCCCGTACATCGACCACACCTGGGAGAGCACTGTTTTTTAATTCCTCTAACAAAACCTTACCCCATTTTTCGGCATTTCCTATTAAATTTTCATCCCTGATTACCTCAAGCACGGCGATTCCAGCGGCGCAGGCCAGATGACTTCCTCCAAAAGTGGTTCCCAAGAGGCCGTGTTTTGCTTTAAACCGAGGATGCAATAAAATACCCCCAATAGGAAAACCATTCCCCATACCTTTAGCCATACTGATGATATCGGGTTGAATGCCAGATTTTTGAAAAGCGAAGAAAGAACCACTTCTGCCGTATCCAGATTGAATTTCGTCCAGAATAAGGATTGTATTTGAAATATTACAAAGATGGGCTATTTTCTGAAGGAAAGTAGTTTCAGGTATATGTATTCCACCAATCCCCTGAATACCCTCTATGATTACCGCTGCTACATCGTCTTGAAGAAAGGCATTTTCGAGAGCTGCAACATCATTTAGAGGAAGATAAACTACGTCAAACGTGCTATTTATAGGTGCTTGAATACCTTTGCTATCTGTCACATTAACGGCAGCAGAAGTTCTGCCATGGAAAGCCTTTTTAAAGGCGATAATTTTTTTTCTTCCATTTTCAAAGGAAGCCATTTTCAGGGCATTTTCATTTGCCTCAGCTCCAGAGTTGCATAGAAACAAATGATAATCCTCGCAACCACTTAATTTCCCTAATAAATCAGCGAGTTCATTTTGCAAAGGATTTAAGATTGAATTGGAATAAAAAGCAATCTCATTCAACTGATTTGTAATTTTCGAAATATAATGCGGATGGGAATGCCCGATTGAAATAACGGCATGTCCTCCATAAAAATCCAGATATTTTTCACCTTTATCATCCCAAACATAAGAACCAAGTCCTTTTACGGGGCAAATATCATATAGTGGATAAACGTCGAATAATTTCATTTAAAGAAAATTAATTAGATTAAAAGGCAGTAGATTTAAGATTAAGTCCCTCCATTTCTGGGAAACCAAACATCAGATTCATGTTTTGGACAGCCTGTCCGGAGGCTCCTTTCAGTAAATTATCAAGTACAGAAATGATATGGGCGCATTTACCTTGTTTTTTAACTTGAATAACACAAGAATTTGTGTTAACGACCATTTTCAGATGAGGGTTTAAGTCTGTGACATGCGTAAAAGGTTCATTTTCATAAAAGGCAGCAAACAACTGATTGAGCTCAGTCTGGGACAAATCTGATTCAAAATAAATGGATGCCAGAATGCCTCTTGTAAAATCACCTCTCATAGGGATAAAGTGTAAATCCTGATTAAAATCGGGCTGTAACTGATTCAGGCTTCTTAATATTTCGGGGATATGCTGGTGATCGAAAGCTTTATAAATAGAAATATTTGAAGAACGCCAGCTAAAATGAGTTGTTTCACTTAGTGCTTGTCCTGCACCTGTAGAACCCGTTATGGCATGAACATGTATTGGCTTTGTTAGCAGGTGACGAGAGGCAAAAGGTAATAAGGCCAGTTGAATTGCAGAAGCGAAACAACCTGGGTTAGCAATCCTCTCTGCCTGTTTAATTGACTCTTTATTTAATTCAGGAAGGCCATAAATAAACGACGTCTCCAGGCGAAAATCATTTCCCAAATCGATACATCTCACCCCATCAGGAATATTATTTTCTTTCATAAAGACAGAAGATTTTCCATGTCCCATGCACAAGAAAATGACATCTGCCCAAAGTGGAGGATTAGCCTCAAAGGACATATCTTTCAGATGAAAAAGATCCTCATGAACGGAGGGTATTGATTTACCTGCCTGAGAATTACTTTGGACGAACGCAATATTCACTTGTGGATGAAAGGAGAGTAAACGTAAAAGTTCACCTCCCGTGTAACCACCACCCCCTATAATTCCAACTTTGATCATTGGTCAGGAAGGATTTTGTTGTTTAGAAAGCACCTCGAAAAAAATACGGGATTGATTTCCAGCAATTTTAGTGAAGCCTTTAACATCTTCCCCAGACCAACCCTTATTCATTTCACCATAATGACCGAATTCAGGATTCATCAGATCAAAATCAGACAAAACACCATCAAGAACAAAACGATAAGGATATAGCGTAAGCATAACATTACCAGTCACATGTGATTGTGTATCTTCGAGAAAATGTTCAATATTTCTCATGACTGGATCGAGAAACTGACCTTCATGCAACAACATACCATACCAGTTAGCTAATTGTTCTTTCCAATATTGCTGCCATTTGGTCAGGGTATGTTTTTCGAGCAAGTGATGACTTTTTAAAATAATCATCGGAGCTGCTGCTTCAAAACCGACTCTTCCTTTTATCCCGATAATGGTATCTCCGACATGAATGTCTCTGCCTATAGCGAAAGGGGCGGCCAACTGCTGAAGTTCATGAATGGCTTGAAGGGGTGAATAAATTTTATCATTTACGCCAACGAGCTCACCCTTTTCAAATTTCAAAGAAACCTTCAAAGGATCAGACGCACTTAAAGGTGTAGGATATGCATCATCGGGCAAACCCTGATGGGAAGTGAGCGTTTCCACGCCACCTACACTGGTTCCCCAAAGTCCTTTATTAACAGAATACTTAGCTTTTTCCCAATTCCAATTGAAGCCCCAAGCCAATAATTTATCAATTTCTGTTTGCCTTGCCAGTTTCATATCTCTGATAGGTGTGATGATTTCCAGTTCGTGCCCTAATATCTGGAAGGCGATATCAAATCTTACCTGATCATTGCCAGCACCTGTAGAACCATGAGCTACGGCCTGAGCATTCACTTGGGAAGCATATTTTGCTGTTTCAATTGCTTGAAACATACGTTCAGCACTAACAGAAAGAGGGTAAGTATTATTTCGCAGAACATTGCCAAATATCAGATACCGGATACATTTTGTATAAAAGTCCTGTTGAGCGTCCACCATTTTAAAAGAAGCGGCTCCCAATTGATAGGCCCGTTCCTCAAGTTTTATAACATCCTCTTTACTAAATCCACCTGTATTGACGGTGATAGCATGCACTTCGCAATTATTTTCCCTGGTTAGCCAAGGGATACAGAAAGAAGTATCCAAACCACCACTATAGGCCAAAACAACTTTTTTCTTGCTCATTTATTTTCGACGATTAGATGTGTTAAATTAAGCGTCATTTGCTCTTCTTCCACTTTTGATGGAGCCAACATAGCCGTACAAAGACACATTTTCCTGTTGTTTCTCTCCAGGATATCATGATTTGGACAACTTTTACAACCGGCCCAGAACGCTTCATCCTGCGTTAATTCGGAGAAAGTCACAGGTTTATAACCCAGTTCTGTATTAATTTTCATAACAGCCAAACTGGTTGTAATACCAAAAACTTTAGCTTCCGGGTATTTATCTCTGGCAAGATTAAAAACCTTTCTCTTAATTTCTCTGGCGAGTCCTGATTTCCGATAATCCGGATGTACTACAAGCCCGGAATTTACCACATACCGATTGTGACTCCAAACTTCCACATAACAAAATCCCACAAGAACATCGCCATCGAATGCAACCACGGCATTGCCGGCTTCCATTTTAGCGCGAATATACTCTGGTTTTCGAGCAGCAATACCGGTTCCCCTTGCTTTTGCTGACTCTGCTATTAACTGGCAAACCGTTTCTGCGTATTGCACATGTTCTGCCGAAGACACTAAAACCTTTAAATCCATGTACGGAGATTAAGTTTCAAAAAAATAGTGTTAATACCTTGGTTAGGGAATTGGCAGAAAAATACTGCCTTGGGTGGAAGTTTATATCATACGCCCTTAGGGGCGCGGCAAGTTACGAACGCGACATGGAAAGATAAAAACCTGAACTTCCTTTATTTTTTTCATAATGAGTACAAATATAATAAAGCTGAACGATAAATTCAAGCATTAAGAAAGGATTAACCAAAATACAAGTTTATTAAAAAATTCCGCAGATTAGTTTTCTACAATTTTCCTCATTTTGATGCCATAAAAAACCAGATATGCATAAGCTATGGCAGGAATAAGGAAAGAATATTTAACGCCCACAGACGGAATATCCGCAAAAAGACCTTGTAAAGGTGGAATAATGGCTCCTCCTGCAATCATCATAATTAAAACGGAAGAACCAATACTGGTATAAGCCCCTAATTTTTCAATAGCGAGAGTAAAAATATTTGACCACATGATAGAATTAAATAGTCCCACTCCTAAAATAGACCAAAGCGCTATTTGACCTTGCGTATTCATGGTTATCACTAATAAAATGATATTCATCAGAGCGAAAACAGAAAGAAGGCGTGAAGGAATACCTTTTCCAAATTGAAAAGCAATAAAATTAACTAACATTACAGCTAAAAAGCCAAAGGAAAGCATTGGATCAGCCCCATAAGAAGCGGAGGCAACCCAAGAAACACCAAAAGCAATAAGTGGAAAAAGAATCATCAGCCCCAACTTATTTTTATCCCCTTGTTTAGATAAAGAAACAGCACCCATAAATCGACCGACCATAGCACCGCCCCAATAGAAGGCAACATAAGAACCGGCCGTTTTCATTTCCAGTTGAAGTAAATTATCTTGTTTAAGGTATTCAACCATAAAACTACCCACAGCAATTTCAGATCCTACGTAACAAAAAATAGCAATTGCACCCAGGTACAATTGCGGATATTGCCATAAGCTAAAATCCTTTTTATTGTTTGTTTCCTCAACTTGAATAGAGGGTAAAGAAAGTCTGCTAAAAATGAAAGCGATTATAAACAAAAGGGCAGACATCACTACATAAGGTAATCTTACCGTAGAAACATCTACTTTATCGGTATTTTGAAGAATGAGTAAGGCTCCTAATAAAGGAGCAATCGTATGACCGAGTGAATTAAAACCTTGAGCTAAATTCAAGCGACTGGCAGCGGTATTTTCTGGTCCTAAAATAGCCACATAGGGATTTGCGGCAACTTGTAAAATGGTTATACCACTGGCTAAAATAAATAACCCTAAAAGAAAAACGCTATATTGTTGCACAATGGATGCTGGATAAAAGGTAAGGCAACCAAATCCCATCAAGGTAAGTCCCAGGACAATACCCCCTTTGTACCCTAATTTTTTAATTAAATAACCCGCCGGGATACTCATTAAAAAATAAGCGCCAAAAAAGAAAAACTGAATTAATTGTGCCTGCCAGTGTTTTAAATCAAAAACGGCTTTTAAATGAGGAACTAATATATCATTTAAAGAAGTTAACAGACCCCATATAAAGAATAAAACAGTTAATATAATAAATGAAAATTTGGCGGAGGAAGGTGATGTTTGCATAATTGATACATTAAAAAAACAAAAAAATGAAATAAACAAGTGGAAAGTAAGACATTTTATTGAAAAATAAGCTAGTTTTTAAGAACTAAAATATTTTTCTCTTGGAACATGGCATAAATCTATCTACTTTTCGCTTATCAATTTTTTAACTTCAAACCTAAGATACCATGTATTTTTTATTTAAATCATTACATATTATTGGCTTCGTCTCGTGGTTTGCTGGTTTGTTTTATTTGGTCAGAATCTTTGTATATCAAGTTGAATCCTGGGAAAAAGCAGAACCCGAAAAAAGTATTTTAAGTCATCAGTTTGATTTAATGGCGCATCGGGTTTACACAATTATATGTAAACCAGCCTTATATATTACATGGATTTTTGGTCTGGGCATGCTTTGGTTAAATGGTTTGGCATGGCTGGAAGCAAATAGCTGGATGCATATAAAGTTAGGTTTTTTAGTGGCATTAAGCCTTTACCATTTTTGGTGTGGTGCACTAATACCTAAACTTGAGCGAAGAAAGTTAGGCATTAGTTCCTTTCAATTTAGAATGCTCAATGAAGTGCCAACTATCTTTTTAGTTGCCATAGCTTTACTTGCTGTTTACAAAAACAGTCTTGATTTTTTAATGACCTTTGGGGGTATTCTCATTTTTGGCATTACTTTATATATAGCCACAAAAGCCTATAAAAGAGCGCGGGAAAAAGGTACTGCCCGGTGATTCATAAAACCTGTTTTGAATATAATTTTTGAATGATTATATCCTCATACATTTAAGGAATAATGAGTTTTAAAAGATGCCATTTAAACCTAATCCCCAATAATTTCCCCTCAGGATTGCTCCCAATCCGTTCTGTTTAAAATATAAATTTTGTGCAAAGCCATCTAAGCCTTCTCCTTTATTCCCCCTGTTCCAGGTATGGTGAAAAGTCAATTTAAATTTATTTTGATTGAAATAAAAATTCACGCCTAAATCTACATTTTCATCTGTTCCAGCATTGGCACTCATAGAACTCGCCAATAACTGGTCCTGGAGGGTTAATGCACCCCTATAGCGCACGTACATAAAAGTAGGTTCAAGGAAAAGACCAAATAACTTTACATTATTGCTAAATCGAAGATGTCCTGCAACTTCTTTGTATTTTATTTTTTGTTGCAAAGAAACTCTTTGCATAAAATTCCATTCAGCATCTAGGTTAAAGGTACCCCAATTGAAAAGAATATCTGGCTGAAAAGCGGAATTACTATAAAATAAATCTGTTTGCCCCTGATTAGCATAAGAAATACCCAAAGAGAGACCTTTACGTTTATTAAAATAGTTCGTCTGGTAGGAAATACCATATTTTGAATTCTCTGAATCACCTAAAAAATAAACAAATCTGGCTGTTTTTAGTACCGAATTATTAAATCCCGCTGAATTACCTGAGAACTTTATCCACTGAGGTGTAAAAAGGCCTATATGATACTGTCCAATGATTTTGTCATTTTTATTTTTTAACAACCCACCCAAATTTACCCCAGGTGCCCTTCCCGAACCAATACCCGTGAGATGGGTTCTGATATAATTTTGAGACATTGCTTTTTCAAAAGAAGAAGTTGCCCATGCACTCGTCATACTTTCTCTACTTATTTGGGGTCTGAACCAACCGAAAACCAAATAAACCGATTCAGACGTTTTGCTTATTTTCCATTCTCCAAAAGCGTCCCAAAGACCGAAACCAGGAAGAGGTCCTGTATTTACTCCCCCTGAAGTCGACGAAAACAAATCTCTTCCTGTCAGATCGTAAGCACTTACAAAAGTAAATCGAAAATGGTCTGACATTTGACCTTTAAATCCAAATCTGGCTCTTCTAAATTGAAAATTTAGCCTATCCTCAACGTTTTCATATTTTTTTAAATTTGAATTAAAAACCTGCATACCTTGTGTATAGGTAGACCAGAATTGAAAACTCAAAACAGGTTCAATTTTTATGGCAACTCCAAATTTGCCTGTTTTACCCCATTCAGATTGTCCAGAAACAGGATAAAATACAAAAAGAAAAAGGCTGAGGAAAAACCACCATTTGGACATAACCTATATTAATGAGGCAATTTATCTTTGATTATTCCATAAGAATAAGTACCCAATACAGCTCCAGTAATCACTACAAGAATGAAAAAATAACCATTTCCTGCTAAAACAAACATCGGACCCGGGCAAGCACCTACCAAGGCCCATCCTAACCCAAAAATGGTACCTGAAAAGATGTGTCTTTTAAAATTCAACGGAATGGGCGTATAAGTTACCAGGCCACCGCCGGCTATTTTCACTTTAAAAATTTTCATTAAAGATATGATTATGGCCCCAAAGATAACAGCTGTACCAATAATACCATACATGTGAAAACTTTCAAATCTAAACATTTCATAGATTCGGAACCAGGATAATGCTTCTGATTTAGTCATGGTAATACCAAAAAATATACCAATGAGGAAGAATATAATTCCTTTCATAACAGATAGAATTTATAGGATATAAGGCATAAAAAAATGAGTCATTAACAGACCACCGATAAAAAAACCAATGACTGTTATTAAAGAAGGTAACTGGAAATGAGAAAGGCCAGTAATGGCATGTCCACTGGTGCAGCCATCGGCATATCTCGATCCAAAACCTACTAAAAAGCCACCTCCTATCGCAATAAGCCATGCCTTCAAACTATCCCAGCGAAAATATTCATCGGGAAAAAACCCATGACCAAAAGAATCTGCGTCAGGATAAATGATGCCAAATTTTTCTAAGGAAACCATCGTGTCATAATCGAGGCTAACACCATAAGGATTTGGAAAAATCACACCAGCAAGGAAACCTCCTAAGATGGCTCCACCGATAAAAAACAATCTCCAACTATCTTCCTTATAATCAAATTTGAAAAAATCATTTCTTTTTCCCGCTCCTACTAAACCACAGATATTTTTAAATGTTGTAGAAACACCAAAAGTGCGACCAGTAATAGTAAGTAGAAAAAGGATTAGGGCTATGGCTGCACCTGATACAGCCCAATGCCATGAAGGATACAATATTTCGTCGAGCATTTTTTTTGCCCCAAAATTACACTTACTTTAATTATTTCTATGCATTTTAAGCTGCGAAATCAAAGAAAATGCGGATTGCATACCCGAAACCCTCCATTTTAATTCCCCATTTTTATAAATAACCAGCGTTGGAACGCCGGTTATATTCAACTGGCTGGCAATTGCAGGGTTTTTATCTATGTCAATTTTTATAATCCTAGCCTCTTCACCGACGTTGGCAGCCACTTCTTTTAAGATGGGAGCCATCGCCTTACAAGGACCACACCATTCAGCTGAAAAATCGATCAGAACAGGAATTTCTGAGTTTATGAGGTCGTTAAATGATTTCTTCGTTGCCATATTCATTTTAGTTTATGAGACAAAATTAAATAATAACAAAGGAGTATGGCTGTGATATGGATCACCAGACTACATTTAACCTTATTTTATTTTGACTATTTGCTGAATTCCCTCAAAGCCACCTGCCTTTATTTTGCAAAAAAGAATATTTCCTACAGGAATTTCGGAAAGATTTAGCGTCCATTTATTTAAACCTTTTAGTCCTTCCCCACTCAACTTTTTTAATATTCTACCTGAAACATCACTAACTATTATTTCCGTATAAGAGGATTGAGGTAAATAAAAGGAAAGCATTGTTTCCTTGTTAAAAGGATTAGGAACGGCTGGATAAAAACGGAACTCTTCCTTTTTAAATTCCTTTTTAATTAAATGAATCGGGAAAATTTGCACTCCCTGATAGGCCTCAGGTAATAAAATATGGTCGGAAAGAAATGGATTACTAAAAGGGATATTATTGGAAGAATAGAGCAAAGAAAAAAGTAATCCATCTTTATCTAACTTCTCAGAACTAACGTTTAAATAGCCTCTTTCAGCAACGATATTTACATTTTCTTCTTTTAAAATGCCAGGCAAGAAAGTAATTTGTCTTGAAAAATCTTTATCCCAATGAATCGTAGATTGGAATCCTTCAGGCTTATTTTTTTCGTCAAAAAAGAAAGAAACCAGATAATCTCCCCTTTCCGAAGATTCAGAAATGGTATAATATAAAGGCCATGAGGAAGATCCATTTCTTAATTGGACGCCTGGAGTTTGATCCGTGGGCGCTTCACCTGAAAGATCTCCAATTTTAATCGCCATGAATGAACCTGACGTATCTTTTGAAATTAATGGAAATGAAATTTCTTCTGGAAAAGGAGATTTCCATGGATTTGTGGAATCTGGAAATATAAAACCAGTTGGAATAAATCGCCAACTTGCATTCTTATCAAATTTAGAAGTAAGATTAATAACCAATTTTCTCAGTTCCAGTAAATCTCTAATACTGATAGTACCAGAATTATCGACATCGGCAGCCAGGTAATGATAAGGGGTTTTAAATGGCTGTCCTTGCAAAATGAATCTTTGTAATAATACAAGATCGAGCGTTGAAACTCCATTCTTAAAATCATTTGGGCTAATAGGTTTTAATACATAAGGACCACTTGCTGGAACAGATTGAATAGAGAATAATCCTGTTTTATTCGTTTGTCCATTCAGAGCAGAAAAAGGAGAAACATATACATTAACATCACTTAATGGTTTTCCAGCTATTGTGTTAATTGACCCAGTAATCGTGTATTTTGGGCTACAATAATGTAAAGAATCTGTTACAGATAGGGAAACATCACAAGAAAAAAATTGACCGTTTTTATCGGTAAGAAAAACTTTTAATGGAATAGCTTGCTTAGTAAATGAAGCACATTCGATCTGAATAGTAGAATCTGCCTGTTTGGGTAAATAAGTTCCAGATATTTCAGATCCTTTTTTAATTGAAAAGAAGGAACCTGGATAACAAGATGGAAGATTAGCAATTAAAGATTTATCCTTTAGCACATCTAAAAGAGTCACCTTAACATATCCACCTTCCTGCAGAGAAATCTGCTCCATATTTTTAGTTAACTTTTCTACACAATCAAAAGATTGCAGATTAGAAGGTATAACGGAAACAGGTAATATGGCAGCTGATTTTTGTTGACAATTATCAGAAACAACTACGCGTAAATCATATTTTCCTATTTGGATAGCATTTAATTTAACGGTAAGAAAGCCATTTTCATAAATACCCTCATTTATTTTACCCTGCCACGAAATTTGCTTTTGCGTATTTTTCTCAAAAAGGGATATAGAATCAAGCGTAATCGTTGAAAATGGACAATTATCCTGTATCTTGAAGGTCAGAGAAACGGGTAAATTACAAGAACCATTGCTTTTAATGACTATGGATGAGTCTGGAATAATGACCGTCGGACTAATGGTATCCAAAAGGGTAAGAATCTGGCTATATTTCCAGGCAAAGACCTGATCATTATGGCAAACTGGTACATTTTCCGAAGGATAATCCTTTAAAGATACTGGAATCAATCCACCCATAGATGAACCTGCAAGCACCTTTGTTGAATCAAAAACAACAGGATCATTTGCAGAAATCAACCTATTATTTTCTGCATTTAATTTAAATATTGCATGATAATAAGGAATAGCTTTTCCGTTGGTATTCCGTTTACGAGGAATGATACGGGCATATTTTGCAGGATTGGCAGAAATATCGGAACAATCAGCGGACAGAGGAACATCACACCAGTTTATAACGGTATAAGTTCTTTGAATGGTCATGCAATTTGCTTTATTATTCTGTCTGTTTAATAAAGAATCTATGAAGGATACTGCCAATAAATCACAGGCACTGGAAGAAACAGATAAGGTTTGTTCAGCTTCAGAACCACAAAATGCGGTGGTATCAGCAGGAATGTTCAATATAAACTGGTGAGAAGGACGAACCCATATTATTTGAGAATCACGAATTGTAACAGGCGTATTTTTCACTAATTTCTCCACTTTCCAGTGTCTTGTGATATGACCAGAGCCGCATTTGACATAATCAACTGTATGATAAGAAACCTTGCCTGTACAATCCAGACCATAAATGGCAGGAGCACCGAAAATATCGTTTGATTTAAACTCATTCTTCAGGGCAATAAGGGATGCTGTATCAGTACAGCTCACCCAATTTTTTGCTTTTCGATTATTTTCGGCATTTAAATCAGGGCTTAAAAGAACAGGATTCATGATATCTTCCAGAAAAACCTGGAATTCACCATAACTATTGTTTGAAAGCGCACCAAAACCTATGTCACTTGCCCAAAGTTCGGCAAAATTTTCCTGGCCAAAATCGCAACAAAAATATTCAATATAAGGCATGAACCTAGGAGTGTAGTATAGACCCGCATTTTTACCTACTGAAATTCTTTCAAAATCTTCGACAGAAACCTTGCCATCTTTATTGCCAAATAAGTCATAATCGACATTTCCGAGAAAATTTTCCTTAATACAAGTAGCTGAAACCACTCTTCTGACATATAGCGTATCGAGCGAACAATTATCTGAAGAACCATTATTCACCATGTCAGTTCTTACTCTTGCTGAAACCTTGTTCGTTCTACCATCTGAATACCAGTTAGAATTACTGTTGTATAATAATGGAATAGTTACAGAAGGCTTGAAACGTACTCTGGGAAAAACCTGGTCTTGAAGAACAAAATAGAGCGTGTCATAGCTTATCGCTTCACACTCGCCCGCGGTTGCGGCCACAATAATTCTGTGGGTCCCAGCTGGAACCCCATTGATTGAAGAACCGAGGGAGGAATGAATAAGGGGATAATTTAATTTGTTCCATGTAGGCGAACTTTTATATTTCCCAGAAACAGCGATTAATTTCGACTCTACGACATATGAGAGCAATAAATTAGCCCTGGGTGTACAATCATCTTTTACGGTCCAGTTAAACCATTTCCCAAGATCTCGTTCATCAGTTCCATGCGTAAATGGCAGTAGTATATTGCTTTTACAGGCATTTCCAGGTAGAGGTATGAAAACAGGATTTTCAGCTTTTCTTCCTAAAACGGAATTTTGGGCACCTGAAAGCGCAGGAAAAGATGGGCCTGAAGTACGCGAGAAATAAATCCAAAGGGTATCATTTATTATTTTGTTTTGGCAAAGATCCTCAATGGTCAGAATAATTCGAACTCTTTTTCCGTCATTACAAGCGGAATAAACCCGTGATTTGTAGGAAACTTTCCATAAATTTTGCTTGTCAAAAAGGCTGATTGTATCTCTAAACCCATTAGGCCACTGATAAAATGCACTATAAACGGCTTTAACCACACGATCCAGTTCCATACTATCAGAAATGGAACAAACATCAAACCTAAGTTCATCAGGCGCCTCACATTTATAGAATGAATTATTAATATCTATTTTACCCGCTGGAAAATCAGGATGAATCTTTATTCGTGAGTTATCCCCTAAAGGACCAAAGGAGTATAAACTGGCAGGCGCATAATCGAAAGAAACAGAGGGAGGTAAATCACAAGAGGAGGAATTTCCCAGTTTTCTAAAGAAAATTTCCTGGATAAAATCTGTCTTATTTGTTGAATTATCTGTGAAGGTAAAAGTTCTTCTAATTTTGGCTATCAAATGAGGATAAGACCTTCCATTTTTAAATTTTATAATTGAATCGCATGGAAAAGAAATGAGTTCATCTTTCACATTCCGAGAGATAAAATTGGGACTGCAACCATCTTTTACTAAGGGCGAGCCCAGGAAGCGGGGAGAATCTGTCGTTGTCCAATTCAGGGTATTATTTAAAACGGAAGGAATATCATTTTCAGAAAGAATGAGGGTATCTCTGCTTTCCCAGTCTCTTTTTGCCACATCATCTTTAAAGACAGGACCTATGGTATCTCTGGCTGAAACCTGACCCAAACAAACCAGACCACCTTTGGAATTATAAATGGTAAAGGGGAAAATTCCCAAACGATCAATCACACCCCCTCTTACTGCGGACATATTTATCCCATCATAAACAATAATATAACCCTGAAAGAGAGCAAAGCATTCCCCAAGAATCTCAGCAGGCGTAATTTCATAGACACAGTTATTGGCGACAAAAACCTTAACATCTTTACAAGATACAATACAAGAATCTACTTTTTGCACCAGCACAGGCGGATAGGTTTTAAGGGGTAAAAACCCTGTAGATTTGCCATAACTATGAAGAGGAAATAACAAACCTAAACCAAACAGCCAAACAAAAAATAAATTATTATATATTTTCATCGGAGGTTATTATACTTTAAAAACATTGGGTAAACAAATTTTGTTCCAAACGATTATAAGGACCAAAAATCCATTTGTTCTTACAAATATAATTATTTTTTTAAATATGTTAAACATACACTTCCAATTTAAACGAAAATAGGCCGACATAAAAATGCCGGCCTATTCAAGTTGAAAAGGTTTAGAAAGGTTAAACTTCCAGAGAATCCCAGGCGCCTCCATTATAGACTTCATTTGCACCTTTATTTTGCAACAAAGTTGCGGCCATACCACTTCTATTTCCTGAACGGCAAACGAGAATCAAGGGTTTTGACATAGCCATAAGTTCATCCAGTCTGCTGGGTACTTCCCCCAGGGGAATATTTAAAGAATCAGGATAGTGACCTTCACTAAATTCCCAGGGTTCGCGAACATCGACAACAGTAACGCCTGGTGTTTTCAAGTAATTAGATACTGACATTTGGGGATATTTAAGGATTATTTGTTTGCAAAGTTAAGGAAGTGTCTGGATTTTTTAATTCAAATCCAGATAAGTTACTTAATGCAAAATGCTGTGCTTCGCCTACCGTTAGAAAAAAGTGATTTTCACCTATTGCGGGCACGACCTCGCCTCGAACCAATAAATCCCTGACGGGACCTTTAACGGAAGTAAAACAAAAACATAGATTATTTTTTTTGTGCTCATTTACCAATTCCAATAACTGTTGAAGTCCCGTACTATCCATGTAACTGACACTCTCCATATTCAGGATAAGCCAGCGCAATCTTGGACCTTTATCTTGAATCCAATCATTTAATTTATCTCTGAAGAAAGAAATATTTGCAAAAAAAATGTCAGCATCGAAGCGAACAATCAAGATTTCGGGAATAATTTCAAGTCCTTGAAATCGGTGGATATTTCTAAAAACTTCCGTTTCAGGTACTCTGCCTAAAATAGCAAAATGAGGCCTAGTTGTTCTAAAAATCATGAGGGAGAGCGACAGTAATACGCCAATACCTATACCTATTTGAATACCAAAAAACAAGGTACTTAAAAAAGTGGCCAGAAGCATCATAAAATCTTGTCGGTTACTTTTCCATAAAAACTTAGGCTCCTTTAAATCAAAAATAGAATAAACTGCAAAAAGAATGATAGAGGCCAGAATAGCCTTTGGCAAATAATAGAACAAAGGAGTCAGAAACAGAAGGGTTAGAACTATAAAAAGAGCTGAAATAACAGAAGCTATTCCTGATTTTGCTCCCGCCTGATGATTAACAGCGGTTCGGGAAAACCCACCTGTTATGGGAAAAGCACGAACAACGGCAGCCATCATATTTACAGCACCAAGTGCAATTAATTCCTGATTTGCCCGAAGTTTATAATTATTATGAATTCTTTGCATTGACTTTGCAATAGAAAAGCTTTCTAAAAATCCTACCAAAGAAATAGCTAATCCTGCGGGTAACAAATCTTTAAACAAATTCATGGACCATACTGGAAAATGTAGTTTTGGTAAACCACTCGGAATATCTCCAAGAATCTGCACACCCATCTCATTTAGATTTCCCCATTTGGTTATGAGTACTCCCCCTACTAATAGTATGAGTGCACCTGGGATACGAATTGTAAACTCCTTAAATAAAATCAATAAAGTTAATCCCAATATTGCTATAAATAAAGTAGGTAAATTGGTTTCTCCGAATCTCTGCATCCATTCAGAGAAGACAGACACTATATTATTCTTCTGGGAAAAATTAATTCCTGTCAGGTAACTTAGCTGAGAACTCATGATAATGAGGGCAGCGGCGGATGTAAAACCACTTATAACGGGTTGAGATAAAAAATTTACTAAAAAGCCCATTCTAAACACACCCATTAGAAATTGAATTACACCTACTATTAAGGCCAGACTTAAGGCCGCCTCGACATACTTATCGGTTCCTAAAACAGCGTAAGCCTGTATGGCCGAAGCCGTTAAAATAGAATCCATTGCAACCGGACCGACTGCTAATTGTCTTGAAGTACCTAAAATAGCATACACTAAAAGAGGAATTGTTACGGCATATAAACCATGAACAGGGGGTAATCCTGCCAACAAGGAATAAGCCATTCCTTGAGGAATAAGTATCACCCCAACGATCAAACCTGCATATAAATCGGATTTGAAATCTTTTTTTGAGTAAGAACCAGCCAATTCAAGAATCGGCAAAAAAGTTTTTAAGGACATATTAGGTACCTTATTAAAATAGGCAAGCGTAAAATAATAAAAATAACTATGAAAGCTTTGTGACAACCATTACAAAACAAAAAAAGATGATCTCCATAATGGAGATCATCCAGACTACACTCACTAGTTTATCAACTTATTAACTGTATGAAAAATTTTCCTGAAGAAGTTTATAGCAATTTACAAAAAAAATTATAAACTAACGATTAATAAAACGGATAAAAGGTTGTTTTGTTAAAATTTTAAGGGAGAAATTATTTTATTTTTTTTCCACATTAAAAATGAGCTGGAAGTGTCCTCTATTGATTGATTCAAAGGAATATATGCATTGAAACCAGGAATAGATAGGGATTTTTCAGTTCGATAATAGAAGGTATTTTTGGATAGCCGGAAAGATTCAGGGGTTATAAAAGCACGTTCACCTGAAAGCCTCGATAAAATCCATGCAAAAGGGAGGATAAATTGTTGAATAAATCCAGGCAGAGAAATCCACCTTGTTTTTTTGTGTAATAAAGCTGCTACGGAAGTAAAAAAATCCCTATACGATTGAATTCCCGCTACCAGGATAAATCTTTCTGAATGAATCTCGGATGTCATCAGAAGAAGCATTGCCCTGACAACATCTCTAACATCTACCCAAGTGGCTGCACCTTGAGGAATAAAGGGAAAACCAGCATCAATAAGTGAAAAAAAACGGGAAGTACCTTCACTCCAGCGACCACTGCCAAGAATCATACCAGGATTTACAACTACAGCATTTAAACCTTCTTCTACACCTCTCCAAACCTCCTGTTCACCTGCAAATTTAGTCATTCCATACCTTGAATTATAGGGACTTTCTTTCCAGATTGAATTTTCGTCCAGGGTTTCGCCTTCTTTTGACCTACCTAGGGCAGCGATAGAACTTACGTAACAAAATTTCTTAATATTATAATCTAGAGCAAGGTTCACCAGATCCGCAGTAACTGATACATTTATTTTACGCATTTCAGGAAAATCCTTTGCATCAAATGAAACTAAAGCGGCAAGATGAAAAACCCAGTCTACATCTTTGATACAATCAGATAAAAAAAACCAATCCGTTAATTCACCCTCCACCCACTCTATTTGATCTGTTACATCTGGAACTAAATCTAAGGAACTGTTCGCACGTTTAACGGCACGAATTCGCTTATATCCCTGCTGCAATAAAAATCTTAACAAATAGGATCCTAGGAAACCAGTACCACCAGTAACCAGAATCTGAATATTTTTATTTTCCAAGGAAGGATATTAAGAACGGCAAATCCGTGATTAATTATTCTGGTTTCAGGGTCATGGTATATTGAGCGACCGCTTTAATTTTCTCCTTATCGAGAAGCGCTTTAAAAGAAGCCATTGCTTTTCTTCCATTTGTAATAACTTCAATTCTTTCATTGACTTTCAATTTTGAAATAGCAAGATTTGCTGCTCCACTAGCGCCCATGTCTCCGTATATACCGTGACAAGTAACACAATACTGTTTGTAAATCTTTTTGCCATCAACCGCCGCAGGGTTATTTACAGTGGATGTATTCGTAGAAATTTTGGCACCCATCACCAAAACAGAGGTAAACAATGAGGCGAAAATTAAAATATTTTTCATGTGTTTGGATTTTAGTATTCAAAAATAGGGGAAAAAATATAAAAAAAGGAACTTGCATACCTCATTTAATTATTATTAACAAAAGGTTTAGGGAAATAGGGCATATTTATGACCTAAATATCCCCTATCTTTATACTTTAACAGTCAAAATAAATAAAGTTATGAGCCAACCAAATCTGGGATTTCCCTCCGGAAAATTTTTAGGAACCTTGGGAATAATATTTCTCATTGCCATTGTCGTTATGATTTTTTCTAATGCGACTTTCATCACCATTGATGCAGGTGAGCGGGGTGTATTATTCAGAAGATTTTCCGGTGGTTTAGAGAAAGACAAAATTTACAGTCCAGGATTTCATGTATATGCTCCCTGGAATACCATGTATATTTACAATGTGAGGGAACAACAATTGGAAGAACAAATGGATGTATTATCCAGTAATGGTTTAAATATCAGGGTGGATGTAACCGTGAGGGCTCATCCTTCTTTTGATAAAATACCAGAATTACATGAAACCTTTGGGAAAGACTTTATTCAATCGCTCATCAGGCCAGAGGTAAGGAGTTCAGTTAGAAAAATAATTGGTCGATTTACTCCAGAAGAACTATATTCAACACGAAGAGAAGAAGTACAAACGCTTATTCAAAAAGATCTAGAAGTTACTTTATCAAAGAATTATGTTAACCTGAGAGCAGCTCTGATCAGGGAGATCAGTTTGCCTGAAAAAGTCAGAACTGCGATTGAAGAAAAGATACAAGCGGAACAATTATCTTTAAAATTTGAGTATATCCTAGACCAGGAAAAACAAGAATCTGAGCGTAAAATAATTGAAGCTAAAGCTAAGGCAGAATCAAATCAAATACTAACCGCAAGTTTATCGGACAAAATTTTAAAAGACAAAGGAATTGAGGCGACCTTAAAGTTAGCGAACTCCCCTAATTCTAAAATCATTATCATTGGCAGTGGAGCAGACGGTTTACCCTTAATTTTAGGCAATCAGAATTAAGTTTAGGACGGAGATGAAAAGGAATATTTTAGGATTATCTCTTTTCATCTCTTTTCATCTCATCTAATAATCGTTGAATATCATCCATAAATACATCAACTGAATGAGGATCAGTGCCATCACAAAAACTTCTGATATGTTTCTTGGTGTCAACTAAGATAAGTCTGCCGCTATGATCGAACCCTCCTGGAGCTTCATTATTTTCAACAGCAATACTAAAGTAGGATTTGGCGATATCAAATAAGGCAGCCTTTTCACCCGTCACAAATTTCCATTTTTGGGTATTGACCCCAAGATTTCTGGCATAATTAGCTAACCTCTCTACGGTATCTCGTTTAGGATCGATAGAAAAAGATACAAATTTCAATTTATCTTCTTTGATGAACCGATCATAAACCCTAAGCATTTGCCGACTAACCATAGGACAAATACTCGGGCAACTGATAAAAAAGAAATCTACTACATAAATTTGATCCTCCACAGATTTCTCTGTGAAAGGCATACTATCCTGATCTATAAAGGAAAAAGGAGGAATAGTATGATATTTTACTGTTCCGTTTTTTAGGGTTTCTTTATTTCCTAAAATAGGTAAATCTCCCTTTTTTGCTTCATCACAACTCAGTATAAGGAGGAAAAGCGCACTAAGAAGACTAAAAGTTGAAAGGTTCATTCATTAATCATTTATAGAAAGATCCTTTTTAAGTTTTTCGGCTTTTTCCAGGCTGGTTTCGGTGTGTATTTTGATTCTGGAAATGACTTCTTTCTGTTCATTTAGATAGGATAAAATTTCCTTTTCATTTTTGGTAGCAAGCAGTTTCTGCGGCGAAATGAAATCATTCATCCAGGTCATCATTTCATCTTCTGCCTTTTCTAAATCATCAGCTTGTTCAGAAAGTTCCTTTCTCTGATTGATTGAGATGGAAGAATCAGTTTCCATTTTTTTCCTAAAAGACAAATAGAGATAACTTATTTCACCCGTTTTAGGCATTATATCGTCATGAACAGCCATTATCTCTTTATGAAGGACTTCTATTTTGTTTTCCGCACAGGAATAAGCAACGAAAGAAATAAAAAGGAAAGGAAGAAAACGATAGGAGTACATATCTGTTTTTAAATAATAAACTCATAAACCCCAAAATGGGTTGATAAAATGTAGGGAATTATTCTAAGTTCCCTTTTTTACCTTCGTATTCCTTGATAAAACTTTCCACAATTTCGTCAATAATATCTTTCAGATAAGATCGCTCCATTCTGGCAATTGATTTCAGTTTATTTAACTTACTTTCATCAAAAACAAGGGTTAATCTCCTGGTATTACCAGGTCCTAACCTCATTGATTTAGGATCGACAGTACTTCTAAGAATGGCATCCAGGCCAGCCATTGGTTTTAAGGTGCGCTTTTTATTACTTGTATCATCATGGATATAATTAGGATCTGAATATTTTTCAAAGGAGTCATCAAAAGCCTCCTGTAAGAAAGTTTGTAAGTCATCACTAAATTTTTTTCCGTGAGTTCGTCTCAACGGAGCCATTGTTTGTTGCTCTCCAATCAGGGAAATTCCTTCAACAGACAGAGTATTTCCTTCTAAAGGAGTTAAGTTTTGAGGATTTTTTGAGCTACCCCCAATATAAACTGGGCTAGTTTGGCTAGCTTCATGGAGCAAGTCCTCCATTCCAGTTGTAAATCTTTTTTTACTCATTTCATTTCATGTCAAATAAACATTTAGGATCATTAGGCCCCTTCTGTTCTGGTGAGTAATTCTTTACAAAGAGCGAGATAATCTTCTGAACCAGGGCTTACTGGGCTATACGCAAAAATATCTTTACGCTGCGCTGGAGCCTCTGCAAGTGCAACATTATCTCTAATCAGGGTTTCAAATAATAATTCCCCAAAATATTTTCTTATGGTATCAACTACGTCTCTATTCAAAACTTTTCGTTGATCATACATTGTTGCAACTACACCCGCAATTTGCAAATCTTTATTTAATCTTAACTGGACTTTCTGAATGACTTGTTTTATTTTAGCCAGGCCTTGCATGGCAAGAAATTCTGTTTGCAGTGGAATAAGCACGTAATCAGAACTAGTCAAAGAATTTAAGGTAAGTAAGCCAAGTGAAGGAGGGCAATCGATAATTATATAGTCATAATTATCTTTTATTTGGTCGAGTAATTCCTTTAAAATATATTCTCTCCCCGCTTCGTTGATAAGTTCCATTTCAGCACCTGAGAGATCAAGTGTTGAAATGATAACATCTAAGTTATCTTTTGCAGGATAAGGCACTAAAGGACTCTCTCCTCTCAATGCTTCGTAAATGGTATTTGGGAATCTTGGTAAGCCAAGAGAAATGGTAAGATTAGCCTGCGGATCCAAATCTAAAAGACACACTCGCTTTCCTAATTCTACCAAACCAGCACCAATATTTATGGCACTTGTTGTTTTTCCTACACCCCCTTTGTGATTTAATAGCGAAATAATTAGCCCCATAATAAGTTAGAATGATTGTATCTGAATGAATCTGGCAGTAATTTTACAAAAATAGTAATTATTTTGGTTAAAATCACATTTTATACTTTAGCTTTGAATTTAAACAATTTAATTTTATATGTTGGAGGAATTAAATCTTTATTCAGTAAAAGTTGATATTAAGGTTCAATGGAATGACATGGATGCTTCCCAACAAGTAAACAGTACCCGCTATTTCAACTGGTTAGAAATTGCCAAAGTTGAATATTTTATTCGACTTGGACTTGATATGATTGATAATGATGATGAACCTGGATATACTGTAAAACGACAAATTATGTCTTATCATACGGAAGTTACTTTTCCTGATACCGTTGTAGCTGGTATTCGGGCTATTTATGTGGATCAAAATAAAATTGAATTAGAGGCGGCCTTTTATTCAAGAAGGCATCATACCCTGGTGGCAAAGTCAAATGTAACGATGGAGGCATTTCAATTTCAATCAAAAACTACTATGTCCATTCCATTCAACATACAACGAAGAATTGCGCAACTGGATCAAATATCCATTGATGAGTCTGAAGCACAAGAGAAATTTGATATTCAAGTGACGACTATACCTGAATTTTCTGATGAAGAAATTTCAAGAGAATGGATGGGAGAAATGCCTAAGCATTGAAAGAGTGGTTAAAAGTTAATTGACCGAGCCTACTGCCCTTCTTCCATTGCCAGTTGCTCCCGTTAGCTCATCACCTAAATCGGCACGCGCAATTTCTGCCATTTTATTTAATCTATCCATTATCTCTGGGTGAGCTGCCTGAACATCGTATAATTCTGAAGGATCCCGATTTAGATTATAGAGTGCCACTGGAAAAGGAAAATCTTCAGGGGCTATACCCGGAAATCCATCCTTTCCAGGCAGATTTTGTGTGTAAGTTCTACCCGGATGTTTAAATACCAGTTTCCAGTGATCATATCGGATGGCTTCCAGTGCATTTTTTCTGTAGTAGTAATAGAATTCACGACGAATAGGATTTTTCAAATTTCCTTTCAAAAAAGGAAGAATAGAAAGTCCATCAATTTTAACCTTAGGCAAGGATATGTTCAATAGTTCAGCAAGAGTAGGAAAAATATCAATTGTAGAGGTCAGATGGTTACAAATGGTGCCTGGAGGTATCACACCAGGCCAGCAAAAGATGGCAGGAACTCGATGACCACCTTCGAAAGTAGTTCCTTTACCCTCTCTAAACCCACCGGCACTTCCTGCATGATTGCCATAATTTAGCCATGGGCCATTATCGCTTGTAAAAATGATAATCGTATTTTTCGTCAGACCCAATCTGTCCAGTGAATTAACTAAGGTGTCTACCGACCAGTCTATTTCAGCCATCAAATCGGCAAATAATCCTTGTCCGGTATAGTTTTTAAATCGTTCTGAGACTGCTATAGGTACATGTGGCATGGAATGCGCGAGGTAGAGGAAAAAAGGTGATTTTTTGTTCTTTTCAATAAATGAGATAGCTCTTTCTGTATATTGTTTGGTTAAATTCTCTTGATCCTGCAGGGAATTAAGTATGGCAAAAGTATCTTTATTCAAGATTAAAGGGAGTGCGGGTATTGATTTTTTCCAGTTTGTGGCTGGCGTACCATCATAATGAACTGGCCACATATCATTGGAATAAGGTATCCCAAAATAGGAATCAAATCCCTGACTTAGCGGCATAAATACAGGATTATCGCCCAGGTGCCATTTGCCAACTGCCCCCGTTTTATACTTTTTTTGTTTTAATAAATCTGCTATCGTTACCTCTTCTGGACTAAGTCCCACCCTAGAATTTGGAAAATAGGCCCCAGAAACGCCCATCCTGTTTGGGTAACACCCCGTAAGCAGTGCTGCCCTGGAAGCACTGCAAACAGCCTGAGCACTTAGGAAATTAGTAAAGCGCATGCCTTTTGAAGCTAATCTGTCTAAAGCTGGGGTTTTGTGTCCCAAAGCGCCATTACAGGATAAATCACCAAAACCTAAATCGTCCATGTAGATAAGAATAATATTAGGATTTTCGTTTAATTTTTCCTTTGATGATGCAAGGAAAAAGGGGAAAACTGCAAAGAGTAAAGGCAAGAGGTAAAGCATAAAAAAGGAATTTATTCATGCAAAATACTCAAAATAGGAAAAGAACGGTAAACATTCCTTTGTGATGAAGAAAAAAAATAGCACTTTTGTTAATTAAATTATTAAAACTTTTACTAAGCTCACCATGAAAAACGAAATTTCCATCGTAAACATCTTATTGATTTTAGCAGTTGCCTTTTTGATAGTTGATAAATTTATCAGTACCAGTAAAGGATCAACCGCTACTAATACATCTTCAGCGGTTTCAGATATGCCTGAAGGATCCATTGTATATGTCAATACAGACAGCCTTCTCTCAAATTATGGATACTTTAAAGATGAGGCAGCAAAATTAGAACAGAAAGGTAAAGAAGCCGAAGCAGCTCTTCAGGCAAGAGGACAAGCTTTACAAAGAGAGTTTGCCCAGGCACAAAACAGGGTACAGACAGGTACTTTAACACCACGTCAGGTTCAGGAGGAAGAACAGCGATTAATGCAAAAGCAACAAAGCCTTGCGGCCGAACAAGAAAGACTTGGACAAGGACTTTTGGCCGACCAGCAGACACTACAAGGTATCATCCAAACCAAACTTAAAGGGATATTGGAAGAAATCAGAAAAGAGAAAGGCTACAAGTATATTTTAAATTATGCAACGGGTACAGGTGTTCTCATGGTTGACCCAAGTTTAGACATTACTAAGTCTGTGGTAGAACAGTTGAATAATAAGGAAAAATAAAGTTACTAACAATCAGTTGTGGAAAACTGCATGGTTTTCCACAACAACAATTTGTTTCAATAATTTTACTAACAAAACAAATAATTTTTTATTTTATTACATATAATTGATAATCAATACATATTAAAAAATAAATTTATGTATTTATGCTTGATAAAACGTTTGATTTAATAGTTATCCACAGCCTGTTTAAATTACGTTACATTAAAAATTTGTACAATTCATCTAGGTAGATTAACTTGCCGGCGATTTCAGAGAAACACAAAATCTTACTACTCCCAACTCCCTGGAAATGAAAAAATGACCCGACCAATTTTTGGTTTAGGTTTGCTTTGTTACGTTTATTTTATAATTGATTGGAAATTTAAAAGAGCTATGGGAACATCTTTAATGTTAAAAAAACCGGATTTAAAAAACGAGAAAACGTTTAGCTATGAGGAGGCACTTGCTGCAGCGACATCGTATTTCAATGGTGATACACTTGCTGCCAGTGTATGGGTAAACAAGTATGCGTTAAAAGACTCTTTTGGGAAGATTTACGAGAAATCGCCAGATGATATGCACCGTAGAATCGCAAAAGAAATTGCGAGGATAGAATCGAAATACCCTAATCCTCTTTCCGAAGAGGAAATTTATCAACTTTTAGCAGATTTCAAATTTATCGTTCCACAGGGAAGTCCCATGGCAGGCATCGGAAATAATTTCCAGGTTTCATCTCTTAGTAATTGTTTTGTTATAGGAATGGGAGCTGATTCGTATGGGGGGATTATTAGAACTGACGAAGAGCAAGTTCAGTTAATGAAACGAAGGGGTGGAGTTGGGCATGACCTGTCGCATATTCGTCCAAAGGGCAGCCCTGTAATGAATTCCGCATTATCCTCTACCGGTATTGTTCCGTTCATGGAGCGTTACTCCAATTCGACCAGAGAAGTTGCCCAGGATGGTCGTCGAGGAGCCTTAATGCTGTCCGTTTCAAGCAAACATCCTGATGCAGAAGACTTTATTGATGCAAAATTAGAGCAAGGAAAAGTTACAGGTGCCAATGTTTCCGTCAGAATTGACGATAAATTCATGCGTGCGGTCATTTCAGGAAAAAAATATACCCAACAATATCCTATAGACAGTAAAAATCCAACCTTTACCAAAGAGATTGATGCTTCAAAATTATGGGATAAAATTATTTATAATGCCTGGAAATCTGCAGAACCCGGTGTATTATTCTGGGATACGATCATCAGAGAATCTGTTCCCGATTGTTATGCTGACTTAGGTTACAAAACCGTATCTACAAATCCATGCGGAGAAATCCCATTATGCCCCTATGATAGCTGCCGATTACTCGCTATCAACCTATATAATTACGTCAAAAATCCTTTTACACCAGAAGCCACTTTTGATTTTCAGTTATTTGCAAAGCATGTCCAGATAGCCCAAAGGATTATGGATGATATCATTGATTTAGAAATTGAAAAAATTGATGGAATCCTTGAAAAAGTAGGTCGTGATCCCGAAGATGATACCATGAAATCAGTAGAAAGAGGACTTTGGGAAAAGGTTAAAAAGACTTGTATCAATGGACGCAGAACGGGTGTTGGTATTACGGCAGAAGGAGATATGCTTGCAGCTTTAGGATTGCGCTATGGTTCTGAAGAAGGAACTGCGAAATCGGTTGAAATTCATAAAACATTAGCCATTAATGCGTACAGAAGCTCTGTACATTTGGCCAGAGACCGCGGAAGTTTCCCTGTTTTTGATGCAGAAAGAGAAAAAAACAATCCATTTATAAATCGTTTGCGTGAGGCTGATCCTTCTTTGTACGAAGAAATGCTTGCTCACGGCCGTCGGAACATCGCTCTACTGACTATTGCGCCAACGGGAACTACAAGTCTAATGACTCAAACCACCTCGGGGATAGAGCCCGTATTTATGATTTCATATACCCGTAGACGCAAGGTAAATCCAAATGATCCTGATGTGGAGGTCAATTTTATAGATGAGGTGGGGGATCACTGGGAAGAGTTCCACGTTTTTCATCATAAATTTTTGGACTGGTTACAAATAAATGGTTATGATGTCGAAAAGGTAAAAAAATTACCCGCAGCAGAACTGGATAAAATCATAGCTACAAGCCCCTATTTCAAAGGTACTGCGAACGATGTAGACTGGGTTCAAAAGGTAAAAATGCAAGGTGCTATTCAAAAATGGGTAGATCATTCTATTTCAGTTACGGTGAATGTTCCTGAAGACACCTCGGTGGATATGGTTCGTCAGATTTATCTGACAGCTTGGGAAGAAGGTTGTAAGGGATGTACTATTTACAGAGACGGTTCTCGCTCCGGTGTTCTAATTTCAGATAAAAAAGAAAGTTCCGCCGAAAATCCTGTTTCTTCTTTCCCTGAAACATCTTCACCAAAACGTCCCGCCATTTTGGATGCCAAGGTGGTCCGTTTCATGAATAATAATGAGCCCTGGATGGCAGTAATTGGACTTTTACACAACAGACCCTACGAAATATTTACCGGAGCGGCAGTTGATATATTCAAATTCCCCGATTATGTTAATCAAGGATGGGTTATAAAAGCAAAAGATGATCAAGGTAATAACAGATATGATTTCCAGTTTACCGATAAAGACGGATATAAAATTACTATAGAAGGATTATCCCGCTCTTTTAATAAAGAATTCTGGAATTATGCAAAGCTTATCTCCGGGGTACTCAGACACGGAATGCCATTGCTCAATGTCGTTGATTTAATTTCCGGATTAAACGTGGAACAATCTTATATTAATACCTGGAAAAATGGAGTTATCAGATCATTAAAAGCATTTATCCCCGATGGAACTATTGCTTCTGAAGCTGAATGTCCTGAATGTTCAGACCCAAATGGATTAACTTTTAAAGAGGGATGTCTTATTTGCAAGAGTTGCGGATTTTCAGAATGTAATTAATACGATTATCCAATTTTCGATATATATAAGCGTATTACCGCATAAATGCTGTAATACGCTTTATTTTTTCTGAATCGTAAATAAATACCTATTCATACTACGATGAAGATAATAGCTAGTATATTTGTGTCTTTAATTGAATCATCATAAGTGTAAAGGAATGTCAATCTATTCTAATTTCAACGGTCAAATAATGGAGGCGTCCGATGTGAAGCTTTCTGTTTCAGATTTGAGTATCTTAAGAGGGTACGGAATTTTTGATTATTTTCTTGTAAGGGAAAATATAGCCATGTTTTTAGATGATTATTTGTCTAGATTCTATCGCTCAGCCGAAATTTTGGGTATTCAAATTCCTATTGAAAAAGATGAGATGGGACGACAAATCTATCAATTGGTGACTGCAAACAATACGCCTGATGCAGGCATCAGGTTGTTATTAACCGGCGGATATTCTTTAGACGGCTATACCCCTTCTATACCCAATTTCATGATCCTACAACATCCCGTTTCATGGGTTCCTCAAAAAGATTATGAAAATGGTATTAAATTAATCACTCACACCTTTCAAAGAGAACTGCCAGAGGTTAAATCTATTAATTATTTAACGGGTATCAAGCATCAAAAAGAAATGATTTCTGCAGGTGCTGGTGAAATTCTATACCACGACGGACAATATTGGAGAGAAACCGTAAGAGCAAATGTATTTTTCGTCATTAATAATGAAATTTTTACCCCTGTCGAAAAAATACTAAAAGGCATAACGCGTAAGCAAGTGCTTCATCTAGCGTCGAAATCATTTAAAATTAACGAAACGGAGATTCCTTTAGCATCCTTAGAGAAAGCATCTGAAATGTTTATTACTTCGTCAACCAAAGGCGTCCTTCCCGTAGTAAAAGTAGATGATAAAATAATTGGTCAGGGAAAACCTGGGCCTATAACTGCGACATTACTGTCGGCTTGGGAAAAACATGTTCAGTCCTATATTCATAATCAAAAAAGCCTGTTAGTAAAATAAATCAAGATTAAATTATGTCGATTACGAATCTGATAACACCAGAAGAACTTTCTGGTATGGATAGATTTTACAGAATGAATCTGATCAATTCCATTTCTGGTTTTAAGCAACCCTTTTTGGTAGGGACCATAGATGGAAGAAACAGGACTAACCTGGGTTTATTTAATTCCCTGGTGCATATTGGTGCACAACCTGCCAGATTAGGTTTTTTCATCCGGCCGCTCACTGTACCCAGACATACCTATCATAATATTCTGGAGAGAAAATGTTTTACGATCAATCTGGTTGCAGAGGAATATATTGATGCCTGCCATCAGGCATCGGCAGACTATCCATGGGGAGTTTCGGAATTTGACAAAACCGGATTAACGCCCGTTTTTTCTGAATCACTTATGGCTCCTTATGTAGCGCAATCCACTATAAGGCTTGGTATGGAGCTGGAAGAAGAACAGAAGTTAGCATGTAATGGAAATATATTAATTGTCGGTAAGGTAATAGAGATATATCTTCCAGAAAATAGTATTTTGCCCAACGGCAGCGTTGATATTATTGGTCAAAAAACGGCTGGCGTCATCGGGTTAGACACTTATTTCACTTCGGAAGTTAAAAAGGTATTACCCTATGCCAGACCCAAATAAATAAGAAACTTTGTCAAAGGTTAGAAAAGTATTCATTTGTAGTTCTTGTGGAGCCCAGTCGCCAAAATGGACGGGCAAATGTCCTTCTTGTGGCGAATGGAATACCTACCAGGAGGAGGTACTTCAAAGAGATACTTCTGCCGAACCCGGAAGAAATGCATGGAAAAATGGCACCTCCCATGAAATTCTCCCCCAACCTATCGCACTTCCTGATATTCAGGCCAATGATACACCCAGATTAGTTACGAGTGATGAAGAACTAAACAGAGTTCTTGGAGGTGGGATTGTCAGAGGTTCTCTGGTCCTTATTGGAGGTCAACCCGGCATTGGAAAATCAACCTTACTCCTTCAACTTGCCTTACAAGTTAATGCCAAGGTCATATATGTTTCCGGAGAAGAAAGTGAGGAGCAGATAAAAATGAGGGCAGATCGCCTGGGTGGAAATCCCGCTCAATGTTATATATTAACGGAGACAAATGCAACCCGAATTTGCACACTGGCCTTAGATTTCCAACCCGATTTAATTATTGCCGATTCCATTCAAACACTTTCCGTACCTTATTTGGATGCGATGCCAGGAAGTATTTCACAGATAAGGGAATGTGCGGGTGAATTTCAACGATTTGCAAAAAGCACCCATATTCCTGTATTTCTCATCGGTCATATAACCAAAGATGGCACCTTGGCCGGTCCAAAACTTTTAGAACATATTGTGGACACTGTTCTACAATTTGAAGGAGAACAACAATATACTTATCGCATACTCAGAACTTTAAAGAATCGATTTGGATCGACCGATGAGATGGGTATCTATGAAATGCAGGCGGGCGGCCTACGCCAGGTATCTAACCCTTCAGAACTATTACTCTCCCAACACGAAGAAACATTGAGTGGAAGTGCCGTTGCTGCAACACAGGAAGGCATGCGCCCCATGCTCATTGAAACACAGGCATTGGTCTCGAAAGCAGTTTATGGTACACCGCAAAGGTCAGCGACTGGTTTTGATTTAAGGCGATTAAGTATGCTTCTGGCCGTACTGGAGAAAAGAGGCGGACTCCCCTTCGGTCAACGCGATGTGTTTTTAAATATTGCTGGAGGGATAAGAGTTGACGACCCAGGTATCGATTTAGCCATTGTCGCTGCACTCATTTCTTCTCTTGAGGATGTACCGATTCCCCAAAAAAGTTGTTTTGTTGGCGAGGTTGGACTTTCAGGAGAAATAAGAGCCGTTAACCGAATTGAACAAAGGATACAGGAAGCAGACCGATTGGGATTTGAGACCATTTATCTTTCCAAGTATAACTTAAAAGGACTTGACACCCAAAGGTTTGGCATCAAAATTCATTCCTTTGGAAGATTAGAAGAATTATACACCGTCCTTTTTACTTAATCCCATTTATCCTAAAACACTATGGAAAAGGTTGAAATATCCTCAGGAATGTATCCAAAACCGACCCTTTTTTATGATGGTGTTTGCCAACTTTGTCATTTTTCAGTCCAGTGGATTATTAAACATGATAAAAAAGGTATTTTTAGGTATGAAAACTTACAGTCTGAAGCAGGACAAGATTTATTAAAGAAAATACCAACCACTCTGCTCCTCTCTGATAGTGTGATTTTAGTTTTGAATGACCAAATTTATCTCTATTCCGATGCCTCTCTAATGGTATTTAAACAATTGGGAGGAATCTATGGCTTCCTTGGAAAAACAGGCATGCTGGTTCCTTTGTCCATTCGAAATACAATTTATAGGTTTATTGCGAAAAACAGATATCAATGGTTTGGCAAAAGAGAAATCTGTGAACTTCCTCCAAATAATGTTGATAACCAATTTAATAAATAAATTACCTTCTGAATAAAAGTATAATTATATGATAATTAAATTTTTAACACCTTTGAAGCTTTAGTTATTTACTTTTTTTAAATAGCATAACCCATAACACTATTCCGAAGCCTGACCAAAAGTAATACAATTATGATCGGGATCTAAAAGTGAAAATTCTATCTGTCCCCATGGCATCTTTTTCAAAGGGGCATTAGGATGAATGGCCACATTTTTCTCTAATAATTGAAGATATAAAAGGTCAATATTATCCGTTCTGATATAAATTTGTCCATCATTTAGTAATGGATCCAAATTTTTAAATTCAAAAAAGTGAATTTCAATAGCATCTTTTTTCAACAACAGATAGTCGCCATAATCAGCTAATTCCATAAATCCCAATTCTTCTATATAGTACTTTTTAGTCTGAGCCTTGACACGCATAGGTAGCTTAGGTATCACAGAAGTAAGCATGATGCATATTTTTTAGCCATTTTAAAATAAATATTTGCCAAAAAAGCAAGAATCTTTTTTCAATATTCTTTTTTTGGGTGAGAGTTGGCATATAATCCAATAGACAAGGTACTGAAAGCTGACAAAATAAATATTTTTTAGTTTAACTTTGAAGAAAGAAAATAGCAAATGATAATAACAGTCAGTAATGTTACCTTTGATTACCCAGAAAAAAGAGCGTTAAATCAGGTCAGTTTTCAGATAGAACAAGGCACAATTACTGCTTTGGTAGGCCCAAATGGTTCGGGAAAAACAACGCTTTTGAGGAGTATTGCTGCTCTTTCAAAACCAATGAGTGGAGAAATAAAGGTGAATGGCTATGACACCCTTTTACAACCCAGGGAAGTCCATAGGGAAACAGGCTTTTTACAGGATTTATTTGGCTTGTATGATACCCTGACTGTTTATCAGTGTCTCAGTTTTATGGCGTATAGTCGAATCACCGATCAAGATAACGTTGAATTTGCCATAGAAAACGCTATTGAACAAGTAGGCATTGCAGGATTTCTTCATAAAAAAGTGGGCGTTTTATCCCGTGGGATGCGACAAAGAGTGGGCATTGCAGCAGCTATAGTACATCAACCCAATCTCTTATTATTAGATGAACCCGCGTCCGGTTTAGACCCTGAAGCACGATATGAGTTATCTAAGTTAATGGTTAATCTGGCAGAAAAGGGAATGACTATTATCGTTTCCTCTCATATTTTAGCAGAACTGGCAGATTATTCTACCCACATGCTTGTTTTACAAGATGGAAATGTAGTAGAGCACAAAAAATTAAAATCAAATCCTATTTCACGTGCTTTTGTATATCTGGAAATAGGAGCAGAACAAGATCTAACGCTGCTTTTGGATGAAATCAAATTATTCCGTGGAGTTACGGAAATACTGTCTATGGATGAAAAAATACATGTAAAATTAGACACGCTTATTTCTTCAAAACATCAGTTTCTTAAAGATTTGATAATGGGAAATATCTCTGTAAACGATTTTTCTGAAGTTAAAGTTAATCTTCAGGATGAATATATTAAGACCGTTTCCCAATATAAACTCAACAAATCACGATGAAAAATATACTTAAATTTAATCCTGAACTGGCAAAAAATATATGGCTGGAATTGAGTCCTCAAAGACTTGTTACCATGCCAGCTATTTTATTATTATTTGTATTTTTAATTTTTTCTTTGAATTCAAGCGAGGATAATCCTTGGGAAACCGTCCATTTCTTTTCCTTTTACGGATTCATATTCATCGGTATTTTATGGGGAATGAAAACATCTTCTGATGCCATATTAGATGAATACAATGATAAAACATGGGACTGGCAGAAAATGAGTTCTATTGGTCCATGGAAATTAGCCCTTGGGAAATTAATCGGATCCACCATTTACAATTGGTACGGCGCCTTAATATGTTGGGGGTTATTTATGTATTCTGCCACTTACACCGACCAGCCCAATTCGGAATTAAAAACGGGATTTCTTTTGGTTACCATCATGATTGGATTACACGGATTAATGATTTTGATTGCCCTTCAATTGATTCGAAGGACGAATGCGAGCACCAAAATTAAAAGTAATCGAATTTTTTTAACGGGTTTATTATTTGCAGGTGTATTATCCAGTATATTTTCCTATTTAACTTTTTTTGATAACGGCTCAAACATACAACTTACCTGGTATGGTTTAACTATTCCCACGCTCGATTTTTTATTATTTTCTTCTGTAGTATATACTTTATGGATTCTTGCAGGGCTATACAGAAGCATGCGCACAGAACTTCAATTTACAGATCCACCCAGCTGGTGGTTATTCTTCCTGATTTTTCACTTTATTTTCCAATATGGTTTCTTTTTACCAATAGGAAAAATGTTTGACTTATCGGCATTATCGACTACACTCACGCTGCTTTTTGTTGAAACCTTGCTCCTTACCTACCTTTTGGCATTGAGTGAAAATAAGGATATAGTATTATTCAGAAAATTAATAAATGCGTTAAAATCTTACGATTTTCCTACTTTTTATAAATATGTACCTTTATGGCTCATCACCTTGCCCATAGCTAAGATAGTTGGATTTTTGGTGTTGCTGTTCCTACTAATTTTCGATGAAAATCAAGTATTGAAGACATTTTTAAAGGATTATGACCTAACAAATAAGGCAGAAATAACGGGTTTTTATTTTTCTATTCTTCTTTTTGTAGTGAGAGATTTAGGTATTTTATTATTGTTAAATTTCTCTAACCGGCCACAAAGAGCTGACACAAGCATGCTTGTTTATCTGGTTTTAATTTATTTGATATTGCCCACATTAACTTCAGGTTTAGAGATATCCGTCATTTTATACCCAGATATTACCCAGGGAATTATCCCTTTGATAGGTTTTCCAATGGTTGAGGCCATCGCGGTGGTTTACTTTTTGATAAAAAAATGGCAAGAAATATCCTTTAATTATCAACAGAATTTTTGAGGTGTTATTTCGATGGGTTAATTTTCCTTTTGCGAAATTTTTCCTCCTTGATTGATTCTATCAACTGTTTAGGGGTCATGTCATAATGTTCACTAAAAATACGGTAGAAAACATTTTTAGTGTATCCAGAATCTTCTCTTAATTTTTCAACCGTAATTTCTTCAATATGATCTTTAATATATTTTTCAATATTATTCATAGTATAAGCACTGTTACAGCCCCTAAAAAAATAGGACATAGATTACGAAAAAAAATTCGTAACTATGAGTATGAAAACGACAGACAAAGGCATTAAAAAGTTCAGCAAAGAAGAAAAGCTGGCTATTTTGGAAGAAGGCAAGAGAAATGGTATTAAAGTGACTTTAGCCAAGTATTCTCTTTTTCCGGCGACGTATTATTATTGGCGTAAGAAATTCAACGTATATGGCGATGAAGGTTTGACACATCAGGTTGTTAAAGACCATGCATCTCTGATCAGGAAGCTTGAAACGGAGAATGAAGCGCTCAAGTTGTTGCTTGCGGAAAAAGAACTGGAATCCAGATTAAAGGATGATTTGTTAAAAAAAAAGTATCCAGAACTGAGAAAGAGGCATTAGTTAGAGAATACATGGGCTTAGGTATGCGAAGAGACCAATGTCTTTCCATTGCACAGTTATCAAAACATCAGTTTTACCAACCTTTGGGTGGACAAAAGGTTGGACGGCAAGGTACTACAAAAACGCGACGAAAAGATATGGTTACCTCCGAGGTTAAGGAAGTGGATAATAAAGAAGTGGTGGATGAGATTGTAGCCATCAAACTGAATCCTGATTTGCCTAATGGCTATCGAATGCTTACAAGAAATCTTCAAATGATGGGTTATTATATCAACCATAAAAAAGTTTACAGACTCATGTTTTTGCACATGCTCCTGGAGGAACCAAGGAAGCGAACAGGGCGTAATTTTGTGACTTACGGCCGAGTGGCTCCCAAAGAACCCCTTCGTATGATTGAAATGGACATCAAATACTTTTGGATACATGGGACGCGTAAATATGCCTTTGTGCTGACTATACTGGATACATTCACACGCTATGTGCTTTCATGGAATGTAGGGTATTCCATGAAAGCTATACAGGTAAAGGCATGTTGGGAAGAGGTTATTGCAGAATATCTACAACCCGCCAACATAAAGGCACAAGACATATCTGTAGAGATAAGAAACGATAATGGAAAACAATTTAGCGCTCAATTAATATCTGATTTTTTCAAGGAAAACCAACTAAAGCATGTTTTCACCCATCCCTACA
>JBEAXK010000073.1:0-61043 GCA_041159865.1 Bacteroidota bacterium
CAAAAAAAGGGCCCCCTTTCAGGAGCCCTCCAAAGCACATTTATTTTACAAAATCCTAATTAACCTTTACAGCTATTGGCAGTGATTTTTAAATCCTCTTTTGAATTGACCACTTTTGTTGTTCCATCCGCAAATTTCACCGTTAAGGGAAATTTCATTTCAGGTCGACCTGAAACGGTTGGATTAGCCGTTCTCCACGCTCTAACTTTGGTTACAAAGTCTTTTTGATCCGTTGCAGTTTCCTCCTTTCCAGCAGGATAAACAATCGTTACAGGAAATACAACTGTAAAACATGAAGGCCTATGAGGTCTTTCTTCTTTACATGCTGCCATAAGAGCTTTCAAATCATCCACATTTTTCAAAACCACAATACTGCTATCCAATTTAAGTTTCACTGAATAAGGAAATGCAATTTGTGGATGACCTGTAGAACTTGAATTTGCTTTTCTCCATGCATCTAATTGAGCTTTAAATTCAGTTGCAGAAGCTACTGTTTTTGAGGTGCCATCAGGAAATGCAATGGTTACTGGAAAAACAGGCGTAAAACAACCACCACAAATTCCGCCTTTTGGGCCACCTTCTGGTCGGCAACTCATAGCCAGTGTTTTTAGTCCGTCTTCGTTTTCAATCGTAGCCGTACTGCCATCCTCCAAAGTTACTTCAAAGGGAAAAGCCAGGGTAGGTCTCTCTTTACTTTCAGGATTTGCCTCCTTCCAGTTTTTAATCAAGGTCATGTAGGCCTCTTTACTTGCAACTTCTTTAGTTGTTTTGTCAGGGTAAATCACTGTAATTGGAAATACGATTTCAAAACATTTTCCAATTCCAATGGGGCCTCCTTTTTCTCCTCTGCCATGTCCCATGGGACCAGCTCCTTCATGACCTGCCACGCCAAAAGCTAACTTTTCAATTGGGTTAAAATCTTCGCTCAAAGCGATGTCTGCATCCATTTGCTCACAAGAAGTAAAAAAAAGCGCAGCAGAAAAAGCCATCATACTTCCTAATTTCAACATTTGATTCAACATAAATTTAAGTTTTGTGTTCTGGAATATTATTTGTAATACTTAGATAAGTCAGATACCTGAATTTTGTACTCACTATAACTGAAAAATATTTATTTTTGCTCAGAATACTTGAAAAATAAACCGTTCTGACACTTCAAAATGCGGATGACAAATATGGATGACACACAACTTTGGCAACAACTAAAGTCCGGAGATAAGAATGCCTTAGAAGTGATTTTCCGAAATGAAGCAGATGCTCTTTGCAAATATGGCAAGAAATTTACGGCTGATAAGGACTTAATAGCTGATTGCCTTCAAGACTTATTTATTGAACTCTGGAGAACAAGGGAAACAATTGGTTCAACGGATAATATTCGCAAATATTTGTTTGTATCTTTCAGACGCAGGCTGATTAAAGATTTAAATAATGGGAATAAAACCCAGACTTTAGATCCTGAGGTTGATCTTAAAAATGAAATTTCCTTTTCAGTTGAAAATTCCTGGATTGAACAAGAGGAAAAGACGCTAAAATCTCAGGCTCTTTCCACAGCCATAAGCAAATTGAGTGGAAGGCAGCAAGAAATCTTATACCTTAAATTTTACAGTGAAATGGAATACGACCAGATTATTGAAATTATGGATTTAAATTATCAATCTGCTCGTAATTTAGTGACCCGTGCATTGGATGCACTCAGGAAAAGTATGATATCCTTCTTCATAATAATGTTTTTCGTCTAAAATTTTTTACCAAAATGAGTACAAAACCCTTTTAACTAACTTATCAGGTTATTGTTAAGAACAAAAATATTCAATGAGAACCCTCATTTTATTTCTATTGCTGAGTCTTTCATTTCTTTCTTGCCAAAAAGAGGAAAACTTAATTCAACCAGAAACGGACGAAAGATTAAAATTATTCTTTGTATCTTTTAAAAATGAAGGGGCTTTAAGAGGACAAAACGTAAAAGTGGAGGATGTAACAGGAAGCATTATGGATATCGATCCAGAGGGTGTATTAGGCAGATGTAACCAATCAACTGGGTATAAACATTTAATGATTGACAGTTCATTTTGGTTGAAGGCTACATTTGCAGAAAAAGAATATGTAATTTTCCATGAAATGGGACATTGTGCTTTAAATAGGAGACATCTGGATACAAAAAATACCGATGGAACCTGTACGAGTATGATGCAAAGTGGAAATGGCAGTTGCAAAATGATTTATAATATGCAAAACAGAAGTAAATATTTAGATGAACTTTTTTCACAATAAGCTATGGAAGAACGATTACCTTCATTTAAAGAGATTATAGAGGATGAATCCTTCATTCGCTGGGTAAAACATAATTCCTGGCATGATGCCAGTTATTGGGAAGAAAAAATACGACAAAATCCCGAAATTATGAAAGATACAGAGGTGGCAAAACAATTTATTGAACACTTAAATGCCAAAGATTTACCAGTTGAAAAAGCCTATCTCGATAGAATTTGGGACAAAATTGAAAATGCAACCACTGAAAAAGGAAAAATACGTCCTTTTAGATCCATTTTTTTATACGCTGCTTCTGCTGCTGCTGTCCTTATTTTTTTAATTATTGGCCTTCTACCCCAGGTCGAAACCTTTAAAACGGAAAATGGTGAAATAACTAATGTTATGTTACCCGATCATTCAGAAGTGACGCTAAATGCTGGCTCCAAGATTGTTTATAGTGGTAATAGATTTAATACCCGTAGAAAAGTCCAATTAACAGGTGAAGCTTATTTTAAAGTATCAAAAGGCAATACCTTTTCTGTTATTACAAATGAAGGAACCATTACCGTCTTGGGTACTACCTTCAATGTCAGAAGTAGGGATAAAAAATTATCTGTTTTTTGCTACTCTGGAAAGGTGAAAGTTAGTGACCATTTTAAATCCGTGTATCTTTCCAAAGGAAAAAAAACAGCTAAACTTCCTGGTGAAATATTGCAAGATGCTCAACCAACTGATTTAAATGACGATTTAAAATGGCCTAATGGGTCGTTCTATTTTCAAAATGCCTCATTGAAAGAGGTACTTGCAGAATTATCAAGACAATATAATGTACTTATTCGTTTGCCTGAATCAGAGGAGAAAAGGGTTATTACCACTTCTTTTGACAATAAAAACATAACATCTGCCCTTATTAATATATTATGGCCGCTAAACTTGAAAGCTGAACAAAAGAATGGGGAATATATTGTACAAAAATCAGACGTTGAATAAATTTATTCCCCTTAATCCTTGGGGATTAATTTTTTTATTTCTACTTTTTGGTCATGCTACTTCTTTCATAAAAGCGCAATCCAATAATCCGGAAATTCAGCTTGTCAAGGTTTTACCCCTACTTGAAGTAAGGTTCAATATAAGATTTGGATATGACCCCGAATTAATAAAAACGTTCAGCCTTAATAAAAGAATTTTGGCTACTGAAAATATTCATAGTGCGCTCCAATTCATAAGCGCCTCCCTTCCCTTAGAATATTTTCAGGCATTAGATGGTCAAATTCTTCTAAGAAAAAGAACTGTAATAAAAGTGGAGACTCCCACTGACCTAACTATCGTTAAAATAAAGGGGAAGATTTTAGATGCATGGACTGGCGAAATACTGCCTTTCGGCGATGTAATTGGAGAAAATGGAGAGGGTTTTTCCTCTGATGAAAACGGATGGTTCTACCTGAATGTAAGAAAAAACAGTCCTGTTACTTTCAGATATCTTGGTTATGAATCTAAAATATTAACATTTTCCTCTCATAAAGAAGATGTCATCTTAAGATTAGTTCCAAAATTAAGCGCACTACCGCTCATAGAAATCAGTGCGAAAATTCCAAGGGTTACATCAAAATCAGGTGGCATTTATTCTCATCTACATCCCAGCTTCTGGGGAAAAATGCCGTCTTTTGCCGCAGGAAATGATGTCCTTCGAAGCCTTCAACAATTACCCGGCATCTCATCAAATGATGATTTGTCCGCCGAATTAAAAGTGAGAGGTTCAAATGGAGATGGAAATTTACTCATTCTTGATGGTATAACTCTTTATAATGTAACCCACTTTTCAGGCATGTTTAGTCTGGTAAATTCGGATGCCATCAAAGAGGTGAAATTATTCAAAAATGCTTTACCTGTGTCTTATGGAGGTAAAACTGCTTCGATCATTGAGATGAAAACCTTGTCTCCTCCGGAAAATATTAAGTTGTCAGGAAAAATAAGTAGTAATTTACTGACTTCTCAAGCGGTACTTCAAGGACAAATTACTCCTAAACAAACCCTTTTATTCTCTGGGAGAACTACTTATGGAAATCTTGGTAATTCAAAATTATTTGGAGCTCTTCAGGAACAAGTGGTGACCCCTGTTGTAAAACCGCTTGATCCCAATGCAACGGTCACCAAAGAAATAGCCGCCTATAATCCAAATTTTAAATTTCATGACCTCCAAGGTAAATGGAATTGGGAGATAAGTGACAAGCAAAAGGTACAGGTAGCCTTTTTTTATGGTTATGACGAGATGGACTATTCCTATAATAAATCTATTAAAACGGAAGTTGGGAAATCGTACTATTACCGAAAGGAATATTTTAAGGAAATAGCAGATTGGAATAATATGGGTTCGTCGCTTATATGGAATTTTAATCCGTCTGAAAACTGGCAACATACTCTTCATGTCTCTATAACTGAATTTGAAAATAATGCTTCTATAATCAATGATTTTAAATTTGTAGAGGATAGAAAAGTAGATAAGATTTTTAATTTTGAAAATACACATCTTAATAAAGTCGCCGGCCAGGACCTGAAATGGATAAGCCGATATGCCGTTTCAAAGAAACAATCCTTGATTTATGGCTTTCAAATTACTAATAATCAGGTTAATTACGACATAAGACAAGATAGAGTTAAACCATTAACTGGTCAAAATGAAGCCTTGCAATCCGCAGCGTTTGTTGAGTTAAATCAACAACTGAACGATTGGACATTTAATGTCGGTGGCAGACTAAATTTATATGCGCAGAAAATTTATTTTTCTCCAAGTATCGATGTAAATTACCATAAATCAAACACTCCTTTTTCTATAAAAGGTTCATTTGGAAGATATTATCAATTTTTGAGGCAGTTAAATCATGAAGATCGGTATGGCAGAAATTATGGGTATTGGGTATTGAGCAATCAACAATTTCCTGCACTTAGCAGTAATAATTCAATGATTGGTGCTAATGCAAAATGGAACAACTGGGAATTCGATGTTGAATTTTATCAGAAAAATAGCCAGGGTGTATTGGAACAAGCTTTAGCTGTTAACAATGTTAATAATCCGGACAGTACTCAAAGACCGCCTAGTTTCATCCTTTATGATGGAAAAGGACAAACAAAAGGAATAGATTTTTTCATTCAACATACAGGAAAATATTTTACTGGAATGGTTGCCTATACCTTAAGTAAATCAACGAACCAATTTAAGGAAATTGGAAATGGCTTCTCATATCCTTCCTCAAACGACAGTAGACATCAGTTAAAAGTAAATGGCAATCTGAAAATTGGCAGGTTTGACTTTTTTGCAACTTATAACTTTGCCAGTGGAAGGCCTTATACCGACCTATCAAAAATATTGGAGAATAATGACAAAATGCAAAATAATCCTAAGCCAAATCCAGGTAACCCTATGTCAAATATGCCTAATAACCGTCGTGATGTTATTAATCCATTGGATAGGCTAAGTTATTTAGACGATTATCAGCGTTTTGATATTGGCGCAAGTGCCCATTTTAAGTTAGGGCAAAAGGCTAATTTAACTATTGAAGGTTCCATATTTAATATTTTTAACAGAAATAATGTCAAATACCGACAATTTATTTTTCAGTTACCTGCTAATCTAAAATCATCTCCATCCTCAAAAGAACTTATTGTAGGCACCGAGCTACAAATGCTTGGAATAACTCCAAATTTGAACCTAAAATTCTCATTTTAATTATTTGATAATATACTTTTTACATTCACTTAACACTAAAAATTGAATTTTGTAATATAATTCAAATTATGAAAAGAGAATTAGACATTGCCATCATATCTGATGTTCATCTGGGGACCTATGGCTGTCATGCCAAAGAATTATTAAATTATCTAAGTAGTATTAAACCCAAAACACTCATTCTAAATGGTGATTTTATAGATATCTGGCAATTCAAAAAAAACTGGTTTCCCAGTGATCACCTAAAAGTTATTCAAAAATTATTAAAAATGTCCGGAAAAGGGACCGAAATTTATTATTTGACAGGAAATCACGATGATGCGTTAAGACATTACAGTGATTTCACCAATGGGAATATACATTTAAGAGATAAACTGGAACTTGAGATTAAAGGGGAAAAATATCTTATTTTTCATGGTGATGTTTTTGACTTTTCTATCCACCTATCTCCTTTTTTAGCTAAGATAGGTGGAAAAGGTTACGATTGGCTTATCGTTTTTAATAGATTTATGAATAGAATTAGAATTTCTATTGGATTAAATCCTCGGTCATTTGCTAAAAAAATAAAAGAAAGTGTAAAAAAAGCAATAAAATTTGTAGATGATTTTGAACAGACAGCTATTGATGTGGCTTCTCAGCAAGGCTGTCAATATGTCATTTGTGGTCATATTCATAAAGCCCAACTCAAGAAAGTAAAAACAGAAAAAGGAGAAATTACTTATATGAATTCAGGTGATTGGGTAGAAAGTCTGACTGCTCTCGAATTTGTATTCAACGACTGGAGTATTTATGAATATAATGAAGTGGACTATAAGGTTTTAAATAATTGGTTAGAAACAGATAAAGTTAAGCCCCAAAATCAGAAATTAAAGGGTATTCTTATGAATTCTTAACCAATAATACCCTTGTGAATTCATCCTCCTCTGTAATTGGGGTCATAATCAAACTATCCTGAGTTATGAGATCAATAGATAACAATTGTTTCTGATCATTAATTAAAATTTGAATCATTTCTCCTCTTTTTTTAAACTTCCAGGTACCATTGGTTAATAAATCTCTCCATTTCATTTGAAAGGTGCCATCATCTGAAAATTTTAACTCCGTGAACTGCTTTTCAAGCATCCAGGTTTCCATCAATTCTTTTGTTTTATCCGTTACTTCTCTGTTTTCAAGTTCCACTCTGGTTGCATCTAAATTATATTGCCATGTTTGACATAGATTTTTTTTCACTTCAGGCTTTACGCAAGAAAAAAGGAATATATTTCCAATTAAATAAAGGGATATAAAGTTCCTAAACAAAATTCTGGTTACATAATTCATAAAAATATAATTAGTCAGATATTATTTTTTTGTTCGCGGCTCTGTAAGCTTTAGGGTTTAAGCCAGAAATTTCTTTAAATTGTTTGTTAAAATAAGATAAATTATTGAAACCACAGGAAAAACATACATCTGAAATAGATAAATGTTCTTCTTTTAACATACTTGCAGCTTGAGCTATACGAACTTCATTTACAAAATGAGAAAACGTTTTTCCCGTTAATTTTTTAAAATACCTACAAAAGGCAGGAATTGAGAGGTTGACCTTTTCTGCTGCCATTTCTAAGTGTATTTCATTACCGATATTTTGATCTACATATCTATAAATTGATTCTATCCTTGATAGATGTTGTGCATTTACTTCCAAAGAAAATCCTTGGACCTGTAAAAGCTCATATTCCTCTGAAGAGGCCATCATTTGCAAAACTTTTAATAACCCTATTAATTTGTTAAAACTATCCTCTTCCAATAAAGAAATGAGTATATCACCCACTTTTTTCCTGGTATCCCCTTTGAAGATAACCCCCTTTTTAGCTCTTTCAAAAAGTTGATAAATAAGGGTCATTTCAGGCAAAGAGAAAAAAGTGTTCCCCAAAAATCCTTCTTCCATCTGGACAACAATCTCAATTTCACCTTCAGCCATCTCCTCAGTAAATCCGAAATGTGGTAAATTAGGACCTAAAAAAATCAGATCTCCTTCCGTATAATAAGAAATATGGTTCGCTATATGACGCTTTCCTTTTCCATTACTAATATAGACAATTTCAAATTCTGGATGGAAATGCCAGTGCGGACCCTCTTTTTCAGGTGACTGAATGAAAGACCTCATTGTAAAGGAATTTCCAAACCCCGGATTAATTTTCTCTAAAAGTGGTTTCATAGTTTATGAAACGAAAAAATCAAGTGCTTGGTTTAGCATTATTCCTCTTGGTTTTATACGCAGAAACCTTATTTTTGCGGAAAAATGTTTGTCATTTGGCATAATCGCAAGAAAAACCCTGTTCTTTTTCCCATTACTTTAGGCTTTTCAATATTAAGTATTGGGTTTGGAAATTGGATAGGTAGAATTCCTGAAACTAAACATTTACTTGGATTATCTGAGAGCGATTTAGGCCTTTGTTTCTTTGGAATGGCAGCAGGTGCCTTTTTAGGTGCCCAAATCGCTGGCTCACTCAGCGAAAAATGGAAACCTGCGTTAGTGATATCCATTAGCTGCTGGATTTTATGCTTGGGGATAGTTTTGATACCTTTTGCTAGCAGACAATGGACTTTAACCTGTATTTTATTTTTCATGGGTGCTGCAAACAGTTGGCTAAATGTCTCCATGAATGCCGCTGCCAGTCAGATGGAATCAAAATTAAACACCCCAATTTTATCAACCTGCCATGGCATGTATAGTCTGGGTGGGTTCATTGGCATTACCAGTTCAGGCCTCTTTGCAACAGCTCAAATTCCTCTAACCATCCATTTACCTTTCATTGGAATATTTATTGCCATTTATGTGGGTCTGGTTTATAAATACTTTTTAATATTAGATCCTTTACCTGAACAAAAAAATATAAAAAAATTCAGTCTACCAGAACCATGGTTACTCAAACTAATGACCATCGGTTTGATTGTTATGGTTTGCGAGGGGGCTGTCACCGATTGGAGCACCCTCTATCTTAGAGACGAACTTAAAGCACCTGTCATGTTGAGTACGCTTGGCTATGCAGGCTTCTCTTTCTCAATGGCTGGAGGAAGATTTTTGGGTGACTTCATACGAAAATGGGTTAATCCTGTTTATTTAGTTCAATATGGAATTCTGATTGGAGCTATTGGCCTTCTTATAGCTGCAAATATTCCTTTTATGGCAGGGGTAATAACTGGATTTTCACTAACTGGAATTGGATTTTCTATCATCGTACCGTTATTATTTGTAATTTCTGCTTTGCAAAAACCAGATAATCCAACTGTTGGAATTGCAGGAATTGCTACTTCGGGTGTCATTGGTTTTCTGATGGGGCCTCCTTTAATCGGTATGATTGGGGAATTTTTCTCCTTATCTGTTGCTTTTAATGGCTTGGGAATGTTCGCGCTGATTGCTGCCTTAATTGCTTGGAAAAAAGATTAATTTATTTAGATTTTAACTTGACAAAATCTAATTGTATTTTGCATTAAATTTAAGAAAATGACTCTTCACGACAAAATTTACGGATTACATATCTTAGGAACTATCTTTTTATGGGGAGGTGCCCTGCTTTCCTTACTAATGGCAAAAATGGCTGTTAAAAAATCATCCATGGAAAGAAAAATGCCATTGAGAATTTCTATCTGGGCTCAATGGTTAATTCCTATCGGTGCCATTTTGCTAAGTATATCAGGTATTGGATTAATCAATGAGGGCTGGGGTTGGTTCTTAGGCTGGCTTGATCTCTCAATTCTCACAACCTTATTAATCATTCCCGTCGTTATTTTTCGGTTAAATAAATCTTTAGTTAAAATAGCAGTAGAAAATACCCAGAATATTGAACAAAGAAGCGAATTACCTGCCATTTTAGGTGCCCATTATTATCAAATTTTTGCTTTGTTATCATTAGGAACTTTATTAATGCTGGTGAAACCAGGAACTCCTATGGCTGTTTTAATGACTGCTGGTACCTTTGCTATTTCATGGATTTTACAGCCTAAGCATTAATGATTCATTGTAAAAATCGCCATTTAAATCCAAATCTAAGTCCTCCTGTAGGCATATAATAGTTGTACACCTGTGAATACCTAGTCTGCATTAAAACACTTGCTATGTCTTCAAATTTCAGAAAAATTCTAAATTTGGTAATTTTAAAACTAGCGAAAGCATCAACTAATGGATAAGGAGAAGCGGGAATTCCGTTATTAATTTGAAATTGTGCTGTTAAAGGAAAATAATAATAAGTTGAAAAAGGAGTGAAAAATCTTACTTCTGCCCCTAACCTGGATTCTAATACTTTAAATAATCTTGTATTCATGCTAATGGTTTGCCGAGTCCATAATCTAGGTAAAGAAATAACATCATTGCGACTGGTCAGTTGAAATAGAATAACTCCTTCCCAGCTAAATTTTCCAAAATTAAGTTGTTGTTTATAGCTTGACTGTAAAACAGATACGGAAGCATCAATCTGTTCGGGTTGACCCTTAAAATTATAAAAAATAGCATTATCAATTAGGGTTAACATTAAACCTAAAGAACTTTTTGTTTTTTTTATTTCTAATTCCCCTCCAAGTTGTGTAGTCAATGATTTTCTAAAAGCATTTTCCCAAATCTGACGTTGGGAAACAAAAAATTGTTTTTGCATTAAATCTGGACTTGAAAGCTGATTAAATGCGGTAACGAGAATATTTCCAATTTTTCCTAATCCTAGTTTCATTTCACCAGAAATAAAATAATCTCCTCTATTATCCAGTAATTGAAAATTTGCCCTGCCAATAAGGGATAGTTTTTCACTATATTTTAAGGAAGCTGAACCATCTAAAGCCAGATTATGAACAGTAGAATCACCAGGTTCGAGTTTTAGAAAATGTAATTGCTGTGAAAGCCCTGCTTCAACATCAATCATCCATTTATTGCCTAGTTGGGTTTGAATATATAAAGAATTATCAAGCGTATTAACTTGCATTCTATTCCTTAATCCTCTGGGATCTGTGTAAAAAGAGGCATAATAATTATTTATATTTTCATTAGTCAATACATCATCATAAAAAAGATAATAGCTGTTTTTCCAACTTAATTTATGTACCAGTTTTAAATAATCTCCCCCCAATGAATCTAGAGAAATAGTTGGAACTGGCCTTGCTCTTTGGGAAAGAGAATCATTTTTAACAAGAGAATTAGAATCAATGGCAACAGGTAAAGGTTTTTTAGGCAAAATAGTGAAATATTGCCTAAGGCTAATTTCTTGTTGTTTTAATTCTGATGCACCGTTACGAAGTTGAACAGTTGCAAGACTGAGTGAAAAAAAATCAGCGCCGGGATCGGGTAATTTTATAATTCCCCCGTTTTCCTTTTGCAAAATACCGTTCTGTGCTAATATGAGATAGCTTTCATATCTGCCCTTTGCTGGTTTTATCCAAAAATTTATCCCCAGGGAAGACGTTCTGCTTTTCTGATTACTAAAATGCGTTGAACTTCCTATTTGATTCAACCGGTTATAATCAATAGAGAAATTGATGCCATTTGCAAAATTCCGACTAAACTGAATACCAAAGAATCCATCATTTTGCTCCCCAGTTTGATAAAATGAAGCCTGAGTAAAGGCTCTCTTCAAAGAAAATGCGGGCACCTTGTCAGTCGTTAATAGATAAAGATCGAAAGAATGGATTCCTAAATCAAATCCCTTTCTTTGGACAGGTTTAAAATAGATAGGATATGCTGGAGAGCCTGGAAACCCTAAATTAAAATAGTCAAATTTTTCTTTTCTGGCAGGATCGTGTTGATGAAAATCATTGGTAAGATTGCTATCGACGAAAGCGTAGCTTTTACTCTTATCTCCTGGAAAATGGTAAAACATAGGAAAAGTATCAGGTTCAATCTCCCTTTGATTACCACCTGTTCCTCCTGAACGTCCCATACCTGAACCTCCCCCACTTCCTGAATTACTAAAATTAGGACGCTGAGATAATAATTCACCATTGGCTATCAAAAAGACAGCCAATGGAAGAAACATCAAAAGAATTTTTCGCATTTAAAGATCCAATAAAGCCGGATTCATGCCCATATTAGAAAAACCACCGTCGTTATATAGATTTTGCATTGTTACCATGCGTGTTAAATCTGAAAATAAACATACACAATAATCAGCACAAGATTCTGCAGAAGCATTTCCGAGTGGAGACATTTTATCAGCATAATCAAAGAAAACATCAAAACCTTTTACACCTGAACCAGCAGTTGTCATCGTTGGGGACTGAGATACGGTATTGACCCTTACTTTATTTTTAACAGCCCAATGATAGCCAAAGCTTCTTGCGAAAGATTCTAATAAAGATTTGCTTTCTGCCATTTCATTATAATCTGGAAAAACACGTTGAGCTGCAATATAAGTAAGGGCTAGAATAGACCCACCTTCCGCCATTGCGTTTAATTTCCATAAGGACTGCATCATTTTATGAAAAGAAATAGCTGATATATCGAAGGTTTTAAGCATATAATCATAATTCAAATCTGTATAATCTCTTTTTTTACGGACATTGAGAGACATACCTATAGAATGAAGCACAAAATCAAGTTTACCCCCTAAAATTTCTTGAGACTTCTTAAATAAATTTTCCAAATCCTCTTCACTTGTTGCATCAGCTGGAATAACCTGAGCATTTAGTTTCTCAGCAAGCTTATCGAGTTCACCAAATCTCAATGCAACGGGTGCATTGGTTAATGTAAGTTTAGCCCCTTGTTCTGCACATTTTTCAGCTATTTTCCAAGCTATTGATTTCTCATCGAGGGCTCCAAAGATTACACCTCTCTTACCTTCAAGTAAATTATTTGCCATTTTATTTATTTTAAATTGCCACAAAAATACAATTTCCCAGCTAATTTATAGTCCTAACAGTTCTTTTGCATTTTCAATAGCAAATGCACTGGGAGGATTTTGACTTAACATGGAAGCAATATTAAATATTCTGCCATCTTTGTCCAGCGATTTCACACAAGTCAAGGTCCTTTCTGGCATTTCTTCTTTATAAACGTAGTAATGAGTATCAGCCTTTGCTGCAACCTGAGGCGAATGGGTAATAGTAATAACTTGATGTTCATTACTTAATGTCCTAAGGATATTCCCCATTTTCAAAGCCACATCTCCTGAAATTCCTGCATCAATTTCATCAAATATTAAAGTAGGCAATGGTATTGCGCTGGCGACTAACGATTTGATTACCAAGGCTAGTCTGGAAAGTTCACCCCCCGATGCTACATCTCTGATTGGAAGCATTCTGCTTCCTCTATTGGCAGCAAATAAGAAATAGACAGAATCCTTTCCATTAGGACCCAGATCATCGAAAGACTGACAGTGAATTTCTAATCTGGCATTTTCCAGAGCCAGTAAAGATAATCTTTGATGAATTTTTTCCTCAAAAGATGAAATGACAGATAATCTTCGGTCGTGGAGGGTATCCGCTATCTGCTCTAATTGATTTTGCAACAAAGAAATCCGAGATTCAATTTCCGCAATATCCATATTTCTGTTAGCAAAACTTTCCAATCTGGAGGCCAACTGTCCTCTGAATTTAATTAATTCGCCAATATTTGCGACCTGATGTTTATTGAGTAAACGGTTCAACATATCTAATCGCTCCTGAACCATTTTTAATCGTTCGGGATCATATTCAATATGATCATATCTATTTTCAATATCTCGACTTAATTCTCGCAATTCTATTTGAGAGGAAGTAAGTCTCTCATAAAATCGGCCTACCTCTTCATCAAATCTTCTCACTTGGCTTAATGATTGAGAAATATCTGTCATTTGAGTTAGAATAGACGTTTCATTTTCTTCTATCTGCCTAAAGGTCAATCCCAGGATTCTTTTTATATCTTCGGCATGGGATAGTTTTGTCAATTCCTCTTCGAGAGCATCTTCCTCACCGAGTTGTAATTTAGCTTTATCTAATTCTTCCCATTGAAAATTCAAAAATTCAATTTCTCTTTGGGAAGCCTGACTCATACTTATTATTTCATCTCTTTGTTTTTTGAGCAAGGCATATTCTTTATACTCTTTTCTATATTTGGCAAGCAAATATGCGTTATCAGCTAAGGCATCAACCATTTTCAATTGAAAATTCTGGTCATGGATATCACTGGTATCAAATTGCTGATGTAAATCAATGAGCTCTGCACTCAAATCCTGTAGCATTTTTAGATTAACTGGCGTATCATTGATAAAAGAACGAGACTTTCCTGCTGGTGTAAGCTCGCGCCGTATAATCAGATCATCTTCATAATCGATTTCATTATTTTCAAAAAAGGAAGTTAACCCATATTTCTCTATTGAAAAATAAGCTTCAACCACACACTTTTTATTTTCATCAAATAAAGAACGTGAATCTGCTCTGTTACCCATAATTAAACCAAGCGCTCCTAATAGAATAGACTTACCAGCACCCGTTTCACCGGTGATAATGGTCAACCCCGTGGAGAATTCTAATTCCAATGCCTCTATGAGTGCATAATTTTGTATAAGGAGTCTCTTTATCATGTTTTTTATTGCCCTTTGTTAGAATTAATTAAGAATCCTGTATTTTCGAGCCAAATAGCTATTTTTGTTTCCAACGTTCAAAATTACAAAACATGAAGATTAATTTTTGTTTAATCCTTATCGCTTCTTTAGGACTTCTGCAAAATTGTAGTAATGCCAAAGCGCCTCATAAAAAAGGATCCACCAGTTTATTAAGTTACGGCATTCCTTTGTATGTAAACATACCAAAAGATGTGGATATTAACCGCCGAATTGTCGGAAATATTACAGAAGTTATTGTGAAAGGAAAAGGAGATAAATCGTGGTTTGAGTTAATTGTCCAAAATTTACCTTCAGAATCGGATGATTTGGCCTGGAATAAACATCTCCAGATTGAAGATGTGCGAAACAATGTGTTTTTTACCCGAATCATGGAGGAAAATGAAAATGGATTTATCTATGAACTTGTGCCCAAGGATAAACCCACTTATCATTTCCGATATGTTATTGTTCAAGGAACTCAACTGTATATGATTTCTTCCGCTTTGGGAAGTGAACTTACTTTAGAGCAAGTCAGAGAATTATATCAGTCAGTGGAGCAATAATTAGAAATGACTAATCTTTGCCGAACCAAAAATGTCTGTACGAAAAATAACTAAAATGAGAACTAATACAGAGAGGATAATCATGTCGGTAGTTTTTTGTTCAAGGGATTATATGTCGAATACCTTTCAAAGATGCGAATAGTATATATAATCTGCAACAGACCTCATAGATTTGGGCATACGAAACAGACTGAATATCTTATATAAATATGATATTCAGCCTGTTATAAAAAGGTTAAATGTATGTTAATGTCTTTTGGGATTACAATCCGCTAATCATATCCTCTGGTTTAACCCAAGCATCAAATTCATCAGAGGTTAAGAGTTCGAGTGCTATGGCTGCCTCTTTGAGTGTTGTATTTTCAGAGTAGGCCTTTTTTGCTATTGCAGCCGCATTATCATAACCAATTTTAGTGTTTAATGCGGTAACCAACATGAGTGAATTATCTAAATGCATTTTTATTCTGGCATGATTGGCTTCAATACCCATGGCGCAATGTTCGTCAAAACTTAAGCAGGCGTCAGCAATTAAACGGGCAGATGTTAGAAAATTAAATATAATTAAAGGTTTGAAAACATTTAATTCAAAATGTCCGTTCATTCCTCCAATATTTATGGCAACATCATTACCCATAACCTGTGCCATAGCCATGGTGAGAGCCTCTGATTGAGTTGGATTAACTTTCCCGGGCATGATGGAAGAACCTGGTTCATTTGCAGGAATAATGATTTCCCCAATTCCCGAACGAGGACCACTTGAAAGCAATCTGATATCATTACCTATTTTCATTAAGGCTACGGCTGCTGTTTTCAAAGCACCATGAGCTGCCACAATCCCGTCATGACAAGCCAAAGATTCAAATTTATTTTCTGCTGTAACAAAAGGTAATCCACTAAGAGAAGCTATATGTCGAGCTACATTTTCAGAATACCCTGGAGGTGTATTTAAACCCGTTCCAACAGCAGTTCCACCGAGAGCCAATTCTGAAACATGGGGTAAAGTGTTTTCAATAGCTTTTACGGCGTGATCAAGTTGTGAAACAAAACCTGAAAAAGCCTGGCCCAAAGTTAAGGGTGTAGCATCCATACAATGCGTTCTGCCTGTCTTCACAATGTCAGCAAAATCCTTCGCTTTTCCATCCAATGTTTTTTGCAACTGCTTGATAGCTGGTATAGTATTCTTTACAAGATAAGTATAGGCAGCTATAGACATAGCTGTTGGAAAAGTGTCATTTGAGGATTGCGATTTATTGACATCATCATTCGGATGTAATATTTTTTTTGGGTCTGAAAGACTTCCTCCATGTAAGACATGTGCCCTATTGGCAATGACCTCGTTGAGATTCATATTTGATTGAGTTCCAGAACCTGTCTGCCAAACAACCAATGGAAACTCATCGTCAAGTAATCCCGAGCTAATTTCATCACAAACCTGACTAATAAGCTTAGTTTTCTCTGCATCAAGAATCCCTGCCTCATGATTAGTTATGGCAGCCGCTTTTTTCAAAATAGCAAAGGCTCTAATAATTTCAATGGGCATAAGATGTCCGCCAATCTTAAAATTTTCAAAAGAGCGTTGCGTTTGAGCTCCCCAATACCTGTTTGCAGGTACATCCACATATCCGATACTATCTTTTTCTTGTCTAAATGCCATGGCTTGTTAATTTAAAATTATTTTGGGGCAAATTTAATTCAATGTTCCTTTTTTCCAAATAATGATTGTCATTGTTTGAACCAATTATCTGTTCATAAGGTTTTTTAGATTATATTTAATCTTTGATTTCATCACTAAAATTTAAAATAATGGCTTTTTCATTACCAGAACTTCCATATGCATATCAGGCATTAGAACCTGTGATAGATGCCCGTACCATGGAAATTCACCACAGCAAACATCATGCTGCTTATACAAACAATTTAAATGCCGCTTTAGAGGGAAACGCAGCGGCTTCAAGCTTAGATATTGAAGGTATATTAAATACCATTTCAACATTTTCTCCAGCTATCAGAAATAACGGAGGTGGTTTTTACAATCATAATTTATTTTGGACTATTCTTTCTTCGTCTTCAAAGGCAGACCAAAATCTACCCGTTTTACAGGCAATTGAAGCAGAACTTGGAGGAATGGAGGCTTTCAAAACATCATTCTCTCAGGCAGCGGCCACACGTTTTGGATCTGGGTGGGCATGGTTGAGCGTAGATGCAAAGGGCAAACTATTTGTTTCCTCAACACCAAATCAAGATAATCCATTAATGGATGTAGTAGATCAGAAAGGAACACCAATTTTAGGACTGGATGTTTGGGAACACGCTTATTATCTGAATTATCAAAACAGAAGACCTGACTATATTCAAGCATTCTTTACCATCATAAACTGGGAAGAAGTGAATAGAAGGTATTTGGCCGCAAAAGGAGTTTAATATAAATAACGGATAAAAAAAGGCGGTTGTTAGAAAACAACCGCCTTTTTTATAAAGGAAGGAATTAACGGCGACTGTAGTCGCTTTCAAATCCTGAGCTTCCAAATCTGTCGTTACGATCACGATTGAAACCACCACGGTCTCCGCGATCTCCACCACGGCTAAAGCCACCGCGATCTCCACCGCCACCGCGATTAAAACCACCACGGTCTCCACCGCCAAAACCACCACGGTCACCACCACCGAAACCTCTTGGTTTTTGTGGACGTGGTTCAGCTTTTTTAACTACAATTGTACTACCATCTAACTCTGTTTCGTTAAGCGCATCAATAGCAGATTGTGCTTCGTCATCATTAGACATTTCAACGAAAGCAAAGCCTCTTGAACGGCCAGTTTCGCGATCCATAATAACTTTAGCAGAATCTACTGCACCAAACGCTTCAAATGCCCGCTGCACGTCTTCGCTCTGAGTGTCAAAATTCAGTTTTGCAACAAAAATGTTCATCTTTAAAAAATTAATATTAAATAAAAAAATACAAGAAAAGAAGGTAAAACACAGGCCAATTAACAAATGAGAATGGCAAGAACATTAGGTTAAGAACACTCTGAAGATAAAGGCAAAAAAATACCGGCTTTTCATGAGGTTTTCACTTTTAAAAACCCTTCAACAAAAATAATCTAAATAATTTACATAATACAATTTTTTTTATTTAATTCGTTATTTTTTATTATTTTGACCCGTGCTATTGTCCAGATCCACCTTTTTTTCGGCAAAAAAAATAAAAATTTCTTCCCCCTCCTTTTTTATTGCTGTGGGTTGGACTTTTCTCCTTTTCGCTTATTTCTCACTTCCAGATCCTTTGTTCAATGTCCCGTACGCAGCCGTTTTAACCGATAAAAATGGTCAACTTCTCAGTGCCAGAATAGCATCAGATGGACAGTGGAGATTTTCTACCTCTGAAAATGTGGATAAAAAATATTTAGTTGCTTTAATTGAATTTGAGGATAAGAGATTTTATTTTCATCGCGGAATAGATCTAATCGCTCTTTTATCTGCCTTAAAATACAACCTTTCCCACCCAAATAATAAAAGGGGGGGAAGTACATTAAGTATGCAGGTTATTCGAATGGCCTGGCAAAATCCACCAAGAACCTACTTTCAAAAGTTTAAAGAAGCAATCTTAGCAACAGTTTTAGAAATAACCTATACAAAGAAAGAAATTTTAAATTTGTATGCTTCACATGCTCCTTTTGGAGGTAATGTGGTAGGAATTGAAGCAGCCGCCTGGCGATATTTTGGTAAAATGGCTAACCAAATTACGTGGTCCGAAGCCTGCCTTTTAGCCGTTTTACCTAATAGTCCTGGCCTTATACATCCAGGAAGGAACAGGCATAAACTTAAAGTTAAACGTGATAATCTCCTGAACAAACTCTATCATAAAAAAATCATCAATAAGGAAAACTGGCTATTATCTAAAGATGAACCTTTGCCTGAGAAGATATTTTCTCTTCCACATCTGGCTAATCATTTGTTAGACAAGACTTTTCCAAATAATAAAGGGGGAATTGCATGGACAACTTTGGATATTGATATTCAGGAAAGAATGTTGGAACGTCTTAACCAGTATCAATTGTATTTGTCAGCAAATGGTATCCAGAATGCGGCAGTCCTGGTCCTTGAAGTTTCAAGCGGTAAAGTACTCGCTTATCTGGGGAATTCAACCAATGAACTGGAAAATTATGGAAGACAAGTCGATTTAATTGCCTCAAACAGGAGTAGTGGGAGTATTTTAAAACCTTTACTCTATGCATTAAGCCTTCAGGATGGTCTTATTTTACCAACTTCCTGGTTAAGTGATGTACCCTTAAGTTATAAAGGTTATAAGCCTGTAAACTTTGATCAAACTTACCATGGACTTGTTTCAGCTGACCAGGCGTTGATTCAATCCTTAAATATTCCTTTTGTTCAGCTTCTTAAAAATTATGATGTCAGACGATTTCATAACCAGTTAATAAAAATGGGTATAACCTCTCTTCCCTTTTCAGCCAATCATTATGGATTGTCGCTAATATTAGGTGGAGCAGAGGTCAATTTATGGGATTTATGTGGCATTTATAGTTCCATGGCGAGGTCTTTACTATTTTATACTCCCGGAAATACTAAAGAAAAATATTATAACTGGCATCCTGCATGGTATTTAACCCAAGATCGGAAAGATGTTCATTCTGAAAATCAATTTCCAGTCCTTAATCCCGGCGCTATTTACAGTACTTTACAAGCCATGATAGCGCTAAAACGACCTGATGAGGATGGTGTATGGCAGCAGTTTCCTGGAAATCAACCCATTGCATGGAAAACAGGCACAAGTTTTGGCTTTCGCGATGCATGGGCCATTGGTTTATCCACTTCATATTGTGTAGGGGTGTGGGTTGGCAATGCCAGTGGAGAAGGAAAACCTGGCTTGACCGGTGTGAAGGTGGCAGCTCCCCTTCTCTTTAATTTATTCAATGAATTACCTGAAAAAGGAAAGAATTTCCCTATACCTAAGAACGATTTACAGCAAATATCTATTTGTAAACTGACAGGATGGCAAGCAGGCCCATATTGTCCAAAAGAGGTTATTTTAAGCCCTAAAACTGCCCAGACAAGTTCTGTTTGTTCCTTTCATAAAAAAGTTTTCCTAACCGAAGATGGACTTTTCCAGGTTAATATGGATTGTATAGAAAATGAAAAAGTTATTACAGAAAATCGTTTAGTACTTCCGGCACTGGAAGCATTTTATTTTCGGAAAAACAATCCCTTTTACCAACCATTACCTGCCTGGCATGTTTTATGCTCACCTGAAAATGATTTTTTAGGTGCCGGCGAAATTATGAGTTGGATATATCCGAGAGAATTTACCCAAATAAAAGTTCCTCAAAATTTAGACGGTACCTTCTCAAAAACAGTATTCCAACTGGCTCACAGAATTCCTGAAAAAATGGTTTATTGGCATTTAGATGGCAATTTTATTGGTAAAACACGCATTTACCATCAAATAACACTTCAACCAAAAACAGGCAGACATCAAGTTATGGCCATGGATGAAGACGGAAATAAGATAATGACCATCTTCGAAATATTCAGTGAAAAAAAAAGATAGCTCCTGTTCGGGGGAGACCGATGCACACAGGAGCTATGAAATACTATGAGAAAACTACAGGTCAAAAGTAATCATTTTAACATACACTTTTTTTCTTAAAACCAACTAGACCCCATACTTTGACATGATAATGCCTTTCCAATTATTAAACGGTATGAAAAGTTGGGTAAAGGGTACAAATGATTTATTTTAATCATATTTAAAATACATATATTAAAAGTATAGATACAAGTTTCCTAAGAAAGCTACCTATCTAAATCCATCATTGGAATAAGCACTTCAACCCTTGTACCTAACGCCATACCCGTCTCTTCATCTTTCAGATCGACTATTTTAACTGCGGGCTGAGTGCCCAGGGATTTATGTAACAATCGAAGTCTTTGCTCAGTAATTAAAGTCCCTTTAGATTTATGATGCTGATACTTAAAATTTTCTTTTTGTAAAGCCATAGCCTTTTCTCGTCCAATTCCGTTATCTTCTATGATACATAAAATGCACTGTTCATTAAACAGATGAAAATTAACTTCCAAAAAACCTTCTTTTTTTGACCTCAATCCATGTTCGATAGCATTCTCCAGATATGGTTGAACAATCATTGCGGGTACACCGATTAAATCTTCCTCAATATCATCATCTACTTTAATTTTATAGGTCATTTTTTCTGAAAATCTTAATTTCTCGTTAATAAAAAGATAATTTTCTAAAAACTCAATTTCCTTTTCCAGACTTATAACTTCCACATCCGAATATTCCAGACTTTGCCTCATTAATCTGGCAAATTTTGCCAGGTATTTAGCTGCATGAGTCATATCATTGGAAGTGATATAATTTTGAATACTATTTAAAGCATTATATAAAAAATGAGGATTCATCTGAGCCCTCAAAGCTTTCAATTGAAGCCTGTTGGCTTTGAGCATTAATAATTCAGCCTCTTGTTTCCTTCTTTCAAAATCATATTTTGCTTCGAGTTCCCAAATTTTATGCTGATTCAATTCCTCCACGTATTTTGCTGTAAAATCAGCATGTAATTTTTCATAGGTATAAGCAAGTTTAAAGTCCGAAGATGCCGCATAGTAAGAGGCTAATTCCTTACATATAAAAGATAATCTTTTAACATTTGAGGATTTAGAAGCCATTCTGTAAGCATGAAGCAAATAGAATTCAGCCCCTTTCAAATCCTTGTTTTTCCATGCAATCTGACCTCGCCAAATTTCAATGGATACCAGATTTTCGGAATCCCTCTCCCCTATTTCTATAAAAAGTTCCTCCGCTCTGTTTAGCAAAGTAAGTGCCTCGGAAAGATTATTTTTCAAAAATTGCAAATAACCTAAATTCGCATAGGCACTGGCACGGGATAAGGCATTTTCATCATCTTCAATGTGCAGCACTTTTTCAAAAAACAAAGTGGCCTTTTCTACCTTTGAAAGAATCAGATAACCTTTTCCTACGAATAGGCATAACCAGGATAATCTTGTTTTAATATCGGATACCTCAGCGAGATCTATGGCATTTTGATAAGCAGAAATACTTTTATCTGCATCTCCTATTATTTCATAAAGGTTACCCAATCCTGCTTGAATTATTTGCAGGAAGAATAAATCTTTATGGGTTATTTCAGCATTTGAAAGATTCTTTATTATTTTTTCTGCCTTTAAAAAAGCATCTATTGCACGAGGATAGTTGGCATAATGGAGTTGAATAAAAGCTTCTCTGCTGATTATTCTGGCATTTAAAATGGCAGAAGGATTCTTTTTTAACCATTTTTTAGCCTTTTCAATAAGCCCTTCCGCTTCATCCATTTTGTTTAGATTGATACAGGTACCTGCATGATCAATAAACAACTCGGCCTTAAAATGGAGATCCAGCCAATCTTCAGACAATTTAATGGCTTTATTAAAATTATCGTAAGCTTTTCTATATTGATATTTTTGATTTTCTATCAGTGCTTTATACCAATAATATTTAAAAATAACTTTTGACTCCAGATCGAAACTATTAATTTTTCTTAATTTTTCAAGATATTTAATTGCTTCTACGACATTGGTGTAGACTAACTGCGATAACAATTCATCCAATAAACGAAATTTTTCTTCCGCTTTTTTACCCTTGTTAAGAGAAGAAATAAGTTGATTGCTGGAAGGCAGATTTAAGAGCAAAAGATCCATTTTCTGCAATTTTAGTTAATAAAAAAGGGCTGTAATCATCAAAAATTACAGCCCTTTAAAAGCATTTGAATAAAAATCATAAAGGAATAATCCCTCCACAACCATTATTCCACGAGCCGGCAGTTTGTTTGCCACCCGTAACTTTTTTAAGGTCTTGATTTTTTACAACCTTTAATTTCTTTTGAAGCTCCTCTAATTTTAGTTCTTTTTTTCTCATAGTTTGTAAAAATTAAAATGTAGTAATACAAAAGTAATAAAATAAAATGATTGTTCAAAGAAAATACTTCCCTACACTCAATTTCCTTCCTGAAGCTCCCTTAATTTATCGAGAAAAGAGGCCCTTCTTCTCCTTGAAACCTCAATTTGAGTATCATCTTCCATAATGACAATATTACCGTCCCCTTTTAGATACTTTTTCATGCAATTAAGATTAATAACATGTCTTTTATGAACTCTATAAAAATTATAAGTGGCCAGTAATTCTTCATAAGCCTTAATAGTTTTTGAAGCAGTAATTTTTTCGCCTGTTTGAAGAAAAATATGTGTGTAGTTATCCTCAGCTTCAAATCGAATGATATCCGTTATATTTACAAAATAAATACCATCCACTGCTGCAATACTCATTTTAGAAAATACATTAGGATTATTGTAATGACTATTAAAAATTTCTAAGCGTTTTTCAATTTGATTTTTCCCATTTTTTGGTATTCTCTCTATAGCTTCTTTCAATGCATCAGGATCAATTGGCTTTAAGATGTAACCAATTGAACTGTATTCACAAGCTTTGACGGCATATTCTTCAAATGCGGTCACAAAAATAATTTCAAATTGAAACGGTCTTAATTTATTTAATAAATTAAATACTAAACCATCTGAAAGATTTATGTCAAGAAATGCTACATCTGGTTGCTTGGAAAGACCTTTAAATGTCAATATGGCATCTTCAATACCTTCTGCCTCCCCCACAATTTCGATATTATTAGCATATTGAGCTAATAGATTTTTGAGGTTATTGCGACTATTCAACTCATCTTCTACGATAACAGCTTGAATCACTTTAAATATTTTTTAGGATTAAAAAAATATAATCATTCTTTTTATCTGACATAACTGGTTGCAAAAAGTCTTCGCATGCTCCAGCGCCCAGCTCCATTTACCAAAACCAGAAAAAGCCCTCCCGAAATGGCCATATTTTTCATAAAATGAACAGACATCTCTCTTTTAACTTCAGGACTTGCATCCCAGAAAGGATACAAGATAAAAGTTACTGGCAGCCAGTATAAAAGTAATAAAATAGCCCCAAAGGATGGTCTATAGCCCAGTAAAATTAGAAAACTTCCTAAAATCAGTAAAAAAATAGCTGCATTAATAAGAAAATCTTGCTGCCAAATAATCCCGTATTCACTCATTTGATTTTTAGTGTCTTTATAAAAGAACAAAGTATCATAAGCTTCAAAAAAGAAGATAAAGGAAATAAAAATACGGCCTATTAAGTCAAAAATATCTTTCATAATTATCAATTTTCCTTTAAGTAATTAAATGCAGCTCGCGCCACATTTTGCCCATCCATTGCAGCTGAAAGAATACCACCGGCATAACCGGCACCTTCGCCACTTGGAAATAGTCCTTCACAATGCGGATGCATCCAGGTATTGGAATCCCTTGGTATCCGAACAGGGGAACTTGTTCGACTCTCAATGGCCACAACAACTGCTTCAGAGGTGTAATATCCGTTCATTTTTTTTCCAAAATCCTGAACCCCTTTTTTAAGTCTTCTATATATAAAATCGGGCAAAAGAGTATGCAATGCCGATGGGGTCAGGCCAGGTATATAGCTGCTTTTGGGTAAAGACTCACTCCATTTTCCATTGATAAAATCGGTAAGTCTTTGAGCTGGTGCTTTTTGAGTACCGTTGGTTATACTAAACATTTTTTGTTCAACGTCTTGCTGGAACGCCAATCCTGCAAAAACTCCTTGTTTACTATAATTTTTAAGATCCTCCATTTCTATGGAAACAACTGTTCCAGCATTAGCAAATGGAGAATCTCTTCGCGACATGGACATACCATTGATAACAATTTCTCCCGGAGAAGTGGATGCGGGTACAATTAAACCACCTGGACACATACAGAATGAAAAAACACCTCGGTTCTCTACTTGAGTTACAAGTTTATAACTGGACGCAGGGAGTGAATCAGGTCGAATTTCCTGCCCATATTGTATCTTATCAATTAAAGGTTGTGGATGTTCAATTCTTACTCCTAATGCATAAGGTTTTTGTTCTATGCGTATATTATGTTTATCTAAAAGATAAAAAATATCTCTGGCCGAATGACCCGTTGCCAGGATAACGGCATCACCTTCCCACATCTTTTCCGTATGTGAAATAACCCCTGTTAATTTATTCCCTCTTTTTACAAGATCCACGACACGTTCTTCGAAATGGACCTCACCACCATAATGAATGATGGTATTTCTAAGATTAGCGACAATTTGAGGCAATTTATTAGAACCAATGTGCGGATGAGCGTCTAATAAAATGTCTGAACTGGCCCCATGCTTTACCAGTAATTGCAAAATATTTTCTATTGAACCTCTTTTATGAGATCTCGTATATAGTTTCCCATCTGAATAAGTACCTGCACCTCCTTCACCAAAACAATAATTTGAATCAGGATCGACAATACCATTTTGTTGAATTGCTTTTAAATCTCTTCGTCTGGCACGAACATCTTTTCCTCTGTCGATAATAATGGGTTTAACTCCTAAACTGAGGCATTGTAAGGCAGCAAAATACCCTGCAGGACCAGCACCAACAATGATGACGCTCTTTTTATGATGTACAGTTTGCCATTGCGGATCAAAATCTAATTCCACGGGCATTTGCTCTGAAATAAAAATTTGACATTTGAGCCTAATAAGTGGAACTCTGCCCCTTGCATCGATGGAACGACGCCAAATCTTATAGGTAAATTCATTATTTGACAATCCTAATGATTGAGCAATATGTTCCTTTATGGATTCCTGATTAGAAGCAAATTCGGGCAAAATACCTATTTCAATTTCTTTTACCATACGTTTAAATCCTATAAAAATGGGCCATTATTCCTTTAATCCGGCTAAAATAAAAAAATTATTCGCTGATGGTCTAAAATACTCCGGTATGTAAATTTTGAGTTTTACCAGTTCTGTCATTCCATCGAATTTAGGCAGTGGCGATTGCAAAGGTTTTAAAAAACGCCAATCATCCAGGGCAAAAATCCATTTATATCGGTCTGATTGCATAAGATATTCAAAAATCGATTCCTTTACTCCTGACATTGAAACAGTTGTTTCAATAAGAATATCAGATCCAATCCAAAAAAGGGTATCTATTGGAAAGTTTGACTGGATATAAAACCGGGTTAAAGTATCAGGTAATCCCACAGATTGATGCACTGTTTTTGACCACTGGGCAGAAAGCTGGCAGGAAAACAAAAGTATTAAAAAAGATAATTTGAAAAATACGTTTATAGCCATTATTATATCTTAGCGTCCACAGGATTTAATCGCAAAGTTAATTCATTTTACATTAAATAAACCATTACCCTTGTTGTTGTGTTATGCTAAAGCTAATAAATTAAAAATGCGTACCCTTTTTCTTATTATTTTTTTGATATTCATAGATTTATATGCTTACCAAGCACTTAAAGTAGTTATTTCAAATAGCTCTTTATCTGTAAAAACCTGGTCTAAAGTAGTTTTCTTTAGCCTCAATATTTTGATGATTTCATTTTCGGTCGCCTATATTACCGGACTTTTAGAGGAATGGGACAAGGTCTCTTTGACTATATTGAGATCCCTTGTTTTCATTGCCTATTTCTCAAAATTTTTAATCCTTCCTTTTCTGGTCATTGATGATCTTTTTAGGGGATTTCAATGGATAATTGATTATTTCAAGCCTAATCAGGCATTTAACCCATCAAGATCCAGGTTTTTAAGTCAGTTTGGACTTTTTATTGGCGCTATACCCTTAATAAGCCTTACTTATGGTATGTTCAGGAATGCATATAGATTTCAGCTTAGACAAACAAAAATAAAAATAGATCAAGTTCCTCAGGAGTTAATGGGTCTAAAAATAATCCATATATCTGATATACATTCTGGTAGTTTTTTATACCCAGAAGAAGTAACAAAGGCTGTTGAAATAATTAACAAACAAGAGGCGGACCTTATTTTTTTTACGGGTGATCTTGTCAATAATACCGCAGATGAAGTCATACCTTTACTCCCTATTCTCAGCAAGATAAAAGCTAAATACGGTGTATTTTCCATTCTGGGAAATCACGATTACGGTGATTATGTAAGATGGGAAAGTATTGATAAAAAACAAGAGAACCTCAATCAATTAAAAAAGTACCATAAAGAATTAGGCTGGGAATTATTGACCAATGAAAATAGAATAGTTCAGGTAAATGGTAAAGAAATTGGTATAATTGGGGTTGAAAATTATTCCACACACATGAGATTTCCGAAATATGGAAAATTAAAGGAATCATTTTCAGGAGTTGAGAATACAAACCTAAAATTATTATTATCCCACGACCCATCCCACTGGGCTCATGAGGTTATCACAGACTTTAAAGATATTGCCATAACCTTTTCGGGTCACACCCATGGATTTCAATTTGGTGTTGAGATACCTGGTTTTGTCCAGTGGAGCCCAATCCAATATGTTTATAAACAATGGGCAGGACTATACAAAAAGGGAAATCAAATGTTATACGTTAACAGAGGATTGGGACATCTTGGGTACCCTGGAAGAGTGGGCATATTACCAGAAGTAACCTTGATAGAGTTGGTTTAAATTGGTTTTAAAGCAAAAGGAAATGGATAAGGAAAGTTTTTTTAAATCCGGTTTATTGAAAAAATATCTTCTTGGTATAGCTAACCCTATAGAATGTGCTAAAATTGCCGCTTTGCTTGAATTAAATCCTTCCTGGAAAGAGCAAGTGAGTATGTTGGAAAATAAGTTAAGAAACTGGGTAAAGGAACAAAATTCAAACTTCAAAAATAAAAGTCAACTAAACTAACAATCAATATCTTACATATTATAAATTAAAAAATTATATTTTCTTTGTTTTTTTTTACAAATTATTTTTCATTTTGCTAAATAATTTATATTATTGCATTATTGAAAGCGAAAATAGAATTGAAATGTCAGTTTGAAGTTTCGCGAATTTAAATCTCCATGAACATGACTCCTTAGAACGCGGGGTTCCGCAATCATTAACGATTAAAACTAAAGGTCATGTTAATTATTTACACAGCTTTTGCTTCTTTTGCTTTGGGAGGTACTATTATAGCGACTATGAATTCTTTTCAGCGTTCATCTCGCAGATTCTAAGTTACTTCCGGCTTGAAAAAAACAAAAAACCGTCATTAATTAATTTTAATGGCGGTTTTTTAATTTAGGGAAGCTTCCAATAACTGATAATACAATTCCATAGGATTGTTCTTATTTAGAAATAATTTACCTTTTAAACTAACTTTCGCATCCGTATCGATTCTGTTTAGACTTCCATTAGACTTAATCTGCATAACGGTTTCAATTCCCGCACCACTACAAAAGAAACATTTAGCAAAAGGTAACGCTGATAACACAGATACAGAACTGTCCCCAATTTCAGACAAAGGAATCCAATATCCTTCAATAATTACGGAAATTCCATCCCAATCTTTAATTTTATCCGAAAATACAGGTTTGCCCAGATAATCTCCATAATCAGCATCAAAATAATAATCAACCTTTAAACTATCCAGGTCTTTCCAGGTTAATTTTTTATAGTCTACCTCTTTTTCTTTTTCAGGGGTATTTGGAGAACAAGCCCATAATGAACCTAAAAGGAGAAAAATAAAAAGTTTATTCATTACATTTAAGTTCAAAAAAAAGCAAAATCAAAAAGAACCAATTAAATAAAGTTGTTTTTTAAAATTAATCATTCCCCAGTTTCAAAACTTCAAGAAAAGCCTTTTGAGGAACATCTACAGAACCAATTTGTCTCATTTTCTTTTTACCTTCTTTTTGTTTTTCCAGCAATTTTCTTTTTCGTGAAATATCCCCTCCATAACATTTAGCTGTTACATCTTTACGAAGAGCTGAAATAGTCTCTCTGGCAATAACTTTAGCACCAATAGCTGCTTGAATAGCAATAACAAATTGTTGTTTTGGCAGAAGATCTTTCAATCGCTTACAAATTTTGCGACCTATATAATCTGCTTTATCTCTGTGGACAAGGGCGGTAAGGGCATCCACATTTTCACCGTTCAATTTGATATCCAGTTTAATCAAATCAGATGCACGATAATCAATCAGTGCATAATCAAACGAAGCATATCCTCTTGAAATAGACTTTAACCGATCATAGAAATCGAAAACAATTTCTGCTAAAGGAAGCTCAAAACTTAATTCAACTCTGTAAGGAGTCAGGTAAACCTGTCTGGAAAGGATACCTCTTTTATCCAAACAAAGATTCATGATAGCTCCAATATAGTCTGGTTTAGTAATGATTTGTGCTCTAATATAAGGTTCTTCCACCCGATTAATTCTGGAAGGATCAGGTAAATCAGATGGAGTACGTACCACTGCCGATTCGTTATTCGTAGTAAATACGGTATAAGAAACGTTTGGAACCGTGGTAATAACTTCCATGTTAAATTCTCTGGACAATCTTTCCTGTATAATTTCCAGATGTAACATACCGAGGAAGCCGCAACGAAAGCCAAATCCGAGTGCCTGAGAGGTTTCAGCTTCGAAAACAAGAGAAGCGTCATTTAATTGTAACTTTTCTAAACTATCTCTTAAATTTTCAAAATCATCATTATCAATAGGAAATATACCAGCGAACACCATAGGTTTCACCTCCTCAAACCCATGAATCGCCTCCATGCATGGTCTGTCCACATGCGTAATCGTATCTCCTACTTTGATTTCTTTAGACTCTTTAATCCCTGTGATAACATAACCTACATCACCCGTTTTAAGAACCTCTCTCGGCATCTGATTTATCTGTAGAATGCCAATTTCATCAGCCAGATATTCACGACTGCCATAAAAGAAGCGAATTCTATCTCCTTTTTTCAAAGTACCATTCATTATTCTGAAATAGGCAATTACTCCTCTAAAAGAATTAAAGACAGAATCAAAAATCAATGCTTGTAACGGTGCATCTGAATCTCCTTTTGGCGGAGGAATTCGGTCCACAATTGCTTTCATAATATCGGGCACACCAATACCTGTTTTTCCACTTGCCAAAATAATGTCTTCACGTTTACATCCAATTAAATCTATAACCTGATCGGCTACTTCCTCAATATTTGCATTTTCCATATCCACTTTATTTAGGATAGGAATAATTTCCAAGTCATGTTCAATGGCTAAATAAAGGTTTGAGATGGTTTGAGCCTGAATACCTTGAGTTGAATCTATAAGTAATAGTGCTCCCTCACAAGCGGCAATAGAACGAGACACCTCGTAAGAAAAATCTACATGACCCGGAGTATCAATCAGATTAAAGGTATATCTGTTGCCATCGTCATGTGGATAATACATCTGTACGGCGTGACTTTTAATGGTAATACCTCTTTCCCTTTCAAGATCCATACTGTCCAATGCCTGATCTTTCATCTGTCTCTTATCAATGGTGTGTGTAAAATCCATTAATCTGTCAGACAATGTACTTTTTCCATGATCGATATGGGCAATGACACAAAAGTTTCTGATAAATTTCATATTGTTGTTTAAATAAAATTCTACTTTTTTAAAAATTTACACAAAAATAAGCAAGCTTGAGGACTTTAGGTTACCAACTGATAGATTTTAGAAAATATGTCTGTTTAAACAAGCAGCATTTTAAAAAACCTTTCGTTTAAATAATAGAAAAATGAATATGCATCACAGTATTATATTTTTATTAGTTGTGCTGTTAGGTATGACGACCTGTAAAAAGGAGAGCCTGGAACCCTCAATTATTGTAGCAAATATTGAAAGGGAATTTGCTGTAACTTATGTTGAAAAGTTTTCTAAAACAGGTCGTCACCTACAGTTTGAAGTAAGTACGTTAAAGGAACAACCCTGTGGAAATTTTTTCGTCAAAACAGACTGGTTACAAACACCATCTCTCCTAAAATTAAATATTAGTGGAATTGAAAAGATAGGAGTTTGTTCTGGGAATGCTGCTATTGCAAAAGGTGATGTTGAAACAGAAATTTTATCCGAAGGATCTTGGCCAATTGATGTTTATATTCAAAATATAATTCGCAATCCAGGTAAATTAATAATTCAAAAAAATAGTTACCAATTATTGCTGGAAACAACCCACGGTATCACGATAACACAAAAAGATTTACAGAAAATTCCTAATGGAACTCTATGGGGATATATAGCCTATAAACCAGAGTTTGCTGCTACCTCGAGGGTATTCATAGAGGAATTAAAAAAGTTAACTAAAAATAATGTACTGGCAGACGGTGAATATGGATATTTTAATATTCAAAATGAACAAATAAAATTCAAGGAAACTCCTGCTGATTATACAGTTCTTCCCATTATTCGATTTCAAAGTTCCGATGTTGATTTGATCTTGAATTTGATCAACACATTTAGAAAAAATAATGCTAATTCTGGAAATATAACAATTAAGTTATCTGATACCAACGGTCTTTCCTATTAACTAATTGTGATAAAGCTTCAAAATAATAAACCCACAACCTTTAAGGAGGTGGGTTTATTTTATCCTTAAATATTAGAATCAATGATTATCCTTACAAAGGCCTACGATTTCATGAAAAACATCATGAAGAGCTGTTAGCTTTTGGGTAAGAATCGCATCTTTTGATTTTTTCTTAACTAAAGTATCCAGTTCTTTACTACCAGCTATAAGGCGGGTTAGTGCATCTTTAATTTCAGGAGTAGAAAAATCCTCAGGGATTGCTTCCACCATCAAAGATTGAGCTTTGGTAACCATTTCACCACTTCTGGCTTTGATTGGTTTTAAATTTCCTTCTTCGCTGGGGTGGAAGGTACCCGCCATAACACCATGAAAAGAATTCAATGAAGGCCATTGTTCCCAGATACTTTTTTTCGGTGGCATAGCTGCATCATACCTTTTACTTACTTCATTCCAATTGATAACGCTCCAAATAGCCGTTAAATAATCTGGACGTTTATTTTGGTATTTTAAATAATAGGCATGTTCCCAAACATCAATTCCTAAGATAGGCGTACCTTTTACTTCCGCAATATCCATCAGTGGATTGTCTTGATTAGGTGTGGAACAAACCGCAAGTTTATAATCTGGTGTTACAATAAGCCATGCCCAGCCAGAACCAAAACGAGTTGAGGCAGCAGTGTTTATTAGTTTTTTAAGACTATCTACAGAGGTAAATTGTTTTTCAATTGCTTTTCTCAATCCAGCATTAGGCATGGTATTTTTTTCAGCCGATAAAATACTCCAAAAAAGAGAGTGATTGAAATGACCACCTCCATTGTTTCTAACTGCCATTGAATACTTTGATATATTTTTATTTATATCATCTATGGATAATTCCGAACCAGCATTACCTTTTAATGCATTATTTAGATTGTTAACATAAGCGGCGTGATGCTTACTATGATGAATTTCCATCGTTTGGGCATCAATCACAGGCTCCAGAGCATTATATGCATAAGGCAATTGTGGTAAAGAGAACTGGGCCATCAAATTTCCTGTTAAACCCAGTACCAATAATAACAAAGTTAATTTTCTCATTGTCTATTCTTTTTATAAACTAATAAACCGCAAAAGTACTCATTTAGATTAATGGTTATCTATTTTTCTGTCTTCTAAATATATATCTGGTTATAAAAATTCCTTCCCCGCTGGAAGAAGTTCCAACACCCGATTTAGAATCTGTGACGCTAACGTCACTTTTGCTGTAAACACCAGAAACCGTTTCTGTTAATTCCCAGCCTTCCTCTCCAAGTTCATTAAACTTCTGAACAACAAGCAAATCATTTGATTTAATGTTCTTAAAATTAATTCCCAGTAAGCTGAAAAAGTTTTCCATTTTATATTCCTCCAATACACCTCCATCGTCACTCAATAGAAGCCTGGATCTTCCAAGTCCTCCTGGAACTACACTTTCAACTGCTGTAATAATTTGATATTCCCATACGATGCCTCTGGTTTGTGCTTTTGATTGTAAGGGCAATAAGAACAAAACATGAATAGCAAACAGGTTAATAATAAAAGATAATTTTTTCATAATATGTTTGTTTTAGTTATTAAACTTCCTGATAATCCAAACGTCTTGCACATTTGCTTCATTTTCATTGGAAATAAATTTTAAAATTTCAAAAGAATGAAATAATTTTTCCATAAATGATTTTGGATGAAAACTTGAAAAAGTTCTATGACCCTCACGAACTGAATCCCTGATGATTAATTTTCCCTTGTCAAATTCATTCTTTTCTTCGCTGGTCAATTTATTTTTAAAGGAATTGCCTTGCGTTGTTAAAAACAAGATTCCGGATGGTTTTAAAATTCTTTTAAATTCCTCCACCCACTTAAAATGAGCTGATTCAGACAAATGGGTCAAAATAGAGATTCCATAAATTAAATCAAAGGTATGTTTTCCAACTGCCAATGGTGGATTTATATGTTGATTTAAAAAATGTATATCCGATAAATGCTGGCGACACCATTGTAATGATTCCTTATTTACATCAGAACCGTAACAAATATATCTTTTATCTGCCCAGTGACGAATAACTCTACCTGGACCACAACCCCAATCCAAGAGGAAACAATTTTCGTTTGGCAACCATTCTCTGGTAAGTTCCTGAATCCAGGCCGTCGTTTTTTTACCTCCCAAATAATAACTGTTATAATCGAGTTTAAAAGATTCATACATCAGATAATCTGGAGGGAAATCAATATCAGGATAATTATTTTTAAATACTTGGTTACGCTTATAATTTTTACATTTAAAATAAAAGTACCTAAGGTAATCGGCCACATGTAATAAGCTGATTTTACGCAACAACCATGAAACTGAATTTTTAAAACGGGTCATAGAGCTAATATCAGCGAATTACTTTAAAGGAGAAACGATTATTTTATAAGGTCTGCCATCTTTTTCCAATTTTACCCAGTAAATACCTGGAGAATATCCAGTAATATCAAAAGTACAGATTCCAAAAGTCGATTTTTGTTGTAATAATCGCCCCATAAAATCATACAGATAAATATCTTTTTCGATACCTGAATGATTATTAGATTTAACCTGTAGTAATCCTGAAGTAGGATTTGGATAAATTTCCAAAGAAAATTCCTTCAGATTTGATGGCAAAGCGGTTGATAATGAGCAATTTGTTTGACCTAGAAGCGTTGACCTATAACCGTTTAAAGTAGCAGACATTCTTTTTTTCTGCCCTTCCGTAAACATATACATACATTCATCATCGACATAATCCATATAATTAAAGAATAGCACCCCATTTCCAGAGGGTGTACAATCGTCCCTTACGGGAAATCCGGGGCAATCATAATTCGCTTCAAATTGGACGGGGGTGTCCGAAACTTCATCTCCCTCCTCACAATCGCTGTCGTCGGGTCCCCAAAGATGTTCTAAATTAAAATAATGCCCCATTTCGTGTGTGGTCGTCCTCCCCTTATGATTGGGATAGGAAGCAACGGCTGTTCCTGAACTTCCAAAATACTGAGGCGAAATTACGAGGCCATCGGCTTCAGGGGGATCGGCTGTGCCAGGTAAAAAAGCAAAACCATAAAGATCTTCGCCTGCTTCACAAACCCAGATATTAATATATTTTTTAATATTCCACGGATCTTTTCCCCCTTTCAAAGTAGAAAACCATCTGTCCTTATCTCCAATATTCGTAACCGTTGTTTTCGTCCGTGTGATACCATTGGTTACCATTCCAGCGGGATCACGGGCAGCAAGACAAAATTCAATACCGATATCTGCTACTAAATTCGAAAAAGGAGAAGGGGTTTTATTAAAATCACTATTAAGTTTTCTAAAGTCCCTGTTTAAAATGTCAATTTGAGATTTTATCTGATCATCAGAAATATTTTGATCCGTTGTTCTCCAAACTACATGGACGACTACAGGAATTTTTACTACAGCATTTTTGGATTTAGAAAAATCTTCCTTTTCTACCCAGTTTTTAGTAAATTCGGAAATAACATCTCTTTCATTAATCAATTTGGGGTTTCTCAAAAGTGCTTCATAGCGCTTCGTTTCAGTCCCACATTTTTTTTGACTTTTTCCAATATTTGGTGATAAAAGAAGTAATAAAAAGAAAAAAATGCGGCTTTGATTCCCCATGGTATTCTGTTAATTAGTTAAATAATTTTGTGCGTAACCCTCGGCTATATTTAGCATTGCCTTTAAATCGGCTTCTGTGGTTTTGGCATTTGTGATACTTAGCCTTAGGAACACGCATTCATTTAGAACCGTTTGAACGATATAAAATTTTCCTGAACAAACAATTTTTTCTCTAATATACTTATTTAGTTCGTTAATATCCATTGTTTTAAACTGGTTAGAAGGAATATAACGGAAACAAATAATATTACAAGAAGGAGCTACGGGTAACTCCCAGTTTTTACGGGAGAGAACTAAATGATTAAAATAATGGCAAAGTGAATTTACCTTATCTATATAAGCTGAAAAAAGAGATGTCCCATATTGGTATAATAAAGTGTAAACTGGAAGGCTCAGCATAGATTTTGTGCATTCAAAAGATCTTTTGGCCACATTATGCCATTCAAAAGAATCATCATTTTCCCAAAGATAATGAGCATGTTGAGCAAAAGTTTTAAATTGGTTTCTACCGTCATTTAAAACCAAGGCAGTTATGAGCGTAGGTGAAAGCATCATTTTATGAAAGTCCATGGCCACACTGTCAGCCAAATGGATTCCATCAACTAAAAATCGCCAGTTTTCAGAAAAAGCATTTGCCGCACCATGTGCGCCGTCAACGTGAAACCACAATTTATTTTCCTTACAAAAAGTCCCTATTTCAGATAGATTATCAAACGATCCGGTGGCTGTTGAGCACGCTGAACCTACAACTGCGATTACTTCCAGCCCTCTGTTTTTTGCTTCTTGTAAATATGATGATAACAAATCTGTTCTCATTTTATATTGATCATCAACGGGTATTTTTATGATTCCATCACTTCCCCATCCCATGATTCTCACAGCTCTTTCCACACAATAATGCGCTTCTTCAGAAACCATAAGTGCCATTTGGGATTTATTCCCTGCTGACCAGACTGGAAATTTGGAGATACATGCTCTCGCGGTTAATAAAGCGGTTAGATTTGCCAAAGTACCACCATGACATAACAGTCCATTAGCATTTTCAGAAAAACCAAAAGCCTTTGCAACCACTTTTATCACTGTTCTTTCCATAGAGGTACCTGGGATACCCATTTCAAAAACCGCCATTCCATTGTTCATAAATGCATTTAGCAATCCACCTAATGCAGCTTCAGGAGCAGGCGGATTTACCTGATGACCCATATAACCAGGATGATGCAGATGAATTCCCTCTTCTAAAACCTTGGTAAACAATGAAATAAGACTTTTAGATTCAGCGTTTTCAAGTTCCTTATCCCAATTTGAAAAAGCTAATTCGGGAGAAAATTGAGGCAAAACCGGCATATCCTCATTACGGTTATCTAATTTTTCTAAATAATCCGCCAGTAGATTAATTAAAGCATGCCCTTCTTTCCGAAAATTATCAGAATTATAGGCATCTGCCAAATAATTTATATTTTTTTCATGCATAACAGGAAAATTAGTGGGCAAAATCAACCTTAAAATCACCCTTTATTCTTTCCATGGCAGGATTATAATAACCAAATTTCAAGTCAGGGAAAAGATCACTCAGATGTACCATCATATTTTTAACACCCATATAAGAGGGAGTGTCTGCAACATTAATTCGTCCCAAATACCAGTCTGGATCTATATTAAAATTTCTCCATTGAATCATTTTAAGCCCTGTTTCCCTTATTAAAAACTCCAGGGCGTCAAGTTCTTCAAGAGAATCTGTCATTCCTGGGAAAACGAAATAATTCAAGCTTGTCCACCCTCCATAATCATTCATGACTCGTATGCTTTTCAAAACATCCTCGAAGGTATAGTTATTAGGTCGGTAATAAGCAGTATATATAGCGGGCTGGGCTGAATTCATGCTAACTCTCATACTATTCAATCCAGCTTTACAAAGAGCTTCTACTGCGTCGGGTTTACTACCATTTGTATTTATATTAATACTGCCTTTCTGTGTGAATTTACGTATTTCTTTAATTGCAGGAACCAATGTCTCCCACATGAGAAGTGGTTCTCCTTCACATCCCTGACCGAAACTAATGAGTGGAAAAGGAGCCGACTCCAGATGAGGAACGGTAAATTCGACAATTTCCTGTACTGTTGGTTTAAAACTCAAGCGTTCCTGATTGGAAACAATCGGTTCTTCATCTGGCTGCAAAGAAATACATCCCAAACAATTTGAATTACAAGCGGGAGAAACGGGCACTGGACATTCCCATCGACCCATAAAATAATTTCTTGCTGCGGGACAGGTATAAGTTAAAGCACAATTAGAAGCAAGATGTTCCACTAATCTGTTTTCTGGATATGATTTCTTAAAAAGTTCGACGCCTTCCTTTATTTTAGCATCATCAAAGCCACCACATTCTTGTCTTATATCCTGCTCTATTCGCACCGCAGGAACATAAAATTTTTCGTTAAAAAAGCCAACTGCTGTGTAACAAAACAAAGATAAAACGGGTGCATTTTCCTTTCTGTCGAAAGTAGCGAGAAAAAGCCCCGTGTAGGCTGGAGGAATAAACGCAGCCACTGCATTCCCTTTTTCGCAAAATCTAATTTCTCCGGTTTCCACATCTTTGCCATAGGGAATTCTGTCAGGGAGTGTATAAAGGGATCCCCCCTCAGGTAATTCAATCCAATCTTCGACTGGAACCTCATCAGCATACCATCCACTTCGACCTAAGGCATACAAAGAAGTATCTTCAAAAACATTTCCATTTTCATCAGCATAAAGAAGAAAAGGAGAAGTGTATAGAGACATAAAATTAATATTTTTGACAAAAGTAGGATTTTTTAAGCCCTTCATCGAAAAAAGTAAATAAAATAGCCCATAAGGTTTGTAAATTTGTAAAAAATCCAAATATGATACATTTCTTTAGAACTTTATTTGCCTCATGCTTAGGAACTATTCTTGCCTTAGTTGCTATCCTGTTTATTGGTATTGCCATTGCTGCCTCTGTTGCCAGTGAGAGTAATAATCCACCAGAATTGACTTCAAATACCATATTGCGATTAACCTTTAACCAATCCATACCGGAGTTAACAAATAATGCAGAATTAGATCCATTCCAGTCTATAAAAGGAGATGATTTATTGGGCCTTCATGAAATCATAGCAACAATCGAACAAGCGAAAGCAGACCCTCGAATTAAAGGAATATTTTTAGATATGGAAATGCCTTCTTTTTCTGGCTACGCTACTGTAAAGGCGCTTAGAGATGCCTTGCTTACCTTCAAAAAAAGCGGAAAATTCATAATTGCACATTCAAAATTTTACTTGCAATCAGACTATTACCTGGCAAGTGTTGCAGACAAAGTTTATGCCAATCCGGTTGGTATTTTTGAAGTAAGGGGGATGGTAGCAGAAGTACCCTTTTACAAAAATTTATTAGATAAGCTAGGTGTAAAGATGCAGATTTATTATGCTGGTAAATTCAAAGGTGCCACAGAACCCTATCGATTAACTAAATTAAGTACAGAAAACAAGTTTCAATATAGGGAATTATTGCATGATTTTTATAGTTCTTTCTTAAAAGATGTTTCAGCGTCAAGAAAAATGACTGCTGCACAAGTGGCAGAAATTGTAGGAAATTATAAAGCTGATAGTCCCGAAAATGCTAAAAATTTTGGATTAGTTGATGATGTTATTTATCGTCAGGACGTCATGGATATTTTTAGAAAAAAATTGGGCTTCAAAGAAAACGAGAAAATTCCTTTTGTTACTTTAGATGGTTATCATAAGGCGAATGCGCCATCAAAAAATTATAGTGCTGACGACAAAATTGCCGTGATTTATGCTGAAGGTACCATTGCAGACGGCAAAAATACACCTGGAAATATTGGCGATTTATCTTATGTGAAAGATATTGAAAAAATCTCAAAGGATGATCGCGTAAAAGCTGTCGTTTTAAGAGTTAATTCACCTGGAGGAAGTGCCCTTGCTTCAGAAAATATCTGGTATGCATTGAAAAAATTAAAGCAAACTGGAAAACCGCTGGTTGTTTCAATGGGGAATTATGCCGCATCTGGTGGCTATTACATTTCATGTTTGGCAGATAGCATCCTAGCCGAAGAAAATACGGTAACCGGGTCCATTGGCGTATTCAGAATTATTCCAAGTGTAGGCGGTTTGTTAGAAGAAAAAGTGGGCGTCACTTTTGATACGGTTAAAACGGGTAAATATTCACAAGGATTAAATGTATTTTTCGATATAGGAGAAGAAGAAGGAAGAATCATGCAAAAGCAAGTTGATTTCATGTATGAAACCTTTCTAAAGAGAGTAAGCGATGGCCGTAAATTATCCAGAGATGCCGTTGACGCCATTGCACAAGGCAGAGTCTGGAGTGGATCAGATGCCATACCTATTGGTTTAGTTGATAAAATTGGGAATCTACAAGATGCAATCAAACTTGCAGCGAAAATGTCTAAATCGAATGATTACAGAGTTTCAGAATATCCTCAGGTAAAGAATAGTGTTGAACAGTTAATTAATGATTTGATGAATCCCAATGATACAGAGACGGCTATAAAATTAATGTCAACAGAATTTCCAGCCTGGAGGCCTTATTTACAGGACTTACAAGAACTAAAATCTGCAAAGGGAATTCAGGCAAGAATGCTTAGCAGAGTTCCTGTTCATTAATTTTAGGGCAGAACTATATTTTTTTCTCTGTTTAAATATTGCTATATTTGTAGGATATTCAGGTTTTATTATTATTCAATACCCAAAGAATACTCGAGTAAACATGGGAAAAATAGTGGCAATTGCTAACCAAAAAGGTGGTGTTGGTAAAACGACAACGGCTATTAATTTGGCTGCAAGTCTAGCAATTTTAGACAAAAAAGTACTGCTTATAGATGCTGACCCCCAGGCAAATTCTTCCAGCGGTGTTGGCGTTTTACCTTCTGATGTAACTTTAAGCATCTATGATTGTTTGCTCAATGGTGTCGATCCTTATGAAACTATTTTTGAAACTGACACGCCCAACCTTCACATTTTACCATCTTCAATTAATTTAGTTGGTGCTGAAATTGAATTGGTTAATCAACCGAGCAGGGAATACTACATGCAAGCAGTGGTCGAAAAACTCAGATCAGATTACGACTATATCATTATTGATTGTTTACCATCTTTAGGTATTGTAACCGTAAACGCACTTTGTGCCGCTGACACCGTACTGATACCTGTTCAATGTGAATTTTTTGCATTGGAAGGATTAGCAAAATTGCAAGAAACTGTTCAGTTGGTTAAGAAAAACCTGAACCCTAAATTATCTATTGAAGGCATTGTATTAACTATGTATGATACTCGTTTAAGATTAGCCAATGTGGTCATTTCAGAAGTAAGAGATATTTTTCCTAATCATGTATATCAAACAATTATACACAGAAATGCAAAAATTGGAGAAGCACCAAATATGCACATGCCTGTTGTATTGATGGATGCCACTTGTAAAGGGGCTGTAAACTATCTAAATCTGGCTCAGGAATTTCTTACCCGAAATAAGGATTCCCAAATCGCAGCAACCGTTCCAGTTTAATTTATTATTTAAAGTGCTATATTTACAGGCATAAGGAAAAAGAATGGCAAAAAAATTGGTTCACAAGCAAGAATTGGGTTTAGGTATTCGTGCTTTACTTACAAATATTGAAAATGAAGTGCAGAGGGATCCTACCTCTGTCGTCAAAGAACTGGCGCATTCGATAGCTATGATTCCTGTTAGTCAAATAGAAGTTAATCCTTTTCAACCTCGTCATGATTTTGATCCTGTAGCGTTAGAAGAACTTGCCGACTCTATTCAGATACATGGATTAATTCAACCTGTAACAGTAAGAAGATTAAATGCTAACGCTTATCAGTTAATTTCTGGAGAAAGAAGATTACGCGCTTCTAAACTTGCTGGTGTTTCAGAAATACCTGCCTATATAAGAATCGCCAATGATCAGGCTTTACTTGAAATGGCACTTATTGAAAATATTCAGAGAGAAGACCTAAATGCAATCGAAGTAGCTATTTCTTTTCAGCGCTTAAAAGAAGAGTGCAGCTTAACAGACGAACAATTAGCGGAAAGAACAGGTAAAACTAAAAGCAGAAGTACCATAACCAATTATTTAAGGCTTTTGAGGCTTTCCCCTGAAATTCAACAGGCTATCAAGGACAAAAAGTTGACTATGGGTCATGCCAAAGCATTAGCTGGCATAGATGATTTTGCCTGGCAGTCTACTCTTTTTCGTCAAACGCTGAGAGAGGAACTCTCCGTAAGGGCACTGGAAAAATTAATACAACAATACCATACCGCTGAACCTAAAAAAATTGAAATTCCATTGCCAAATGATTACGATCAAATTCAAAAACAGTTCAGAGCTTTTTTTGGAAATGGTAAATTACAACTTAAACTTAAGGAAGATGGCAAAGGTCAGATAATCATTCCTTTTCAAAATGTCAATGATCTTAATAATCTATTGGAAAAAATTGAAGATTAAGTGGTTATTTACCCTTTTTTTCTTACTTAACCTAAGTTTTATTTACGCTCAGGATACCCTATTAATTTCTCCTGTTTCAGAAAATAAAAAAATAAAAATTGATTCTGCTGATTTTTTAGATAGTTCAAAAATTAAATTACCTCCTAATCCCAAGAAATCTGCTTTATTGTCACTTATCTTACCCGGTGCTGGTCAGATTTATAACGGACGGTGGTGGAAAACACCTTTTGTTTATGCTGCCATAGGAGGTTCCATAGCCTATCTTCAGATGAATCAGTCCCGTTATAACAGATTTAAAACTGCCCTTGAACTGGAACTGGCGAAAAAGCCTCATGAATTTACGGGTAAAATAAATAGCGCAGAGGCACTAAGGAACTTAAGAAACAAATATGATAAGAATACGCAGACAAGTTATATAGGCGTTGTGGTCGTTTATGGTATAGTTGCAGTAGAGGCTTTTGTAGATGCTCATCTTCAAAATTTTGATATCAGTGACGATTTAAGCATAAAGCTCAAAGTCCCTGGCATTCAGTTTTCATACACCTTTCAAAATTAATAATATGGAATACAGAAGATTAGGTAATTCAGGATTACAAGTGAGCTTACTCTCTTTTGGCTCATGGTTAACTTTCGGCCATCAAATTACTGACGACGTGGCGGAAGCACTTATGGTAGAAGCGTATGACCAGGGGGTTAATTTCTTTGATAATGCCGAAGGTTATGCCGAAGGAAAATCAGAAATTGTGATGGGAAATATTCTTAAAAAACTTTCATGGGACAGAACCTCTTATGTTGTTTCCAGTAAAGTTTTTTTTGGATGTGGCCCTAAAGGACCTAATCAGGTCGGCCTAAGCAGAAAACATATTTTTGAAGCTTGTCACGCTGCTTTAAAAAGATTACAATTGGATTATCTCGATTTATATTTTTGTCACAGACCTGATAAAAATACCCCTATGGAAGAAATCGTCTGGAGTATGAATCAACTTATTCAACAAGGAAAGATACTTTATTGGGGCACCTCTCAATGGTCAGCTCAAGAACTTATGGCAGCTCACATGGTTGCCAAAGAATATCGTCTGATTGGCCCAACGATGGAACAGCCTCATTACAATATGTTTCACCGCGACCGGGTTGAGGAAGAATATAAACTCATTTACAAAACCGTTGGACTGGGAACCACAATTTGGTCACCCTTGGCATCAGGTACCTTGACTGACAAATACTTAAAAGAAATGCCAGCTGGTACGCGCATGGATTTACCTGGTGAGGAATGGCTGAAAAACAGAAGTTTAACTCAGGAAAAATTAAATATCATTAGAAAATTAAATACGGTAGCCTTAAATTTAAATACTTCTCTGGCAAAATTAGCCGTTGCCTGGTGTATTCAAAACAAGAATGTTAGCACAGCTATTTTGGGTGCATCAAAGGTTTCACAGCTTAAAGAAACCCTCTCTTCTATCGAATTACTGCCAAAGATGACAGATGAGGTTAATCGTTCCCTTGAAGAAATATTACAAAATAAACCCAAGGAAACGAAATATTAAAGATTAAACCAAGGGTGCAGAAACTGGTTTTTCTGCACTCATTCCTTCTACTGGAACTAACCAGCCAAATGAATCTTTAACCTTCCCAGCTCTAAGGTCTTCAATTTCCTTTTTTAATAATACACTTATGGCATTTTCATTGGGTGCTTCAATATAGATCGTTTTTTCCTTGTAGGTTAATTCCTTAACTGGGACGACCACTGCGGCGGTACCTACCCCAAATATTTCTTTTAAACTACCCTTTTCTCCTGCTTCCATAACTTCTGTGATGGTAATGACACGTTCTTCAAAAGGAATATTTTTATATTTTAAAATTTGTAAAATAGTATCCCGAGTAATACCCTTTAAGATAGCCCCATCTGTTTTAGGTGTTATTACCTTACCATCTATTACAAACATTAGGTTCATGGTTCCTACTTCCTGAATTTCTTCAAAATGCACCCCGTCCAGCCACATAACCTGATCATAGCCTTTTTCTTGAGCTAATCTGGCTGGTAAAAGGCTTGCTGCATAGTTTCCAGCTGCCTTTGCTTCACCCGTTCCTCCCTTTACTGCTCTAACATAATTAGTTTCTGCCAATAATTTTATCGGATGAGCATAATAGGGTCCCACAGGGCAAGTAATGATCATAAAAGTGTACTCGTTCGCTGGTCTTACACCCAAAAAAGGATCGGTAGCGAACATAAAAGGTCTGATATACAAAGAACTTCCTTGTATACCTGGAATCCATTCCTGGTCTAAATGAATTAAAGCCTGCAACGCATCCAGAAAAATTTCTTCTGGAAATGAGGGCATACACATTCTGGCGGCTGACCTGTTTATTCTTTTAGCATGTTCTACTGGTCTAAACAAAAAGGGTTTACCATCTGCCATTTTAGTCGCTTTCATGCCTTCGAAAATTGCCTGCCCATAATGGAGAGCCATAGAAGAAGGTGATAAGGAGAGCGGACCAAAAGGTTCAATCCTTAAATTTTCCCAAACTCCATTTTTATAATCTGCTATAAAAACATGATCTGAAAAATGAGCACCGAAGGATAGATTAGAAAAATCAATATTATTTATTTTGGATGTACTAATTCGTTGTACCTTTATAGCAGTTGGCATAATGTTAATTTTTTTCAAATTTACAAAAATTAGTTCACAACATAAATAAGATGACCTTAAATAGCTCCAATTCAATTCATTTTTTAGATTTTAATGTATATCAAATTCCTGAAAATGAACAAATTAAGGAATTTGTAAAAGGATTAAACAAACAACAATTTTTGATTATTTTTAATTCTTCTACCGATGAAGAGAAGGATTTATTACCCTATTTACAAAAAATCCTTTCAGCCATTTCCATACAATTGGAGGAAGATACCCTTTATTTGAATTTACCAAAGGATAAAGAAATTTGTATTAGCCACCTTGTAAATTCTTATGGTATCATTAAAATTTTAATATTGGGTATAAAACCTGAATTACTGGGTCTAAATATGCAGATACCACCTTACGCTGTGTTTCCCTTCTTAGAAAAAAAATGGTTATGGGCAGATAGTTTACTCGAGATCTTTTTGGAGAGAAAAGAAACCATTAGGCCTAAAGCTGGTGCTTTATGGACGGCTCTTAACTCCATGCAAAAAGATTAGTCATTCTAAAATTTAAAAATATTGGAAAAATTACTGTTTGCCACTCAAAATAAAAACAAGATTAAAGAAGCAGTTGCAATCCTTCAATACAAATATGTTATTGAGTCACCTCCTCCCTTAGAAGACGGTGCAGAATTACCAGAAGACTTTTTTACCTTACAAGAAAATGCTTGCCAAAAAGCCTGTTTTATTTTTGATAAATTTAAATCAAATTGTTTTGCCGAAGATACAGGCCTTGAAGTTTACGCCCTTGATATGCAACCTGGGGTGTTTTCTGCCCGTTTTGCCGGAGAGGTAAGAAATGACGAAGAAAACAAAAAAAAATTACTTCAGCTTCTTGAAGGTCAACCAAATAGAAAAGCTAGATTTAGAACAGTTATTGCCCTTAATGAAAATGGTAAAATTTCCTACTTTGAAGGCATTTTAGAGGGTAGTATAAGTACTAAACCTCTGGGAGAAGGAGGCTTTGGGTATGACGCTATTTTTATTCCTCAAGGATATAATCAAACTTTAGCTGAAATGACGAGCGAGGAAAAAAATAAAATCAGCCATCGAAAACAAGCCCTTTTAAAGCTTGTTGAATATTTATCCTAAACTTTTAAATTTAATCTTTATTTTTGCATTCATTTGAAAACGAACTGATAATGAATATTGCTTTATTATTGGCATGTATTAAAAATCCAGATAGATTAAGACAGGTTTCTTACCAGGAACTTAAAACCCTGGTTTTACAATTTCCTTATGCTGCCAATTTAAGGCAGTTACTATGGGAAAAAAGTCAACTTGAAAATCATCCGGAAAAAGAGAAAAATTTACATTTCGCCTCATTATACAGCTTGAATCGAAATCATTTAGCTGCGAAGTTTAGAATATTCAATAACGCTGAAAATACCCAGATTAAAAAACCTTCATTAGATCATAATCAAGATTTCAAGCCAAATGAAGAAGTAGGTGTCACCAGAATAATTCCTAAAGAAAAAGATTTTTTTTCTTCCTGGAATGAATCCGTTGGAACTCCATTTACAGTAAAAAATACATCCCGCCATATCGGAGAGAATCCTTTGTATAGACCCGTTCCTGTTCATCAATTTAAAAACTCTATACAGGAATCATCTGTTCTTGCTGAAAGGAGTGTACAGGAAAATTTAATGCCTGTAAGTGAAACTTATGCCCGACTTTTGGTTCAACAAAATCAAATTGAAAAAGCAATTGAAGTTTATAATCGATTAATTTTGATATTTCCTAAAAAAAGTACGTTCTTTGCAGGCGAAATAGAAAACTTAAAAAATAATTAGCATGACCTTTATAACTGTTCTAATTGCATTTGTCAGCCTACTATTAATGGTTGTTATTCTGATTCAAAATCCAAAGGGTGGTGGAGTAGACGCCACTTTTGGTGGTGCTCAGGCAAATCAACTATTTGGTGCTGCTAAATCTGCTGATTTTATTGAAAAAGCAACCATCATATTAGCTGCTGCCGTATTTATTCTTTGCATCATTGCTGCAGTTCTTGCAGGAGGTGGGGCTGCTGCAGGTGGAGAACAACTTCTTTCTCAATAATATTTAAAAGCGCTGGTTTTTATTAAACCTTCTTAAGATATATTGAAACAACATATTTACGTCCGAATTAAAGGTATAACTACGGGCGTAAATACTGTTTGCTTTTAGTATTTGTTCTTGAGTAAGATTTTCATTTTTCCTTCCAAACCAAATAGAAGATATATCTACTATTCCTTCTTTTATTTCGGGTAAATTGTTTTCAACGCTTCCATTTATTTTTCCATACCCAAACCAAGTCTTCTTTCCTTTGACGACTGCCCAAAAACTGAACCATTTATTTCCTGTATTTTTCCATTTCAACCAAGAAATAAGTGGAAAAATTATAAAATAAATGAAGCATAAAATAAGGTCAAAAATTCTTTTTTGCTTCCTAAAACGATTTTCTGATAAATTTAAATGAATACGATAGGTAAATAATTCACTGGGATCATTTTTTGAATAGGAGCTAATGATACTACTATTTGATTCCTGCATGATTCTAAACTGGTATTTACTTCCCAGTTTACTCATCCAAAACATGATTTGTGAAGATGAAACATCTTTTGAGCAAAAAATTATATCATCAGCCTGATTAATCCGGCATATGTCTTCTAAGTCGTCTATTTTCCCAAGTATATGGGAAGTATTTGAAAAATCAGAAGAAGGAGAAACAATACCTAAAGGCAATGAATTAAAACCAACAGAATTTAACAATAAATGAGCCCTTTGTCCTTCAAGTAAGGATCCAACTACTAAAAAACGCTTTTGACTTTTTTGAAAAAAATCTCTCCTGAATGAAGGAAACCATAAAAAACGTAAACCTATTATAGAAAATGCGCTCCACAAAGTACCTAAAATAATCAACGCCCTGGAATTTCGGTAAGCAGATCCAAGGAATCCATAAACGGCAGCAATAATCAGGCTACCAATTAAGAGACTGGTAATGATAGATTTTGGACTCATTTTTTTATCATAAGTTCCACTAAATAAGAGCATGAAAATCCAAATTAAAACATAGAGAGGTGCATTTACATAAAAAAAACGTTGGTCGTAATAATTTGAGTCTTCAAATCGGTACACTCCCCATAAATATTGAAGTAATAACAAACCACCATAAGTAAGAAGGCTATCGGCCAAGGGTAGAGCAAACTTTTTAAAATAATTACCGAAAAGGGTACCAAATGCTCTGATATAAATGGCGATATGAAGAAGAAGAATATAAATTTTTCTGTTTTTGCCTGCAAAATGTTTTTCCGCAAATAAGATCATTGCCTGATAGAAAATCCGAACGTAATTAACCGATCCTTTTCTTGTACTTTCCCCTTTATAGTGGATGATTGTTGTATCTGGAAAATAAAAGTTTTCAAACCCTGCATTTAAAATTCTAACGGACAAATCGATATCTTCACCATACATAAAAAAGTCCTCGTCCAGGGTTCCCGCTTTTTTTATGGCTTCATTTCTAATAAACATAAATGCACCAGACAAAACAGGCGCCTTAGCTATTTGAAATTCAGAAAGAAATCCTAAATGATAGGTATTAAATAATTCAGACTTGGGGAAAAGATAAGAAAGTCCAAAAGTCTTGCAAAATGCAACCCATGGCGTTGGAATTCCTCTTTTTGATTCAGGAAGAAAATGTCCGGTTCCGTCAATCATTCTCACACCCAATGCGCCGGCCTTTAAATTATTTTCCATAAACTGAAAGCATTTTTTTAAAGATGACTCTTCTAAAAGGGTATCAGGATTGAGCAAAAGTATGTAAGATGCGTTTGATAGGTTTATCGCCTGATTATTGGCACGAGCAAACCCAACATTTTTCTTATTTTCGATGATTTGAACAGCAGGGAATTTCTGTTTAACCATTTCAACAGAATCGTCCGACGATGAATTATCCACTACCCATACCTGCAAAGAAAGATCTGAAGATGCTTTAAAAACTGAGATCAAAGCCTGTTCTAAAAAGAACCGAACATTATAGTTTACGATAATAACCGAAATAGAATAAGATATTTCGCTCATATCAATCGTCTGAATTAGAAGAATATGGAACCCGGGAGATAATAGAACGGCCTAAAGTTAGTTCATCTGCGTATTCCAGTTCTCCACCGAAGGCAACTCCTCTGGCAATAGTTGTTATTTTCACTTTAAATGGTTGCAGTTGCCTGGAAATATAAAACAGGGTGGTTTCACCTTCAATGGTTGGACTAATGGCCATAATAATTTCTTCCACTTCCTCTTTTTCTACTCTTTGAATTAGACCTTCAATATGAAGTGCTGAGGGGCCAATCCCTTCTAAAGGTGAAATGATACCACCGAGAACGTGGTATGTTCCTCTATATTGATTTGTATCTTCAATAGCCATAACATCACGAACAGATTCAACGACACAGATTATCTTCTTCATTCTAGATCTATCCTTGCAAATGCTACATGTAATATCATCAGATAAGTTAAAACAAATTTGGCAGTGTTTTATATTCTTTCTCATGGAAAGGATAGCACGAGAAAAATGCTCCACCTGTTCATCTGGTTGATTAATAAGATGTAACGCCAGTCTGAGAGCTGTTTTTTTTCCAACACCAGGTAACGTTGCCAGGGCCTTAACACCCTCTTCCAATAATTTTGAAGAAAAATTCATGTGGTAAAAATAGCAATGAGAATTCAAATTATTTCATTTCTAATAAAACTTATCCTTAGAATTGACCATATTACGGAAGTTTATTATACTTGTAATCTAATACTTAAGTAAACACATGACAAAAATTATTGCTGGAACCAGTTTTTTATTTATAAGTATCATCTTATTTATTCCATTTAAAGGAATTATAACTCATTTTCCCTCTTTCTTAAATAAAAATGATTCCCCTGAAATTATTACCAAAGCACAGGTTGATTCAGCTTTCAATAAAGTGGTTGATGAATTTTTATTGACCATTGATTCATTGTATGAAAAAAATCAGATTCCGGGGATGGCCATTTCCATTGTTAAAGATGGTGAAATCATAGAAAATAGGGTTTGGGGTTACAGCGACTTGAATACAAAGAGGAGGCTAGACACCTTATCTGTATTCAGGCTTGCTTCCGTTTCAAAAGGATTTGCCCCATTTATTGTTGGAAAATTAGTAGATCGTGGTTTTATAAACTGGGATGACCCTGTTAAGAAATATATACCTCAATTAGAATTGAATAGTATCTCCGCAACAGAAAATTTAACTATCAGACATTTATTAAGTCATACCACAGGATTACCCAGGCATACTTTTTCTAATTTATTAGATCAGGAGCAGGATATAAATTTGATTATTCAGAAATTAAAAGATGTACCCTTAAGACATTCGCCGGGAACCTATTATGATTATCAAAATGTTACTTATGGATTATTGGCTAATGTAGTAGAATCAGTCACAAAAAGAAGTTACAGTCAGTTATTGAAAGAGTGGATATTCGAACCTGCAGGCATGCAAAACAGTTCAGGGTCGTATGATGGAATGATGAATAGTTCAAATATCGCATTTCCACATACAAGAAACAGGAAAGGCTATATCCGCTCCATTTTATCTCCACGATACTATTCCGTCGGTCCAGCTGCAGGGGTTAACGCGAGTATAACGGATATGGGACGATGGATGCAAATGCTGCAGACTAAGAGTACTTTAATGGTCTCTGACAGCACCTTGAATGAGATATTTAAACCTCAAATATCTATGTGTACCTGCGAATCAAACTTTTCTGCCTGGGAAGGTAGACTACAAAAAGCGAGTTATGGATTTGGCTGGAGAATCTTAGAATTTAACCAGAATAAGATTTATTATCACGGTGGAAATGTAAATCAATACAGATCTGAAATTGCCTTAGATCCTGAGAGAAAAATAGGAATTACGATATTACAAAATGCTCCGGGTGGCTTTATTTCCAAAGTTATCCCTACCTTCTGGTTTAAGTTGCAAGAAAGGGTGCCCAAAGAAAAAGGGGTATAAAAAATTTATACCCCTTTCAATCATCTAAGAATATAGATTAGTTTTTGCCATTATTGAAAACGCCAGAGTCTTTTGTTGGAAGACCTTCTTTTTCAGTAGTCATTTCAACTGTACCTTTAATCGTTAACGTATGGGTATTATTTGTCTTTTCGTTTGTTACGATAGTAACGGTTTTAGTAAAAGCCCCAATGCGCTGTGTATCATATTTTACTTTGATTTCAGCAGAAGCACCTGGTAAAATGGGCTCTTGAGGGTAAGTAGGTACTGTACAACCGCAACTTCCAGTTGCTGAAGTGATAACTAAAGGACCTGCACCTGTATTTTTGAATTTAAAAGTACGCAATGGATCAGCACCTTGTTTGATCGTGCCATAATCCACTACTTCTTTATCAAAGGAAATTTTAGCGCCATCTTCAGATTTAGCTGGAGTGGACTGAGCTTGAAGGGATAAAACACTTATAAGGCTAAGTGTTAACATTAATGCAAACTGCTTCATCGTAATACTTTTAAAAAATGAATAATATTTACGCACAAAAGTAAATTAAAGTAGCTTAAAAATCAAACTTTTGACCGTATCTAAGGTTAATGGATAGTTAATACATGAATGATAAGTTACCTAAAAAGGCTTATATTGTTAGAATAAACAATTATATTTGTCTCGAAGAATCAATCAGGATAACCTATGCTGATTATCACTTTAGATAACCACTTCATAAGTAAAGCATTATAATCCTAATTTAATAAGCACTTTGCTATGGTTGATAAATTCTCTACTCGAGAAAAAGTGATAAAAACCGGACTTATTAAAGAATCGGTTTTGTCAGATTTCAAAATTTGCTGTATTAGCAGAGAACTAAGTGTCTTAATCCGCAAAGAAGTTCTTACTGGTAAAGCAAAGTTTGGTGTATCTGCCGATGGTAAAGAAGTCCCCCAGGTTGCTCTTGCCCGTGTTTTCAAAAAAGGAGACTGGAGATCTGGTTATTACCGAGACCAAACTCTGATGCTTGCCTTAGATTTAGCAACTCCTGAAACCATTTTAGCTCAGCTTTACGCAGACCCTGATAATGATCCTTTTTCAAAAGGAAGACAAATGAACAGTCATTTTGCCACACCCATGATACATCCTGAAAATGGAGAATGGTTAGACCAGTTACACCAATATAACTCAGCAGCTGATGTTTCCTGTACGGCAGGTCAAATGGCAAGAGCCATGGGATTAGCCTTCGCTTCAAATAAGTTTAGAGCTGTTGATAACATAGTTCAGGACAAATTTTCAGATGGCGGTAATGAAGTATGTTTTGTAACCATTGGTGAGGCATCTACGTCGGAGGGTGTTTTTTGGGAAACCTTAAATGCAGCGGCTGTTTTACAAATCCCTATGGCAGTTTCAGTATGGGATGATGGCTATGGAATTTCCGTTCCTGTCACCTTACAAACAGCAAAAGCAAGTATTTCTGAAGCATTAGCAGGTTTACAAGCTGATGAAAATCAGAATGGTATACAAATTTATACAGGAAAAGCATGGGATTATGCCAATCTGATTGAAGTGTATCAGCTAGGTATTGAAAAAGTTAGAAGAGACCATCAACCAGCTCTCTTTCATATTCAGGAATGCACCCAGCCTCAAGGACATTCCACCTCAGGTTCCCATGAAAGATATAAATCTGCTGAAAGATTAGCCTGGGAAAAAGAAATGGATTGCATCGCTTCTATGGAAAAATGGATGATTGATGCTGGCTTTGCCACTATTGAGGAAATACAACTAATAAAAGACGAGGCCAAACAAGAGGTTAAAAAGGCAAAGGAATCTGCCTGGAGGAAATCGAGAGAACCTTTTAACAAAGAATTTTCCTCCTTAGAAAATATATGTCGTGATTTAGTCCTTCATTCGCCAGAAGCTGAAATCTATCTTAAAAATTTAAAATCTCTCCTTAACCCAACTATGGGCGAGATGCTGCATTTAGCAAAGACCCTAAGAAATAATTCTTTACATCTGGATGTTGAAATCTTGAGCCCCTTAAGGACCTGGATTAATCATATTGAAAAATGGGCCGAAAGTACTTTTCATACCGATTTGTTTAGTTCTTCACCCCATGCGGCTTTAAACGTTCCAGTTATACCACCAGTTTATGGAGAAAAGCCTGATTATCACCCAGGTCATGAAATATTAAATATTTATTTTGATAAAGCGCTCGATAAGTATAAAAACTTATTTGCTTTTGGTGAAGATTTAGGCAAAATTGGAGATGTAAATCAGGGATTTGCCGGACTTCAAAAGAAATATGGGGAGGAAAGAGTCTTTGATACCGGCATCAGGGAGTGGACGATTATGGGCCAGGCAATTGGCATGTCCATGCGCGGTTTGAAAACGATTGCTGAGATACAATATTTAGATTACCTTTTATACGGATTACAACCATTATCTGACGATTTAGCTTCACTAAGGTATAGGTCCGGTGGCATCCAGCTATCCCCAGCTATCATCAGAACCCGTGGGCACAGATTAGAAGGAATTTGGCACTCAGGTTCTCCTATGGGAATGATCATTAACTCCTTAAGAGGGATGTATGTTTTAACTCCAAGAAATATGACTCAGGCAGCAGGTATGTACGCTACCATGTTGCAATCTGATGATCCTGCGATAGTTATTGAATGTCTGAATGGATATCGATTAAGAGAAGCGCTACCTCAGAACTTGGGTACTTTTACAGTTCCTATAGGAATTCCTGAAATCATAAAATCAGGGACTGATCTAACCCTGGTAACCTATGGTTCTTGTGTTAGAATTGCGGAGGCTGCATGTCAGGAATTAGAGAAACACGGAATATCAGCAGAACTAATTGATTTACAAACCTTACTTCCCTTTGATATTCATCAAATGATTAAGAACTCTCTGGAGAAAACCAATACCTTAGTCGTTTTAGATGAGGATGTACCCGGAGGAGCCTCTTCTTTTATTTTGCAACAAATTTTAGAAATACAAAATGGTTATCAACTTCTCGATGCCGCACCTTTAACCATTACGGCCCAAGAGCACAGACCACCTTATGGGTCTGATGGTGATTATTTTTCTAAACCCAATGCAGAACAAGTATTTGAAAAAGTATATCATCTTGTGAGAGAGAGAAATCCATCGAAATATCCTGCCTTATAAATTTAAATGGCAACTTTTAATGAGAAAAAATGAATAAAAAAGGGATCCCCGACACAGCTGTTTCGGGGATCCTTTTTTTATCTAATATCAAACTTTAGAAAGTCTTCATTTATGTACCTGTCATTTGCCTTTTTTCAAAAGTGCATTGATATTTTTAATCTCCTCATTTAATTGTTGAAAAGATTTGGCATACCGGCTTTCCCAAGCTGCTATTTTATCTGTTTCTTTCTTTGATGCGAGGTATAAAAAGCCGGGAAGCATCCAAGAAGCATAACCGCTGTAAGGATCAGAAGAAGCATATAAAGATTTATACCAAGCCCCATAATCCATTCCTTTTTCGTCAATAAATGCTCTTTCCAACCATTTAATTCTAGAATTAATAGCTAATAAGGAGGCTGTATTTAAAGATTTCAAAAGTGCCTCGTCTCTTAGTTTGTGAAATAAGATACCATTTTTAGTTATTTCATCGGTAATTAATTTGAGATTTGCAACTGAATAACTGGGAGAAAATTTCCGGATTTCTTTTTGCACATTATCCAAGTGGATATTTAAATCTTTTCCATATTGTGCAGGATCAAGCGGAAGAATATTTGCATTAGCAAGACGTAAAGCCATTACACCCATAAGTCTCGTTATGGTAACACCTGAGACTAAACCTGGGTCTCCAAATTTCATATACCAGTGAAAATTGTCATAACCGGAATGGTACATGGATGGGCCTCCCATGCCGGCACTTAGGGAAGGAATGCCAATATGTGCATAAAAAGGAAGATGGTCAGAACCTCCACCCAGATTTCCAATTGGAGGTGTCACAGGATTACCATTCGCGGTCATCCATTTTTCATAAATGGTCTCTTTTAAATCTCCATAAGGAATAGATTTAGTTGCTTCTAAAATCAATGACTTTAAAGAAGGAGAAGATGAGCTTCCAAATGAAAGTCCAGAACAAGCACCATCGGCATTAAAATAAGCAACCGCATTTTTTGACAATTCTGCTCTATATTGTTCCACCCATTCTGTGGATCCCAGAATACCATGTTCTTCTGCATCCCAATGGGCTATTTTTATAGATCTTTTAGGTTTCATTCCTTTTTTTGCCATATCACCTAATATTTCAGATAGGGTCAAAAGCATTGCTGTTCCACTATTAGGATCTGATGCGCCAAATTCCCAGGCATCATAATGACAACCTAAAATAATCCAGTCATCTGGAAAATCAGAACCTTGAAGAGTACCTATTACATCCTCAATTCTCACTATTCCTTTGGGTTGTTCCACCATAAGCCTAATTTTTAAATCGGCACCACCCTCTAAACGATAGGTAAAGGGAAGTCCCCCTTGCCATGCTTCTGGCACTGGCTTACCTTTCATTAATTTTAAGATTTCCTGGGCTGATTCATAACCAATAGGCGTAGTTGGAATGGTATGAAGATCTTTGACATCTTCAGGATTTAATCGGTTTACTGAAATATTGCCTGTCAAAGGCAAGGCAGGTTCAAAAGGAGTAAGTGCATCGCCGGTATAATCAAGGGTTAATAAAGAACCTCTCTGTATGGTACTTGGGCTGTAAAAAGTTCCTTCAGGATAAACCAATCCTCGCATATAACCGGAATCTTCCGGATCTGTAAATATGATACAACCCAAAGCCCCGTTAGCTTCTGCATATTTTGTTTTATACCCTCTAAAATTCCCCCCATATCTGGCAAGAACAATTTTCCCTTTCACGGAGATTCCCAATGATGCCAGTTTTTCAAAATCCTCTTTGGTACCATAATTTACATAAACGACTTCGGCCGTAACATCCCCATTTCCAGAAAATGAATTCCACCCATGATTGATATTTGTATCTGAAGAAAATTTATCGTCCAATTCAATATTTTCTTTAACATTTAGAGGTTTTCGATACGGAAGTACAATTTCCAGGGAAACTTCACCTGCATGTAAGGGCAGATAAATATCATAAGGAGGTCTTTCCACTTGAAGCCCAGCATCGAGCATCGTTTTCGAGATATAATCAGCTACCCTCTTATTGGCTGCAGTTCCAGCAAGATGAGGCTCCTTGGTTAAGGCTTCTAAATGTTTTTTAAACACCTCCGTTTTAGGCATATTAATGATGAGGGATTCCATTTCTTTCTGGAAGTCCACAGATTTACCTGAAAAACCTGTAAAAGATTGCGCTCTTGAATAAATACTGATGATAAGAAAGAAAAAAGTCATGGACCATTTAAAAATACGCATTATTTATTATTTTAGAAGGTGTAAGAACAGGTTGGTAAAATAATGGTTTTTAAAACATTGCCCAAATAAATTGTATGAATTCCTTTTTTCATTGTAATTTTATTCAAATATCACTTTCTAAGTCCTTCATTATGAAAACAACTACCCTGATCGTTTCACTTATTTTTATTTTAAGTATTTCCTGTTCAAAACAAAAAGAAAACAATGTTGAACCTAACCTACAGTCTTATTTTCAGTTGACCAGTGAAGGTATACAAACAGGAGGCATTCAACTTATTCCCTTAATTGAAGGAAAAGATACTTTTAGCTTGTGGACAAAAAGAATCGGTTATAATCCGAAAATCAAGGTACTTTTATTGAACGGTGGACCAGGTGCAACCCATGAATATTTTGAATGTTTTGAAAATTTTCTTCCTAAAGAAGGGATAGAATTTATTTATTATGACCAATTAGGTACCGGCCATTCCTCCAATCCAAAAGACACCTCCTACTGGGATTTGGCCAGATATGTAGAAGAAGTTGAAACGGTGAGAAAAGCCTTGAAACTCGATAAAGACAATTTTTATTTACTGGGTCACTCATGGGGGGGCATTTTAGCCATGGAATATGCTGTGAAATACAAACAAAATTTAAAAGGACTCATTATTTCTAATATGATGGCCTCTTGTCCTGCCTACGATAAATATGCCGAAGAGGTTTTGGCGCCACAATTAGACCCTCAGGTTTTAGCAGAGATAAGAGCCTTAGAGGCAGCGAATGATTTTGGAAATCCACGCTATATGGAAATTTTAATACCCAATTTTTATGAAAAACACGTTTGTCGCATTCCTGCTCAGGAATGGCCAGAGCCCATGTCCAGATCTTTAAATCAAACAAATCAATCCCTTTATGTGACCATGCAAGGACCGAGTGAGTTTGGTTTGTCTGGAAAACTGGAACAGTGGAACAGAATGGATGACTTAAAACATATCAAAGTACCAACCTTAGTTATTGGTGCTACGCATGACACTATGGATCCAGCTTATATGGAAAAAATGGCCGGTAATATGGAAAATGGAAGTTTTCTACTTTGTCCAAATGGTAGTCACATGTGTATGTATGATGATCAGGAAAGGTATATGTATGGTCTTGTTAAATTTTTAAAAGCAAGTAATGAAGGCCAATTAAAAATAACCTTTTAATTCTTTAAATGTTATGAAAAAATCAATTTTTTCCTTTCTTATTTTAATTCTTTTAACTCCGTCATTTTCAAAGGCTCAAATTTTAAATAAATTAAAAAGTAAGGTTCAACAAGCTATTGAAAGAAAAATTGAGCAGAAAGTAGAGGAAAAAGTAGAAAAAGAGATTGATAAAGCTGCAGGAAAAGCGGTTGATAATGCCTGGGAGACTGTATTCGGAGTTGATTCTTCCAATGGTCAAAGTTCTGGTATTGATACAAATAAATTGAGGCAATTGAACACTGCATTTTTTCAGGCTAATATCCCAATTGAAAATCAGTATAGTTTTGATGTAAAAACATCCCTGGAAATGAAATTTATCCCCAAGTCGGGGAAAATAGAGCCTCCTACCCTAATGGAAATGTATTTTAAACAGGGGGCAAAATATATGGGTTCTACCATAAAGCAAGATCAAGCTAAAAATCAGGGAGAAATGATGTTCATGATTGCTGATTATCAAAATAAAGCTTTGATCGTTTTAATGGGTGACAATGAGCAAAAATATCGCACCGTAATGTCCATGGATCCAGCCATTTATAACCAGTCGAACCAGGTAAATCCGACAGAGGCACCTGTAGATTGGAATAATGTAACAGAGTGGAGAGGATATAAAAAATTGGGTAAAAGAACCATTTTGGGATATTCCTGTGATGGTTATACAATTACCAATGAAATAGGTAAATCAGAAGTATGGGTTACAAGAGATGAAGTATTTAGTATGGAAAACTTTTTTAACTCGTCAAATATGGGCATAAAGTCAAAATTTCCTTCTGAAATGCCTTATGGTATGTTGGTTGAAATGCAATCTGAAGACTTAAAAACAGGAGACAAATCGATAATAACCTTAAAGGAAGTTAAAAAAGGAATCAATCAGGTTTATAAAATGAGTGATTTTCCGAAATTTGGAGATTAATAAGGAAAATATTAGGAAAGTGCTATAGCAACTAATTCTGTCTTACTGTTTATTTCAAGTTTACGATAAATACGTTGGAGGTGATAGCGAACACCGTCTATGGAAAGATTGGTATTATAGGCAATAACTTTATAGGAATGCCCCTCACATACTTGTTTCACAATTTGATTTTCTTTTGGGGTTAATACATTTTCTCTCTCAAAAATTGATTTTGCTCTAATGCTATTAATAATATATGGAAGCACAGAGTTAGAAACATAATTGCCTGTGGAAATCAAACTATGTAAACCACTTTTCAGTTCATTTAATGTATCACTTTTAAGACAGAAACCGTCTGCTCCCATCTTTAATGTTTCAAAAGAACGGTTGGCATATTCCAAAGGTGTAACTACTAAAATTTTAACAGTGGAAAATTTCTCTTTTAATGAATGATATGGGTTATTTTGAATATCATAAACAGGAAGTAATTGCGTAATAATAATATCAACTCCAGCAGGCGGTTTTTTAAAAAAAGAGAGTAGATCATTATGTTTAGATACTACATAGAAAGAATTATCACCGACTATAAAGTCAGTAATTCTATCCAATAAGTTATTATCCTCATCTATTAAAGAGATTTTATTCATTACTTTTGAAAGATTTAATACTGGAATTCATAATTCTCCTGAAAATTTCTTCCAAACGCACCTCACTTTTAAATCCGGCTAACCTCGCCAAATCTGCTATGGTATGATTTTCTAAGTAATTGATCTTTAGTTTTTCAACAACAAAAGTTATCCTTAAAAAATTTAAATAGTCGTTGAAACTTATTTCATTGTATTCATGTAAGAAATATATGATTTCCAGTTCGTCAATCTCAACTTCTTTACTTAACTGGGCAAGATTAAAATTTTTGTTCAAATAAGAATCAGCATGGCGTTCCCATAAAATTAGTTTATGATTAATTTTTGAAGAATCAAACAGATAGTTCCGTTCATCTTTATCAATGGCATCAACAGTTGGTTTAAAAATTTTCTTACTGATGGGAATACCTAAAGAAATTAAAGGAAACTTATATATCAGGTAAGCAAAAAAAAGTAATAAAACCTGATTAAAAACTATAAAAATAGGATTAATGGACGATTGTTCTACGACAGTAAAAAAGGCATTACAGAATATAAAAAACTTAAATAAAGCATTTAAGGTAAATACCAACAATATATTAGTTAACCATTTATAAAGGTCTTCTTTTGATTTTTCTACGAATCCTTTTCTTTTAAAATCACTTAATAACCGCCTGGATAAAAAAATGACTAAGAAAAATAAAAATATTTTAAATAAATAATTCAAACTAAATAGTTTTAATATGAAACTATCCTTTATTTGAAACGGATAAATATTCAATAGTGTAATATCTACATTCAATGGCGCTATAACAACGGACAAATAAATGGTTAAAATCGTTGTGCAAAATAAAATTAGATAAGATATAAGAAATTCCCCTTTTGAAATTCTATTACCTAAGACGGAGTGAATATAAAAATAGAACCACAATAGATAAGTTTGAAAGAACATATGAAAAATACATCCAAGAACATAGAATTTATCAATATCAAATTCGAATAAAAACCGGACTAACGGACCGAATGAAAAAGAAATAAAAAAAATACCCAAATAATTACCCGAAGCGGATGTCTTGATGTTTTTGACAATGAGCCATAACCCTATAAAAAAATAGATTAAGAAAAAAGGGAGACTTAAATAAAATAATTCCATTAGCTAATCATTAAAAAAAACGAGTTCAACTTTTGATACTATGTGTTATTGTTTTATCCCCCTAATTATCAGACATTTAATTAAGTTGAATACAAAACTAAATAAAATTCTGATAAATTTGCATTAATATTCATCGACCGTATTTGACTATATTTACCGAAGTTGATGTATTGTGTGGTCCCTCCAATAAAAACCTGTTTTATAACAGTCCATCGAGGACTTCAAAAAATAAGCAGAATGTCTCGTTCATGTTCTTAATCCCCGATTTTAATATTTGTCTATTTCAGGAATTCCCATGATATCCTGAAAAGCTACCTTTAACCTCGTCCTGTTATTTTTTCAGCTGATAGCCAATATACTTTGAAAGCTTTTAACATGTCCATTTTCCTACAGCATATCAGGGTCAGTGAAAACATGATTCAACTTGTTTTCTTTGAAAAATGGCATAATCTACTGGCGGTTAATTGCTTACCGTTATCGTTTCTTTAGCCTACAGCTATTTCTTGCGCCTTTATATTTTCTGATTGTAGGTATTACGTTATCACATTTTCCCAGCATGCTTTCTCCTGAATGGCCTTCAGGGCATAGCCTATATCCCATGAAACTGCATATCATGAGAAAATATCCAATAAGTCAGTACGAAAGCCTATATGCGTGTCCCATGTATCCAAAAGTATTTAATGTCCATTTCAATCATTCGAAACGGTTCTTTAGGATCTACCCTGCCATAGGTCATAAAATTACGCCCGGTTATCTTCCTTGGATTCTACAAGAGCATGTGAAAAAACATGAGTCCGTAAACCTTATTATAGCAGATATAAAAACCAATCAATTGAAGATTTCTTGTAAGCATTAAATATTCACTGGGCAAATCATTATTCAGTTTAATGGCAACAATCTTTTCCAACAAAACTTTATTATCCATTTCCCTAACCTCAGAGTTGACTATATCTTTCCAGCGCGTTTTTTTAGTACCTTGTTGTCCTACCTTTTGTCCACTCAAAGGTTAAACTTCACTAAAGTGACCTTAATGCCCTATCGCTTTTCTTCTTTACAGAGCTATTTAATGCCTATGCCTATCGCTTTCGTAATCTACGTCCTTATATAAAAGGGGCTGAAACACATGGGACGCGTAAATATGCCTTTGTGCTGACTATATTGGATACATTCACACGCTATGTGCTTTCATGGAATGTAGGTTATTCCATGAAAGCCATCCAGGTAAAGGCATGTTGGGAAGAGGTTATTGCAGAATATCTACAACCCGCCAATATAAAGGCACAAGACATATCTGTAGAGATAAGAAACGATAATGGAAAACAATTTAGCGCTCAATTAATATCTGATTTTTTCAAGGAAAACCAACTAAAGCATGTTTTCACCCATCCCTACA
>JBEAXK010000123.1:0-4334 GCA_041159865.1 Bacteroidota bacterium
CGAAAAGAGATGTTTGAAATGTATCTAAAAAACAGACCGCTTGATTTTGGTATAGATTATGACCGTCTTTCAACATTGACAGCAAACTATGTTTCTTCCGACATTGAATTTTTAGTAAATGAAGCGTCCCGTTTTGCTTTAAAAGAAAAGTCAAGAATTACAATGTACATTTTGGAAAACATTGTAAAAAATACAAAGCCTTCAGTTCCACTTAAGGAGTTGCAGAAATACGAAATAGTAAGAGCAAAAATGAATTCAGAAATTACAGAACAAAAAAATGACCGTCCAAGAATCGGTTTTAAATCTTAATAAAAAAATATATGGACACAATTAAATTTGATAAACTTTTGCTTAAAACAGCATTTTGCTGTATGGCATCTGACGGGCATATAGACAGCAGAGAAATTGTCTTGATTAAAACAATGTGTGAAAATTCTACATTGTTCAAAGATTTAAATTTTCAGGAAGAAATTAATTCCCTTTTAAACAAGATTAACTCAAGAGGTAAGGAATTTATTTCCTACTATTTTGAATTGTTAGAGAAATCATTATTATCTGAAAAAGAAGAATTAACTTTAATTGATTTTGCAATTCAGACAATTAAAGCAGACGAGCAAATTGAGTATGCTGAGATCAAATTCTTTAAGAATATCAGGCATAGACTAAAAATAAGTGACGAAAATATTTTGGCTGTGTTTCCAGATATTGAACAGTTTTTAGAGGAAGATATTATGACGAAATCGTTTCTTGACAAGATAACAAATCAGTACTTGCAATCGGCTGAATTACCACAGTTTGAGTTATTAAGTCTTGACGCCAGTTCGTTTAAAGATTTAGACAATGTAAAATCCAGATAAATCTGGTTCTTAGTCAATTTTGGTGTGCATTGTTTCAAACACACTGCTTTTCAATGAAGTTTCCTGTTAATATTAGTCCTGGTTCTTGGTCAGTTCTATTTTTCATATAAATAACCAAATATGAAATTTCACCAAAATTGACAAAGAACCTCATATTCCCGGAATAGGTAGTTGGCTCACTTTCAGTGGAATATATAAAATGCTTACCAAGTTGCTTTAACTTTTTTAATTCAGTCAACGCTTACTCGACTTTCGTTCCTGTAAACTATGGTACTCCCCACTCACGTCACCAGCGAAGTTAATTTAATAATTAAAATCAATCATCATCATAACCTTGTAGTTGTGGGAAACGGGAAATAATTCGATAGAATTATTCTCGTTTTCCACACTTGCTCGCATGTATTTTTCGTCTCTTTTCATTATGCAACTTTTTGGTAGATTTCTACCGGCTTCTTTCTGTTAATTCCCTGGTGGCTACTTTCATTGTAATCCTTGAAATATTTTGTCAAACCTCTGTATAATTCATCCCCGGTCTGTGCAGGATTAAGATACACATAATCGTATTTTACGCTGCGCCATAATCGCTCAATAAATATGTTATCTAATGCCCGACCCTTACCATCCATACTAATGCTGATTTCTTCCTTATTCAAATAAGCTACCCATTCCTTGCAAGTAAATTGCGACCCCTGATCTGAATTCACCATTTGGGGTTTTCCATGGTTCTTAATGGCTTCCCTGAGTACGCTATGGCTACTTTCCGCATCCAGCGTATTACTTAACCCCCACGAAACTACGAATCTACTGTGTAAATCTATGATGGCTGTCAGATACATAAAGCCTTTATGCATGGGTATATAGGTGATGTCAATAGCCCATACCTGATTGGGACTGGTAATGGTAAGGTTACGCAGCAAATACGGATAAATGTATTTCGCCATACCTAACCTACTCAGGTTCGGTTTCGGATAAATGGCCATCAACCCCATTTTTCTCATTAACCGACGCACCCTTTTTTCGTTAACCTCATAACCCTTGTCCAGTAAATAATCCTGCATTCGAAGTACACCATGACTCGGTTTTTCCAAATACCGTTCATCCAGGAGCCTCATCACCTCAAGATTCTCTGGCCGCTCTGAACTAACTTTTGAGTCAAGTCGGTTACGGGCTACATCCAATAAAGCACACTGATGCCTAATGCTAAAATTCAATTTTCTGTCTATCATGGCCTTACGATCTTTTACCGACCCAATTTCAATAAGTTTTTTTTTAGAAAATCTCGCTCCATCTCCAGTTGTCCTATCTTTGCAAATAACTTTTCGGTATCTGTATTTGATTCCTCTTTGTGGGCCGACTTATCAAAAACAGCAGCTGAATTGGCGAGGAATTCTTGCTTCCATTTACTGATAATCGTTGGATGTACTTCAAACCTTTTTGATAAATCAGAAAGCGTCTCCCGCTCCTTTAACGCCTCAATGGCAACCTGTGCTTTGAATGCTGAACTGAATTTCCTTTTCATTCCTTTCATGTTTTCTTGTGGCTAATTTAAGCCTTTTTTCAACTATACTGGTGGCTACATTTTCGGGGAGTAGTATAAACAAATCGTCTTGATTTTCTAAATTTGGTGTTGCTTTAGTTTTGTTATTAGTTATTTTAAATGGAATTTCCTGACTTCGCCAATGCGATACCCATTTTAAATTTTTTCTATACTTTGCCAATATTTTTCGTTATAAAGTAGTTTGAGTTGGTTGTGTTGTTTGGTTAAAAGTAAAGTGTGATAAATAGATTTGTTTTGTAAAGGCAATTTTATCTTAAGTGTTGTGATTGTTTTGGCAATGGCAAGCGCTTTATCAGCACTTAAATCGATACCTGACAGGTTTAACACCCTGTCAAGTTCTTTATACATTTTATATGCAACAAAGCAAATGCAAACATGAGCCTCAATTCGACGTGGATTAAAGTGGAACATGGGCCTCATTTCAATAGTTCCCTTAGTTATCCGATACGCTCTTTCTATAACCCATAGGCCATTGTATTGCGCATATACCTCAGATGCTGGGAGCGTTGTATTCGTGATGTATCCCTTCAATCCATCCCACTTTTCATCTTCCTTAATCTTGTCCTGATTGATTTTTACCTGGACATTATCTGATATCTCCAAAAATTTATTATACCCACGCTTGTTAATGTTTTCTTTGGTTATATTGCCGCTCTTGTACTCTTTCTGGAGTCTTCTTATTCCTTTCTCACGGTTGTACTTATCATTTTTGGCCCTTTTATCGGTATATCCAACGATTAATCGATTCCCCCTTAACGATTGCTCGTAAAAAACACCTTCTTTCTTCTCCAGAGAGAGTAGCCACTGCTTGATTTCCTTTGATTCACTCTTGATTCTTGCTCCAATGATGTATTTATATCCACTTGATTCAAGCAATGCGATATTTGATTTATTCATTAATCCGGAGTCTGCCACCACGACAAAATCGGCCAAATCAAAGCGGCTGATAAAATCCTCAACAATCGGTATCATCGTCCTGCCTTCGTATTGAGAACCATTGAAAATCGAATAAGATAAAGGATATCCATCCTGGCTAACTAGTAAACCCAACACAATTTGGGGCTGACTATGTTTGCCATCTTTTGAAAACCCACTTTCACGAAGTTCATCCCGCTGATCAGTCTCAAAATAAAGGGTCGTGACATCATAAAACATCAACCCTATTCTTCCTCCTAAAATTCTTCGAGTGTGTTCTACGCTGATTTCCTGTACTTTTTCTTGCTGGGTATTGTAAAGGGTATCCAGGTATCGGTAAATTTTTGAAAGCGTTAAATCTTCATCAAAATGGGATTTCAAATATTCAACTGTGGACGCTTTACTCATAGGTTGGCTTAACCTGGCTACGGCTAAATGTTTCAAGACTTCATCATCAATCTGATCAAAACCAATTCGTTTATATATCTGATTTAAAATCAGTTGAGAACCATTTAAAAGGACATTCTCAATATTGGAAATAAAAGCATTTGTGCGAAGCTCTTCATTTCTTTCATCATCGAAGGACTTGAAAAGATCTATCTGGCCTTCGTAGGTATGTATAAATTCCCGAGCTTCGTTGACAAACTTTTCAATTTCCTGTTCATCAGAGCTAATTCCAATGGTTTTTAAGTATTTTAACTTACCACTAGCTTTGCTAATAACAACAACGCTTGTGCTTCCAGACCGATTTTTTTTACGTGATATAAACATCCCATAAAAATAAAGATTTTTAGTCTTGCGATACCCATTTTGGTATCGCAAAAATTATAACACATTAATATTCAATATAATAAAAATAAACCTAAAAAAGCGTGGCGAAGTCAGGAGTAGCTACGCCATTGGATGGGCTCGTCTGGATATTTACAGATACGGGTAATTTTGAGGTAGATACCCCAGAAATTAATACAAATGGGTCGGAAACAACTTTATTGCTAATTGGAGCA
>JBEAXK010000128.1:0-6553 GCA_041159865.1 Bacteroidota bacterium
AATTATTACAAGCATTGGCTTTGCAGATAGGCTCACAGGTTTCATATAATGAACTGGCTCAAATATGTGGGTTAGATGGGAAAACGGTTGAAAAATATATGATGTTATTGGAACAATCTTATATTATTTTCAGATTGGCTTCATTCAGTAGAAACCAGAGAAATGAATTGAAAAAAAGCAGAAAAGTATATTTTTTCGACAATGGAATAAGGAATGCGCTCATTGCAAACTTTGAGCACATCGAAAACAGAACAGATATTGGTGCATTATGGGAAAACTATTTAGTTTCTGAACGGATAAAATATTTAGCCTATCAGCAAAAATGGGTAAATAACTGGTATTGGCGAACGACAGAACAGCAAGAAATTGATTATGTAGAGGAGGAAAATGGACAATTGTCAGCTTTTGAATTCAAATGGAATCCGGAGGCAAAAGGATCTTTACCTAATTCTTTCAGAAAAACTTATCCAGCTGCAACCATAAATAGGATTCACCGGGAAAATTTCGAGACATTTTTAGGTGTAACAGGGGAAATTCCTAAATAGAATACACGCATCACCAAGGAAAATGAGGCGATGCGTGCATCTTTTTTTACTAGTATTCAATCACTCTGGGAAGTTCTTTCGCCTGGGCAATCCACTTTTCTACTTCCGTAACCGATGGGGTTTTCCTGGTTAAATTTTTAGCCTCATTCACTTCCTCCATTTTTGCAACCAGATTGGTGGCATTGCGCTGAGCTAATTCCGGAACGGTATCGACGCCAGAAGCCTCCAGCAATTCTGCATATTCCTGACCAATGCCATTGATCCGAAACAGGTCGGCCATATTGGTAAATTTGAGTATTAACTTTTCTGAAATACCCGTTTTTTCTGCTAATACCTGTCTTTCTTTTTTGGTATTTGCATTTTCTAATAATTTCTCAATGGTGTTTATGCCATTTGCTCTCAACTTTTCGCCAAGGGCAGGTCCAATGCCTTCGATTTCTTCTACTTTGTAAGTTGCCATCTTATTTTTTTTAAGTAAAAACAATGGTCTAAAATACGTCTGATTTTAAATAAATTAAAGTCAATGGGTCTTTTTTTGCAAAAAATTAATTTTCCAGATACCAAGAAAAACATATAAATAACTACTATATGGCGGTGAAAAGGTTATTTTCCAGTAACTTTTTGAATCTTGTAACGCCTATGCAAGGTTTATCATATTTACTGCCTATTGGTAGATTCAGTATTTCGAAAATGACTTAAATTTACTTTCCTTTATCGTTTTATAGTAACTAAATGTAGATTTGCTATTATTTCCAAAAGAGGTGACCCCGATTTTCTGCTTGCCTGTTGGATGGGCAGATATCATGGGTTACGGGAAAAATAAATGGTTAAAAAATTAATATTTTAGTCATGAAGAGGGTTTTGTTTTTTAGTTCTTTTTTATGTCTTTTTATTTCTAATAATTTGCGGGCACAATCGGATGCTTTGATGACCTCTATTTTAAGCGAATTGAATGATAGTGTGGCTAAAGAGGTATTGGCTAAACCCGAAATATTTCGTTATCAAATCATATATACTCAGATAAACAGAGATAAAAATGGGGTTCCAAACTTTACTAACTACAAATTAAATGTCGATCCTGAATCCTATTTTAATCCAGCGTCTATGGTTAAAATGCCACTCGCTTTTTTATCACTGGAAAAATTAAATGAATTAAATATTCCTGGTGTAGATAAGTTTACAACCATGCACTTTGATAGTAGTTATCAACGGCAAGTTGCAATGGTAACAGATTCAACGGCAGAAAATAAAAATCCTTCCATGGCCCATTTTATAAAACGCGCTTTTTTAATTTCTGAAAATGACCCCTACAATAGGATGTATCAATTTATAGGTCAGCAGCAAATAAATAAAAAATTAATTGAAAAAGGTTATTCTTCCACCAGGATTACCCGGCAATTTATGGGCTTTACAGAAGATCAAAACAGACATACCAATGGGATAAGTTTCCTGAACCCTGATAATAAGGTAATCTTACATTTACCTCCGCAATATAATAAGGATAGTTTTCAATTTGGGAAACCCATTTTAATTGGTGAAGCGCATATAAATAGTAGGAATGAACTAATAAAAACTCCTTTTGACTTTACAAGGCACAATCATATTTCTTTAGAGGATATGCAGAAAATGCTGCAGGCAGTTATTTTTCCATCTTCCGTTCCGTTGAAATACAGATTTAATATGAAGGAGGAAGATCGCTTGTTTTTATTAAAATATTTGTCTCAATATCCTTCAGAAACAAATTTTCCTAATTATGATCCTTCTGTTTTCTATGATAGTTATGTTAAATTCTTTTTTCTGGATAGTACCCACATAATGCCTAAAAATATACGTGTATTTAATAAAGTGGGCTGGGCGTATGGCTTTCTAACCGATGTTTCTTATGTATTAGATACCTTACATAACATTGATTATATGTTGTCGGCCACCATTTATGTAAATAGCGATGGGGTAATAAATGATTCTAAATATGATGAAGAAACCGTTGGATGGCCTTTTCTAAAACAAATAGGTTCTGCTTTTTATCAATATGAATTATCAAGAAACAGAAAATATAAACCGGTATTAAAAAATCAAGTGAAACAATATGATGTAAAAAATAATAAAGATTCACGCATGTCCATTAAGGTTGTTGACAATTAATAATAAAGTTCTTTATGGCTAATAAACTGGAAAAGTTTGTAAGAAAGGAATTTTCGTTCGGTTTTCGTCTTAAAATAGGTGTTTTATTCCTTTTATTGAGTTGTAATTTTAGCTTGACAGCTCAGCAAAAAACATATTGTAATCCGATCAACATAGATTATGGCTATACGCCCATTCCTAATTTCAGCGAGTGGGGCAGACACAGGGCAACAGCTGACCCTGTTATTGTATTATTTAAGGAAACTTATTATCTGTTTTCAACGAATCAATGGGGCTATTGGTGGAGTGATGATATGTTGAACTGGACATATAAAAGCAAAAAGTTTTTACGTCCCTGGCACAATGTCTATGATGAGCTTTGCGCTCCCGGCGTTGGCATTTTAGGTGATACCATGGTGGTGATGGGATCTACCTATTCAACTAATTTCACTGTTTGGATGAGCACCAATCCAAAGGAAAATGAATGGAAACCTTTGGTTGATTCCTTTGCGATAGGAGGGTGGGATCCCTCGTTTTTTACAGATGACGATGGTAAATTTTATATGTATAATGGAAGTAGTAACCGATACCCAATGTATGGTATTGAACTGGAAAGGAATTTGTTACATCCCGTCGGAACCCGAAAGGAAATGTACTCCCTGGAACCCTGGCGTTTTGGTTGGCAGCGATTTGGGGAACACATGGATAATACTTTTTTAGACCCATTTCTTGAAGGTTCCCACATGACAAGGTACAAAAACAAATATTACCTCCAATATGGGGCTCCGGGTACTGAATTTAGTGGTTATGCTGATGGTTTATTGGTAGGGGAGCATCCATTGGGACCTTTTGAGGCACAAAGTGATCCATTGAGCATAAAAGTGGGTGGATTTGTTAGGGGAGCAGGTCATGGAACTACCTTCAATGATAAATTTGGGAATTACTGGCATATATCTACCACCGTTATCTCTGTAAAAAATACCTTTGAGCGGAGATTAGGTATTTGGCCATCTGGATTTGATTCGGACGATAAGATGTTTTGCAATACTACTTTTGGCGATTATCCTCATTATATTCCTACTCCTGGCATTAAAGGTGATGAGTATGGACAGGATGGTAAATCGCCATATTTTACGGGATGGATGTTGTTAAATTATAATAAACCAGTTCAGGTTTCCTCCACGCTGGGTGGTTATTTGCCCAATAATGCGGTAGATGAACTTTCAAAAACCTATTGGAGTGCAAAAACGGGAAATGCAGGGGAATGGATACAGTCCGATCTGGGCAATATTTCCAGGGTAAATGCTATCCAAATTAATTTTGCCGATCAAGACGTAGATTCAAACAGATTAGGAAAATGGCCCAATCAGTTCCATCAATATATTATCTGGCATTCTCTGGACGGTAAAAAATGGGCTGTATTAGTGGATAAATCCAAAAATAATACCGATGTTCCCCATGATTACATTGAACTTTCATCACCCGTTCAAACAAGGTATATCAAATTGGAAATCAAGAATATGCCCACGGGTAAATTTGCCATCAGTGGCTTTAGGGTATTCGGAAATGGGCTGGGGGAGAAGCCAGAAACAGTGAAAAATTTTATCGTTTTGCGCACTGAAAAGGACAAACGCAGTGCCTTCATCAAATGGAAACCAGTGGATAATGCATTCGCCTATAACATTTATTATGGCACTGAACCCGACAAGTTATATACAAGCATCATGGTTCACTCCAACAATGAGTATTGGATGAAAGCCATGGATTCCCAAAAATCCTATTATTATTGTATCGAGTCCATCAATGAAAATGGAACTAGCCAAAGATCTCCCACCCTCAAAGTAGATTAATCATAACCCCAAAAAATAGTCATTACCATATATAATTTTTAAAATATTAATCTATATAAAGAAAATTAATTAGCAATTTCCATTAATTTCTTGTAGTTTTAATAATGAAGGTATATGTTGATATATCTGTAATAGGTGGTTGTTTTGATGAAGAATTTGAAGAATGGAGTAACTTTTTGTTTCAGGAGTTTTTTTTGGTAAAAAAGTAATGGTGCTTTCAGATTTGACATTACAAGAACTTGAATTAGCTAAATTTAAGGTAAGAGAAAAAGTAAAAGTGATTCCACTAAATCAAATTTCAAATATATTTGTGAGTGATGAAGTAATAAATCTTGCGGAAAAATATATAGAAGAAGGTGCTTTGACTATAAAAAGTTATAACGATGCATTACATATTTCTTTAGCAACATTAAACAACGCGGATGTATTAGCCAGTTGGAATTTTAAACATATCGTCAATTTGGACAGAATCAAGCTTTATAATTCAATCAATTTAAGGCTCGGTTATAAAATTATTGAGATAAGAACACCAAGAGAAATATTAAATTTAAAAGATGATGGAAACTATTAAAAAATTTGATTCTGTGAAACTCATGATAGAAATTCGTGAAAAATTAAGTGAAAAATACTGGAAACATCCTGATATTTTGAAAAAGGAAATGGAAGCCATTAGAGAAAAGTATAACCTTAAGTTAACTGAATCCAATGTGCCCAAAAAAATGCGATGAATTAGAAATCCCATAGCATTCTCCTTCAGCCGCATCGCGGCGCCATCTTAATAGCTTTCCCGTCCGCAGGAGACCAATCTCCCCCTTGTCCCCATTCCCATTTCAGCCGCCACATTGCGGTTCCACCCCCCATTCCCAAAAATTATAATTCATAGGAAGATCAATTTTCATACCCTTGTAAATCAATATAATACCTGATAACATAAAAATAACAGGAATGGCTTTTTGCCAGTTTCGGCGCATTGTAAGTGACATGAATTGTCCGAAAAGGCTTACCATTAACAGGAGTGGTAGGGTGCCTAATCCAAAAGACATGAGATAGAGCGACGCTTCTGTAATGTTTCCACTACTCAGCCCGGTGCCAAGGGCAATATAAATCATACCGCAGGGCAATAATGCATTCATAAAACCGAGGACAAAAGGGGTGCTAAAGTGATTGTTTGACATGGCTTTAGCCATTATCCGATTAATTTTCAGCTGGATTTCGTGGATGACCGGATACTTGGAAAAGGAGTTAACATCGGGTATAATGCCAAAAAACCCCAAAAACAAGAGGAAAATGCCAGAAAATATAGAGAAATAGGGTTGTAAGCCGGTAAATTGCATGCTTTGACTAAATATGCCAACGACCAAACCTAGGGAACCATAACCTATTATTCTGGAGATTTGATAGGCGAGGCTGCGAAATAACAGAGAATATCCTATATTATTTCCCGAGGCTGGTATGGCCAGTGCCAATGGTCCGCACATGCCAACGCAGTGAACACTGCCTGCCAGGCCAATCAAAAAGGCAGATAAATAAAAAATCATGGCGCTAACAGATAGGCTTCATGGTAATAATTTTTGCCCTCATTTTCCCCTTCAATTTTCACTAGCCATCGACCCTTTTTTAGTCTTTGGACAGGAATGAACTGTTTATTTCGCACATTATTTTCAAAAGGATATACCTGGTCTAACATAGCATAAGCAGGATGAAATAAAGTCATATTCCCCTTAAAATGAGGTAGTTCTTCAGGAATAGTCACAGAAATTCCGGCATTGTTTTGTTCAATGGATAATTCAAATACATGCTTTAATTGATTTGTCCGCTGCATTTTGTCTAATTTCACTTGATAGCTTAAATCTTCTTCGTAATAGGTGTCAGAAACTAAGCTAATATCTTCTTTGGTAGATGCATAGACAAATACGAGCATGGCGATAACGAAAAAACTATAAAAAATGGCAATGCCAGTTCCCCAGGAAATTTTCATATTCATTTATTTAAAGGTGATAGGTCCCATGAAATGAGTGGTTGTTGTAGTTAATACTT
>JBEAXK010000135.1:0-10373 GCA_041159865.1 Bacteroidota bacterium
GTTGGAATATTTGGAGTTAAAGGTGGTTTGGGACAATTGGGCATACAATTCATGGGCGTTGCCACTGTTGGTTTATTTTCCTTTGTAGCCGCATTTATTATTATGTATGTCCTGAAAATAACTACGGGAATCAGAGTTACTGAAGAAGAAGAAATTAAAGGACTGGATGTTTGTGAACATGAGATGTCTGCTTATGCAGATTCACCATCAGAACAAATGGCTGGTTTTAATATGTAAAAACAAAGACACCTGGTCGGCAAACCAGGTGTCGGAACAGAAAAACGGCTTCCCATTTTCCTTAATTAAGCAAAGCAAATATACATAGATTCCTTTTATAATTCATTAGTGGAATTTAATGTATGGATTTAGGGAAGCCGGTAGATATAATCAACTCTTTTTTAATCCATTATTTAAATTATTCACTATGAGTAAGTTCAACTTATTTAGAGGTACAATTCTATGCCTTTTATTTGCATTTATTTTTGTAAACAGCACATTTGCACAAGGAACAGCAACGGCTGCTCCTGAGGAAGTAAAAGAAGAAGAAAAAACTTCTGAAGCTCCATTTGAAATATCGGGTTATGTAGATGGTTACTACTTAGGAAGTTTCAACAATGCACCCTTTCCTACCAGTTTTACGCCAGAGAATAAATCCTTTTCTTTAGGTATGGCAAATATTGTCCTGACAAAAACAGGAAAGGTAGGATTTGTAGCTGATCTTGCGATTGGTCCAAGAGCTGAGATGGCTAATGGTTATGCTGGTACCGCACTTTCTTACATTAAACAATTATTTGTAACGTATTCTCCTACAGATGCTTTAACCTTTACAATGGGTAACTTTAGCACACATGTAGGTTATGAATTAATTGATTCTAAAAGTAACATCAATTATACTGTTTCTTATATGTTTAGTAATGGACCATTTTTCCACACAGGTATAAAAGCAAATTATGCTTTGTCAGAAAAATTTGGGGTTATGTTAGGCGTATTTAACGATACAGATACTAAAATTGATATAGTTTCAGGTAAACATTTAGGTGGACAGTTATCTTATTCCTCAGGAAAGTTAAGTACTTATCTAAATTATATTGGAGGTAAATCAGCAGATGCATTTGAAAAAAATCCTGAAGAATTTACCAATCAATTTGATTTAACAGCAACTTATGCTATTTCTGAAAAAGTTGGAATTGGCTTTAATGGAACTAATAAATTAGTTAAGCCTATCGGTAAAAGTGCGTCATCATGGAGTGGTCTGGCATTTTACGGAAAATTTTTATTGTCTGATGCTTTTACACTTGGCATGAGAGGAGAAAGAATTTTCGATAAATATGGATTAATTACAGGGGTTGAGGAAAATGCAATTACAGCTTTTACTATATCTGGAAATATTCATATCGGTAACTTAACCCTAATTCCCGAATTTCGAATTGACTCTGGTGTTAAATCTGATACTTTTACTAGTTTAGATTCGAACAGCTTAAAATCTACTTCCGGTCTTTTAATGGCAGTTGTTTACAGTTTTTAATTTGGAATTAGTTCATTAAATCCTATAAAAAATGGCAAAGTCAAAACTAGAGTACATTTGGTTAGATGGGTACAAACCCATGCAGAGTCTTCGCAGTAAGACAAAAATTGTGGAGGATTTCTCAGGAAATCTTGAAGACTGTCCTATGTGGTCCTTCGATGGAAGTTCTACTGAACAGGCTCCTGGAAATTCATCAGATTGTTTATTAAAGCCAGTCGCTGTTTATCCCGATCCTGCAAGACATAATGGTTATCTCGTGATGACCGAAGTATTAACGGCTGACGGAAAACCACACCCCACCAATGGTCGTGCATTAATAAATGATGACGATAACGATTTCTGGTTTGGTTTTGAACAAGAATATTTTTTGTTCGATCCCGAAACTAATAAACCACTTGGTTTTCCAGCAAATGGTTTTCCAGCACCTCAAGGTCCTTATTATTGCTCAGTAGGGGCTAAAAATGCTTTCGGAAGAGAAGTAATTGAAGAACATTTAGATATTTGTCTCGATGCGGGTTTAAATGTTGAGGGAATCAATGCGGAAGTTGCAGCTGGCCAATGGGAGTTTCAAATTTTTGCAAAAGGGGCAAAAGAAGCAGGTGACCAAATTTGGGTAGCTCGTTATTTACTTGAAAGAACGGCAGAAGCTCATGGTGTTTACGTAAATTGGCATTGTAAACCGTTGGGAGATCTCGATTGGAATGGTTCTGGTATGCATGCTAATTTCTCTAATACTACGCTAAGAACTTGTGGTAGTGAAGCTACTTATAAAAAGATTTTAGAAGCCTTCCGTCCTCGGGTCAAAGAGCATATTGATGTATATGGTCCCGATAATCACTTAAGATTAACAGGAAAACATGAAACTGCCTCTATAAATGATTTTAGCTATGGTGTGTCTGACAGAGGTGCTTCTATCAGAATTCCTGTGGCAACTGTTGAAAAAGGTTGGAAAGGTTATTTAGAAGATCGTCGTCCAAATTCTGCGGCAGATCCTTATAAAGTAGCTGCTGTAATAATTAAGACGGTCAAATCTGCGCTATAGTTTTGACCTGTTTATATAACTTGTAAGCCCGCTCACATTTTGATGCGGGCTTCTTTTTTTTTATATTTGTGCAAAGTCGTAATCATGATGTTACCCGTTTTTAATCACGATGTTGTTTCCAGATTTATCAGATATGCAAAAATAAATACGCAATCTGATCCTTTCTCAACTTCATTCCCCTCCACCAGTTGTCAAAAAGATTTGAGTAAACTTTTGGTGGAAGAACTGCTGGAAATGGGGCTATCCGATGCACATTTAGATGAATATGGTTACGTTTATGCTACCTTACCCTCCAATATAAACAAAAAGGTCCCCGTTATTTGCTTTTGTTCTCATGTTGATACTTCCCCCGATGCACCAGGTGAAAAGGTGACACCTGTCATTCATAGAAATTATAATGGGGGGAAAATTACCTTTGCTGATAATCCTACCCTTTTTATTTCTCCTGAAAATGAACCAGATCTTTTAAATCAGATTGGAAATGATATCATTACTGCGAGTGGCTTAACTCTCCTCGGTGCCGATAATAAAGCGGGTGTAGCCGCTATCATGAATGCAGTTCATTTGCTGATTTCCAATCCTGATATTCTTCATGGTACCTTGAAAATTCTATTTACGCCCGATGAGGAAATTGGTAAAGGGGTTGATTTTGTTAATCTTGAAAAATTAGGTGCCCATTTTGCCTATACTATCGATGGTGAAAAAGCAGGTTCCATTGAGGATGAAACTTTTTCCGCCGATAGTATGGAGATTATATTTAAAGGGGTCTCCGCTCACCCAGGTTTTGCTTATCATAAGCTGGAAAATAGTTTGAAAATGGCCGGTGTTTTTTTGAATGAATTACCAAAAAATGCAATAAGTCCCGAGACAACCAAAGATAAAGAGGGTTTCATTCATCCTGTTCATATTCAAGGTAAAGCGGATCAGACTTCTGTTCATCTTATTATTAGAGATTTTACAAGAGAAGGGCTTTTGGAAAAAGAAAATTTTATTCATAATTTGGTAAATAAAGTGATGATTGATTTTCCAAATTCTACGGCTGAAATAAAAATTAGTGAGCAATATCGGAACATGAAAGAGGTTCTGGAAAATTATCCTTTTGTCGTTGATTATGCCATAAAAGCCATTGAAAAAACTGGGCTTACTCCCTTGAAATCATTTATCAGAGGTGGAACAGATGGTTCAAGACTATCCTTTATGGGGCTGCCTTGCCCAAACTTATTTGCAGGTGAACATGCTTTTCATTCTTTAAAAGAATGGGTCTCAGTTCAAGATATGGAGAAATCATCTGAAATGATTATACATTTAGCTTCAATCTGGGCTAATCACGAAAATTAATTGTAATTTTGAATAAAACCAATACTTATGAAAAATTCAACTATTATTTTTTTATGGTTTTTCTTCATGTTATCTTTTGTTAGTTGCACTTCCATGGAAAAACTTGTAGAAACGGGTCAATATGATAAAGCAATTTATTACGCAACCAATAAATTATCAGGTGCTAAAGTTAATAAAGTTGAATATGTAAAAGGGTTGGAAACAGCTTTTAAAAAGGCCACTGATAAAGATATGGCCTATATTGATAAATTAAAAAATGAAGGTAATCCTGAATCTTGGGAAACCATACTTTCTATTTATCGTTTTATTTCGGACAGACAAGAGCAAATAAGACCCTTATTACCTCTGACGGACGAAAATGGTAAAAAAGCAAATTTTCTATTTGTAAATACCAATGATCTTGAAAAAGAAGCAAAAGAACAAACTATTAATTTCTTATACACGTCGGCAAAAGATTTCTTGGATGAAGCCAGAAATACTAAAGACAGAATTTCAGCAAGAAAAGCTTATGAAGCTTTATTGAAATTGAAAAATTATGCGGCACGGTTTTTAGATGTTCCTCAGTTAGAAAGAGAAGCCAGAGAATTAGGCACCACAAAAATTTTGGTTAATGTCCAAAATTATTCACAATCTATTCTTCCCGCTGGTCTTGAAGATGAAATATTGAGACTTGGATTTAGAGATTTAGACAAAGAATGGCAAAAATTTGACGCTTTTCCAGAAAAAAACAGAGTATATGATCTTGGAATCACCCTCATTCTTTCACATATTGAAGTAAGTCCTGGGGCCGTAAATGAAAAATCATTTGTCGAGAAAAAAGAAGTTTCTGACGGTTTTCAATATGCTCTCGACGAAAAAGGGAATGTTAAAAAAGATACCGCAGGAAATGATATTAAATTGCCTAAAACAAAATGGATTGAAGCGCATATTTTAGAGGTTTTTCAGACTAAATCTGCAGGCCTTTCTGGCAGACTTGAGGTGATGGATTTATACACAAAAGGTATAAAAGAAAGTAGAGATATTAATGCGGTTGCAGTCTTTGAGAATAGAGCTGCTTCTTTTAAAGGAGATGAAAATGCGCTGACTGAAGATACCAAGAAAAAGTTAGGAAATAGACCCACTGTTTTTCCTACAGATGCTGCTCTTTTGTTGGAGGCCGCAAGAAAACTTAGACCTCTTGTTATTTCAGAATTGAGAAAAATTAGAATCGATTAAATAAAATTTAAATGTCCAACGAGAATTCTGCAAAACTGAGTTGTCCTTTTTGTCAAAGCGAAAAAACAAAAATTGCTTTTTTCCTAAAGGATCACTCTGTTTCAAAAGAAACTTTTAGCCTTTTTGATTGTGAAGATTGCGGATTGAGATTTACTAATCCAATTCCAGATTTGGCAGCTTTAGGTAAATATTATCAAAGTGAGGATTATATTTCCCATTCTAATACGAAAAAGGGAATAGTAAATACCCTTTACCATGCTGCCAGAGATTTTATGATTAAGCAAAAAATGAACTGGATCAAATCATTTTCGTCTAAAAAAACTTTACTCGATATCGGTTGTGGAACAGGTCATTTTATGAACGCTTTGAAACAAAATGGTTTTCAGGTTAAAGGGGTTGAAATTGACGATGGAGCCAGAAATTTCGCTATAAATCAGTTTGGTCTGGATGTGATAACTCCTCATGATTTTTTGAATGATTCCTATGATCATATTTTTGGTATTATTACGCTTTGGCATGTCCTAGAACATATTCATGAGCCTGCCGTTTTCCTGAATAAAATTAATTCCAGTCTCTCTGATGATGGATTATTGATGATTGCTGTTCCTAATTTTACAAGTTATGACGCAGATTTTTACGCAGATTATTGGGCAGCTTATGATGTTCCCAGACATCTATGGCATTTTTCACCCACTTTTCTTGAAAAATGGTTGCGTTCGCAAGGCTTTAAACTTATTACTAAAAAATCACTGGTTCTTGATCCGTTTTATGTCAGTTTACTCAGTGAAAAGTATAAAAATCAAGGAAAGGGAAGTTTTATTGCAGGTATTTTGATAGGTGTTTATGCCTCTTTGATGAGTTGGATTAATCAGTCAAAAGCAAGCTCCCTGGTGTATGTATTGGAGAAAATATAAAGTAATCCGATATTTCATTTGCTCTTTTAGCTTACTTTTACCTTTTTTTGCTTGCACTCAAGATTATAATTGGTGGGCAAAAAATGTTGGGTGGGATGGAATGACACATTGGAGAAATTATATTATTTATTCGCCTAAATATTTAGGCCCTAATGCCTTACCTATTCCAACACTAAGTGAAGGTCTAACAGATTCAACCCTTTCTTTTGGTTCTTCTGCCCGTCTCTTTCAGGCAAAAGGAGATTTTACTTATGCGCAGTCATTCTATTTATCCTATCCTACAGAAAATAAAAAAATTAGTTTTGATATTTTTTGGGTTCCACGCGAAATCTATCAGACTAATCATGATTGGAAAACGCTTCGAAGAGTTCATTTTCCTGCCTATAATGAAAGCCATGCGATGGCTGATATTATTTTTAATACTGTATTTCAACTTGCCAGGGAACATTCAAATAGGTTGGATTTAACCTTTAGATCTACGTTTCGATTTGCTACCTCTACCCATGTGAATGCAGCGCGTGGAACAGATTCACCAGGTTATTCTTTTGATCTGACGGGAGGGAAATCGCTTACATCTAGGTTAAGATTGTTTGGAATGCTTGGTTTTTATGTATGGCAAACAAATAGAGACGATTATTTACAAAATGATGCTTTTTTAGTTGGATTAGGGATGAAATATAAATTAGGTAACTGGGACTTTTCTCCTCAGTACAGAGGTTACTGGGGTTATATAGGAGATGGAGACGATAATGTTGCTGCTTCCTTCAAAATTAATTATAGAGCAAATTCCTATCAGTTCTTTACCATCTTTTCAAAAGGACTTGAAGATAATTTTTATAATTCTATAGAATGTGGGATGCTGCTTTTGATAAAACCCAAAAATTAGTTAATTTGTGGAACTTAAAAAATAAAAATGAGTGCTAAAATATTACAATCCTCTTATAACCAAAGGAGAAGCGTATTAATGGATAAAGTCAAAGACGGACTTATTTTTCTTCCTGGAAATAGAGAAAGTCCAATGAATTACCCAGACAATACGTATCACTTCAGACAAGATAGTAGTTTCCTTTATTATGTTGGAATTGACAGACCTGATTTATCTGCTGTTTTAGATACTGACTCAGGGGAAACCATATTATTTGGAGATAATTTTACACTTGATCAAATTGTGTGGCTGGGTGCAGTTCCAACACTTGAATCATTAGCCGAATTATCAGGTATTGCTTCTGTTAAATCATCTGCTTCGTTAGAAATTCTTTTATCTAAAGCATTAGATCAAAAGAGACAAATCCATATTTTACCTCCATATAGGGCTGAAAATATTTTTTATATAAATCAATGTTTTCAAAAATCCAATAAATCCTATTCCTCTTTCATATCGGAAAAATTAATTCAAGTTGTTGCAGCTCAAAGGTCTGTAAAAGACGCTGCAGAAATAGCAGAAATGACTGAAGCAGTCAATATTTCAGGTAAAATGCATGTTGCTGCCATGAAATCGGCAAAAGCGGGAATGTTTGAATACGAATTAACGGGATTAGTAGAAGGAATTGCTGTAAGTAATGGGGGAAGAATTTCCTATCCGGTTATTTTAACTACCCAGGGTCAAACTTTGCATAATCATAGTTATGCGGGTATTTTAAAAGAAGGAGGTTTAGTTCTAGGTGATTTTGGATCGGAATCAAAAAACCATTATGCTGGAGATATTACGCGGACTTTTCCCGTTTCAGGTACTTTTTCTCAAAAACAAAAAGAGATTTATGAATTAGTACTCGATACAGAAATGAAAGCAATTAGTCAAATTAAGCCGGGTATAACCTATAAAGAAATCCATCTAAAGGCAGCTTTAAATATTACTGAAGGTCTGATACAATTAGGGCTAATGAAAGGAAATCCTCACGATGCGGTAGAAGCTGGTGCCCATGCACTTTTTTTTCCACATGGATTGGGTCACATGATAGGTTTAGATGTTCATGATATGGAAGATCTAGGAGAAGATTACGTGGGATATGATCAGTCAGTTTCAAGAAGTACTCAGTTTGGATTGCGTTCTCTTCGTTTAGGGAAGGCTTTAAAAGAGGGATATGTGCTTACCGTGGAACCAGGAATTTATTTTATTCCCCAATTAATAGATAAATGGGCAAATGATAAAATGGGTTCTGATTTTATATGCTTTGATAAATTAACAGCATATCGCGATTTTACAGGTGCAAGAGTTGAAGATAATGTGTTAGTAGTGAATGACGGGTATGAAATTTTGGGGGACCCTATTCCCAAAAGTATTTCAGATGTTGAATCACTTAGACAAAACTAAGTTAAATTTTAAATGAAATGATGAATGACCTAAAACATGAGGATCATAGTAGATCTGCCTATTGGCGAGCTAATATTAAAATATTGGTTTACCTATTAATTATTTGGTTCACAACTTCTTTTTTTCTCGGAATTGTGTTTGTAAAGGAACTTAACCAAATAAGAATGGGTGGATTTAAACTTGGTTTTTGGTTCGCCCAACAAGGCGCTATTTATGTATTTATTCTCTTAATATTTTTTTATGTATGGAGAATGAATAAATTAGATAAACAATTTGATGTGGATGAATAATTTTTATTAACAATCTTCTTCACCTATTTAAATTTTCGAAATGGATATCTTAACCTGGACTTATATTATTGTTGGATTAACTTTTGTTCTTTATATTGCCATTGCTATTAAAACCAGAGCCTCGAGCACAAAGGAGTTTTATATTGCTGGAGGTGGTGTATCTCCTTTAGCAAATGGTGTAGCTACTGCAGCCGATTGGATGTCCGCAGCTTCATTTATTTCTATGGCAGGCTTAATTTCTTTTATGGGCTATGATGGTAGCGTATATTTAATGGGTTGGACTGGAGGATACGTATTATTAGCCCTTCTTTTAGCCCCATATTTAAGAAAATTTGGAAAATATACAGTCCCTGATTTTGTAGGTGACAGATATTATTCTCAAACTGCCAGGTTAGTAGCGGTAGTAGCAGCTATTTTTATTTCCTTTACCTATGTAGCTGGACAGATGAGAGGGGTTGGTATTGTATTTTCACGATTCCTGGAAGTTGATATCAATACTGGCGTTGTTATTGGAATGATAATTGTTGTTTTTTATGCTGTTTTGGGTGGTATGAAAGGAATTACTTACACCCAGGTTGCTCAGTATTGTGTGCTTATCTTTGCTTACATGGTTCCTGCTATTTTTATCAGCTTACAGCTTACAGGAAATCCAATTCCTCAACTTGGATTTGGTGGTACCCTGGATGATGGAACCTATTTATTGGATAAAGTAGATGGTTTACTTACAGAATTAGGATTTATTGCATATACTTCGGGGAGTAAAGAAATGATCGATGTATTTTTTATCACTGCGGCTTTAATGGTGGGAACTGCTGGTTTACCTCACGTTATTGTAAGATTTTTTACAGTACCAAAGGTTAAAGATGCCAGGAAATCTGCCGGTTATGCTTTGCTTTTTATCGCTATTCTTTATACTACCGCTCCTGCTGTAGGTGCTTTTGGTATTTATAATATGATAACAAATATAAATGGTCAAAAGATTGAATCCCTTCCTGCATGGGTTCAAAACTGGCAAAAAACTGGTCTAATTAAGATTGAAGATAAGAATCTGGATGGTATGATTTTATATCAAAATGATAAAATTAAAAATGAATTAACGATTGATAAAGATATCATGGTTTTGGCAAATCCTGAAATTGCAGGTCTTCCCAATTGGGTGGTTGCTTTGGTTGCAGCTGGTGGCTTAGCGGCTGCTCTTTCTACTGCCGCAGGTTTATTATTAGTTATTTCAACCGCAATTAGCAGAGACTTATTGAAAAATGCTCTCGCACCTAATATTTCCGAGAAAAAGGAACTTTTATATGCCCGTTTTTCAGCTATTTTTGCTGTGGTTGTTGCGGGTTACTTTGGCGTAAATCCTCCTGGTTTCGTTGCTGAAGTGGTCGCTTTTGCTTTTGGTTTAGCAGCAGCATCCTTTTTTCCAATTATTATAATGGGCATTTTCTCTAAAAGAATGAATAAAGAAGGGGCCATTGCAGGCATGATTGTGGGTTTATTTTTTACTCTGGGCTATTTAATATATTTCAAATTCTTGAATCCTACGCTAAATAATAAAGATAACTGGTGGTTTGGAATTTCTCCTGAAGGTATAGGTACTTTAGGAATGGTTTTAAATTTTGTAGTTTCTATTGTCATCTGCAGATTTACTCCAGCGCCACCAAAGCATATTCAAGACCTTGTAGAAGAAATAAGAATTCCCAGAGGTGCTACTTCAGCTGTTATACACTAACGATATATT
>JBEAXK010000017.1:0-17652 GCA_041159865.1 Bacteroidota bacterium
CCAGAGAACTACCACCCCCTAATCACCAATCACCAATCACCAATCACCAAGCACCAAGCACCCAAAAAGAACCCGAGAAACTGCCGAGAAACGGTCAACTGCAAGAGAATTACCCCAAAAAGCACCAATCACCAAGCACCCAAAAAGAACCCGAGAAACTGCAAACCGCCAGAGAACTACCACCCCCCAATCACCAATCACCAATCACCAATTACCAATCCCCAATCACCAAGCACCAAAGAATTTGCCTACATTTAGTCCACCGTGCGGATAGTCGTAGATTCCTGGATCCAGCAACCCACGTAAAATTTTTCCCCAGTTTTCAATCCACGTATAAAAACGTCTTCCTTATTGGGCATAAACCGCGCATATTGATTGATCATTTTATTAGCTTCGGTGGTAAATGCAGGATCTACATTTTTTGCTTTGACCCAGGCATCAATGGCAACCCAAACTACTACCTGGCTTTCCCAGCCTCTGCCAGGGCCACAAAGTGGGCCACTTGAAGCATACATACGTCCAATAATAAGGTATGGTTCTCCCCAGTTTGGTCTTGTTGCTGCAGCTTCTAAAGCAAACTGCCGGGCCTTAGAAAAATTTTTAAGATGGACATAATATACTTTTGCTGCAAGCAATAAAAATTCGGCTTTCTTTTTTGTGTCTGCCACTTCTCGGGAAGCCTTTATAAAACCATCAATGGCACAAGAATAATCTGCATCCCTAAGGCAAATATAAGCGACCTCAGCCGGCCCTTTTTCAGGTGCACATTTCTCATTCCCTTTTTGAATCAAGGCAGCAAATTTTTCCTCTGCTTCAGAACATCCGGCAAACTTCAAGCGGCTGTAAACTTCACGAATTACCTCACAATCATCCGGAGAATTTAGAAATTGGGAATAATATTTGTCCATAAAATAGGAACAATCATAAAATCCTTTGACAGTCTCAAATGCCTCCATTTTTAAAGGTAAATATTCCTCAATTACCTTCCAGCGAAGACAGGCAGAACCTTCACAATCTTTAAGCCCTTTTTTTAACCTTTGCGACAGAGCTAAGGAGTATTTTCTTGCCTCCTCCAAAGGAATTTCATTTAGAAAATATAAATCTACTAAAAGGGACGTAAAAGGATTAAGGACAAAATCGGGAACTTCTTCCCCGTCAATGTCCCATGCCTTTTTAAAAAGGGTATAAATTTCAAATTTTGAAGCCCTGTCAGGATAGGTGAAATACAGGTCGAAGCCTTTCCTTGCTGGTACATATCCCCCGGCAGGATAACAATCCTCAATTCTATCATAAAGGGCAAATATCTTAGTAATCCACTGCTCCCTTTTAACAGAATCCTTTTCTAATTCAAGGAAATGTTCATAAAAACGAATGCCATCGGCTAATACGGTATTTCGTTTACCATCGGCTGCGGGTGCTTGTTCATATACTTTCACCCAATATTCGTAGGCTTGATCCCAATCGGTATCTTTTAAAAAATCTCTATAAAGAACAAAATTACGAAGTGCCTCTTGAGGATTATCTGCCTGATCAAAGGTTGCACAAAACCCTTTTGGCCTTTCAACTTTGGGTAAAGAATCCAAGGTTGGTTTACTTTCTGTTTGAGTAGCTACCTGTATTTTAGGAGAACAACCTAGCAGGACTGACAATAAAAGCGGACTAACTAAAATTTTAAGGTACTTCATAAGAAAAGATTTAAAAAGAAAGGCCTTGTTCCGAAAAAGGAACAAGGCCTTTCGGCTAACCAATAAAAAGGTCTAAGAATTAATTATATCTAAGAGAAACCGTTTCTCCAATCCAACATCCTGTGGATACTCTGGCTCCTTCTGACATTCCTCTCATGTGAGCTTCATCTTTAGGAGGAATTGAAGCACTATACAGAGATATTTTTTTGGAAGCTTCGGCAGAAACTTCTGCATCGATATTCCTGGCCTGCGCATATTTCTCAATCGCTGCAAGCACTGCCAATCCCCTTGAATACCCATCGGAGCCACAATTTCTGCTTGTTGAAGCATACATATCACCAATTAATAGAAATGGACGGCCCCAGTTCGCTCTTAAAGAAGCAGCTTTACGTGCATTTTCTCTTGCAGGACCATAAGATTTTAGCTGTCTGAATTGGATAGAAGCTATACCTAAATAATAATCGGCTTTTTTATTGTCATCTGTTTCTGCAGCAATAGCCTCCTGATATTTTTTAATTGCCTGACTAAAATTCCCTTCCTCATAAAATTTTCTTGCAGCCATTCCAGGATTTTTAGCCAGAAAATCTTCTTGCATTGCTGCATTCATACCAGCAGCTTTAGCCTCATACTTTGTTTTTAGTTCCACCATGATAGGATCAGTATCGGCGCATCCTTGAGTTTTAAGCTTATTAAAGGTATAGCGAATGGTTACTAAATCCTCTGGATTCTCCTGATAAAGAGGAACCAATTTTGCTTTAAAATAATCACAATCAAAAATTTGTCCCTCTACTTCAGCCAGAGGAACTTCCATTCTTGCGTATGCTGCCTCATAATATTGACCATACTTTTCATTATTTGAAATATTAAAGTCGGCAATTTCCTGAGATTTTTCAACCATGAACCTTGCATCTGCCTGAGACATCAAGTTATTTTTGAACATATAATTGACCAGCAAACCGATGGGCTCGAGGATAATATACTCTGATGCATTTCCAGCTTTTTCAATGGCTTGCTTGAAAGCTGCGAGTGTTTCAGCTCTATAACCATAAGCAGGCATATAAAACATATCAAATGCTTTACGGCTTAAGGCATAACCTATTTCTTTTGGATAGCAAACTACCATTTGGTCATATAGAGACAAAATTAATTTATCCGCTGCCTGTTTAGTAGCTTCATCGGAAGATCTTTCTTTTTTTGCCTTATTCAATTCAATGCCATCAATAAAATGATTTGCCCTTTGTCCATCTGCCATGGGTGCTAACTCATAGGCCTTTTGCCAGTTTTCATAGGCAATACCAAAGGTAACATCGTCCATTTTAGCAAGCTCTGCAGCCGTTTTACCTTTGACCATCTGCCTGTAAAGAACATGTGCTTCTTTAATCTCTGTTTCCCTAGGACTACCAGCCCAAGAAGTACATTGAGCATTTGTTCGATTCATCATCGCAATAAGTAGGAGTAATGGAAGAACTCCAGAAAATAGAACCTTCATAATTAGTTAAATTTACGTTTGTAAAACCAGGTGTTGTCGTTTAGTGAAAATCCAGCTGTAACTTGTATATATGTCTCTCTAAGTGCGTCTACAAGACCAAACCTTCCAATTTCCAGAGATAAATCAATGAAGGAGGGAGTTTGACGAGGAACTACAATTGGAAGACCTAATCCCATTGTTATGCCGTATTGAAGTAGTGATTTTCCGTTTACTGTTCGAGGATCCGTTCCATAAAATGCTCCCAACCTATAACTCATTCTCCTGCTATATTTATTGTAAGAAGCATATTCTGGAATCAATTCTCCTCCGAATCTAATAAAATAATTATCAAATAGTTTTTCAGATTTTGCATCAAGTTGATATTGTGACCATTTTCCAACTGTGTATTCCGCATTCAGTCGTAACTTATTAAATCGTTCATAAGATAATCCAAATCCAAATTCAACAGGTAAGTTACCCGTTTGAATATGATCGAATTCTCTTACCAAGGTGTCCACTATCGTGGTCGTGAGAAATAATTCTCTACGATAAAAACGACTGGCGTTCGATTGCACAGAACCGCCCAAAGTGTAGGTTCCTGAAATCAACAATCGTTTGTAATCAGAAATTGACTTATCTTTATCTTTCTTTTTACCAAAATCAATAGCAGCCTGAAATCCTGCTTTTAATCTGAGACCTCTTAAACTTATTTCATCAGCTAATTCTGTGCCGTACGCAATGGATGATGAATCAAGTTGCAGACGACGAGAGTTCGTTATTTTTCCAAACAGATAAGCTGACTCTAAACCTACTGCGAGATTTTTATACCTGAATCCATTGGACCATGCCAGTTTGTAAGTACCTCCTGTTCCTTTTAGTGTATTCGTTGCCGAACCAAATCCTGGGTTTTCGATTGTAGATTTAACATTATAACCTACATAAGTGTAAGGTAACAAAGTGAAAGCCATACCATATCCCGAAATAGGTTGTTGTCTTTCCAAAGATTCATTTATCGGATTTCTAAGTGGAAAGCCAAGACTCAAATATTGAATATTCCCACTCCAGGCACCATCATTTTCACCTTTGCCGTTATTTAGAATACTATATTTGGAGAAAATACCGCCTTCAAAAGCTGTAACTCTCAGAAATCCAAGAGATGCTGGATTTTGAGGATTCAAATGAGTTGGATCGTTGTAACCTACACCAATTCCTCCCATTCCAGCTGCAGCTGCAAAATAGCCCGGGTAATAATTACCGATTCCTAATCTGGAATAAGGTGAATTGTATTTTGGTATAATGGACGGCGTGGACTGACCAACTAGCCGTAAAGCTCCACAGAACAGAAGTCCAAAAACAAGAAGCTGTACTTTAATCATTTTATTAGCCATTTGTGCCACAACATTTATTTTATTTAAAGATGCTAAAGGATGCAAGTTAGTTGGTTTTTAAGAATTAATGTCTAAAATGTCTAATTCCTGTTATGACCATTGTCATCATATTAGCTTCACAATAATCGATACTTTCCTGGTCTTTCACGGAACCACCCGGTTGAATCACTGCTTTTATCCCTGCCTTATTAGCCATCTCTACACAATCAGGGAAAGGGAAAAAAGCATCAGAAGCCATCACCGCACCCTCCAGATTAAACCCATATTTTCCAGCCTTCATTACAGCCTGTTCTAACGCATCTATCCTTGAAGTCTGTCCACAACCCATACTTAAAAGCTGATTGTTTTTAGCTAAGACGATTACATTTGACTTAAGGTGTTTGCAACATTTGGCGGCAAAAATTAAATCCCTCCATTGATCTTCTGTAGGTTCAAGGGTAGTGGCGATTTTACAATTTTCTCTGACCTCTGTTATAACGTCATTATCTTGAACAATAACACCATTTAACAAAGATTTAACTCTAATGTTTTGTACTTCTATCTTTTTTAACCTCAATAAAATTCTGCTTTTCTTTTTTGTAAGCAAATTTAAAGCGTCCATATCAAAATCGGGCGCAATTAAAACTTCATAAAAAAGTATATCAATTTCGGTAGCTGTTTGCAGATCAATTTTCGTATTTGAAATAAAAATACCCCCAAATGCAGAAACCGGGTCTGCGGCCAAAGCAGAAAGCCAAGCATCCTGAAGGGAAGGTCTGGTAGCTACACCACAAGGATTTGTATGCTTTAGAATAGCGAAGGTAGGTGCATCATTTTTAAACTCTGAGATAAGACCTACGGCTGCATCTATATCTGTTAGGTTATTAAAGGAAAGTTCTTTACCCGATATTTTTTCAAACATTGCGTCAAAATCACCAAAATAAACAGCCTTTTGATGAGGATTTTCCCCATAACGAAGATCTACCTTTACATTTTCACTTATTCTTAACTGGGAAGAAACAGATGGCTCTCCTTGAAAATATTGAAATATTGACGTATCATAATGTGCAGTGACTGCAAAGGCATCTTTAGCAAGCAGCAATCTGTCAGAAAGGGAAGTTGCTCCTGCCTTTCTTTCTAAAACATCAACTAAAAACGCATAGGATGCCTTTGAAGGACAAACAACCACGTCCTTAAAATTTTTCGCAGCCGCTCTAATCAATGAAATACCACCTATATCTATTTTCTCAATAATTTCTGCTTCATCTGAACCTGCTTTCACCGTTTCTTCAAAAGGATAAAGGTCAACAACTACCAAATCGAAGGGAAGAATTTCCATTTGCTTTAATTCAGATAAATGTCCCTCTTCTCTTCGTGCAAGAATACCACCAAATACTTTAGGATGAAGCGTTTTTACTCTACCATCGAGAATGGAGGGATATCCTGTCAATGATTCAACTGCTATGACTGGTATGTCTATACCTTCCAGATATAGTTGTGTTCCACCCGTGGAATATATTTCAACACCCAAATGGTGTAACATTCTAGCTAAAGCATCTAGTCCATCTTTAGAATAAACTGAAATTAAAGCCCGGGAAATTGGAATTAAAGACATAATGGTCGAAGTATCAAAAAAATTTTCGCAAACTTAGCTATAAAATTGAATTATTTGATAAATAATGTGGAAACAAAATTTTCAATATTTCAATTCCTCACCTTCGTTATAACATTCCCCTATTAAAACAATTCCTACAACGAGGTTCGTATAGTTGTTTCTCTCCAACTAAAACAGTATCCTCCACATCAACAAGCCTATATGAATGGGATGCTATTTGGCCGCAATGTGGACAAATTGCATGTACTTTCGTTATATATTCTGCAACCGCCAGTAGTGCAGGAATAGGTTCAAATGGAATTCCTCTGTAATCCATATCCAGCCCGGCAACAATAACCCTGATTCCTCTGTTGGCAAGTTCCTGACAAACGGAAATAAGATCATTGTCGAAAAATTGCGCTTCATCTATACCAACAACCTCCTTTTCATCAACATAAGTCAAAATATCTCTTGCATGAACCACTACTTTAGAGGGAATTTGATTGGCATCATGAGAAACCACTTCATTAATCGCATATCGATTATCTGTAGAAGGCTTAAATATTTCGACCTTGAGATTTGCAATCTTAGCCCTTTTTAATCGCCTTATTAATTCTTCCGTTTTACCAGAAAACATACCCCCACAAATTACTTCTATCCATCCTTTAGGATTTCCAGTGATATAAGGCTCTATAAACATGCTATAATATTTTTATTAAAATATTAGCCAAATGATAATTTTTAATAATTTTCATTGTCTAATTTCCATTTAGGGCGTTAAAATTAGATATTTGCACGTTATAAACAAATCTACTTTAGGATAGGTTAAAAGAATATTTGCTAACAACAACCTAAAAACCTCAGATGGATAAAGAAAAAGCACGCATTTTAATAAACAAAATAAATGCACTTTATAAAAATATAGATGCCAATTCCCCTGGTGTTTCTCCATTGGAACGAGATTTAATGTTGAGCTATCTAAGGCAGTTTTATGAAACCATCGCCCTAAGTAAAACCCAGCCAAAACCTGCAATCTCTGAAGAAAAAAAGGAATCTATCCCTTTAAACGTAGCATCAGTGGATGAAAAGATAGAAACAAGCACTTTAGGGGGAACAAACCCCATTGATTTATCTAAAATAATTGAAAAAGAGATACCTAAGGAGGACCTAACTACCGGAAATCATTTAGTTGTTGAACCAATAGCTCCCATACCGGCTGAAATATTACCATTTGCTGAAACAGTTAAACCTGTTTATAGCGGCGATTTGAATTCCTTGTTTTTTTGGCAGGAACCAAGTAACCTTGCTGAAAAGCTGGCAAATCAACCCTTATCCAGTTTGAGTCTAACCACTTTTAGCATGAATGAAAGACTTTTATATGAAAACGATTTATTCAGGAAAAATAAATCGGATATGGAGGAAGCCATTAAAATGCTAAATAATTTTTCCCATTTTGATCAGGCAAAAACATTTTTATTACAATTAGGCACGCAATATGACTGGCATAAAGAGGAGCGGAAAGATGCAGCAAAATCATTTATAAATACGGTTCGCCGAAGATTCTTATAATTAAGCATAATTTAGAACTATGAAAAAAATTGGAGTATTTACTTCTGGTGGAGATGCACCCGGTATGAATGCATGTATTCGGGCTGTTGTAAGGTCAGCCCTACATAGAGGGCTTGAAGTTGCAGGTATTTACAGAGGGTATCAAGGTTTAATTGAAGGGGAAATTAAAAATCTTGATTCTCATTCTGTTTCCTCTATTATAAGTCAGGGTGGAACCATTTTAAGATCTGCAAGAAGTAAAGATTTTATGACTGCAGAGGGCAGAAAACTTGCTTATCAAAATTTGCAAAAAGCAGGCATTGATGGTATTGTTGCCATAGGGGGTGATGGAACTTTCACAGGGGCTAATATTTTTATGAAGGAATTCCCAGATATAAAGATTGTTGGCTGTCCAGGTACAATAGATAATGACCTTGCAGGTACTGATCATACTATAGGTTTTGATACAGCCATTAATACAGCGATGGAAGCCATAGATAAAATCAAAGATACAGCCAACGCACATGACCGGTTATTTTTTGTTGAAGTCATGGGAAGAGATGCCGGTTACATTGCTATGGCAGCAGGTATTGCAACGGGAGCAGAAGCTGTTTTAATTCCAGAACATAAAACAAATCTGGATGATTTGGTTCAGGTTTTGCAAAATGCTCATGATAGAAAGAAAAATTCAAGTATCGTGGTCGTTGCTGAAGGAGAAGAAGCCGGAGGCGCTTATGAAATTTCCGATTATGTAAAATCTAAATTAGATATTTTTGAGATAAAAGTGTCTATTTTAGGTCATATCCAAAGGGGTGGAAGTCCAACCTGTTTAGAAAGAGTTCGTGCCAGCAGAATGGGTGTAGCAGCTACAGAAGCTTTAATTGAGGGAAAATCAGGTGTCATGATAGGCATCATTAACAATGAAATTGCTTATACTGCTTTTGAAAAGGCGATTAAAAAAGCAGGTGATATTTCACCCAAATACCTGGATCTCATCAGAGACTTAAATTAAAAATAAATATATTTATGATGAGAAATAAACCCAATCCGTTTTTTCAAAGTTTGAAAATAACTTCCATAACGGTTGGGCTTCTTTGGTTGGTTCACTTGTTTCAATTTTTATCTTATTCAGATTTAGGTAACTGGGGAATATTTCCCAGAACAGATTTTGGGCTAAAAGGTATTCTGTTTAGTCCTTGGATTCATGGCAGTTGGTCTCACCTGATTTCAAACACGCCCCCTCTTTTTGCACTAATGACCTTGATCTTATTTTTTTACAGAAGAATTTCTTTTCCTGCCATTTTCCTGATTTATTTTTTAACTGGTTCTTTGGTTTGGGTTTTTGGAAGACAAGTATTTCATATTGGTGCGAGTGGCGTACTCTATGGATTGGTTGCTTTTGTATTTTGGCTTGGCATTTTCAGAAGGAATGTCAGATCTATTGCGTTGGCCATTTTAGTTGGATTTTATTACGGTTCCATGATATTCGGAATATTCCCTGGGCAAGAAGGAATTTCATGGGAGAGTCATTTATTAGGAGCTATTTCAGGAATGATAACCGCCTTTCTATTTAAAAATATAGAAGAAGAGGAAGACATAGCATCACGTAACAGAAAAATAGAACTCGAAAAACACGATAAAGTTTACTTTTTGCCTCGGGAAACTTTTGATATCCCAAGGCAAAGAGAAGGTTGGTTTCAGAGCAAAACCTGGAGTTAATTTTTATGCTCTATAAATAGCATATCTTTCCTGATATAACTTTTGAAGTTTTTTCCTGGCGAAAAATATTCTGCTCTTGATAGTGCCCAACGGAGAACCTAATTCTTCAGCAATTTCTTCATATTTATAGCCATCAAACGCCATTAAGAAAGGTCTTTTGAAATCTTCAGGTAAGGCTTCAACTAAAATCATTAATTCGCTGAATATAATTTCCGTTTCACCCGCGTTGGGTTCATTCACCTCATTGGAATCCAAATAATATGAATTGGGCGTTTGATCCACAATCATATTTCTTCGAATTTTTTTGCGGTAATTATTTATAAAAATATTCCGCATTATGGTAACGGCCCAAGCTTTAAAGTTAGTGCCTTCATTAAATTTGTCTGCATGCATAATGATACGCAGCGCAGTGTCCTGATATAAATCTTCCGCATCACTTGATGATCCAGTTAATTTAAGTGCAAATGCACGCAGGGAAGAACGAATAGCACCTAACTGATTCTGAATGGAAGGATTGGCAACTATTGTGTCTGTCATTATCTTTTTTTTATTGCAAATTTAGTCCTAAAACGGATTGAATGCAAATATATTTTGCATCTTTCTCTTAAAATGCTGAAAATTCCGACAAAAAATGACTTTTAACTGACAAACGAAATAAAAAAGTAAATTTTATTTACATTTTTTAAACAATAAATTGTTAAAATTGTATTTTTAAAGTGTAGAATTAACTTAGGTAATAATTTTTATTTATGAATTTGAATTATGATTGACCAGCAAGAAACCGATTCATTGAACGCTACCTTTCTGGCTTCAAATCTCCGATTGCTGAGAAAAAAATTTCAATGGAGCCAGGAAGAATTTGCTTCTCGTGTAGGACTGAACAGAGGTAATATTGCTTCTTATGAAAATGGATCTACCGAACCAAAAGTTCAAAGTCTATTGAAAATGTCTGAATTATTTCAGGTAAGTATCAAAGAACTGGTTTTTGAAGATTTGTCTAAGGATTTTCAAAGAGAAAATTCATTTGCCTTAACTACCCTTCCTGATATTGAAAATTTTCTTTATCGAGCCAAAGAATTAGAAGCCGTTTTTAAAGGATTACACACCTGTTGTATGTTCAAAACCAAACAATGGGGAGAAGAAGTTCCACGAGACGTGCACATTTTGGTTATGCATTTCGAAGAATTGTACCAGGCTGCCCAAACAATGTTGAAAGAACATCATAATTTAATAAGCAAAGTGCATCATTGTCCTCATAATGGGGAATGAAAAAAGGTTGCAGAAAAGTTTATTCTCTGCAACCTTTTTTTATTTAAAAAAACTATTTGAATGAAATCCCTTAAGGATTTGGCAAAGCAGCATAAACTCTGGCATTTATATTATAATAACCATATTTAACATAACAATAACCTCTGTGAGGTCCCCAGTCTGAGCCCCAGGAATTCTTTACAATCCATGCTCCTTTTGCATCACACCAACCTACAATGGTAACGGCATGATTTATGGTAGCACCTGAAGAAGAAACTAAATCTGCTGAACCATTAGGATAAGCGTCCATTACTCCGCCACCGTAACCTGTCCAGCCCTTGGCAAACACCGCTGTTGTAACTGCCCCATAAGTTGCAATGGCGCATTTAACCATATCGTTCGACGGATAAGAAGTACCAATTTTAACCCAGCCCGCAATACTTGATGATTTTGGACTGCTTATACAAGCTGCTTCCGTTCCACCTGTCGCAGAATATGGATAAGCAGATTCATTGGCAACTCCTGTACAAAACAAGTAGTCAAGAGCTTTATATTCGAACCCTCCTGAACAACTTCCTGCATTTTCGCCAGAGCAATTAACCCCACAACTTAAAATATCTTGCTCAGAAATATCTTTAACACCCCCATATACTAATTTATAAGCATGTTCATAAGCGGCGCCTGCGGCAAATGCCCAGCAACTTCCGCAATATCCTTGGTCCTTTACGGGAGTGAGAATACTTGTATTTAAAGTACAACCAGCAGCACCTATTAAATATTTAGTCCAGTCAATCGTCATAAGATCTAACAACCAGAGGGGATTCCATTTAATTCCTTTCGCTTCAAAAGCTCTTTTAATAGTTGGCAATTTTGCCAGATTAGATTCCGTATTTCTTTGAAGCAATGATGGAGAAATATCCTCTTTCATTAAACTTGCCAGACTTGTAAGAGGATAATTCATACACCTGTTTGGACTAAATTGATAAGACTTGGTCCTCAACTGATCATACGCCTTTTTTTCACTGGCGAGCAATGCTTTTCCTGCTGTGGACAAAGATGCTTCAATCTTTGTTAAATCTCTTTGTACAGTAAAACTTGCCAAAGGATCCTGTGCAGACAAGAAAGTGTTTACCCCTATTAAAAGAAGCAAACTCAAAATAATGGTCTTTTTCATTTTCTTATTTTTTTAAATGAATACATTTTTCATATAGATATAGCAAAAGATGGCCTATATGTTCCATTTAAAATTAATAAAAATCTGAATTATGATTGATAAGAAGATGAATTAATTTATAGGATGGATTTTATGAATGGAAACCTATCGCGAAAAAGACGATGAGTACATCGTCTCTAACATATGTAAGGAAATGTTGATTCACAGGTTATTCAGACAATGACAACCGGTAAGTTTTGATCCGCGTAGATTTGTCGCTATTCACTTCCGTTGTGGATAAGATAAGTCCACCCTCATAAGGAACGAAGATGGGAAAACCACTTAATCGCTCAGGACTCGTATCTGTTATATGTTGAAAAATACCTTTTTTCCCATTGGACTCTAATACCTGAAGAGATATTTTAGTTGATTTAGCCTTGTTACTAATCCAGCTGACTGCCACTTGTTTATCATTTAGCCAATGGATATCCACACGACCTAAGGGATTATCAGCATCTATGACAATCGGTTTACCAAAAGTCCGGCCCCCATTCTCTGAAAAGATAACCTTAACTTCTCCTTTTTTATTCTTTCCTGTGAACCAGGCAATGGCCAGTTTATTTTTATATGCAGACATGGCCGGACCATTCACTGGACAACCAGCGATCATCCATTCATCTTTATAAATATTGGAAGGCTCAGACCAAGCCCCATTTTCAAATCGAATGATACTGATATCTCTGATTTCTCTTTCAGAACGATCTCTGTAAATAACAACCGGACCATTTTCAACCATGGCTGAAGCGGTTTGACAACAATCACAAATGCGGCTATCTAACAACGTTTCATCAGAAACAATGCCAAAGGTATCGACCAAAGCAGTGTGTAAGGTCATATTGCCATGATGCCCACCATGATCTTCGGAATGATTATTCGAGGTGGTTTCAGGAACTTTCGTCAATCTGCCGTCTAACCAAAAGGCCCTAATTTTACCTGAATTTTCCGGTAAAAGAGAAACGAAACCATGTTCAGCAGAAATACCGTCCTGATGCAAAACAATCGAGGGTGACCAAGCTGATTGATTAGGTTTCTTGATTGAAATTCTTACATCGTAGTCAAAAGTACCGCTTGCACTTTTTTGCAACCAATGAGCTAAAAAATAATTTTTGTCTTGATTGGGAAATAAAGTAAAAGAAGGAAAATCAGCCCAATTTACAAACCAATTGGTACCTCTGGAAATTTCACCCTCCTCTCGCCATTGGTTATCTTTTAAAAAAGCATATTTTAGAATATCCGTCGTGTCATCCTGATATTCCACCCAACTTAACCAAACACTTCCGTCTGAATGTTTAAAAAGATTTGGAACACCCCCTTTTTGATTAGGCACAGAAATCACTTCTACCTTAAAGGGTCTGGAAACAATTTGGGCAAATCCTATACCATAAGCATAAAGATTTGCCCAAACAAAAAGGATTAAAAACTTTATTTTACTACATTCTGTCATATAAACAACATCCTGGTAGTTTATCATAAACCTCCTTAGAAGCTTTAAATTCGTCTGTATCATGACCTACCTCCGCAATTTTCTTTTTTACATCAGAAACAGAAAGTTTGTCGGCATTGTATTTAATAGCCATTTTCTTTGTTTCTGTGGACCATACGGCTTCAACTACCCCTTCAAGTCCAGAAACTGCTTTTTCAATTCGTTTCTTACACATCCCGCAATTCCCTGCGACAGTGAAACTAGCTTTTTTAGGAGGTGCAGCAGCAAAAGAGGGATTTAATCCTACCATAAATGCAAGGAACAACATTCCAACGATTATCTTATTTTTCATAATATAACTTTTTGTGTTAATTTTATATAAAAATAACAATATACACGATTTTATTGTTTAAAAATCTTTTTTATTTGAACCATAAAAAGCAACCTACTTTCTTTAAAACAACTAAAATGAAACAATCACTATTTAAACTTTGGGCTATTTTGCTACCATTGTTATGTCTTAATCTGTTAAATGGTCAGGAAATTGATCTAAAAAGATTAAAAGGCATTTCACCGAGGAGTATCGGTCCTGCAGGTATGAGCGGTAGAATTACTGCCATTGAGGTCGATCTGTCGAACCCTCAAATCATTTATGCCGGTGCAGCATCGGGTGGTTTATGGCGTTCTACCAATGGGGGAACTGCCTGGGAAACCCTTTTCGACGAGATGGATAATCTGTCCGTTGGCTCCATTGCTTTAAATCAAAAAAATCCTCTCGATATCTGGGTCGGAACGGGTGAGGGTAATCCCCGGAATTCTCAAAATATGGGAAAAGGGATTTACAGAAGCCGGGATGGTGGAAAAACGTGGAAGTGCTTGGGTCTGGAAAATACTAAAACCATACACAGGATAATCATTCATCGTGATAATCCCGATATCGTTTATGTGGGTGCTCAAGGTTCTCCTTTCGGTCCAAATCCGGAAAGAGGTGTTTTTAGAACTAAAGACGGCGGTAAAACCTGGGAGAAAATTCTTTATGTGAATGATCAAACGGGCGTTGCCGATATGGTTGCCGATCCAGGTAATCCAAATAAAATATTGGTGGCTATGTGGGAATATGGTCGTAAACCTTGGTTCTTCAATTCCGGTGGACCTGGCTCTGGCCTGCATGTTACTTTCGATGGAGGAGATACCTGGTCAAAAAGAACCGATGCAGATGGATTACCTAAGGGCCCACTCGGTCGAATAGGTTTGGCCATTGCAAGGTCTAAAACGAATATCATATATGCTTTGGTAGAAGCTAAAGAAAATGGTTTATATAAATCTGTAGATGGTGGATTTAAATGGACGCTCGTTGGCAAGGGCGAAGGGGTAAGCGATAGACCCTTTTATTATCACGAAATATATGTTGATCCCAAGAATGAAAATAGAATCTACAATCTATTTTCTCTCGTTACAAAAAGTGAGGATGGCGGAAAAACTTTTCAAACCTTACTTCCCTATTCGGGTGTGCATCCTGACCACCATGCCTTTTGGATTCATCCAGAAGACCCAAATTATTTGATTGACGGAAACGATGGTGGATTAAATATTTCCCATGACATGGGGAAAACCTGGCGTTTTATTGAAAATATTCCCGTCGGACAATTTTATCATGTCAATTATGACATGTCTATACCCTATAGAATTGGCGGTGGTATGCAAGACAATGGCTCTTGGGTAGGTCCAAGTTCCATTTGGCAACAAGGAAATATAAGAAATACAGATTGGCAGGAAATTTATTTCGGTGACGGCTTTGATGTAAGTTTTCACCCTACAGATAAAGATAAAGCGTATGCCATGTCGCAGGGAGGCAATGTAGGGCAGGTTCATCTAAATACAGGAAGAACGCAAGGTATTAAACCGACCCATCCAGATCCGAAAATTGAATTGCGGTACAACTGGAATGCTGCCTTTGCTCAAAATCCATTCCAACCTTGTGGCCTTTATTTCGGTAGCCAATTTGTTCACAAAAGTATGGATTGTGGTAAAACCTGGGAGATTATTTCTCCCGATTTAACTACCAATGATCCTATTAAACAAATGCAGGATTCTACCGGAGGATTAACTATTGACAATACAGCAGCTGAAAATCATACTACTATTTTGGCTATTGCCCCCAGCCCTTTAGATGCCAATGTGATATGGGTAGGCACTGATGACGGGAATTTACAACTAACCCGCGATGGAGGAAAAACATGGATGAATCTTTCAAGTGCACTTCCAGGAGTTAAACCTGGTTCCTGGATTCCTTATATTGAGGTTTCTACGAAAAATGCAGGGGAAGTTTTTGTTATTGTAAATGATTATCGCAGAAATGATTACCGGCCAATGGCTTTCCGAAGCAAAGATTTTGGCAAAACATTTACCGCTATAGTTACCGAAAAACAAGTTTCTTGCTACACGCTATCTATCGTGCAAGATCCTGTAGCTTCCGATATGCTTTGGCTGGGAACCGATTGCGGTCTTTATCTAAGTATTGATGGCGGTAAAAACTGGAATAAATGGATGAATAATTATCCGTCGGCGCCAACCATGGATATGAAAATTCATAGTCGTGATCACGACCTTATTTTAGCCACCTTTGGTAGGGCCTTTTATATTCTTGACGATGTCAGACCACTACGTGAAATAGCACAAACAGGAGGAAAAGTCCTGGACAAAGCACTTCGTGTTTTTCAGGCACCCGATGCTTATCTTGCTAACTACAAATCTTACGCTGGCTATCACTTTGCAGCTGATGGTATTTATGAAGGACAGAATAAATCATCTGGTGCTATGGTAACTATTTGGAATAAAGGTGGAGCTTCTAAAAATGCAGCATTTCCAGAAAAGGCAAAAATAGTGGTAAAAACTGAAAAAGGGGAAATCATACGTCGTATGAATATGACCTTAGACACCGGCATGGCCAGAATTTTCTGGGATATGAGAAAAAATGGCGTCGCCATGCCATCTCGCCGGGAAGCTAAACCAGACGACGAATTACCGGTAGGTGGTTCTGTATCGCCAGGGAATTACTGGTTTATCGTTACTTTAAACGGGCAATCTGATTCTACCCAAATCAAAGTTTTAGGTGACCCGAGAGAAAATATATCTTTAGCTGATTATGCAGGACAAGAAAAAGCATTTAAGGAATTAGATCAGTTAACTACCAAAGCAACCAATGGATTTACAAAAATCCAGGATGCTAAGAAATCCATTTCCAGGGTGGAGACGGCCATACAATTAATGGTTGACAGCACCAAAAAGGAGTTGGTGAAATTGGGTAAGTCGCTAACCGATTCCCTAAGCAATTTAGAGAACTTATATATGATGCCTGACGGATTGAAGGGGATTCAGCGAAGTGCATCTAACATACAAGGAAGTTTATTCGCCGTTCGTTCGGCTATCAATGCCTTTGTTGGAGAACCAACGCAGGCGGCGAAAAATAATCTGCAAAAAGCAACCATCGAGGTAAATGCTGCCTTAGAAAAAATAGATACGTTTTTAAACGGACCTTTTGCCAACTATAAAAAGAAGGTAGAATCGCTTTCTTTTTCGTTGTTTAAATAGGATGGGGAATAAAATATCCTGATTCAAAGGGGGAGGGTAAATTTTACCTTCCCCTTTTTGTTTAGGGATTAAGGGATATTTAGTATAAGCTACAACGCGTCGATTTGGGTTGAAAGGTTATTATTGGAGGATCATTCTTTTACTATTTTCTTGACAGGGTTGCATCTTAGTATTTGCAGACAACGGTTTGAATCAGGATTTTCAGGATTTCAAGGATTAACTTTAACGTCGTTGGTTTGAGTGGGAAGGTTAATATTTGATGGTGCTTTCATTCCCAGGCTTTTCGCCGATGCGTAACGCATCGGCGAAAAGAAGGGTAAAAAGTACCCATTTTCATATACCCCTCAAGTTTATCATAGATTTATACTCTAGTGCTTACTCACAGTGGCGTAGCCCCGCCATTTTCGTAATCGCTCATAAAAACGTTTCATATCCCACAAGTTGCGTGGTGACAAGCCCATATCTGGAAATTCGGTTTTCAAATCAACTGAAAGCTGATTGACTACAACACTGCCGTAGTCATCGGCAAGTTGTTTTTCAAAAAGAAATTTACCCAAGTTCCAATAAATGGATTGCGCAGCATTGTTTATGTATTTGGCAACAAAAATTCGAGCTGTGCGTATTTGCTCTACGTTTGTTGCATTAAGCTACCGTATTCTTCTTGGTTTATAGTTGCTATTTCGTGTTTCATACGGCTACTGTGTTAGTTTTTAATCCCCCACTAAACCCTTTTTACAAAACGTCACCAAAACAACATATCTGGCCCATTTTAGCCTTCCGACCGAGAGGAATTTGC
>JBEAXK010000025.1:0-21350 GCA_041159865.1 Bacteroidota bacterium
AACGTACAAAGTTTGCCCAAGACCTAACCCATTTAATGACTATATTTATGAACTGAAGGGCCGTAGTTTTTCCACAGTCTATCGTTATTTGTATTGTAAGACAGCAAATCCTTTGAAACACTACCATTGAAAAATGAATAAAATGAAATTGAAACTACTCACCATTTTTCTGGTATGTCTCTTTGTAAGTAGTAGTATAAACATCGGTGTAACTATTACTCAGCTCGATAAAACAATCTTAACTATTTATCAGGATAAGAAATCAAATTATTGGTTTGGCAGTAAAGAAAATGGGGTATATTATTACAATGGGCAACGATTAAAACATATAACTACCGAAAATGGCTTAGTTAGCAATGAAATACGAGGTATTCAGGAAGATGCTAATGGGAATATTTTCTTTGATACAGAAAAAGGGGTTAGTAAATTTGATGGTCTTACTTTTAAAACATTGCAAATCGCTAATCCGGCATCACCACTAAATAATTGGATTTTAAAACCTGATGATTTATGGTTCAGAATGGGTTCTACAAAAAGTGGAGCCTACAGATTTGATGGGAAATATTTACACTACTTAAAATTTCCAACATCACCCCAGGAAAATATGTTTTACATGAAAAATCCAAATACCAGCTTAAAACCTTATGGACTTTATACCATCTACAAAGACCGTAAAGGATATATGTGGTTCGGAACAGCAAGCTTAGGGGTGTGCCGATTTGATGGAATAGCCCTGAACTGGCATTATGAAGAACAATTACAAACAACACCAAATGGTGGTGATTTTGGAACACGTGCCATTTTTGAAGACAAAAATGGTAAGTTTTGGATAAATAATACTCGTTTTCGTTATGTCATAGAAACGTATGGCTATAAATCCGTAACCTTTAAAAAAGAGAGTGGCATTGGTTACCTTAACAAAACCAATAAAATGGAATTTCCTTTTTTCCTCTCCATAACCGAAGATAATAAGGGCAATCTATGGATGGCGACTTATGAAAACGGGGTGTGGAAGTACAATGGAAAAGAATTTATTCATTACCCTGTCAAAGATGGTGAAACTGATGTTTTGCTTTTTACCATTTATAAAGACAACAAAGGAGTTCTTTGGCTTGGCACTCATAATGCTGGCGTTTATACATTTAATGGTCATTCGTTTGGGAAATTTGTAAAATAAATCCATAAATGCAAAAATTTTTTAATTTGATATACTTAATAGTCCTGTTGATACTCAACTTGTCTTGTGTTGAAAAGAAATCAACCGAGAAAGAAAATAGTACATCTGAATTACAAAGTGTTTCAAAAACCGACACTTTAAAATTTGGTTCTGGAATACGTGTTATCTTTCAGGACAGTAAAAGTAACTATTGGTTTGGCATTCATAATGAAGGTGTAAGTCGTTATGACGGAAATACATTTAAATATCTTACAACAAAAGATGGTTTATTGGACAACCAAATCCGCTCCATACAAGAGGATAAACATGGAAATATATTGATTGGCACGGCAAAAGGATTAAGTATTTATGACGGGCAAAAGTTTACAAATTATCCAACCCAATCTAACAATCCAATATTTGAATGGAATGAAAAAAATGGAGATGAATGGTTTTATGCCGGCGAGGAAGGGGGAATTAATCGTTTTGACGGAAAAAATATGCACTATTTAATTTTTCCAAAACCCAACAATGAAAATCCTGGTAATTCGTATGGTGCTAACTTTTTAACTTTCACACAAACAAAACATGAAAATCCTGACAATTCTTATGGAGTCACTGATATATCAAAAGATAAATACGGTAAGGTTTGGATGGCAACTTATTCCGCCCTTTACAACTATGACGGGAAAATAGTGAATATATTTAGTCATGAAAATTTAAAACTTAAATATAATGAGCATTTGCACATAAGAAGTGTATTAGCAGATTCAAAAGGTCGGATTTGGATAGGAAATAACGGCATTGGGGTTTTGCTCATGGATGGAGATGTTATCATTCATTTTTCTGAAAAAAATAATTTAATTGATCCAACAAGTACAAGAAGAGGGGATAAGTCAAAAGCTGGAACTCTTGAACACGTATTTGCCATCGAAGAGGATAGGGAAGGAAATATTTGGTTTGGAGACCGAGATACTGGAGCCTGGAAATATGACGGTAATTCAATGACAAACTATATTATTGATAGCAAACTATCTACACCTATGATTTGGTCCATATATGAAGACCAAAATTATAATTTGCTTTTTGGAATGGCAGAAGGTGGCGTTTATAAGTTTGTCGGAAAGACTTTTGAAAGGCAATTTTGAAAAATACGTAGGCATAACAATAAAACCTGAAAGCGGTGTAAAAAGCGACAATTTTTAGATTTACGGTTAGAACAAGTACTTTTATCGTATCTGGTAACAAGGAGTATTTTGGTTCAACCCTTGTGTTTATGAACTTAAATAATATTCTCGTTTAGCCCTTTTATAGTCTTATCTTAAAGAAGTTATTTCTGGCCTAAAGGGCTTCACGCAAATAAACTTTTATTTAGTGTAACTCATTAAAACCCATAAAATGAAATCAATATATACTAAAATTAGGCGTTTGCTTTATGTTCTATCCATTATAAAAAAAAGCTAAATTTTCCCCTAATACAAAAGAAATTTTCACAGCGACACATTTTGACGTTTTACCTAAATAGTTTTGTATAAAAATTATCAAACATATCTAGATGGCAAACCATACATTAAAACAAGAAATACTGGACAACATTACATTAGTATTTAACTTATCAGAAGATAGTAAACTAAACAATTCCTTTTTTGAGCAAACCAAAAAAGAACTTTCCTTTCTTGCTGAATACTTCCATATTACACAAACACAAGCCCTTTTTGTTGCTGTTATTTTTACCTTAAACTACAAAGGTCGAAAAGTTGATTTAGATGACTTAAATTCTCATTTTGATTGTAACCCAATGAAACTACTTGAATTTAGTGATGACTTTGTTGATTTGTACAATAAGCGTTTGCTACGAAAAAATAATAAAAGTAATCGACATAGAAGCATAAATCTTAAAGGTGCCGATGAAGAGTTTTATATTAATCAAATCGTTTCTGAAAAAATATTAAAAAGCGAACCGATTCCTGATGTCTTAGTTGATGCCATAAAGTATGAAGACGTTTTTACTTTACTGGAAAAAATAAATGAAATAGGTAATCAAAGAGACAATGAAGAAATTTCAACACGTGAATTATTTGAGCAAACTCAATGCTTGTTGGAAGAAAATACACATTTTCCGCTTATTGAAAAAGCCAGGTTCTTAGGAACATCGATGGAAGAAAAATATTTGTTTTTATATGTGGTTTGGAAATTTCTTGAAGGGGACAGAGATCCTTGGGTTGAACGAAGTTTCAAAGAGATTTATGACATGCCATTGGAAAGATTTACTCAAATACAAAGATTTTTAGCCAAGGAAAACAATCTGATTAAGGAAGATTTGTTAGAAATCGTAGATGCAGCATTTTTTGATGATGCCAGAATGAAGCTCACTGAAAAAGCATTAGATTTATTAACGGAGTGTGATATTAAATTATTCAAAAAAGATGTAGACAAAAAGAAAAAAGAGAACGTAATTCAACCCCAAGATCTCCCCTTTCGTGAATTAATTTTCAGTGAAAAGGAAGCAAATCAATTAGAGATATTGAAAAATCTCTTATTAGAAGAGAATTTCAAAAAAACACAAGAACGCTTGGTACAAAAATCCTTACCCAAAGGCGTTACAGCATTGTTGCATGGTACATCTGGCACTGGAAAAACAGAAAGTGTTTTACAAATTGCTAAAGCTACGAATCGTGAAATAATAAAAATTGATATTAGTGCTTCACGTTCAATGTGGTTTGGAGAAAGTGAAAAAATTATTAAGCACATTTTTAAGGACTACAAATCTTACGCGAAGTCGCAAACACTTGCACCTATTTTATTTTTCAATGAAGCTGATGCTATAATCGCTAAACGTAAAGAGACAAATTCTTCGAATACAGTTGATACTGAAAATCGTATACAGAATATTTTGCTTGAAGAAATGGAAAACTTTGAAGGAATTTTAATAGCGACTTCGAACTTAGTTAACAACATGGATACGGCATTTGAAAGACGATTCCTTTTCAAAATTGAATTTCAAAAGCCGGACGTTTCAGCTAAAATAAAAATATGGAAATTAAAAATGCCTCATTTATCAAATGTAGATTGTGAAATACTGGCTACAAAGTATGATTTTTCAGGTGGACAAATTGATAATATAGTTCGTAAAAACGAAATCCATGAAATACTTTATGGAAATACAGTAGACCTTATTACGCTTCTCGAATTTTGCAAAGAAGAAACTATGACAGATCAGTATTCAAAAAAATCAATAGGCTTTAATTGAGAAAATGAAAGAATTCATGAACTTTAAAGATGTTTACTCCTCTGTGAGATGGTCCTTAATATTGTCTAAATGCTTTTTCATGAGCTTGTTTAATCTGGTCAGCCAATACTTTAGGTTCTATAACTTTCATGTGGTCACCGAATGAAAGTAGTTCCATTAAAAGGTCATGTGTCAGGTAAAGTTTAAGTTTTATTCTCATTTCTTCGTCATTGTCCACCAATATTTGTTGAGTGTCATGTAATGGAAGTGTTTTGATATACTTGCCTTGAAATGGGTCAAAGGATAAAATGATGTCCTGAGGTTCATGGTCATTGGGACTTATAATTCCAAAGCAATAACGGTAGCTTTGTTCAATACTGTAATTGTCAGGATACTGATATGTTTGATTTGTAATTTCAAGATTTGTCAAACGGTCAAGAGCAAAACTTTTGATATTATTGCCTGTACTGTCTTTTGCCATGATATACCAACGGTTTTTAAACTCCTTCAAAGCATAGGGTTCTACCACACGATAGCTTAATTCTTCATCCAAAAATTTCTGGTAATTAAATTTAATTTTAAATCTGTTTTTGATGGCATGCAGTAAACCGTATAAATTTTCTGTTCCTTTGGGTCTACGTTTTTCCAAATAAATAAAAGAGGTTAAATCATGTGCAAGGTTTAAAGAATTAAACATATCAAATGCTTCCATCATCCTTTGAAAATTCATGTTTTCATTTTCGTTTTGGCTAATGAAATAACCTTTTTGGGATTTTGAATACTCAATGTCAATGCCAAAAATATTACTGATTTCTTTTATGTCGCGTTGAAATGTTCTTTTTGAAAAACCTATTTGTAAATTTTCATCTTGCATTTGCAAATAATCAAATTGATTTTCAATATAGGATTGTAATTCCTCATAAGTTGAAAAAGGTTTTACTTTTAACTTTTTTAGAATAAGCAGGTATCTGGATATATAGCCTCGTTTTGACATTAATTTGATTGAATTTAGTTAGAAAGTACTTGTTGCAAGCCACCAATAAAGACTATTTTGATTAATTGGTAAGGTTCCTAGCCCATATAAAAAATGTAAGAAACCTTAAATTCTAATAAGGAAAACTAATTTCAGCCAAATAAAATTCCCAATAGTCCAAAGATATTTTATAGTTTTCCCATTTACTCCCAGCTAAAAAGTTTCAACCCAAAATTCATTTTTTAGGCGTAACCTGATTTATCAACAAAAATACCCCGTTTTTATTTGCAATAATGATATCCGTTTTTTGGTCTTTATTCATGTCCTTTATTTCTATATTCAGACCAGCACCAGAATCATTATCAATAATATGCTCGCCAAAAAAGGGCGTTGTAGAAGAATCAAAATTAAAATACATTAAAATAGGAATATCTCCATCACCAGCATCATTGCCATTATGTGCTAAAAATCGTTTTCCCGTTATCATTTCTTCCTTTCCGTCGCCATCTAAATCGGCCATTATAGTTGCGTGCGTTTGTGCCGTAGTGTTACTAATCAAATGGGTTTTAAAATCAATATTACCATTAATTAAGACTTGTTCATGCCACCAAACTCCAAGAGCATGAGCAGAAGAAGAAACAACATCATTTCTCCCATCCCCATTTACATCTAAAATTTGCATGTGAGAACAAGGTTCACCTAAAGAAGCTTCGTGGAAAATCCAGTCACCCGACGACAGATTAGTTTTACCCTCAAACCATCCATTTGTAATCACTACATCTTTAAGACCATCCATGTTAATATCTCCATAACCGATGCCATGTGAAAATCGGTCTGTACCTTTTACACCAGCTACACTAAGAGGATGACGGGTCCATGTCAAATCTCCCTTTTTAGTAGGGGCCTGTAACCAAACAATCTGCCTTTTTGCATAGTCCCCACAGAGTATATCTAGGCGTCCATCACCATTCATATCGATAAATCCAGGTGATTCGTTAGAAATTCCCATGGAATCAGCAATGATATGTTTCTGCCATGTGCCCTTTTTATTTTGAGGATTTTCAAACCAAAACCCAGCTTTTCCCGGGTAATCAATGATAATAACGTCCTCCCAGCCATCTAAATTCACATCGAGAGCCATATTCAAAAAAGATTCACTATACTCTTTTCTTGGTTCAAATTTTCTGGAAGGAGCCATTTCATGCCTTTTCCATAATGGGGCTTCAAACCAATAGTAACCAGCAATGATATCTTGTTTCCCGTCCTTGTTAAGATCAGCAGCTGCCACCCCTTCCGATAAAAAATCTCTTGTTATAACTGTTTTAAGAAAGGCAGAAGATTGACTATAAAGGGAATTCTTTAAACTACAAAGTAAAAGGAGGATACTACAAAATGTTTTCATACGACAAGCATTACAGGATTTCAAATTAAAATTTTAAGACTTTGGCGAGATTAATTTCTCAATCAACAGGACGTTTTCATGATTTTCATGTTTATGACCTAACCGTGAGGCTAATTCTCTTAATAATTTCTTAGCATCGTCGGTATTCATTGCCCCTATTCTCTGAATAGTGTATTTCAAAAAACGAGGCATTTTAGCTGATTCTGCCAAACCAATCAATTTTTCCATGCTTATTTCAGCTAAAGGTTCTGCAGCATACCAAAGCATAAGGGGCAGATTATGATCTTTCATATCTTCCTCCTTTTTAACTAAAACATCCAGTATTTTCCATCTTTGCTCCAATGGCATTCTCATTAATCCCGATGTTAAATATAATCTTACCAAAGGAGAAGGCTCCTTTTTAGCCATATTTTCAAGCTCAACTAAAATGGTAGGCGAAACCTCCTTTTTTTCTAATAATAACTGTATGGCCCAACTTCTTATATTTTCATTTTCATGAGAGAGCAGATTTTGCAAAATAGACTCATTTGCCCCCTTAGTTACATGAAGAGTCCACAATGCACGTAGTTTTCTGGTAATATCCGGATGATTATTTATTATTTGAATTAAAGCATTATGCACGGCTTCATTTGCCCCTCTTTCTTGTAAAATGGTTCTTGCATTTCGTACAAACCATTCATTGTCATGTAACTGATAATTAACCAATGCCATGTCAGAAGCTTTATACAAATTAACCTTTATGGAAGAATCACTTTTATATGATATTTTAAAAATTCTGCCCATTGTTTTATCGTGAACATCGGGATTTGTGCTGTGACATTGATTTTTATCATACCAGTCAATGGCGAAAACAGAGCCACTCGGATCATACTTCATATTGAGCCATTGAGACCAGGAATCATTCATCGCCAAAAAGTCATTTTTATGTGATGCAACATATCCGGAGCCTTTTCTGGTTAGCAGGTCATTATTTAGTCGGGCACCATTTATATTGTTCATAAAAATAACATTTCGATATTCAGCAGGCCAGGAGGAACCTCCCAGATAGATCATTGCGCCGGCATGGGCATGTCCACCACCCGCTGAAGCAGAGCGAAAGTTTCCAGCATGCGGCCCTCTGTCACCCACATAATGTTTGTGATCAGCAATTGTTTTTATCTCATCATAGGTGTAAGGATTAAAACTTTTTCCAGCTTGCCGTTCATATCTTGCTCCTTGAATAACGTGATACATGTGTGGAATAACGCAAACTGTAATAAAAGCATGACCATAATCATTAAAATCTATACCCCAGGGATTACTGGTACCTTCTGCAAATACTTCAAATTGATGAGTTGACGGGTGTAATCGCCAAACACCAGCGTTTATTTTAATGCGTTCATTCTCAGGAGTACCTGGTTTTCCAACTTTAGAATGGGTAAATACGCCATGAACCCCATAAAGCCAGCCATCAGGTCCCCAACGAAGATTATTTAGCACTTCATGGGTGTCCTGAGTACCCCATCCATCCAGAATATATTGAATATCCCCTGTTGGAACATCCCTTTCAAAATCTGTTGGAATAAACAACAGATATGGAGCAGCGCAAAGCCATACACCTCCCATTCCCACTTCAATACCACTGACAAGATTTAGATTTTCAATAAAAACCTTGCGCTTATCCAGGGAACCGTTTCCATCAGAATCTTCAAAAATTAAAATACGATCTTTACCCTTACCTTCTGCAGCTGGAATTGGATAGGTATGCCCTTCAACTACCCAGAGTCTGCCTCTTGCATCAAAGGTAAAACTGATAGGACGAACGATATCTGGTTCACTTGCAGCTAATTGTATTTTGAATCCATCAGGCAAAGTCATTGCTTTTGCAGCCATTTCCCCAGAAAGACCTTCATTAAGAACTGGATCTAAAGGAGGTAAAATAATGATATCTTTTTGAAAAAGTTCATTTTCAAAATAGGGTCTTTGGTTATGAAATTGAAAATGATCAAAATTAATATGCGCCCATTTATCATTTGGAATATAAGGAATCTGAGAAATTCCATTTTCATTGTCAACTATTCTGATGAATATACTTTTATTCTTATAAGCCTTTAAGTCAACTACCACAGGCTGTAAATTTGAACGCCCTTGACCTGTGGATTGAAAAATAACTTCCTGTTTATCAGCCAGAACTATCTCCACTCTGGTATCGAGTAAAGCACCACCAGAAACCCAAAAGCTGGCATAAGGATAATTAACCTGAAAAGGTTTTGACACTAAAGTCCCTGTATTTTTATATTGTGTGGTACCTCCGCTACTTATAAAATACTGACCCATATTACCAACTTGCTGGCCTTTTTCAAAGTGTGAAGAAATATCAGAGGACTTTAAAGCCTTACTAAAAGCATTACCTGTCGCAACCCAATCTGTCAAATCACCTGATTCAAAGTCAAAATTTAATTTTGTGCCTTTTGAAACAGGTGATTTTCCAACCACTTCCTTTTGTGTTGTAGAACCTTTAACCACTTGAATTTTTCCAACCATACCAGCTGCACGATGCCCTGGTACTGTACAGAAATAAATATCATCGGCTTCAGCTGTAAAATCAATACTGGTCGTAGCTCCCTTTTCAATGATAGAGGCACTTTTAACGCCTGATTTTTCTAATGAAATATCATGGGTCATTGTCTCGCCATTAATCATCGTAATTCTAATACGATTTCCTTTATTTACTTTAATTACCGGATTTCTGGTACCCATTTTATCAAAATATCCCAGCATGGTTGCTTCAAGATAAAAGTGCTGATCTATTTTCACTGTATCTGGGATATTTGTACTTTTTACATCATACAACTTATAGGAATTACCAGAGTAAAATCCAAAAAGCAAAAAAAGAGGAATAAAGAATTTTAAAGTTTCCATAGGATGATCTGTTATTAAAAAAAGAATTATAATTCTTTAATATATAATTCTTTAAAGTAAACTTCTGCCTTTCCCCCACCATGAATTTGTAATCCAATCAATCCAGATAATGGAATTGAAGCATCTGATTCAACATAATCTACAGCTTTATGACCATTTATAAATAACCTTATTTTGTTATTTTCCGCTTGAACCACATAATCATTCCAATTATTTTGATTTATCCAGGTAAGGACTTTAGCTGAATCGGGAGATTCCAGTGTTTTATTTCGTCGGGATTCATCATATAAACTTGCCCAATAGCCATTTCCCCAATCTGCTTGATAACCAATCATTTCATTTGAAGGATTAGTAGCTCTAACGCTTCTAAATTGAAGCCCTGCATTTATAAACCCCTCTTGTCCAACTAATTTTATTTTAAACTTTAATATAAAATTACCGTAGGAGCTAGTAGTACACAAGAAATTATTTTCTGGAACATTTTTTCTCAATGAGCCACCGATGATCATATTATCTTCAATACGCCATGTTTTTAACGTATCTCCCTCCCACCCGTTGAAAGTAAAACCATCAAAAAGGCTAACCTCCTTAGGATATTGATTTATACTTAGGAATAGCAATGCAAACAGGTAAATAAATGAAACAATAGATTTCATATAAAATGAATTTATTTCATTCTCAATTTAGTAAAAAAAATCTGTTAAAATGTAATTACTTCCCCGTTTTAAATAAAACCCAAAGGATATAACCTAAGGTGAAAATAGTAATGCCAGATGCGTGATAATTTGAAAAAAGGGAGGGATTATCAAAAATTTTCAAATAAGCCTGCGTTAAATTGTATAGTCCAATCCAACAAGTAATAGCTACAACCAACATAAACAAGACATTATTTAGTTTATTATTGATCCATCTTGAACCCATTAGGGAAGGATCATTCAACAAAAAGTATAATAAGGTCGTCATTAAAGGCAAAAGCAGGCCATTCAGCGCTTGAGCAAAAATGATTAGAGGAATGGGTTTTATGTCAGGTAAGCCAAAAGCTAAACCAATCAAAAGCGCACTCAACCAAATAAATTTAGCAGAAATTTTATGCTCCAATAATTTGGTACCAGCTAAACTTGCTGCCATAGGAGCGGTAATGGCACTGGAAAAGCCCGCAGCAAATAAACCGATAGCAAAAAAGTAAGCACCCAGTTTACCCATATATTTACTTAGTGCCAAAGCAATAGCTTCAAAGGAAAAAGTACCTTGTATTTGAGTTCCCACCAATAAAATAGCCATTGAAATAATGCCCCCAAATAAAATAGCCATTGAAATACCCAATCTCATTTCGGCCATATCCTGTTCCTTCGTCACACCAGATGCAAGAAAAAGATTATATGGTACAATAGTAGTACCTATTAAACCGATAACAAGTAAAGAGCTTGAATTGGGTAGAGACGGTATAAAAGAATCTTTTAAAACGAGGGTATAATCGAGAGGAATTTTAAAGACTATCCAACAAAAAGCAATACCCATAATGGCCACGATTAATCCAAGGATTCTGGCTAAAATGACTGGATTATTTATCCATAAAAGCAGAAATACAGCACTTCCGATAAGGAGGACTATCATCCATTGCGGAAAATTTGTAATTAGTTTTATTCCTGCTGCAGCACCGACAATATTACCTGCCTCATAAGCGGAACAACCCAGCCAAAGGGCGAAAAAGACCATATATGGGATCCAGTTTGATTTTCCTTTACCAAATTTTATTCTAATGAGTTCACCAAAACTTTTACCTGAAACTAAAGTTAATCTGACAACTCCCTCTTGCAAAAGAATAGTTGATAAAGTAGAAAAGAGTAAAGCCCATAACAATTTAGTACCAAAAAGTGCCCCTGCATTAGCTGCCGTGGTAACCGTTCCGGGACCAATAAAAGCGGCTGAAATAACAGACCAAAGCAAAACACTACCAAGTCCTCCCTTCCAGGTAATCCTTTTTGACATTAAATAAGTTTTTAGGCATACAAGAATTTGAAAAAACAAAAGTAATTTAGCTTTTATATTCCATATTATGCAGAATTTCTATCCGGGAAAAATATTACTTTATGGTGAATTTTCCATTATTTTAAAAAACAAAGCACTGGCTATTCCATTAACTTCACAGGGTGGAAAATGGGAAAATGATATGAATGCGGAGAATTCATCTCTCTTCGCATGGCTTGTATATTTAAAGAAATTGCCAAATGCTGAAAATTATAATTTGCGGCATTTTGAAGAGGAATTAAACCGTGGCTTATTTTTTGAGTCTTCCATTCCTCAAGGATATGGTGCGGGTAGTTCTGGCGCTTTAGTCGCTGCCTTTTATGCACATTTTTCAATCGCACCCATTAAAAATCCCTCTACTACCCATTTACAGGAGTTAAAAAAAGAATTGGGAATCTTAGAATCCTATTTCCATGGAAACAGTTCAGGTACAGATCCTCTTGTTTCATATTTAAATCATTCCCTCTTAATAACAAATGATAAAATAGATAAAATCAATATTCCGCCACCACCTGACGACCTGTTTTTCTTTTTACTTGACTGTGGTATTGCAAGAAAAACAGAACCTTTAGTTTCTAAATTTTTAAAAGATATAAAAACAAATAAATCCTATGTGTCAGAGTTTGAAAGGCAGTATGTTCCCAAAGTAGAACAAACCATTCAATGTCATGTAGAAGGTAATTTTGCCGAACTGAAACAACTATGGCAAGATTTAAGCTTGTCCCAACCCTATTTTTTTAGCTCAATGATTCCTGAAAAGGTACTAAAATTATGGCAAAGAGGAAATGAAGAGGGACACACTCACTTAAAATTATGCGGGGCAGGTGGTGGCGGATATTTATTAGGTTTTTCTAATCTACGTGAAAAAGAGATTTCTTTATTTTATCCAGATTTCAAAATTATTCCTCTGCCTTTTTCATCATAAGAAGAGATGAAAAGCTTATAAATAAGATGAGCGCAGAAATATAAAGTAGTAAAACGAATATAATAGCACCATTGAAGAAAGACAACCATTTTACCTCTTCTGCCGTCAATAATAAACCTGCAGGCATTCTTTTAGCTAAAAAATCTAATCCAAATAGTGAAAAAAAGGATGCAAAAAAATGAAAGTAACCCAATAATTCAGGATAAAACTTATTCCTTTTAACTTCCATAAACCAAATAAAAATTCCCTGAAGAAAGGCTATTCCTGCACCAATAATAAAAAGAGGATGCGTTTCACTACTAATTTTTAAAGGCCCGAAAGCAAAAGAAAAAGACTGAGAATCAAATAAAAAGGTAATCGTCAAAAATAAAAAAGACAATAAAAAAAGTTGTCTATAGAAAGGTAAAATAATCATATTGTAAAATAATTAGTCCGTTAATTGCGTGCATCTATTCCCCAAGATAGTTTATCACGAAGGGTATCTAAAAATCCGATATCGGGTAAATGAGCCAATTGCGCTGGAAATTTATTTCTTCTTACCGCTAATTGGTGATTTGATGTTATCATCTCATGCCTGGAATCGAGGGTACACAAAAAATTATCTGTCCTGCCTTCAATTTCAAAAGAAATAATAGAATCATCTGAAATAACTACAGGACGAACATTTAGATTATGAGGGGCAACAGGGGTTATGACAAAATTACCTGATTGTGGAAAAATAACAGGACCGCCGCAACTCAGAGAGTATCCTGACGAACCCGTGGGTGTTGAAACGATAATTCCATCAGCCCAATAGGAATTAAGATAAGCACCATTAATATACGTATGTATAGTAATCATGGAGGAAGTATCCCTTTTTAAAATAGTAAAATCATTCAACGCAAAACGAATATTATCAAAAACAGGCTGATTGCTTTCCAAAAAAAGCATTTGTCGCTCTTCCCTAATCAACCGGCCTAATGCCATTAAACGTATAGCTTCTGAAATTCTCTTTTTTTCTATTGTAGCTAAAAAACCCATTCTTCCTAGGTTGATACCCACTAATGGCACTCCACTTTCTCTTGTATATAAAATGGCATTTAACATAGTACCATCACCTCCTAAAGCAATCAAAAAATCAAATTTTTTTAAAATAAAATCCAAATGACTTTCAAATACACCCACTTCTCTTGGAAAAGAAAACTCACTTTTTATTTCTTCAAAAAAAGGTTTGTACCAATAGGAAGTGATGTCCTCTGCATGAAGTGCCTGAATAAGCATTTCAATAGCGTGGTAATCCTTTGGTTTATAACCTTTCGAAAAAACGGCAACTTGCATATTAGAAAGAAGCATTAAAATTTAAAAATATACCATCCCCCTTTTCAATGTTTCTGCTGTACTCAATTCTGGCAACCATGTCAAAATACAACTTAATATTAATTCCAACCCCATAACTCCATAACAGTTTGTTGTCCAGAGGATTAATATTTTCGATAGAAAAAGGATTATTTACTATTCCCCAGTCGCTATGCAAGGTTAAATATACTTTGTATGGTTGAACTCTAAACGCGTCAATAAAGACTAATTTACCATAATGATTAACACCTTGAAAGAGTAATAATCTGGCCGTCGTTTGTAACATAGCTAAATCAAGTCCATCTATCAAATAATATTCATAACCACGCATGGTTGTAAATTCAGAAAAACCTAACGCTCTATTGTCATAATAAGGCTGCTTATTTCTAATAAACGAATATTTTCCTCTGGCTCCTAAGGACAAACTTAGACCTGGACTCACTGCTTTAAATATATCTGTTAGACCCATTATGGTTAAGGCATTTCTTCCATCATTACCGAATATACCCGATTTTTCTGCTTCAAATTGAAAAAAATAACCCTCCCAAGGGTAAAAACGATTATCTCTGTCATCAAATTGGTAAACATATCTCAAAAAAGAGAAATATTGAATCTCGTCACCATTTAGTAAATAATCTGGATTAAGATTTTTTGCAATTTCTGCATCTACATTTCTACTTTGAAATCCGTAAAGTAAAGTATGAACACTTTGAAATGCAGGTCTGTAGGTTAGAGCTGCTTCCGATAGAAAATAATTTGACAAGAAAGAATTATCTGATTTTCTATAAAAAAGTTGTTTGTTGTCTTTTGTGGCATAATTAATTTCCCGCCATTGTTGATAAGAAAGTTTTCCAAAAACACCCAATTTCATCGATTTATCTAAATAAGGGAACCTGTAATCTAACCTATACGTTCTATTATATCCGTCTGATAGGGTAAGTTTTAAGGCATCGGCATATCCAAGTACGTTTCTATGATAAATTTTTACCCCCAGATTTACCCTGTTTAATGCTCTTTTTTGCTCAACCCACCAAACATTGAAATTTCTGTCCGCTAACTGAAAATATGGAATGGGGTAAAAATTCCAAGCTTCCTTTAAAACAACATTAATGACAAAAATATCTTCTTGTAACTCAAAAGGAGCTATCTCAATATCTCTGAAAAGACCCGTATTGGTTAAAATTTGTTTTGAAAATAATATTGCTTCTTCCAAAGCTTTTTTACTATCAAAAACATCTCCTTCATGAAAACTTAATTGTCTACTAATAATATGAACTTTAGTATGTTTATAACCACTGATATTTACTAATTTTATTAGAATTGAACTATCTTTTTGACTAAATACAAAAGAAAAAGGAATGGCAATAAAAAGAAAAGTTGAGAATAATTTTATCATTTTAACTTTAGACATTAAGGTAAGTCATCAAGGATTCATACCTGTTTTTTAAGGTATCCATGAAGTCCTCTTCATCGAAAGTTGCTTTTATATGGTAACCAAATCTTTCAAAAGTTGCAATTAAATTCTGGATTTGAGCGCTATTCAATTTTAAGGTAATTTCCAGTTGGTCACTTTCCCCATTTGAACTTAGCAGAGAACTTAAAATAACTTTATTTTCAGATTCTACGATTCTGGCTATTTCTGAGAGGGAATAATTTCTTTTATCTATTTCTAAAACCAAAATAGATCCTGGTTGAATGAAAGCGGCGCAACTTACATAGTTTTTAAATAAAGAACTTAAAGTGATAGATCCTAAATAATTATTATTTTCATCCAATATTGGAAAAAGAGTAAGAGACTGATCCGAAATAGCACGCATCACCTCATAAATATGATCATTATTTGCGGCGAAAGAATAATTTAGATTTATATAATCTAAGATGGGTAAATCAAATAAATCCTCATCATCAATATCATCCAGTGACAAGATTCCAATACAAATATGATCTTGAACGACAGGTAGTTGTCTAACAGAAAACTCCTTAAAAAAATCAATAGCAAAAGCAATGCTGTCTGAAGTTTTTAATGGAATAATGGTTTGGTCCATAAAGGATGATGCCATCATAAGCGTGAGATTTTCATTTTCTGAATGGTAAATTCTTCCTCTGTTAATAAACCTCTTAATCTCAATTCCTCCAGTTTTTCAATATTTTCAGCATTTTTGTTCGATGTAAAGGTTTGCTCATTAGAAGAAAGCCTAAAACCATTTTTCGCAAAATTCAAATACGCAGGTTGAACGCGAATAAAAGCCAGAGCATCATGATTTTTCAATTTTTCAAAGTCATCAAAACCATAAAGAATAGCTTTATCAATATGGTAAAGAGCCTTTTCAACATTTTCATTTAGAGAATAGGCACAAGCTATATTAAAATGAGCTGCAATTTCACGTGGATTTAAGTCTAGTGCTTTTGAAAAATCAACAATTGCACCATCGTAATCATAAGATAAAAATTTAGCTTTTCCACTTTTCACAAAAGTGTTTCTTTCCTCTGTTATAGTTTTAACCGTTTTTTCAAATTCCTTCTTGGGTAAAACCCTTAAAAAATCTCTGTTATATTTAAGGTCAAAAGTTTTATTATCCATTGAAAAGAATGAAAAGGCATCAATTAATCCCAAAATAGCTGATATACCTGTCAGTGCGAGCATTAAGTACAAGATTCCTCTTCCCTTTTGACCAAGGTAGAAACGGTGAAGTCCAATAAATCCGAAAAATAAAGCAAGGAGTCCTGCGATATCCTTTTCCTTTTTTAACCGGCTCATAAAGAATCCGTTTTAACTATTTATGAATGCTTTTGTTGAATTAAATTTACCCGTCAGAACAGTAAAGTCATCTGGATATGTTTCCGTTCCTTTAAAGGTATCAATAAAATCGTTTAATTGCTCGTTAAATTCTGAAACATTCAAATTACTATGTTCTAACAAGAAATCTTTCAGATAGGTTTCATTAAAATACGCCCCTTTTTCATTCATTATATCTGTAATTCCATCTGTGTAAGTTAAAATCATTGAAGGTAACTCACTGTCAAGTTTAACATAACCTGTATCAATATGGGGGATATCAGGAAAAGGACCCAAGAGTATACAACCGTCCTTCAATTCCACTATCTTGTTTCCATTTAATAAAAAGGGAGGATTGTGACCAGCGTTTATATAAGTTAAAGAGTGTGTATAAATATCATATTCTGCAATAAAAAAAGTAATAAAACGCTCACCTTCTGTCAGTCTAAAAACTGTTTTATTTAAATCCCTTATAAAAGGGTCTAAAGCTGTTCTTTTTTTAATTAAGGTATGAAAATTTGCTTGAAAGTTAGACATTAATAAAGCAGCCGAAACCCCTTTTCCAGTAAAATCACCCACACAAAAGACTAATTTTCCGTCTTCAAATTGTATATAATCAAAATAATCACCGCCGACGCCCAATTTTGGTTTATATATACTATCGAATTCATAAAATAAAGAAATGGGTAATTTTTTAGGAATCAACATTTTTTGAACCTCTGCTGCAAGTTCCATTTCGTGATTCAACCTTTCTTTATCTATTTGAGATTTAAACAATCTCTTATTTTCAATTGCTACCGCAATGATTTGAGTAATAGCTGTAATAATCTGAACTTTACTAAAAATATCATCGTCTTCACTTAAAAAGCCACCAACAAAGACATAAGCAATTTGTTGGTCTTTATGATTAATAGGAATGACAATATCAAAATTTTTTATCAAAGGGTGCTCATCTCCTTCAATATTTTGTAATTCCAGATAAGTTGATAATTTATCAACGATATCAAGACGCAGCAGATTTTCAGGGACGCGAAGAGAAGTGGCTAATTCCCATTTATCATTTTCTCTAATAAAAAGTAACATATATTTTACTCCCAATACCCAATCGAGAAAAGATTTATATTCTGAGAATAAATCTGCTGCAGAATAGTTCATGCCTATTCCTTTTGTTATGGCAAGGAGACCCGATATTTGCATCTGCTTGAGATGCAATGATTTTTCTAAGTTATTTACAGTTGTAAGATGTTTACTTATTCCTCCTAATTCATTCATTCATTACCTTTTAAAAAAAACGAATATTTAATTTACTTATTTTAGTTTACGATTGTCAAAATGCCTTTTATGATCCCTCTCTGTTTTTTTCTTTAAATTTTTTTGTAAAGCTACTTCCATATTTATACCTGTTTGATTTGCGATGCAAATAAGCACAAATAAAACATCGGCTAACTCATCCGCCAAAGATTCTTTACTATCTCTTTCCAATTCAGAATTTTTGAAGGATTGTTCCCCATACATTCTTGCCATAAGTCTTGCTACTTCACCAACCTCCTCCATCAAGATAGCTGTGTTGGTAAGCTCGTTAAAATATCTGACCCCTATTTTTTTAATCCACTCATCAACCAGTTCCTGAGCTTTTACAATTTCCATAAGCTACTCTTTATTTTTTGAATCCATTAAGATAGTAACTGGCCCGTCATTAATCAGAGATACTTTCATATCTGCACCAAAAATACCCCTTTCAACTTTCTTTCCTAATACTTCAGAAAGAACATCAATTGTTTTCTCGTATTTAGTAATCGCAAACTGAGGTTTATCAGCCTTTATATAAGAGGGCCTATTTCCCTTTTTGGTTGAAGCGTGTAAAGTAAATTGTGAAATAATCAGAATATCACCACCTGTTTCAAAAATGGATAAATTCATAATTTCTTGCTCGTCATTAAAAATTCGCAACCCTACAATTTTTTTTACTATCCAATCGATATCTCCATCGTTATCGTCTTCTTCATAACCGGCAAATACCAATAAACCGTGGTCAATTTTTCCAACAATTTCGTTATTTACCTTGACAGATGCTTCTAATACTCTTTGAACTACAACTCTCATATATTTAAAATAAGGTTAAGGGTAAATTTACAGGAGTATGAAGGTCTCCCGTTTTGACCTTTATATTATTAATCAGATTTGAAACAGGATATTTTTTTAAATACCCATTTTTTATGGGTTTCATCATGTCCATTAATTCAGTTGCCGAAGTACCCGCAGTTAACCAGTTTTCTCTTTTCTTAGGAGTATCTAAAAGGACGGGCATTCTGTTATGCAAATCTGAAAGATCTTGACTTGCTTCAGTAGTAGCAATAACAAATGCTGAATATAATGTCTGATTATGCTCATAAGCTTGCCATATACCGGCCATAAACAGAACTGAATTATCTGAAGGCAATATTCTATAGGGTATTTTTGACTTCCCATATTTACCCCATTCATAAAAACTATCAGCAGGAAGGAGGCATCTTCTATTTAAAATGGCATTTTTAAAATTCTTCTTTTCAAAAATTGTTTCAGAGCGTGCGTTTATATATAGTGACATTTCCTTTTTTGAAAGTAATTCATTTTGGAATCCCCATTTCATTCTTTTTAATTGAAAATGATTCTCATTAAAGATAGCAAAGGCCTGCTCTGTGGGACAAATATTCAAATTCTGAATCCAGTTTTCAGGCAGTGATATACCAGGGAGTTGAACCTTCAAATCGTCCTTTTTTACATTGAATGAGTACCTCCCGCACATAATTTACCAACATTATAATTAATAATATTCATAACATAATGACTAACAATAATAGTTATTCTTTATTTTTCAACAAAAATAAACATCAAGCTGGGGATAAAGTATAACTTATAAACATGATTGCATCCATTAGGGATTAATGACAAATATATCCACAAAATATCCACTTAACATTGAATTGAACCAACAAAATGCATATTCAAATTAACACAGATTCAGAGTAAAAAGAAATCAACATTCAAGTTATACAGTCTTGTTAATAAATCCATAATTGTGAGTAACCACATAATAAAGAAACTGTATACAATGGTGGAAAAAGATAAACTAAACCGTAAATTTCTTTTTAAAAAAAACAGTATTAACATACCAACATGCTTTATGATGAATACTATTTTTTTTTAAAAAGAAAAATAATAACAATAATAATCGAAAAGTCATCTCATTTTCAAAAGGCCAAAAAGAATGTACTTTTGCTAAAAAAAAAGCATGCACAAAGAAAGCTTAGTCGGAAATTATCCAAGAATTATAACGCTATGGTTAGGTCTGGGATTAACAATGATTTTTTTTCAAGTAGTTATCGGAGGAATAACAAGATTGACAGGATCAGGACTTTCGATTACTAAATGGGAAATTGTTACTGGAACTCTGCCGCCCATGAATGAAGGGGCATGGGAGTTAGCCTTTAGAGAATACAAAGAAACTCCGCAATACAAAAAAATAAACGACGGAATGAAAATGAAGGATTTCAAGTTCATTTATTTTTGGGAATATTTCCACAGGCTTTGGGCAAGAACTATGGGTTTTGTATTTATTATTCCATTCTTATATTTTTTAAAAAAAGGATGGATTGATTCATTTCTGTTAAAGCGTTTAGGTGTAGTTGTTCTTTTAGCAGCTTTGGTCGCTTCTTTTGGATGGATTATGGTGGCCAGCGGACTTATTGAACGTCCCTGGGTTAATGCGTATAAATTAACCTTACATCTTTCCTTAGCATTAACTCTATATGCTTATTTACTGTGGACGTTTTTATTGACGTTTAGAAGTTTTCCACATATTATAAACATATCAAACATCAAATTGTGGACAAAAGCCTTACTTGTTATTTTAGCTATACAAATCATTTTGGGAGGTATTGTTTCTGGCTCAAAAGCAGCTTTATTTTATCCTACATGGCCTTATATGAATGGCCAGTATATGCCAGATTTATTGATGGAAAAAGGCTCTTTAAATCTTGATAATTTTATACATTATGATAAAAATCCATACTTTAGTGCATGGATTCAATTCTTACATAGAAATTTAGCTTATATATTGACCTTCAGTATATTAACATTTGTTTATATGTATTGGAAAAGGGTTAATAACAGGACTTTTCAGCGATTTTTAATAGTGTTGGTAATTTTGTTAATAACACAGGTTTTACTGGGAATTTTTACGCTTAAAAGTAGTGTTTATAAGATTCCAGTGGATCTTGGTGTAGCACATCAGGCAGTCGCTTTGATGTTACTGACTACCCTATTGATTATGTTATTTTCTGTTGAAAAAAGAAAGTTATAGTAACTAATTGTTAATAACTATGTGGAAAATCAAATAGTAAAAAAATGTTATTAATATCTTTTTTCTTGAATTTTTTTTAAGTCTGAATTTAGATAAGGAGATATTTATACTATTTACAACTAGTTATCAATTTCCACATATTATCCACATTTATTTTTGATTCTGTGGACAGATTTTTATGAGTAAAAATTTAGAATTTATTCATTTTTAATAGGTCAAAAAATAGATACCTTATTTCAAAGGGATGATATTTTTTAAAACACCTTTCCTTGAATTTTTATAT
>JBEAXK010000032.1:0-44141 GCA_041159865.1 Bacteroidota bacterium
TTTATTTCTAAAAATACCATATATAATAAAAAAATGGTATGCTTTTTGATTTGAATATCAGACCTGATAATATATATGATACGAAATGAAGACAAAGCCTAACGCAATTTTTACAACTCAAAGCTCACTGAATAAGGCCTCATGGAAGGTATCTTGTTTATGTCTGATTTTTGGGTTATTTTTCATCCAAGGAAATCCATTAAACGCGCAAAATAATCCCTGCGGATGTACTGATTTAAATGTTTCCCTCAATGATAATTGCCAGTTTCCGCTGTTTCTCAAAAATATATTTCCTAATGCAGGAAACTCTTCTGGTTCTTGTGATACCACAGGGATGGTGCTTAAGATAGCTGATCTCAATTCAAACAACGACCATATCATTGATGGAATTAGCCCAGCAGGTACAGGTTGGAGCTACGGTGTATTTAAAGGAACTTTAGTTGTTTGCCAGGGTACCATTACGGCAACAGATGACAAACCACCCGTTTTAAATGCTGCTGCATTTGCAGTTATTGATACCATAGATTTATGGTGTAATGACATCAATCTGGTAAATAATGTAGAGGGTAGCTGGCGAGTTCCAGGTTACCGCTACTACATGGGTATGCCTACTTTTACAGATTTATGTGGTGGACAAATTCAAATTAAAGTTACCGATTTCCTGTCTCAGTCAAATTGTTCAACCGATAGTATCTTTGCAACTTTAAGGAGATCTTTTCAAGCCATAGATTCCCGTTCTAACGATACTACCATTAATCAGATTATCAGGTTTAAACGACCTTCATCAGCTTTGTTTCTCCCTCCACCCTCCAGAGATACCTTGATATATAATGTTTGTTCCTCTTCTCAAATACAAGGGGGTGTCGATAGTGTTATCCGTGCAAATTACAGGGCTTTGCATCCAAGAACAGGCAGAGATGTGAGCTTATTCGATCTTACTTGCGCCTATACTACCTCCGTTGTCAAGAATACTATACCTGTGTGTCAGACAGGTGAAAAGGTATTCGTTCAGGTGGAAATCTGGGATTGGTGTACTGGGTATCGGTTCAAAGACACCATGATGATTAAAGCTTATGATATTGAGAAACCTGTTATTACTACCCTAAAAGATACCGTTGATATATCTACCAGTCCCACTTCTTGTGAGGCTGAATTAAATGTTGATACAACAAATCTTGCTTTTTTATATGGAATGAAAATTACAGATAATTGTGCTACAAAATTAACTTTTGGCTATAGGATACAATCACTGGACAGAGTCACAAATGGCTTTCCAACAGCAAGTTCCACGTGGTTCGACGGGGTTTATCCTGCCGTTATAAGAAATGGAAAAACCTTTTATACAGGAATCACCTACGGAAGACATCGACTTCTTTTAGATGTTTATGATAACTGTCAAAATATTACCAGAGATACTTTTTATTTTAATGTTGTGGATAAGGTTCCACCTACCATGATTTGTGATAACCAGCTCAATGTTACCTTAACTACTCCAACAGGAAGTAGTTACTATGATGGGGCAAATGAGGGCTTGTCTTATGCAAAAATATCCATCAATGATATCAACGAAGGTTCCCGGGACAATTGTACGGTGGCCCAATTAAAAATGAGGAGAACAGTTAAAGCGGATTGTTTAGATAATTTCCTCTCCAACACAAAGTACGATCTCGATTTGGATGGGGATATTAGAGAGCATTTCACTTTGATAACTTCGGGGGATATGGCAGGGTCTTATTATACACCTTTGGTTGATTTCGCTGAATTCTATTGTTGTGACGTTCTAAATCAGGTAATGGTTGAATTACATGGTACGGACATTCAGGGAAATACTTCTTTTTGTTGGGTAATGCTAAATATTGAGGACAAAACTACTCCGTTTTGCCAACCTTTAGCCGAATCCTTTTTCTATTGTAATAAGCCAGAAGACCGCTTTATACTTTATGATGTAAAAACAGCAAATGCGCGTTTTGGCACACCTATTATTGGTGGATTAGAATGTACTGGTTATGTGGAATATTCATTAGATTCCAGCTTGACTTGTGGTGCAGGTTTTTATACGAGAAAGTGGGTTGCGGTTAAAACTATTAAAGGTCAGGTTACCCGGACTAACCTTTGTACGCAAAGGGTAAGGGTACTTCCCGTTCATGAATATGATATATTATTTCCAGCAGATATCAATTTAAATTGTCAGGTAGCAGCCACTATTCCCGTAATGGAAACTTATGAGGTGGCATGTGATATACTTGCCGTAAATCTATCCATTACTAAATATGCTCCAGATAGCTCAGAAACCAACGTTTGTTCAAAAGAGTATAGAACTTACACTGTTATCAATTGGTGCGAGATGGGAGAATGGGCAAGTTCTTGCCCAAATACACTGGATCCTGCCAAATTTACCCAGGTGATACCCCGCAAGTGGGATCAAAATGGAGATGGTGATTTCAATGATACTTATGATGTATCGGAAGGATCGGGTTTTTATGTACTGGTTCGGGACAGAGAACTCAATAATACAACCTTTACCAGAGGTACTACTCCAGGGACAAATGGAGTAGAAGAGTTCTTCATTTCTAAAGACAGAGTACCAACAAATTATTCTGCCTTTAATTATAGAGAAAGAATTTTCCCTGCAACACAAGACAATTCGCCAAAGCCACTTGGAACGCCTTTTGTTTTCAAGAATGATAATAAATCCTGCTTTTTGCCAAATCCAATCTGGCCAACTTTTTCAAGAGATTCAACTCCTGCATTTTCTTACCAATATACTCAGATTGTAAAAATATTTGATTCGACTCCCCCCATTGTAAATGTTCCAACACCAGACACTTTTCCTACTTTCCCCAACACTTGCTTAGCTAATATTGATGTACGCTTCAGAGCTGCCGATTTGTGCCCAAGTGACTTGACCATTACAGCGGTAAGTGTTGCCTTAAATCAGGGTAATGCAGTTTCAGCACCTATCACGCTCCAATCAGATTGGACCTTGACTGCAAATACAAGTATGACTAAAGATTCCTTAGCAACAGGAAGTGTGAAGTTGAAAAATGTACCTGAGGGAAAGCACGATTTAATTGTTTCTGTAAGAGATGGTTGTGGAAACGTAGCTATAAGTAGAATCCCATTTCTCGTAGCAGATAAAATTGCTACACCTCCCCTTTGTTTAAACGGAGTGGTTACTGGTTTGATGCCAGGTGCCAATGGAGAAGGTATGATGGTTGTATGGGCATCTGATTTCATCAGCGCAGCCGTTTTTGATTGTAATGGTCAAGGAGCTGTAAATACGCAAAATAACATACAAAATCAAATTACTCACTATTCCATTAATCGGGTAGGGGAGCCATTTAACAGAGATTCTACTTCTATTACCTTGATGTGTTCAGATACTGCCGATTTGGTTTTTGTAGAAATACATGGATGGGATAAAAAGGGGAATCATAATTACTGTACCACTTATATTAATGTGGAGGATAATATAAATATTTGTAAAGGAAGTGGTTCAGCTTCCATTTCCGGGGTGATAACCAATGAAAATCAGGCACGTCTGGAGGGTGTTATAGTAAATCTTACAGGTACCTCAACTGCTTCATTAAAAACAGCTTTAGATGGCAGATATTCAATTCCCTCTCTTACCTTGAATAGAAATTATACCGTCAAACCTTCTCTTAACAAAGGATTTTTAAATGGGATAACCACCTTTGACCTAGTTTTAATTAGTAAGCATATTTTAAATGTTCAGCCTTTTGACTCACCCTATAAAATTATAGCTGCAGACGTAAATAATTCAAAAACCCTAAGTACTATAGATTTAATTCAACTTAGAAAACTGATATTAGGTGTTGATTTAGCTTTCCAGGCTAATGAAAGCTGGCGATTTGTAAGTACCTCTTTTGTTTTTCCCGATCCAAATAATCCATGGAAAACGGTTTTTCCTGAAGAGGTTTCTTTTAATCCAATAAATGGACATAAAAGAGCTGATTTTATTGGGATCAAAGTTGGAGATGTAAACGGTTCAGCACAAATAAACGGACCAAACGTCCCAGGAATAAGAAGCAATGAGGAAATGGGTCAATGGGATTTGATCCTTGAAAATGATGTCGTTGAAGCTGGGCAATTAGTAGAAATACCGATAAACCTTAGGAATACCAAAGGAGTTGAAGGCTTTCAATTTGCCTTGAAATTTGATGAAAACGTATTTGATTGGGTAGAAATGAAACAAGGCCTGGCTTCTAAAGAGTTCTTTGGTCTTTTCCCCAAAGATGGATTAATTACAGCAAGCTGGAATGGTATTGTAACTGATACTGCCCTAAGTACCTTGGTACTTCAGGCAAAGAAAAAGGTAGTCCTTAAAGAGGCTATTTCTTTAAATTCAAGATTTATGTCGCCAGAAGCATATATAAATAATGAATTATTCCGTTTAGGTTTAAATTGGATTGAAAAGAAGAAAAATATTGAATTCTCAGAGGTACAGCCTAATTTTCCAAATCCTTTCCATGATGTTACTCAGGTATTATTTCAAATACCATTTCAGAGTATGGTGAAGTGGAAAATAACAGATGTTTCAGGCAGGGTCATAACTGCTGCAAATCAATTGTTTAATGGGGGTGAGCATGTTCTGAAATTTGAAAAAAATACCTTCCATTCACCTGGAATATATTATTTTACCATTGAATCTGCGGATTTTAAAAGAACGCTTAAAATGGTCAAATTGGAATGATACACAAATGTTCCTGTTTTTTAACTTAAATCCTTAATTTTGTAGCGGTTTTGGTTAATTGTGTAAATTTAAAATTTTTAAAATGCGTAGGTTGTTATTTATTTTGGTATTTGGGTCGAGTTTCATTTCAATGAATAAAATGAAAGCTCAGTCTGTTTCCTTTTGGGCACCCAAAGACTCAATTATGTCAAATGTTGATGTATACAGAGCAGATATTCAGGTTAGTAATTTTAAATTTATCGTAGGCACTCAATTTAATGTCGCATGGGATTCAACTTTGCTTATACTGGATAGTGTAGGTAATTTTGGATTGCCTTTAAAGCTGGATGATCATTTTGGTCTGGTTTCAAAATCTAAAGGAGTTCTAAGTTTTCAATGGTTTGATGAATCTTTAAAAGGAGTCACTTTACCCGATAAAAAAGCTATCTTTTCTTTGTATTTTAAAGTGAAGGGTTTAAGAGGTCTTAAATCTCCTATCACTTTTGTAGATACGCCTACGAATATCAGAGAAACAGCCGATAGTTCCTACAAGGCAGTCACTGCCTTTTATGTGGATGGATTTGTAGTATTAAAAATGGGTGCTACTTCGTCGGCACCTGGTATTGACCCCGACCAGCTTAGAATCGAAAATGTTTATCCAAATCCAGTATCAACGGGTGAAGTTTCCATCCATTGGTTTTCATCCATGCCGGGTAATGTAGATTATACATTGACGGATGTAAAAGGAAGTGTCATAAAAAGATGGCAACAAAAAGTTGGATCTGGTGCTCAATTTTTAAGATTACCCGTATCTGATTTTCCAGCAAGGGGGTATTATAATTTTCAGATTAAACAAGGAAATTTCCAGTCAAACCAACAAATCATATATATGCCGGCAAATTGATGCTGGTTTTTCGCATTTTAATTTAAGCTTTCATTCCAAAACCGATTCTTATGAAATTAACAGTTAGCCGGGTTCTATTTTTGGGGCTTTTCATTTTTAGTCAGTCTTTATTCTCCCAAACTTTAACCATAGCTATAAAAGATACTACGGTTGCAAAAGGATCTGCCTTTTGTTCCAATGTTTCCGTAACTAATTTTACTAATCTGATTGGTGTTCAGCTAACACTTAATTATAATCCTCAAAAGCTTACCTACAGTAAAGTTCAAGGGTTTCACCCAGCAGCGTCTGGTCTTTCAGGAGCCTTTGCCAATGTGGTTGCAGCAGATAATAAGTCGGCTAAATTAAATATGGCCTGGTTTGATGATCAGTTAAAAGGGGTAACAGTTCCTGCTGGTAACACTTTATTTCAAGTCTGTTTTACCGCTGCAAATGCTGATGCACAAGATACCCTTAGAATTAATAACATTGAAATTATTAATCTTTCAGAGGCCCTGGTTCCAAGTACAGTTAATTCTCCTGTAATTATCATCGGTGCCGGTGGTGCAGGAACTGGTGGAGGTTCTACGGGTGGCGGGGGAACCGGTGGTGGCTCAACAGGCGGAGGCTCAACAGGTAATGTAGGGAATTTGATCTTAGATATTGAAGATAAAGCGGTAGCCAAAGGGGAAAGTTTTTGCTTAAATGTTAATGCAAAGAACTTTACCCGAATTGCTGGTATGGAATTCACCATGAATTACAATGCCAACTTACTAACTTTTACTTCACTGAAAAGTTTTCAGGTTCCAGGTCTTGATACCGCTCAATTTGGTATGCCAGGTCGCGGAACTAATCCATTGGGTAAAATTAAATGTTCCTGGTTTGATATTGAGGCAAAAGGGGTAACCCTGGCGGATAATCTTTCTATTTTTCAGGTATGCTTTACTGCAAAACCAACGGATGGTACAACAAATATAACTTTTGATGCTGTTTCAGAAATAATAGATTCAAGTAATAAAGAAATTGTTTTAGATGGAATTCAAGGTCAGGTGGTTGTAGGTGCCGGTGGGTCAACAACATCAGATAATTTTAAACTAACGGTAGGAAATGCCTCCGTTGGCTTTGGTTCAGAAGTTTGTGTTCCTGTAAAAGCAGATGGATTTAAAGATATTATCGGGTTACAATTTAAAATGAACTATGATTCTACAAAATTACTTTTCAAATCAGTAAGAAACTTTAACAGCACTTTATCTCCCGGTGGTTTTGAAGAATCAGCTATTGGAAAACCAGGTGATGGATTAAACAAACCAGGTTCTTTAATTTTGGGCTGGTTTGATAGCAGAAGCCAAAAAACAACCTTACCCGATGGCACTACCTTATTTGAACTTTGTTTCACCGCAAGAGATTCCTCTGGTAATACTTCTGTTTCAATACCAACTACTGGTGAAATTATAAATGCGAATGATCAGCTTATACCTTATACTACACAATCGGGTGTCATTACCTTGGGGAAACCTGGAAGTGGTGGTGCTTCAGTCAACGGACCAACTTTTAAAGTAACGGGGGGCTCAGTAGAGGCGAATGAACCAATTTGTATAGATATAAGCACCACAGATTTTAATAAAATATCTGCTGCCCAATTGAACATAACCTATGATGCAGCTCAACTTAGATTTGATTCTGTAACCAGATTTGGACTTCAGGGATTAAGCTTAAACTCTTTTGGATTACCTGGTCAAGGTTCAAATGTTGCTGGTAATATTAGAGTGTCTTGGGTTAGTTCTGATACGAAGGGTATTACCGTTGCGAATAACACTGTTCTTTTTAAAGCCTGTTTCACAGCTCAGGGTGCCGGAGCTGTCCCTATAAGGTTTAATAAAAATACTTTTGAAGTCCTTGACAGTGCGCAGAAAAAATTAACACCCGGATTTACAGATGGAGAAATCTTTATAGAGGGAGTGGTGAATACAACAGATTTTACAATAAAAGTGGGTGATGCCACCGGAGTTGTTGGAGATAAAGTGTGTATGCCAATATCTGTATTGAATTTTAAAGATATACTGGGTATCGAATTTAGTTTGGCTTATGATCCCATTAGATTGAAATTTGATACAATTTCTGATTTTAATCTTGCGGGATTAAATGAATCCCAGTTTGGTTTGCCTGGAACGGGAACAAATCTTCCTGGCAAAATTAAACTTTCCTGGCTTGACCCAAACGTAGCGGGTGTCTCTGTTCCGAATAATACGGTCATTTTCAAATTATGCTTCCTTATTTTAAGCGAAAATGGTTCTTCGAGAGTTACCCATGATCCAACAAGTACAACTGAAATTTTAGATAAAAACGAGACAGCTATTCCTTATCAATTTATACCTGGCACTGTCCGTGCTGGTAATTTAGTTCCCCCTGTTATTGAACCTGGCGCTACCATTAAATCGGTAGCTTGTTTTGGTACAAATACAGGAGGAGTTAATATCAATGTTACAGGTGGTACAGGATCCTTTACTTATAAGTGGAGCAACCAGGCTACATCTAAAAATTTAGAGAATGTAGCGAAAGGTACCTATACAGTTACGGTTACCAATGTAGGAAATCCACTGACTGCTACAGCTACTTTTGTAGTTCCAGGCCCTGATAGTGCTTTAGTTTCAGAGGTATCAAAAACGGATGCAGGATGCTCAAATCAGGAATTAGGAACGTTATCGGCTGTAGTTTCAGGAGGACAAAGACCCTATTCCTTTAATTGGAGTGGGGGACTTCCAGCTTCTGCGGAAATAAAAAATGTTGCCTTAGGAACTTATCAGTTAACCGTGACAGATGCTTCTGGTTGTTCTGTTGTTTCCACACCTCAGGTGATTAAACAATCAAATCTTAGCTTATCGGTTCAAAAAGTAGATGCTATTTGTCTTGGAAAAAACACTGGATCTATTACGTTAAGTGTTACTGGTGGTGAGGGAGCATATTCTTATGTGTGGGATAAAAATCTATCCGCTTCGGCGAATCAAACCAATCTTGCACCTGGTAATTATAATTTAACGCTATCAGATGCAACAGGGTGTAAAATTTTTAGAGCTATAACCATAGGACAGACGGATGGTATTTCTATCACTGCTGTTCAACCTACTTATATTAATAATGGAAATGACGGAGCAATCGATTTGACGGTTCAAGGGACTAAGGGCTTGGTTACTTATAATTGGACTGGACCTGGTGCCTATACGGCTACCACAAAAAATATTTCGAATTTGGATACAGGCAACTATTGTCTGATTGTTCGGGACACAACGGCTTGTAGGGCTGAAATTTGTGTCAAAATAGTCCGAAAGCTGCAATTTGCACCTGCAGTGGTAGTGAATCCTTGTGAGGGCTTAAATACAGGGTCAGTTACCCTTTCTCTATCAGGCGGGGTTGCGCCAATTTCTTATAAATGGAGTAATGGACAAACAACACAAAATGTAACAAATCTAGGGCCTGGAAATTATGCTGTAACTGCCACTGATGCTCAAAATGCAACTTTATCATTGTCAGTAACGCTGACAGAACAAAGCAAACCGAGAGTTACACCAACGATTACGCATGTAACGGGTTCACCTTCAAATAATAATGGACAAATCTCCCTTTCTGTCGTTGGTGGTACACCTCCCTACACCTTTTTATGGGATAACGGAGCAACTACATCTACCATTGAAACCCTGGTGACAGGTAAATATTGTGTCAAGGTAAGTGATATTTCTTCTTGTCCAGTAGATACTTGTTTTAATATTGAATATAAATTGGTACCATTAGCAGTTGATGTTACTACCACAGGCGTTCTATGTCCTAATGATACAACGGGGAAAGCCAAAGTTTTAATTAGTGGAGGCACAAGTCCTTATAAGCTAACTCTCTCTTTAAGTGGCAGGGTATTTAATACCAATAATGGAATTCTTAATTTAGAAAATCTTAAAGGGGGAGTTATCAATTATGTGGTTGAAGATGCTATTAAGACTAAAAAAGAAGGTTCTTTCACCATTTCAACTCCAACCCCTTTTACCGTTGAACCTACTGTTAAACACGATAGTGAAGAAAGTGGATGTACAGGTAGAATCGTTCTTTCTATCTCAGGGGGAACGGCTGCCTATAATGTCAACTGGAATACTAATAATACAGGTTTACAAATAATAAGTCTCTGTGAAGGTAGTTATACACCTACCATAAGAGATGCCAATGGTTGTATTTTTACAGGTTCGCCTATTTTTGTAAATACTTTTTCTGCTAAACCGGCTATCACAAAAAGTGATTGTCCTGAGGACTTAAATGGTTCCGTCATTCTTGATGTTCAAGGGGGAAAAACACCTTATAGATTTAAGTGGATCAATAGCAAAGGCGATACCATAAGCACCTCTAAAGACTTAGTTGATGTTATGTCTGGTATCTATACGCTTATATTGAGTGAGGCTTCTGGAAATGAATTGACTCGTACTTACAACGTAGAAGCTAAAAATATTTTGACCGCAACCGTAAAAGCGAACACAAATTATAATGGATTTGTGGTAAGCTGCCTTTCAAATAAAGATGGAATTTTAGAGGTAACAGCAAAAAATAATAGTGGCAGTACTTCCTTTGTATATGAATGGTTATTAAATGGTAACCTGGCAAGTAGTGCGTCATTATTCCAAAATGCTGCTGCTGGTTTATATCAGGTGAAAATTACGGATCCTCTGGGTTGTACCATCACCAGACAAATAGATGCTACAGCACCATCAAAAGTAGAACTTAATGCCTCTGTAATAGATATTGGTTGTCCTGCAGCCAGAAATGGTTCCATTGTGGTCTCCGCTTCAGGAGGTGTTCCAGGATCAACCTATGTTTATGTTTGGAATAATGGTGTCAGAGGTCCATCCCTTAATTTAATTCCTCAAGGAACTTATTCTATATCCGTAGAAGACAGAAATAACTGTAAATATACACAGACCTATACTTTAAAAGATCCAACGCCAATAGTGGTTACCATGAAAGCTACGCCTACATTGGACGATAGAAATTGTGATGGTAAAATTGTAGCATCTGCAACAGGCGGCTTTCCACCATATTATTATTCATGGCCTCAGATTCCAGGTAAAAAGGACTCCTTTCTATTAAATCTTTGTCCAGGTATTTATGGTCTCCAGCTTACCGATTCCAGAGGTTGTGCTCCTAATCCAGTCATTTCAACGGTAGAGGTAAATGACGAACGTTTTGAATGTCTGGAATACCGTAAGTTGATTACGCCTGATGGGGACGGTCTGAACGAAGAATTTATCATCAATTGTGTTACGTTTAATCCTGCTTATCAACAAAACCACCTTCGAATATTTAATCGTTGGGGACAGCTTGTTCTGGATAAGAAAGATTATAGGAATGACTGGAAAGGAACGACCCTGAATGGTGAATTATTACCCCAGGGAGTTTATTACTTTACCCTGGACTTTAATGGGGAAAAACCATTGGAAGGTTCTATTACCCTGTTAAGGGAAAATTAATTTATCGCCAAAGTGCTAAAACTTTAATCTGAGATTCATGAAAAATTTAATTCTCCCCCTCCTAATTCTGTTGTTTTGTTCAGGGTCTTTACTCGCTCAAGATGAAGCTAATTTTTCTCACTATACGGTAAACCCTGTTTTGGTAAATCCTGCTGCTTCAGGACTGCGTGGATTTCACCAGCTACAAGTAAACGGCCGCTATCAATGGGCTGGAGTTACGGATAGTCCCAAATCGCTGAATGCTCTTTATAATGGTCCTTTAGGTAATAAATTCGGCTTGGGTGTTGGGGTGCTTTCTGAGAATGCTGGTCTCCTCTCCAGAACCAAAGCAATGGTGAACTATTCTTTCTTCTTTGATATTAAAGAGGATTTCTTCCTCTCTGCTGGTTTCTCAACCGAATTTCAGCAACTAAGATTGAAAAGTTCAGCTATTTTTGCTGATATAACTAACGGAAATAAATATTATGACCTCAATGACCCTATTGCTGAAAATGCAGTTGCAGGGATTGGTCGTTTTGATGTGGCTCTTTCTGTAATGGCAGGTTTTGGGAATCCTTTAACCGAGGGTAGTAAAGAAAGACCTACCTATCTGGGTGTCACATTTTCAAATATTGTAGGTAATCGTTTAGATAATATTGCCATTGTTGATGTCAATAAATCATCCCCATTTGACTATTATATGGTTCTTGCAGGTCATAAAATTAAATCTGAATCCAGTAAAATTTCGGTAGAACCCTCTGTCTTTCTTAGAAGAATAAAAAATGCACCTTTCCAGGCCGATTTAAATGTCAACGTAGGGTTGTTAAACGATCAGTTTATTACAGGGGTCTCTTACCGTTCTATTGGCGCTGTAGGTTTCTTACTCGGAGCAAAAGCTGCTAATATTCAATTTTATTATTCTTTCGATTTATCTCTGCAAGAAATAAGTAGTTATGCCAGTGGCACAGGTACACATGAAGTAACTTTCGCAATTGCTTTTGATCCTAGTAAAAATAGTATGAAACGGTAAAATATAGGTACTTTTTTTGCCCAAAATGGCCTCTGTTCTAATGTTGAATGGAGGCCATTTTTATTTTGTTTGTTTTTTTAAATTAAAATATATCTGTATATGTAATTTGGCATGATTTTCTATTATAACACATTATTGAAAACAGAAATACTTAAACAAGGTGTTTCGCTGGTTTTTATGTGAACGGTTTTATCTCGTATCTCAAATCCGGCAATTATGGAAATCATGAATGGAAGAGCAAAAAAAAATGTAAACATCGTTTTCTCTGAGTCTCTTAGAGTTGACAACTTCTTTTTAACTATGTTAATGCGTTGTGGCCCTCTATGGTGCTTTATCCTGTTAATCTCATTTTCAGGAGTTATTCGTGCTCAAGGACCTTCGCCAACCCTTACCTGTAATCCTGCACCCATAAATGCACCCAAGGAAATTGCGGTTAATCAAAACTGCGAAGGGGTCGTTTTACCAGCAATTATTGTAGATACTGCATCAACGACTTATGCGCAGTCAAACATGTCGATTGCCTTATTTACCCAGGCAGGTCTTTTAATCAAAAGAGATACGGGCAGCCTTACGGTAAACCTGAATCCTTATTTAGGAACGGTAGTAAGGATTGAAATTTTGGTTCTTGGATCAGCTTTCTCTTGTAATGGTTATGCTCGCATCGTTGATAAAATGCCGCCCGTAGTTACTTGCAGAGACACCATTGTAAGTTGTAGTGTGGATACTTCTGGGATTAATTTAGGAAGACCTACCATTGTAAGCAATAATTGCAATAGCACTTTGACTTATAATTATAAAGATAGTGTTTCTATTTCTAACTGTTCTTTGGACACGTTGCAAAAAATATTCCGCCGGTGGATTGTTGCCGATGTTTATGGAAATGCAGATACCTGTATTCAAAAAATCTCTTTACTAAAACCAAGTCTTGATTCCTTGACAGCCCTGCGAAGGATTGTTTTTCCCCGAGATACTCTTTTAAGTTGTAATACACCCAACGCAAGTCCTGATATTACGGGTTTTCCTACTGTTAATGGTAGCAAAATCAATTCCGCAGGATTATGCAAAATCAATTATTCGTATTCCGATGATACAACCCGAACCTGTGCGGGTTTAAGTTTTGCCATTATCAGACGTTGGACAGCCATCGATTTGTGCAATAGCAATGATTCCCTGCATACTCAGATTATTCAGGTTAAAGATACCACTAAACCTGTTATTGTCTGTCCGGTTCCTAAAAGAGTGTCCACTCAGCCTTCAATATGTATGGCTTTGGTACCATTAAGTGCTCCTCAATTAATTACGGATAATTGTGACCCTTCACCTAATTTAATGGTCACAACTCCATTCTCAGGAACATATCCTAATTTAATTAGTATGCCCTTAGGGACGCATACTATAACCTATATGGCCATAGATAAATGTGGAAACTCAGCCGTTTGTACCTCTACCATAGAAGTGTTTGATACTACGCCACCTGTTGCCATTTGTACAGGACCAGGTAATATTACGCTTACCAATGAAGGTACTGCTTACGCATCGGCCAAAGCATTTGACAGTGGATCAAGAGATAATTGTGGATTACCCATATATTATAAAGTCCGCCGAAAAGATACCAATAGCTGTAACGGAGCAAATGGGGATGATTCTACAGCCCCTGGATATCAGGAATGGTTTGATGATTATGTGTCTTTTTGTTGCGAAGATGTTACTAAAGGTAAAATTACCGTAGAAATGCGAGTTTATGTGTCAAATCCGGGAGATGGACCTGTTGATCCAACCAGAGAGGCACAAGGAGGAAATTTATATGGTAATTACTATAATACATGTGAGGTGAAAATGACCGTTGAGGATAAACTTCCTCCTGTTATAATCTGTCCAACAAATACTTCAACTGAATGTAATGATGAATTAATAAATCTGGGTCGTTTTGGAAGCCCCATTGTCCTGGAAGCCTGTGGTTATTCCCTGGATTCTACTTTTAATATTACTAGAGCAGAATGTAATACTGGACTTTTAACACGCACCTTTACTGCAACTGATGCCCGGGGTCTTAAAGCATCTTGTACGCAAACGGTTACTATTGAAAACAATTCCGTGTTGCTTGCTCAGCATATTACCTGGCCAGCCGATGTAACTATAAATTCTTGTAATGCACAGGTAGGAGTTAATGATCTTCCCGTAAACAGCAGAAGACCTAAAGTTAACGAACCTCTTTGTGCTCAAATTGCTTATGCTTACACGGATAATATTTTTAATATGACCTCTCCGGGATGTTTCAAAGTCTATAGAACCTGGGAAGTAGTCGATCTTTGTAAATATGTACCCGGTACACCTGGTCATCGGTTCACTCATGCGCAATTAATTATTGTAGAAGATAAAATTCCTCCTGTGCTTGTCGCACCACCCAATCAGGTAGTAAATCTTTTTACCGACTGTAATGTAGCCCAGGTAACCATACCCTTAGCAACAGCTACAGATAATTGCAATCAGAATCTGATTATTACCAACAATTCTCCATATGCCAATCAAAATGGAGCCAATGCCAGTGGCACTTATCCTTTGGGAACCACAACTTTTACTTTTTCTGTTTCCGACGGATGTGGAAATAAAGTAACAGCGCAAATGTCTGTTACGGTGATTGATAAAAAACCACCAACGCCTATTTGCCAGAATTTAGCAGTGAATTTATCAAAAATGCCCGCAATCATGGCAATGGTAGATGCTAAAAGTGTAAATCGTGCCAGTCTGGATGTTTGTGGCGGACCTATTAAATTTAGTATCAAACGGGGAAATTCGGGAGACAGAATTCCTCCTCATCCACTCGATACTATGCTGACCTTTACTTGTGCTGACTTCGGACTTCAACAAGTAGAACTCTGGGTTACTGATGCAAGAGGAAATAGTGATTTCTGCACCGTAACCGTCGACGTTCAGGATAATGATGGACTTTGCCTTACAAATCCAATCGGAAAAATTGCCGGAACTATAAAAACAGAAAAAGGAGAAGATGTAGAAAAGGTGATTATCAAAGAAACAAATAATCCTGCAATGACCTCATTGACTTCTGCAACCGGAAAATTTGAGTTAACTAATTTAGCATTTGGTAAAAATTATAAGCTTCAACCAGTTAAAAATGATGATCTGTTAAATGGATTATCAACCATGGACTTGATTCTTATTCAGAAATATATTTTGGGGATTATTCAACTGAAGTCACCCTATCAGCAAATCGCTGCAGATATAGATCGTTCGGGTAGTGTTTCTACTTTTGACTTAATAAAATTAAGAAAATTAATATTAGGTAAAGATACCGACTTAGGTACCTTAAATAACTCATGGCGCTTTATAGATGCTGACTATATATTCCCCGCTGGAATAAGCCCGCTAAAAGCCCCATTTCCAGAGGCGAAAAGTCTGGAAGATTTTAAATCTAAATATGCAGAAGCCCATTTTATTGGTATTAAGGTAGGAGATTTAAATAGCTCAGCAACACCCAACAGTCTCATTGTCCAAAATCCAAGAAGTACTTTTGGGGAACTTCAATTGCATATTCCAAATAGAAAATTTTCTTATGGGGAAGAATTTACGGTTGAAATTAATGCAGATTCACAAGAAGATGTGGCAGGATTTCAATTTACCTTCGATTTCGATGAAAGAATATTAGAATTCATTGATTATACAGCAGGAGATGTTCCAGGTATTTCAGAGGAGAATTTTGCCTTAATCGATAAAAACAAAGGTATTTTGACGGCAAGTTGGAATGTCATGAGGGAAAAATCATGGCCTGTTACTAGTACCCCTATATTAAAACTTACTTTTAGAGCAAAAAAATCATCCGAATTAATATATGCCCTGAATATGGCGCCTCAACCCACAGTTCCAGAAGCTTATACCCATGATGGAGGTATGCTGGACTTAAATTTGATTTTCAAAGATGGATCAAATGAAGTAGGTAAAGGGGGGTACCAGTTATTTCAGAATTACCCAAATCCATTTTATCAAAATACCCTGATAGGATTTACCATTCCTCAGTCTCAGGAGGTAAAACTTTCTATCACAGATATAGCGGGAAGATTAGTATGGGAGACAAAGGGTATTTTCCCTAAAGGCCTGAATGAAATTCCTTTCCAAAGAGATAGTTTTTGGAGTGATGGAGTCTATTTCTACAAGTTAGAAACGAGTTCTTTTACGGATGTTAAAAGAATGATCCTAACCTCTGGCAATAAATAAATTAAAGCTTTTCCATAGTTTGTATAAGGCGGTGTCTTTTTAGATGCCGCTTTTTTTCAACTTCTTTTAGTTTGGCATGAATTTGGCATAGCCTTACTTATAACTATTAAAATTTTTCATCATGCGTGGGTACAAAATATTAGATTGCATTATCATAGCTATAATTGCTTTCTTTTTGAATTCTCCTGGTTTATTACATGGTCAGTGCACTTTGATTTGCAATAATAATGTTTCTATTAGCGCGGACTCTACCTGTAATTTAAGAATTACAGCAGCCATGATTTTAAGTGAAACTAATCCTGCTATCTGTACACCTTCTGCTCCGACCGATTACGAGGTTACGGTTATGTTAGGCCCTAATGGACAGGTTTTTCCTGGTTCCCCATTTGTTGGAAGAGCATATCTCAATCAATTGCTTTATGCCAGAATCAGACATATTCCCAGTGGAAATATTTGTGTTGGCTCTTTTCGGGTTGTTTCCTTAGGATCTCCTTTGATTATATGCCCCCGTGATACCACTATTCTTTGTGGAACACCTACCGATACATCCAGAACGGGAAGGGCAACATCTCTGGAATGTAACACGCACACCATAACGTATGAAGATAAATATGAAAATAGAATTAATGCTTGTACAGATACTCTTGTAGGAATTATAAACAGAACCTGGACCATAACCCTTTCAAATGGACAAAAAAATATTTGTGTTCAAAAAATAAAAATCAGAAGACCCTCAGTATCAAACTTGACTTTTCCCGCAAACAGAGATAATGTTGCTGGAAGAAGAGGGGTTTCTTGTGTTACACCCAATGTTACCCCAGATAGTACTGGTTGGCCTCAATTGAATGGGTTTAATATAACGCCTTCCAATATTTGTGGTATCTCTTTAACTTACAATGATCAAACAATAAATGGTTGTGCCCCTACCTACACACTGATCAGAAACTGGACAGCTGTAGATGGTTGTACCAATGCTATTCGTACTTTTCAACAAGTAATACAAGTCATAGATACCATTAAACCACGATTAACTTGTATTTCGGATACTTTAACTGCTTTTACCTCTTCTTCTACCCAATGTGGTGCTACAGTAATCGTTCCTCCAATTTCGTTTATCGATTCCTGTGCTGCTAATAATCAGGTCAGAGTAGTGATAATGTCCAATTTTGGGGTTATTAATGGCAATGGTGGCCAATTGACAGGAGTTCCTCCGGGATTTCATACCATCATGTATATGGTTTCTGATCCTTGTGGTAACACGTCACAATGTTCCAGGGTAGTTCGGGTTATAGATAATACCCCGCCAGTTTTGGTTTGTCCGTCGAGTATCCAGGTTTCATTGACTTTGACAGGTGAAGCCCAGATTGATCCTAGTTCCTTTTATTTGCAGGCCACCGACTTATGTTGTACCAATTTAACTTTTAAATTGCAGAAAATGACAGCATCTCCCTTGCCTTTTTCTGATTCCTTAAAATATTTTTGTGCAGAGATCTTGACAAATAATATGGCTACCCTTCAGGTAACTGACTGTTATGGCAATTCCAATTTTTGTATGGTTGAGGTTGATGTGGTAGATAAATTACCCAGAACAATCATTTGTCCTGATACGGTAACTTTATTTAATCCAGCATTTTTAGCCGATACCAGTGTCGTAGGAGGACCGAGAGTAAATGGAACCTGTAACTTATTTCAAATAGAATACGAGGATGACAGAAATCTGGGTTGTGGCGGTGGAACCGGTATCATCAGAAGAGACTGGACAGTCTATTATGGAGGAATAGATACAACTACCTGCCCTACGCAAATTATTATTCTGAATGACACTACCACACTAAGAGCTACTTTCCCGCCTGATTATTCACAGACTAACTGTACCAATCTGGCATCTCTCAGCCCTGCAAATTTGCCTGTTGGTTTTAGAACACCTACTGTTATTAATCCTGCTTATAAAGGTATTGTTATATCCCATAATGATATTGTAAATTATAATGTATCTGGCGCTTGTATCCAAATTTCCAGAACCTGGACGATTACCGATACCTGCGTTTATGAACCGGGTGACCCTATTGGTCCTTTGAATGGTCGAATTGTTGGTACTCAGCTTATCCGGGTCTTTGACAATACACCACCAAGTTTTATCTGCCCATCAGAAGGACTGGTCATTTATCTGGATCCGGATTCTTGTAATACAACCATCAGGCTACCAGTTCCTACCAATATCCAGGAGTGTTTGCCCAATTTGGTGACTATTTCCGTCAGTGGTGATTTTGGTAATTCCCTTGATATTTCAAGAATTCCCGCAGGCATCTATGATATTACATATAGAGTAACGGATATTTGCGGCAATTTTGGAACCTGTGATGCTACCTTTGCGATTATCGAAAATACACCTCCTGACTTGTTTTGCAATAATATTGTCAGCAGGTCGCTGGCTGCAAATGGTCAGGCTATTGTAAATGCAATTGAATTTAATACAGGGACTACGGTCGATAATTGTACCACCACAGATTCCATCCGATGGAGGATTGGAGCCAGGCCAACGCCAGGTTTTACCGGTCCTCCACCTAATGCATCACTAACCTTTGCTTGCGACGACATTGGAGATAACCAATTAACGGTTTGGGCAGTAGATATTGCGGGTAATTATGAACGCTGTGATGTCATTGTAAGAATAAATGATCCGTTGGCTGTTTGTGGCGGCGGCATTACCGTAGCAGGGGCGATTAAACTGGAAAATGGTTCAGGAGTTCCTACGGTAAAAGTAGAGGAAATGAAAAATCATTCAGGGGAATCTATGACTGATAATAAAGGTACTTATGCAGTGAGTAACCTACTTCCAGGAGGTACCTATGAATTTATGCCAGGTAAAACAGGTAATTATTCAGACGGGGTAACTACGCTCGATTTGATTCTGGTAAACAGACATTTGACAGGCTCCAAAGCACTGGAATCGCCTTATAAAATAATCGCTGCCGATGTGGATGGTAATGGAAGAATATCTGTGCGGGATATAATTCAGCTTCAAAGATTAATATTGAATGTGACCAATTCCTTTCCAGAAAATAAACCATGGAGATTTATTCCCAAAAGCTTCAAATTCCCTAATCCAAAGGAACCTTTTGCAACTCCTTTTCCTGAATCCAAAGCGGTCTCTAATCTATTTAGCGACATGAATGATGGCGATTTTGTGGCCATTAAAATTGGAGATGTCAACAATAGTATTATCCCTGAAAATGGTATCAGCCCCCGTTCCCAGGAATCTTCCAGAGTCTTTTTACTCCCGCAATGGAAGCTTCAACCAGGGGAACGGGTCTGGTTACCTATACATTTTGAAAACAGTGACCTTTGGTGGGGAGGGCAATTCGCTCTGCAATTCAATCCTGAATTAATTAAAATTCATGGATTCTCTGGTGCGGATGATTTAAACGTGGTGAATAAACCCATTTCAAACAATAACTGGGCTTTTTCCTGGTATACTGATCAATTGAAAAAAAGTGAGGCAGGTGAAGTCTTAGGCTTTATTGAAGTGGAAGCACTTCGTAAAACGAATCTTTCCGATGCCCTTACCTTAAATAATAATTTATTCGATTCTGAGGCTTACTTATCAACACAGAACATTGATTCAGTGGTGGTCGCCCCCCTGACCATTCAGTACGCTTCACCAAATGCCGCAACCAATAGTGGGTTGCGGCTTTGGCCGAATCCATTTAAAGATTGGGTAACTTTTCAATTGCCTCCTGCTTCAGGATCACAAGGAGTGCTGGATATTTATGATGTACAAGGAAGAAAAATTTGGTCAAAATCCTGGATGTTAAATAAAGGAGATGCCCAACTTTTTACCCTTCAAGCTACCGAATTACCTCATGCAGGATTTTATATCTACAAATATTCAGATGGATTTGGACAATATACAGGAAATCTGATTTTACAAAAGTAATCATGGAATTGGAAATGCTGGTGAAGGTGGTTTCAAACTACTTGTTGCCAGCTCCTTTTCCTGGAAATATTTTTCATGCTTGTTTGTCATTATCACTGGAATAAAATAGGTTTGTCCCGATTTTATTCCATTTTTTTTAACCTGTTTAAAATACTTGGTAGCCTTTTTTATTGACACATAAACAGACAAAAATCAAGGAATCCATTATCTACTTATCATTTAGTCATTTGGAAATTATAGATAAAAATAGCTGCTTGCATCCTTTTTAATATATAATCGGTATGATTTCAAAATTTCAAAAAGGTAAATGGGGGGAATCACTGGCTTACCAGTGGCTTTCCGAAAAAAATTATCGTATTATTCATAAAAATTGGTTCTTTGGACATGCAGAAATTGATTTGATAGCCTGGCATTTTGATACCTTGGTCTTTGTGGAAGTTCGATTGCTTCACCATCACAATAAAATTTTACCCGAAAATACAGTCGGATTTTCGAAAAGAAAAAAAATAGCTTCAGCAGCAGCTGCTTTTGCTGAAGAATCTAATTATCAGGGAGATATTCGATTTGATATTGTAGGAGTCTCATTTGGGAACGGTAAAAAACCTGAAATCAGACATTTTCCAGATGCCTTTTTCCCAGGACTTTTTTAATCAAATTTGGTTTATATCCGTTTGCATGTTAATTTTATTCAAAATGAATAAGGAATGAATTGGAACAAATCAATTTGGATTTTAATAATATCAGTTGGGATGATGAATTTGTACGGTCAGGAAAACTCAAAAGAGATTAAACTGATTACCCTTGATCCTGGACATTTTCATGCGGCGCTGATTCAAAAATCAATGTATCCTCAGATGTCTACTACGGTTCACGTTTATGCTCCCGCCGGAACGGATGTCGATTTACATTTAGCCAGAATAAATGGGTATAATTCCCGTTCCCAACAACCAACCCAATGGGATGAAAAAGTCTATATAGGAAAGGATTATTTACAGAGAATGCTTTCTGAAAAAAAGGGAAATGTGGTTATGCTGGCTGGAAATAATAAACTGAAAACTAAATATATCGCCGATGCCGTATCAGCAGGTTTTCATGTTTACGCAGATAAACCAATGGCTATTAATTCTGCAGGATTCAATTTGTTAGAAAAAGCATTTAAACAAGCAGAACAGAAGAATATCATGATTTATGATATTATGACCGAACGATATGAAATAACATCCATGTTGCAAAAGGCCTTTTCCACTTTTGAAGAGGTATTTGGTGTTCTTCAGGATGGTACACTGGAAAATCCCGCGGTTATTAAAGAGAGCGTACATCATTTCTATAAAGAAGTTTCCGGTTCACCTCTTCAAAGACCAGCCTGGTTTTATGATGTTACACAGGAAGGGGAGGGTATAGTCGATGTTACCACCCATTTAGTTGATCTTGTACAATGGAGTTGTTTTCCAGATCAGGCACTTAATTATGATAGAGATATTCAGTTAATTGAAGCTAAAAGATGGGCTACTACGTTAAGTCCTGCTCAATTTTCAGCCAGTACTAAAGTTACTCAAATTCCAGATTATTTAAAAAATATTCGAACTGGTGACGGGCAATTATCGGTTTTTTCCAATGGACAGATTGACTATAAAATAAAAGGGCATCATGCTCAGGTTAAGGTAACCTGGGCATGGCAGGCAGAACCAGGTGCTGGTGATACCCATTATTCCATTATGAGGGGAACAAATTCCAGCCTGGTTATTCGCCAGGGAAAGGAGCAAGGTTATCAGCCCGTTTTTTCTGTAGAGTCTAACCGATTTAAAGAAGAGGCATTTCGCAATACTTTTGAAAGAGTCTTTAGAACCGTTGCAAAAACCTATCCAGGTATAAGTTATATACTTATGGGAAATACGGCCGTATTTGATGTTCCTGCCATATATAAAGAAGGGCATGAAGCCCATTTTGCCAGAGTCACAGAAAAATTTCTGGACTTCCTTTCAAAAGGGAAAATGCCGGCATGGGAAATTCCTAATATGCTGGTTAAGTACAAATTAACCACCGAAGCATTAAATTTAGCCGCTAAAAATTCAAAATAGGTGTAGTTCCTTTATTTGGGTTCTTCAAAAACACCCAGTTCAACTTGTCGCTTTTGCAGATTCGTATCAATGAGTCTTACTTTAAGTTTGGCGCCCATTTTAAGCGTTTGACCGGTATAAATGCCTCTGGCAAAAAGTCGGGATGGATCCATTTCATAAGGTTCTGCAAATCGATTGAAGGAGAGAAATCCTTCACAATGGGTGGTTAGTAGTTCAACAAATACCCCTCTGTCCATCATTCCCGTTATGATTCCTTCGAATACTTCACCAACATGATTTTCTAGGAACTCAACTTGTTTATATTTGATTGATTCTCTTTCTGCTTCCATCGCTTTTCGCTCCATGCTGGAAATATGTCTGCATTGTTCCTTTAAATAAACCTTGTTACAAAGCCATAAGGATTCCAGATTATGAGCCAATAACCGATGTGCTATGACGTCAGAATATCGGCGTATAGGAGAGGTGAAATGAGTGTAATGGGTAAAGGCAAGACCATAATGCCCAATATTTTCTGGTGAATAAATAGCTTTTGCCATGGTTCTGATGGCTATGGGTGCTAAAAATTTTAAGGCGGGGTCGTGCTGTGATTGTTCTGCTAGTAAATTATAGGAATTAGCAATTTCTTTAGGGGAATCTACCCTCATTTTCACTCCAAATTCTCTTGCAAATCGAGCTAATTCAAAAACTTTATCCTCATTTGGTTCATCATGTACCCGGTAAATAAACGGAATTTCATATCCTGTTCCATCTATTTTGTGTTGTATAAATAAAGCAACCTCCTGGTTAGCCAGCAACATGAAGTCCTCAATGAGCTTATGCGCATCTTTTCGGTCTTTGATAAAAATTTCCAGTGGAGCTCCTGAATCGTCAAGTTTAAACTGGACCTCATCAGACTCAAATTGAATAGCGCCTGCCGCAAATCTTTTCTTTCTTAATTGGTGTGCTATTTTGTTTAGATGCAATAATTCTTCCGATAAAGGGCCCTCAGAACCGTCTAAAATTTCCTGCGCCTCCTCGTAAGTAAATCTGCGATTGGAATGAATGATAGTCCGGCCAAACCATCTGTCCACAACTTTACCTTTTTCATCTATATTGAAAACGGCAGAAAAGGTAAGCTTGTCCTCATTTGGTCTCAAGGAACAAAGTTCATTACTCAATTTCTCAGGTAACATGGGAAGTACCCGATCTACTAAATAAACCGAAGTAGAACGAGTGTACGCTTCTTTATCGAGTGCAGAACCTTCCCTCAGATAATGGGTGACGTCGGCAATATGCACGCCAACTTCAATTTGTCCATCAGGCAACGTACGATAAGAAATAGCGTCATCAAAATCTTTTGCATTCCAAGGGTCAATGGTAAAAGTTAATACCTCACGCATATCTCTACGAAGAGCTATTTCTTCTTGCGATATAGCTGTATCAATAGCTTTGGCTTCATTTAAAGCCGACTCACTAAATCCTAAATCAAAACCTGCATTGAGTAAAATACTTTGCATCTCAATATCGTGACTTCCTGCTGCACCAAGCACGTAAGTAATTTTACCTATGGGTAAAGGAGTTGCCTGTCCTGTCCATCCAGTAATTTTAACCACTACTTTGTCGCCATTTTTAGCGCCTAAAGTTTCGGTTAATTCCACTTTAATATCATAAGGCAGCAAGGTATCAGTGACGACGAGTCCAAATTTATTATTAAGATTTAAAACGCCTAAGAAAGCTTCTTTTGCCCTGCTTATCACGTCAATAACTTCACCTTCAGGTCTTCTTTTCCCTCTTGGTGTCCAGGTTTGGATTCTCACGGTGTCTCCATTCATGGCCGTATTTAGGTTCCTCATTGAAATATACACATCAACAGGTTTGCCTTCAACTTTTATAAAAGCAGCACCAGACCGGGTCATATCTACGATACCAACTTCGCCTTTTTCCTGTTTTTCAGGCTGATTATTTCTGTTATATTGAAACTTATAATCTTCTAGGGCAAGCACCTCTTTTTCTGTAACCAAGAGATTAAGTGCATGTAAAATGGCATCCTTGGTGTTTGAAATGGAAAGGGTCTGGGCTATCTGACGAGGATTATATCTTTTTTTAGGCGCATTTTTCAATAAATCTAATACAGCCAGACGAAGCTCTTTGGCATTAAATTTAGGTTGATTATCCGCGGATGAACCTGATTTTTTCTTTTTACTCATTGTTGATATTTATTCCGGAATAAGTTCATCTTCAATTTCAACGATGCGACCTTCCGGTAATAATTCTAATAACAACGTAGTACTGCTTCCTGGTTCATAAGTTTCCTTGATATGTGAAATTCCTGATAAAATTCTTATTCTCCAGTCTTCGTCTATCACAGCAATCGATTGTAAGATGGTTTCCTGGATTACGCTGGTTCCTGACAGTGTTCGTCTGTCGATGAGTACTCCTTTTTTAGTAAAGGTGGCAAGGATAAAATGATAATTTAATAAAGCGCCTTTCCAATAAACAATGGCATGAAATCCTTCTGTCTCTGGAACCCGAAAACAAGGCATAAACTCTGTGAATTCATCAGGGACTGTTTCTTCTAATGGATATAAAAATTGCTGAATAAAGGCCTCTGGCAACGGTATATTATCCTGACTAAAAATATTAATATTTTCTTCTGCCAATACAACCGGTAACGGCGTGATCGGGAAAAATTGAATAAACTGAGAAAAGGTTACGCCTTTTAAGGGTTCTTCCATTGATTTGTGAATGAATGTTATTTGAAATGATTCTAAATTAATTTGTTTTTAAGAACTTAGTTCTATATTAAGAGGGGTATTTTGCGTTAAAGATATAGTTTTGCATATCATTTTTCAAAATGCTGTTAATGAAAAATAAAATACGATGAGTTGGATGACAAATGTACTGAAGCCAGTCGGGTTAGACTGGTTTGCCAATTTCTTGACCTCGTCAATTGGCAAAAAACTTTTGATGAGTCTTTCTGGTTTTTTCCTTATTTTATTTCTTCCTGTTCACTTAATTGGAAATTTGCAATTATTGACAAAGGATGCAGGGGTTTCTTTTAACCTTTACTCTCATTTTATGACACATAATCCGTTGATTAAAACGGTTTCTTATTTACTTTATTTCTCCATTCTTCTGCATACCATTCAGGGACTTTTGTTATGGAGAAAAAATAAGAAGTCAAGAGGAAAAATAGAATATGCAGTTAAAGCTTTAAGAGGTGATGGAACCAATGTAAAAGCTGCAGCTAATATGGCCTGGCTTGGAATTATTATCTTCGTTTTTATCGTAGTTCACATGTATCAGTTTTGGTTGCAGATGAAACTTGGAAAAGTTTCCATGGTTACCATCGAGGGGATGGATTATAAAAACTTATACGAACCTGTTGTTTTAGCTTTTACTAATCTGAATTTCGTAATATTTTATGTTGTCTCAATGATTATTATAGGGATTCACCTGAACCATGGATTCCAAAGTGCATTTCAAACACTCGGCTTGAATCATAAGAAATATACCCCTTTTATTAAGTCCTTTGGAAAAGTATATGCTTTTATCGTCCCATTTGGATTTGCAATCATTCCTATTATTATTTATGGGCGTGAAAATCTATGGTGGTAATCTTTTTTTTTGACCTTAATCGTTAATGCAGATGGATAACTTAAATTTGAACGGAAACGTACCTGCTGGGGACCTATCCGAAAAATGGACTAAATATCGTTCGACGCTGCCATTGGTTGCGCCTAATAATAAACGTAAAATTGAAATTATTGTCGTTGGTTCAGGCCTTGCTGGAGCTTCTGCTGCTGCTACATTAGGTGAATTGGGCTATCTGGTGAAATGCTATACTTTTCATGATAGCCCCAGAAGGGCTCATAGTATTGCAGCTCAAGGGGGTATCAACGCGGCTAAGAATTATAGGAATGACGGAGATAGTGTTTTTCGTCTTTTTTATGATACCATCAAAGGGGGAGATTATAGATCAAGAGAGGCAAATGTCTATAGACTTGCCGAGGTAAGTACCAGTATTATCGATCAGGCTGTGGCACAGGGTGTTCCTTTCGCCAGAGAATATGGGGGCCTTTTGGATAACAGATCCTTTGGTGGCGTTCAAGTATCCAGAACTTTTTATGCAAGGGGACAGACAGGTCAGCAACTTCTTTTAGGTGCTTATCAATCGCTTTCAAGGCAGATTGCTTTGGGAAATGTTGAAATGTACACCAGACATGAAATGATAGAGCTTGTAGTAAAAGATGGAAAAGCGAGAGGTATTATCGCCAGAAATTTACTTACAGGTGAATTAGAAAAACATGGTGCCCATGCCGTAGTACTGGCAACAGGCGGTTATGGAAATGTTTTTTATCTCTCTACGAATGCAATGAATTGTAATGTTACCGCAGCTTGGCGCGCAGTAGCAAAAGGTGCTTTCATGGCAAATCCGTGCTTTACCCAGATTCACCCTACCTGTATTCCCCAGATGGGCGAATATCAATCGAAATTAACCCTTATGTCAGAGTCGTTGAGAAATGACGGTCGGGTTTGGGTGCCTGCCAATGTGGAAGATGCAAAAGCTATACGTGAAGGAAAAAAGACAGCCTTAGATATTCCGGAGTCAGATCGTGATTACTTCCTGGAGAGAAGGTATCCAGCTTTTGGAAACTTAGTACCCAGAGATGTTGCTTCTCGCGCAGCTAAAACGGCTTGCGATGAAGGAAAGGGAATCGTACCGACAGGACTAGGTGTTTATCTCGATTTCTCCGCGGCAATTGAAAGATATGGTAAGTCAAAGGCTAATATTTTAGGTTTGACCAATGCTACTAAAGCTACCATTATAGAATTGGGAGAAAAAGTGGTTGAGGAGAAATATGGAAATCTTTTTGAAATGTATGAAAAAATTTCAGGAGAGAACCCTTATAAATTACCAATGAAAATTTATCCGGCCGTTCATTATACCATGGGTGGTCTTTGGGTGGACTATAATTTGATGACAAATATTCCAGGGCTTTTCTCTATCGGTGAATCTAATTTTTCCGATCATGGTGCCAATCGCCTTGGGGCTTCCGCCTTAATGCAGGGTCTTGCTGATGGCTATTTTGTTCTTCCTTATACCATTGGTACTTTCCTAAGTGAAGACATTCGTACGCCTAAAATAGACGTAAATGCGCCTGAATTTGAAGAAGCTATAAATATGGCAAATCAAAGAATTCAAAAATTATTTGCGATAAAGGGTAAACAATCGGCAGAAAGTTTCCATAGAAGATTAGGAAAAATTATATGGGAATACTGTGGCATGTCCCGTTCAGCTGAGGGACTGACACTGGCGAGAAAACAAGTCCGCGCTTTAAGGGATGAATTTTATTCAGATCTTTATCTGCCAGGTGTGGCAAATGATCTGAATCCAGAACTTGAAAAAGCTTTAAGAGTGGCCGACTTTATTGATCTTGGTGAGGTCATGGTCGTCGATGCTTTAGATAGAAATGAGTCTTGTGGGGGACATTTTAGAGAAGAGTACCAAACACCAGACGGAGAAGCCTTGAGAAGAGATGATGAATTTGCTTATGTATCAGCCTGGGAATTTAAAGGCTGGAATGAAGATCCTGTTTTACATAAGGAAATGTTGCATTTCGAAAATGTTGAATTGAAAACTCGTTCTTACAAATAATCTTAACTTAATTGCTTAGCCTTTAGGGGTTTTAAATTGATTATTATGAAATTGACACTAAAAATATGGCGCCAACCAAGCCCTAGCGATAAGGGTAAATTTGAAACTTATACGCTTGACGATGTTAGTGAACACATGTCTTTCCTGGAAATGCTTGATGTGTTGAACGAAAAATTAAGTTTCGAACAAAAGGTGCCGGTTGCTTTCGAACATGATTGCAGAGAAGGTATTTGCGGCACCTGTAGTTTAGTTATAAATGGTCAGCCTCACGGACCTTTGCAAGGTACAACCACTTGTCAATTGCACATGCGTAATTTTAAAGACGGGGAAACAATCGTGATTGAACCTTACCGTGCTTCGGCTTTTCCTGTTTTAAAAGATTTGGCTGTCGATAGAGGTGCCTTGGACCGTATTATTCAGGCGGGTGGTTTTATTTCTGTAAGTACAGGGCAGGCTCAAGATGCCAATGCTATTCCAATTGAGAAAGATATCGCTTCTCAAGCTTTTGATGCAGCTACTTGTATCGGTTGCGGTGCTTGTGTTGCCGCTTGTCCAAATTCATCTGCCATGCTCTTTACCTCGGCAAAAGTAGCTCATTTGGCTCTTTTACCTCAAGGTAAGGTGGAAGCTCAAAAAAGAGTTTTGAATATGGTTCGTCAAATGGATTTGGAAAATTTCGGAAATTGTTCTAATATTACAGCCTGTGAGGCAGAATGTCCAAAAGGAATCTCCGTTTCTAACATCGCCCTTATGAACAGATCTTTTCTTTCTGCTTCTTTTACGTCAAATGACGCTTCTTAAATTGTAATTATTGCTCCTTTGTTTAATAGATTTTCGCCTGAAACTTCGGTTTCAGGCTTTTTTAGCTAAACATCCAAGATGATTTAATGATCATGAGCAAGGTCATTTGGAATATTTCCTTTCATTTTAACATGAGTGGTTCCAAAAATGTAGTCCCAAAGTGGAGAGGATACCCCAAACATGGTGTCTGATTTACCATAATGATGAAGAGCATGGTTTACCCATAATGCTTTGAAAATATTATTTGGGGGAAGAAAAATATGAATAGAATAATGTACTAATAAATAGAATGCATATCCGCTCAGGAATCCGGCAAGAAAAGAAAAAGAGAATTTATCTAAAATCAATTCAAATAAGAAAAATAAAATGGTTCCAACAGCAATACTCATTGCAGGGGGCATTGCCAGGCGTTGTTTATCTTTGGGATAATCATGGTGAACCCCGTGCATCGTATAAGCAAATTTAGCACGCTTTTCTGTTGTTCCCGGCAAATGATATACATGGCGGTGAACCATATATTCTGCAAAAGTAAAAAAGATAAAACCAGATAAATAGAGGCTGATTACCTGCATATTAGTTAAATCGGTAGCTACTTTTGTATAATAAAGCAGTGCAATTGCATATATGAAAAAGAGGGAAACTGGAATTGCGATATGTGTTCTTGTTAAACTATCCAGCCATTTATTTTTAAATAATGGAACGGATATATTTTCATTAGAGAGGTACGCTTGTTTTTTTTCAGTTCTCATTTATTGAAAATTTTTGTTATAATCCTAATGATTTTTTAGTCTGGCTAATGTATTTTCTATACATCAAACGATAAATTCTATAATAAGTTCTATACCTTTTTTTTACGGATTCATAGCTGTAATAATGTTCATGGTCTTCCCAGTCATTGATAGAAGGAACTTTGGTTTCTGATTCATTTCCCGGAAGATATCCTTGTTCTGTCATCCATCCGTCGTTATAAATTTTTCCTAAGTATCTGGAACCGTGATCAGAAAAAAGAGCAACAACCACACTATTTTCATCAAATTCATGTTGAATTTGAAAAATTCCCTGCATGGCAGATCCACTGGAATAACCCATCAATAAGCCCTCCTTGGAAGCAAGTTCTCTCGCCCTGAGTGCACTATCTCTGTCGTTGACCTTAATAAAATCATCAATTAAGGAGAAATCAATGTTTGAGGGTATAATATTCTTTCCTAAGCCTTCTACTTTGTAGGGTTTGATTTCATTAGGGTCATAAATACCGGTTTCCCAGAATTTCTTTAACACAGATCCGTATGCGTCAATACCGATAATCCTAATGGCTGGATTTTGTTCTTTTAAATATTTAGCAACACCTGATAAGGTGCCTCCTGTACCCGCACAACATACGTAATGGGTAATTTTACCTTCAGTTTGTCTCCATATTTCAGGCCCCGTACTGTGGTAATGGGCTGAAGCATTGTCAAGGTTGAAGTTTTGCGCTAGATAAAAGGCATTTGGGGTCTCTTTTGCAATCTGTTCAGCTCTGGAGTAATATGATTTTGGATCTTCAGGTTTTACATCTACAGGACAGATGACAACCTCAGCACCTAATGATTTAAGTAGCGATATTTTTTCTGTAGAAGCTTTACTTGTTAATGTTAAAATACATTTATAGCCTTTAATAGCGGATAACATAGCAATACTGAAACCCGTATTTCCAGATGTGGCTTCGACGATAGTTCCTCCCGGTTTCAACAAGCCTTTTTTCTCAGCTTGTTCAACCATAAATAGGGCGATTCGATCCTTAGCACTCTGTCCCGGATTAAAAGCTTCAACCTTTGCGTAGTAATTTCCTGCTAAACCCTTAGTTATCTTATTTAACCTTACTAATGGCGTATTGCCAATGGCACCACTTAAATTTTCACAAACCATAGCCTAATTATTCCGGTTGATTAAAATGTTAACGAATTTCGGGGTATGAATTTTCATGGAATTAGGTTGTTGCAAATATACGTTAAATATGGACATTTGCATGTTTTGGCAATGTTAAATCATCTTAAATAACCATACTTTCGTAGAAAATTTTCTGTTTTTATTAATGTTTCAAAATAATACGGATTGTTACCATCTTTCCAACCGAAAAATCCATGTGTAGCTCCGTCAAATAAAAATAATTCACAGTTCCCGCCCACATCATTGATTTTATTGCGGAAAAGTTCGCCTGTTGAAACAGGAATTAGGGAATCTTTAGTACCCAAAAATAAGATAGTAGGGGGAAACTTTTTGATGATGCCGTGCATAGGTGAAATATCTGGAAACCAGTTTTTTACTCTTTCATGTCCGTATCCATCTGGGCCATTATCAATAACGGGATTAAACAAAACCAATAGATTGGGCTTTGGACTAAATTTTAAAAGGTCATTGGGATCGTTAATTTGCTCTGAGGTAAATGCCGCTGCTGCTAAATGTCCTCCGGCAGAACCTCCGCCAGCGGCAATCCTGTTTGAATTAATATGTAATTGCTTTGCCTTATTTCTAAGATATCTAATGGCCGATTTTGCATCTTCCAGAGCTTCTTTAGGCGTTGTTCCATGGATATTTTTTAAACGATAAGATGCTCTGATTACAATCATACCCTTTTCTGCTAAATAGCGAGCCTGAGGTATAAATTGCTCGGCTGTACCACTATTCCATCCACCACCATGAAAAAAAATAAGGGCAGGATTCTGTTTTTTAATTTTTTCGGGATAATGAATCCAAAGCTTTAGGGCTATGGTATCTATCTTTTTGTATATGATAACCGTATCATTTTGGGCATTTAGAGAATTGAAAAATAAAGGAAAAATGAAAAGGTAAAGTTTTATTTTTAGGTTCATCGTATTAAGTTTTACATTTGCACGTTCTACAAAAAAATCACCTTAATGAATTCACTTAGAATATCCCTAAAAGTAAGATTAATTCTTTTCAATCAGGGGAAAATTTTACTCTTAAAACAAACCAAATTAAATGGGGGAAACTACACCTTAGTGGGTGGAAATGTTGAATTCGGTGAAACAAGTAAAGAAGCCTTAGTAAGAGAATGTAAGGAAGAAGCAGGAATTACCATTTTAGAAAGCGATCTTAGATTAGTTCATGTCTTGCAAAAAACAGGTACAAAGAATCAGCGTCTGGTATTATACTTTAAGGCTTTTCGCTGGGAAGGAGAACTTCAACGAAATGAACCTTTAAAATTTAGGGCTGCTGAGTGGCACGACTTACATAAGTTACCTAAAAATTTGACGGGAACGATTAAAAAAGTTTTAAAAGACTATAAAGAAGGGATTTTATTTACAGAAAAGAAGCAATCCTTAAAATAAAAAAAGGGGCTATTCCCAATGAAATAGCCCCTTTAAAAGTGTATATTATTACTTTGTATCTGCCCTTGTAAATATTCTATTCCAGACAATTCCCTTAGCCGGACTACCTTCCAGGAATGACATCCAGATAAACAAAGGCTTTCCAACAACATGTGTTTCAGGAACAAATCCCCAAAAACGACTATCCTCGGAATTATGTCTGTTATCCCCCATCATCCAATAGTAATTTTGTTCGATGGTATAATGCGTATTTAGCTTTCCGTCAATATATATTTTATTTCCATCTATTCGAAGATCATGACCTTCGTAAACCTGTATTATTCTTTGATAAAGAGCGATGGTAGAATCATTTAACGCAACTTTAGCACCAGCTTTAGGGACATAGATAGGCCCAAAATCATCCCTGGTCCAGCTTCCAAAATGAGCTGCATCATTTGGAAATAACCGACCACTTTCACCATATAATTTTCCAATATCTACTTTATCTATTTTTATAGAAGGATCCATTGCCTTAATCTTAGCTTTCTGGCTATTATTCAATACCAGATAAAAAGCATTAGGAGATTGTTGCATCCGATCTTCCGTACTAATAGCCCATTTTGTGAAATCTTTTGTGTTTATCGCCGCATTTGGAGATAAAACAGAATACATAAACTGCACATTTTCTGGATTCTTTGCCTTTTTCCCGTTAATATAAACTTGTTGTGCTTTTATTTCCAGGGAATCTCCAGGAAGAGCAATACAACGTTTAATATAATGATCCATTTTATCTAACGGTCTGGTAACCAATGGAGTTATTCCTGATTGTATGGCACCTGAAAACATAGGCGGTATAGAACCTCTTCGTAAATCGTAGATACTCCATGTTCGCTCAGGGAACACATAAACACTATCTCCTTCAGGATAATTAAAAACAACTGGATCATTGCGGTCAATGGTTTCAAGAGCTGGCAGTCTTTGATATTTTAGTTGTGGTTTTTTTAAGTATGATTCGCCTCCAATAACTGGAATTCTGTTGTGTAGAAGGGGCAACATAGCAATAGTCTGAGGCATTCTTATTCCATAATGACCTTTACTTACGAAAAGGAAATCACCTACAACCAGTGAACCTTCCATGGAGGATGTTGGAATTACGAATGCTTCAATTAGAAACATGCGTATGAAAGTAGCAGCAAATACGGCGAATATAATAGCTTCAGCCCATTCTCTGACGGCTGATTTTTTAAATGGATTTTGAGCTAACAATTTCTGATATTGCTTTGTATCATTGGCCACCCTTGCTGCCTCAATAGCATCAAGGATTGATTTTTCATACGCTAATACGGGTCCTTGATAAGTTAATTCTTTTCTTGTACTCAGATATAATAAATATACAGGCGCAAATACAACAACTAAAACATGATGCCAGAATTGATATACTTTAAAAGACCTTACCATATCAATGACCAAGGCCGCAAAAATAAAAATATTAACAATTGGGATTAATATAAATAAGCCATAAGCTGGCTTTCTGCCCACCATTTCTGCACATACCATAAATTGATAAACAGGAATAAATGCTTTCCAAACACTTACACCCGCTTTTTTAAAAACAGCTGCAAGGGAAATCATTAATAAAATATAATACAACAGTAAAAATTCGGAAAGACCCATTGGTTTGATTTTTTTTAAAGTTCAAATATACAAATAGAATATCGATTGGACAAATAATATCGGCGTGGTAGCATTCTTCTTCGATATATAAATAAAAAAGAGCAGCTACCGAAAACGGAACTGCTCCTGATGGGAGATTATACTCTGTTAAGTTTGGAACAAAACAGCCTTTAAAAACCCAGTTTAGGGACCTAATTTTCTCTTAAGAAACCCCAACAAGTGTTGAATTAGCAGGCTAAAAATGTTCGTCTGAAAATACCTTTATATGTTCATGAGGTTTTTTTCATCTAACTAAGGACAAATTTATAACGTTTTATTCAATTATTCTATTTTTTAGTTATTCTTTATTCTCCTTTTCAAATTGATTTTATCTTATATATGCTTAATTTTTATATATTTGCAAATAAATTATATGATTTTTCCTCATTTTTTTATTTTAATACCTATTGGAACAGAGTAGATTAATTAAAACTATCGTGGAGCTCAACCTTAAGGAAAGAGAACAATTTAGATTATTTGTCTCCTCTCCTTACTTTAATTTGCATAAAAAAACAACAGAATTTCTGGAAATAATTCTCAAACAATTAGAAAACGGGAAATCAGATTTATTGGAGAAGGAAAAGATTTTTAAAAAACTCTTCCCAAAAGACAAATACGAGGAACAGAAAATTCATAACCTCATGTCTGGTTTGAAAAAGTTACTTCTGCGTTTTCTAGCCCTCCAACAATATGAAAGTAAAGAAAATGTGGAAGAAATTTATGCTATGGAGTGGGCCTACAAAAGGAATCAATTTGATCTTCTTACCAATAGGGCTAAACAGTTAGAGAAAAAATTTGATCATGAAGTAATTCAGAAAACAGAGCTCACTTTTGCCAGGTATCGGTTGAATTATCTGATGGGTTATTATGGCGGACAGTTCGTCGATAGATCCAAATCAGATACCATGCAGCGAATGTTGAATTATCTGGATGCTTATTATCTGGAAGAAAAATTGCGCAATGCCTGCCATCTTACTGCCCACAAAATATTGGTGAATGCCAATTATGATTTTGGCTTACTTCCAGAGTTGTTGACTTTTATTGAAAATCATCCTAATTTATTGATTAACAATAAGGTGCTTGCTCTTTACTACACCATTCTCAAAAGTCTTCAAGATGATAATAATCCGGAACACTATCTGGCACTGAAAGAAATGCTGGGTAATTTAGATCTAAATCTCTCACCTCAGGACAGGCAGGATCTTTATAGTTTTGCTTATAATTATTGTATTTCAAAAATTAATAAAGGCGACAAAGCCTACCAAAGGGAATTATTTGAACTTTATCAAAAAGGTTTGGCTGGGGGTGACTTGCTTAATAATGGAATTATAAATGAGTGGGATTATAAAAATATTACCACTTTGGGCTGTAGCTTGAAGGAATTTGTCTGGACAGATAACTTTATTGAAGAGTTTAAAGAATATTTACCTTCACATCGAAGGGAAAATGCATATCTGTATAATCTCGGTAATCTATATTACCATAAAAAAATGTTTGATGAGGCCATTTCTGCGCTTATCAGAGTTCAATTTACAGATATTACCTATCACTTAAATACTACCTTTTTAATGTTGAGAACGTATCATGCCAAAAGGGATACAGATGCCTTACTTTCCCTTTTGGATACTTTTAGAATTTATATCATGCGAAATACCCATATTAATACGGAACAAAAAAAGGGTTACACAAATTTCTTGAGGTTTACCAAGAAAATGGTTATGATTAAACATCAAATTGAATTTTTAGATACCAAAAAAGCTTCAACTCAATTAAAAATGCTCTTGGAACAAATAAAAACGACCGATAACATCATTAATAAATTTTGGCTGGAAGAGGAGTGCAGTACTTTTGATACAGTTTAATGAGGATCTATATTTTCGGAAAAAAATAGTTCCTCTCCTTGAAGACGCTGAAAGACCTGCATCGTAGCTAAAACATCTTTTTCGCAATATCTCGCAATTCTTTCAACGTCGTTATCTTCCCAATATACATTTCCTACCTGACTTCCGTCGATATCATCTTTGGGAGAAGGAATATCAAAAATAGCGGTTAATAACTTTAATGAGGTATAACTTTTCCAGTCTCCAAATTTCCACATTTCCATTGTGTCAATTAAATGAAGTAAGTCCCATGGTTTTTTCCCATGTATCTTTAGCAATTCTGGAAATGCAATTTGATGAATGATCAGCCTTCGGCAAATGAAAGGGATATCAAATTCCTTAATATTATGACCACAAAGGGCACTGATAGCTGGATTCGCATAATGTTTATTCAATAAATCGCAAAAAGACCGTAAAATATCTTCCTCGGATTCCTGATTAAATGATTTTAATCTAACTCTGTATTGTTCAGTCTCTTTGTCTTTATAGGCAAACCCCATCGAAATACAGACTATTTTACCAAACTCAGCACTAATAGCCGCTTTATCCCGAAAACTTGCTTGACATTGATCTTCTGAAATTTCTTCTTCAGGAATGCCATATATAGATTTTGCTTTGCGACGCCATAATTCCTTTAAGGCTGGAGAAAGTTCTGCATATTTTGAAGTTAAACAAACTGTTTCTATATCAAAAAACAATATTTTTCCTAATTCGAACGATTTAGACATGAAAGAGTTGTATTTTGCAAACTTGTTAAACGTATTACTTAGAATAAAGATAATTTATTTTCACTCAAAATGAAAACCCCATGGATAACAATCAGTCTTCTTCCTCGAATTCAAAAAATTTGCTTCTTCTGGCAGCCATTATTATTGCTGTTCTTATTGGAATTATTATTTATCTGTTTAACAATAAACAAACACTTATTGTTGAAAATCAACAGGTTAAAACCGAACTAGATGAGACTACCCAATTAAAAGAAGAATTAGAAGCACAATACGAAGAGGCATTGGCCGATTTGGAAAGTTTGAGGGGGGAAAATGAAGCACTCAATCAACTGATCGATAACCAAAAAATGGAAATCACAGGTCAGAAAAATAGAATTTTATCCCTATTGAAAAGGTCAAATGCTTTAGATAAGGCAAAGGCTGAAATCAGTAAACTAAATGAACAGATTGCCTTCTTTAAAGAAGAAAGAGAGCGCTGGGCTTTGGAAAAAGAATCCTTACTGGCAGAAAAAAACAGACAGGATTCAATCAATCAGACCTTAAACAGCAGGTTAGATGAATCCAAACAAACCAATGATTATCTCACTTCTGTTACGAGAGATCTTACCCTGGAAAAATCAAAATTGGAAAAGGAAAAAAGTACGCTCGCGAAAAAAGTGGACAAAGCTTCTATGATTAAGACGGAAAAGATTAGTGTTAAAACACTTCAGAAAAAAGATAATGGTAAAAATGTGAGCAGGAAAAATGCGGAAAATGTAAATTTATTAGAAATATGCTTTCTTCCATTGCCAAATGCTGCTGCTTCAGGTGACGGTGAAAAATTTAAAGTTCGGGTTATTTCTCCCAATGGGGAAACCATGAGTCTCGGTACAGGCATAGCTGTGTTTAATCAACCCGATTCTGGAGATGAAATTCAATATACTTTTGAAACAAGGGAAATTCAAAATATTGACGGAGCACAGAATGCCTGTTTTAATTGGGAACCCTCTAAAACGCTTTCTGCAGGTAGTTATAAACTGGAGATTTACAATAAAGGATATCTTGCGGGTTCAACTAGCTTTTCCCTTAAATAAACGCCTTTCGTAAACTTACTTGTGCCTCTTTTGTTATCGGTTAAAAAATAAATGGAACAAGAAGAATTCGTAAACCCGATAGATAAGGATAAGGTAGCATTGGAACCACACTTGCTACCTTATTCTCATTCCGTAGGTGGAGTGGTTATTAAACCTACGGATAAAGGAAGGATTAAAGGCAGAGCTGTAACCTCCATGTATCAGCAAACTGATATTCAGCTGGGGCAATTGAGAAAACAAATTGAATTATTAGCGAAACAGGCAGATGATATCAGAAAAAGAGTACTCATCTCTGAAAAAATTTATGAAGCTGAAATGGCTTTCCAGCCCCTCGTAGGTTTTGTTTATCACCTTTATGCCAAAAGAAACGGATTATTCGTGCTTTCTATGATCGCTCCAGAGGAATGGGGGGCAAATCCACCTTATATATTTCAGGCTACGGTTAAACTTTTTGCAGATCATACCTGGGAAATTTTAACCACTGGAGATGATTTTTTGCTTTAATGTGATCTTTTTGAAAAAAATATATAATAATTTTTTTTAATTTTTAGCCAATTTAAATTATTTTTCAAGATAAATTTTAATACTAAAATGTTGATAATCAAAATATTAATTAATTATAAGTTTGTATTTTTAATACAGTAATTAATAAAATTGTACTTATTCCGCCGAAGAATTACCCTCATATTTGAATCATGAAAGGAATCAATGGTAAACGAACCGAAATTGATCCTGACATCTGGTGATAATTTCACCCTCAAAATGTATCAGACTCTGTGGTGTCAAAAGTGACACTATATGGTATGTAGATAGCCTCTCAAAGCTCTTTTCAAGCCGGTTGGATCCACCTTCCGGCTTTTTTTATTTCTCAAAGGTAGTAATTAATTCCTTATGACCTTAAAGTATGGCCATACTTTTGGGATAAATATAATTAAACCTATGATAAAGGTGGTTATGGATAATATGAGTACACTTCCCGCCGCTAAATCTTTTATTTGTCCTGCTTTAATATGATAGTCAGGTGAAATAAAATCTATAATGAATTCTATAGTTGTATTCAGACACTCTGCAAATAAAACCAGGCCAATACAAGCAATCAAAACCACCCATTCCAAGGATGAAATATGAAATATCCAGCCCATGATGCATACAATGAGTGCCATATATCCATGGTAATGTGCATTTTTTTGACTGCTGAATAAAATTCTGATACCTTTTATAGCATAAGACAGACTAAACAAAAAACGTTTCATATTATTCCAGATTACTTAATAATTTTATCACCCTTCTTACCCCATTTGCCTGAAGGATTTCAATCCACCAGATATAATGGCCATTTGCCAGGATACCTTCATTTTCATTTTTACCACTCCAGAATATTTCATCTTTATTTCCCAAAATCTGATTTTTAACTAAATAGTTAACTTCATTCCCAAAGGTATCAAAAATGCGAATATTTAACTGGCTTCCGCTATATTCGGAATCAATTTTGCAATATTGAACCTGATTTATACCATTAAATGAAATAGGTTCTAAAAGCGCTTTCTCTTTCAACAGACTTTGTTCTTTTCCAGAGGAGGTATTTTCCTTTCCAGGACTGGCACCTGTTCTAAATCCAGCAGCACTTGCCCAGCTTTTATCAATCTGTCCATTGCTTTGTGCTCCTTTTCTTTCTAAAGAGATGCCTGTCGTCGATTTTAACCAGGGAGAGTGCCAGTTTTTATCGTAAATAATATTATCCATTTCATTTGTTCCATGATAGAGGGATGTACTTCCCTGCAATCGGCTAAGATTTGGTATTTTTCCTTCAATAATATGACTTTTGTCTGCCGTATTTCCATATTGTGCCGATAAGGCAGGTGGATTTTCTGTAATAGCATAAGGCTCAAAAGGAAACAATATGCGATGAGGATACTTTACCTCATTTAGATTACCCCAGTGAATGTCATTGAAATCGATTGGATATTGGGTGTTCGCCTGAACTTCGATAAATGGTTTTTGATAGGCGAGGGGGTCAAATAATATTTCGTTAATAAATATTTTCTCCCCAATTTCGGGTTTTTCAGGAAGTCCAATGCGGATTGTCTGTGGCTGATTATTCTCTTGATCTAAACAATTTTTCAATCCTTTTAAAAGAGAAAATTGGTAAGTCTTCTTCGCAACAAGAGGTTCTTTTAAAGTAATAATCCATTTATTTGGCTCAATACCAGCGAAAATTTTATCTGGAACCAGGCTGGATGAACTGAAAAGTTGAATTTCTCTCTCGAAGGGACTGTTTAAAGGCATGGTCGCAAAAAAGTGGAGCGTATCTGGAGAAAAAGGAAAAATATGGTCTATCACTGGCTCAAATATGGGCAGCGGTAGCTCTTGAACATTATTTTTTAAACCAACGGAGTTTCCTGATTCATGGGTACAAAGAGTCCAGTTTAAGATACAATCTGATAAATGGGTAATACTCCTTCTCTCCAGCGATTTTCCTGTCGATAAAGAATGGTCCCATTTTGGAAAATGACCATAATTCATCCGGTCGATTGAAATTCCTTTATAGGTTATTTCAATAAATCCACCCGAATTGGGTAAGGAAGGAAAATTTGAAGCGCCATATTTAGATTGATTTTCCAAAAAATAAAGACTATCTTTTAGATTGTACAAAATATAATACGCATTTGGGGAAATAAAAAAGTCAGGTAATTCAAGAATGCTTTTATTAACAATTAATTTGAATGCTGTAAGTTGCAAGGTCTGAGAAGTACGATTATAAATTTCTATAAATTCACCTTGTTTCCCACTGTTCGGTATAGCTAATATTTCTGATATGAGGAGGTCTCCAGGATTTGGAGCTGATCCTTCTCTTCGTTCAAAAGTAAAGTAAAAGGGATTTTTATTTTTACTTTTATCTATGATGGTACCTCGAAACTGATGAATGTCATTTGGTTTTATCGAATCAAAATGAATTTCCAGTAAATAAGGATTCAGCGTGTCAAGCAAAGGAGGATATAGTTTAAGGTCTTTTCCTTTTGCATCTTTTAACTGAAAGTCTACCTGATAATTGGTTAATAAATCTAATGGTTTTGAAAAATATATGTTTAATTGTTCAGGCGACTTTAATAACCATTTTTCAACAACAGGTAAGGATTCGTCGGGTAATAATCCGTCCATCTTCCAGTTGTCAAAACTAAATTGTTTGGAACGGCTGGCGGTATAAGTTAGTAGAAGGCCTGTATAAAAGGAAGTCAGGTCTTCTGTACCTTTATAGGTGAAGGCAATATTCCAGCTTTGTGAGGTATCGGCTTTTGTAAAAACAGTCCATTGACTGTTTTCATTTAGGGTTACCCTTAGGGAAGATTTAAAAGTACTTCCAGTAAAGAGACCTGGTTCACTTTGTGCCAGCAAATTTTTTTGCTTATCCTTTTGTCTGAAAAGACGTAATTTATCCTGATTTCCAGTTTCCCCTCCAAATTGTAAAAACCAGGCATTTTCGGAAGTACTTATATTCGGTTGAGAGGAGGCTAAAAAAAAGGTAAGATTGTTTTGGGGAGAAGGAGAAAAATCAAGGGATACCTGAATCTCCCAAAGGAGGGATTGCCCTTTTTTTATTGGGGTATATCGGATAATTTGTGTTTCGTTTTGACTTGCTGGAAAAATATGATTCAAATAGAGTCTTTTATTTAAAATACTAAATCTTGACACATTTCCTTCAAAATAGGATGGAATGAATTGATTATCAAATGTTTCTACCCAAGAAACTGATTGAGCGGATAAAATTTTCAGACCAAAGGCAAATAAAAAAATAGGGACTTTCATACCTCACGTGTTAATGAAATAAAAGAATGCGATTATATTTGTCCCCTAATTAATGATGGCTGCAATATCTGACCTTTTTAAGGAGTTATCAAGTCATTTTTACGTAAAAAACAATTTGTCCTAACCTGCATTTTTAAAAATTATAAAAATTAGAACATGAAATTAGCAGTAGTTGGTGTAACTGGTTTAGTGGGTAATGTCGTTTTAGAAGTATTGCAGGAAAGGAATTTTCCTATCACCACTTTTATTCCCGTTGCATCGTCAAGATCGGTCGGAATTAAAATATCTTTCAAAGGGGTGGACTATCCTGTTGTTTCCATGGAAGACGCCATCACAGCTAAACCTGACATAGCTATCTTTTCTGCTGGTGGTGAAACCTCCCTTCAATGGGCACCCAAATTTGCAGAAGTGGGGACTATTGTTGTAGACAATTCTTCTGCCTGGCGGATGAATCCAAATCATAAATTGATAGTACCAGAAATTAATGCGGACAGTTTAACCTCAAATGACCGTATTATTGCCAACCCAAATTGTTCGACCATTCAAATGGTTGTGGCTCTTGCTCCGCTGCACAAAAAATTAAAAGTGAATAGAATTGTTGTTTCAACGTACCAGTCAATTACCGGTACGGGCATGAAAGCAGTGAAGCAATATCAGCTGGAAAAAAAGGGATTTGTTCCTAAACCAGAGGAAATGGCTTATCATTATCCAATTTTTGAAAATTGTATACCACAATGTGATGTATTTTTGGATAACGGATATACGAAAGAGGAAATGAAACTAGTGCTGGAAACAAAAAAAATTATGCGGGATGATTCCATTAAGGTAACCGCGACTGCCGTTAGAGTTCCAGTTCTAGGGGGGCATTCAGAATCCATAAATGTTGAATTTGAGCGAGATTTTGAATTATCAAAGGTAAAAGAATGGTTATCCGAGGCTCCTGGTGTTTTTCTTTCAGATGATCCGGCAGCGTTCCAATATCCCATGCCGTTATGGAGTAAGGGAAAAGATAGCGTATTTGTTGGAAGATTGAGAAGGGATGAATCGGCACCAAACACGCTGAATATGTGGGTAACTGCTGATAATTTACGCAAAGGTGCTGCGACAAATGCCATTCAAATAGCGGAATATCTCATTGAAAATGGCTTGGTTTAACCTTTCCGGAAATGGGATGTTCATTATTAAATAACTTATTGTATTTTTGAAAAATAGTTATACACTCACTTTAGTTTAGATTCAGAAAACGGGTACACATCATGAAGAATAGAATTGTTTTTTGGGGTAAAAATGAAAATTCAGAGAAATTGCTTCTCGCTTTAGAATTATTATCGGAAGAAGGTAAGGTAAGGGTTATTTCCTTTCCAGAATCGTTGGTTTCTGAGGAATTCAACCAATTGTTGACCAAAGACTGGCGAGATGGTAAATCGATTGATTTTCCCGAAGGGTTTAAATCGGTTGATGTTGAATTAACCATTTCCGGAAGTATCTTACCTCCAGGCATTTCGGCAGAAAAAATGGATTTGGTTACCCGTGCTCAGACAGAATGGAACTTTTCAATTCTGTCTTCCAGACTTTTCCGTTCTTATCAGTCAGAATTAAATGAATTTAAAGATAAGGTGGAGCGTACCCTCCATTTTGACAAAAATATGTGGGATGAACTTAAAGGTTTTTGGGATCGGGTGCAGGAACAAGCGCGCGATAAAAGTCTTTTCAGAGAACATAGTGAACACCTAAGACAAGAAACAAATGAGTTGTTCGGTAAATTAAAAGATTTGCGCGGGAAACTGGACGAGGAGTTTGATCGCACTTCAAAAACGCTTTACGAAGATATCGTATCTAAGTTAGGTGATATTGAAAATAAAGTTCGCGAAGGCATTCGTTTACAACCTCTCTTTGATGAACTAAAGGATATTCAGAAAAAAATCAGAGAAGTAAAATTAAACAGAGACCACAGAAATAAAATCTGGGAAAAATTGGATGCTACTTTCAAAGTTTTGAAAGAGAAAAGATTTGGGCCTGAAAACTCAGATGATAATAATCCATTGGTTAGAATTCAAAAAAGATATGAGGGCCTCATAGCTGCCATAGAAAAAATGGAAAATTCGGTGGGTCGTGATATCGAGGAACTCAATTTTCAAAATGGAAAAGTAAATACCTCTTTTGGACAACTCGAAGCGCAAATCAGACAAGCTAAAGTGGCAATGATTGAAGAAAGAGTTCGGTCTAAAAAGGAAAAACTAGCTGAAATGTATGCTACAAAAACGGAATTAGACCGTAAAATGGAGCAACTACAGGAAAAGGAAAAAAGAAAGGCAGATGAACTTTTAAAGGAAGATGCAAAAAAAGCGGCACAGGAGAAAATTGCCAACGAGATAGCTGCCGCAAATGCCGCACGGGAGAAATCTAAAGACTCACTGCTGGGTGCTGCTGCTGCCATTTTAGGTGATTCCATCACAGATATGGTCGATACGGTCAAAGCTGTTGCTGAAGTGGTGGAGGATAGGGTGAGGAAAAAATTGACGAAATAAAGGAAATTTGGAACGATAAGAAAGAGGAGGAAGAAAAAGTGGAAGGAGATAATTAAGATTCATATTTAAAGTTTATATAATAGATTGTTTTACAGGCTGGAGTAAATATTTCTCCGGCCTGTAAAGGTTTTAATACCTATTAATATAGTTGTTTTATCCTTATATTCCGGAAATCAATGGGTTGTCCCTCACTTTGCAAGGCAATGAATCCGCTTTCCAGCAATTTACCATCTATTTTTATTTCGGGATCATAATTATTGGCTACGCCACCTCCTATTTGTGGGTTTGTATATCTCAAAACGGTATCTCCGTTAATGATATGGGTCACCATTTTACTGCC
>JBEAXK010000117.1:0-45632 GCA_041159865.1 Bacteroidota bacterium
GAATGAGGGAAATATTTGTACCAGGAGAGGGTGGGGGTTCTGCCCATTCTAGATATCCAGTATAAGCAAGTGAAGCCGTTGGAAATTGTCTGGGAACAGGAGCCCAAGCAGATTTTTCTGTCGTTTTCATGTCTAATCTACTGAAATTCACACCCCATTTATCTGTGTTTGATTTATATCTCAAGGTAGTAAATGGAATTGCCATTTCCAGGGTCCATTTTTCAAGATCACTTTGAACAGCAGAAACCCATTTATTATCCCAACTTAAATCTGCTTTTCCACCATCATAAAGCAATCCATCCCATTGGGCACCCATGGCATTAGATCCAAAAGTAAATCCATTTGTTTGGTCGTTAAAAGGGTCTATAAAAAGCAGGAAATTATCGTTTTTACCAAAATTAAAATCTCTTCTAAGTGATTCTACACGGTAAGAACCTTCTAACTTTTCATGATTAACTGCTAAAAGATAAAGGTTTTTGTCATCAAAGCACATTTTTACTTCTGTTAAAACCTTGGCGTAACCAGTATCCATAGGTAAAACGGCATAAAACCGGGTGGTTGTAAGAATATCTTTCCAGCCTAAATCTTCAGAAAAACCATCAATTTTTATTGGTCCATTGATTTTTTTAAGAGTATAAACCAATTTTTCATTTACTTTTTGACCTATACTTTTTATTGAAAAAGAACCTATAAGCAAAAGAATAAATATGTATTTCAAATTATTATTTCTTCGCATTATAATTCTCTGATCCAGATATTTCTAAAACTTACCAAATCACCGTGATCTTGCAATCTTAAGGATCCTTTGTCGTGTGCCTTAAAGCCCGGAAGACCAATATACTCCGTCGTCCCTCTAATTTCCGTATTGTTTTGTACCAGAACACCGTTATGCAGTACTGTAATTGTTGGAGGTGAAACTAAAATTCCATCCATATTAAAACGAGGAGCTTTGTAAATTACGTCATAAACTTGCCATTCACCTGGTTTTTTCATCGCGTTTACTAATGGCATAGATTGTTTATAGATGGATGCCGCCTGTCCATTAGAATAGGTTCGGTTATCGTAACTATCCAAGACCTGTAACTCATATTTTTCTTGTAAAAAAATACCACTGTTTCCTCTGCCTTGCCCTTCCCCTTTAACGATAATTGGCGCACGCCATTCAATATGAATTTGACAATCACCAAAGGTTTTTTTTGTTTTGATATCCCCTTTTTTGGGTACAACGGTTAAAAATCCATCTATAATTTGCCAAGGACAGGTATTCCCTTTTAAATCAGTCCATTCATCCATGTTTTTGCCATCAAATAATACAATGGCGTCAGAAGGAGGAAGATTATTAAAGCCTGGGGCAATTTTTCTAGGTTCTGGCTCCCAAACCTCTGTTGCTTTGGGATCTGTTATTTGAGAAAAAAGCGTAGCTTGGGCAAAATTAAGCATTGAAACTACAAGAATTGACTTAATAGGTAAGTTAATTAATTTCATGTTTTTAAGGTTTAGGTACGAAATCAAATACTAATTTATATCTTTTTACCCATTTATCTTTAAAATAATCATATTATGAATGAATTTCTTGTTTACGGTTTAATTGGTGGTGCAATTCCTGATTTACTTAGAATTATTAATAACAGATATCAACTTCAACTTCCTTCTTATCTGCGTTCATTAAATTTCTATATGGGGTTCTTTTTTTTACTTGTTTTAGGAATGGTTACGGTTCAATTGTTAGGAGCCAATAGTATTACAGAAGCTCTTTCTTATGGCTATTCAGCACCTCAGATTATTTCAGGGCTATTAGGTAATTTTGCAAAAGCACCTAAAAAAATAATGGTAAAAAGGGATTTAATTCCACTACAAAATACAGATCGTCCACTTAAAATTTTAGATTTTTGGCGATATTGAGGATATTTTAGTCAAAATGTAGTAAAATTGCTCCCCTTATTGGTTCTATAATCTATGTTATGAAAATTATTATTGCTGGAGCAGGAGATGTGGGATTTCATTTGGCTCAGCTACTTTCCATTGAAAACCAGGATATAATTTTAATTGATTCTAATCAAGAGGTACTTGAGTATGCTGGTGGACATCTCGATTTAATTACTCTTAAGGGGGATGCAACCTCTTTTGAAATTTTAACAAATGCAAATGTTTCAAAAGCAGATTTATTTTTGGCAGTCACTACTCTTGAAAATTCAAATCTAATTTCCTGTATTTTAGCTAAAAAATTAGGGGCTAAACAAACGATTGCGAGAGTTAATAATCCCGAATACCTGAATATAAAAAACAAACAGGTATTTGAGAATCTCGGTGTTGATTTACTCATTTCACCCAGGCAGCTTGCCGTGGAAGAAATTTACAGATTGGTTAAGCAGTGTTCCTTTACTGATGTTTTTGAATTTGAGGAAGGAAAAATTAGCGTTACGGGTGTTACAATTGAAGAAAAATCACCACTTCTTGGATTACGACTTAATGAATTACCACTTTTTGCAAAAAATGTTGATGTCAGAGTATTGGCCATACTTAGGAGTTTTGAAACGATTATTCCTAAAGGCGATACTATTTTTTGCAGAAATGATCATGTTTATTTTATTTCTAAAAAAGAAAAGATTAAAGACCTTCAACAACTTATAGGTAAAAAAGACAGGCCAATCAAGAATATTGCTATTCTTGGGGGGAACGCACAGGGATATTTAACCGCAAAAGAGCTAGAAAAGGAATATCGGATAACCATTTTTGAAAAGGATAAAAACAGATGTAAAGAATTAAATGAATTATTAAATAATACACTTGTTGTTAAAACGGAATATTCTGATTTTGAAACCCTTAAAGAAGAAGGTCTAGGTAATAATGATGTCTTTTTAGCTTTGACTGATAACTCTGAAACTAATATCATTGCCTGTTTGACAGCAAAAAACTTTGGTGTTTTTAAAACGATTGCTCAAGTTGAGAGCAAAATTTATACCCACATGTCACAGGATATAGGTGTTGACACTCTTATCAATAAAAAATTAATTGCAGCAAACAATATATTCAGATTTGTCAGAAAAGGTTCCGTAAAAGCAATTACCAGTTTACACGGTGTGGATGCAGAAATTATTGAGTTTTCTCTGGAAAAGGATATTAAATGGATGCATAAACCGCTAAAAGATATAAATTTCCCAGATAACGCCTTCATAGCTGGTGTCATAAGAGGAGAAGAAAGTTATCTTCCAAATGGTGATTTTGAATTAATTAAAGGCGATAAAGTTATCGTGTTTACTTTGTCTGATGCGATTCCTGAGCTAGAACTTTTATTTTTATAATATGATAAACTGGCGATCTATTTTCAGGGTTCTGGGGGCTTTACAAATGATATTAAGTGCCTTTTTTTTTATCAACTTAATCATATCATTCATTTATAAAAATGATCCTTTTCCAATTCTGAACAGTGGATTGTTGACCCTTTTTGTGGGTCTCATTTTTTTCTTTGGAGCCGGTAAAATTGGGGTTGGTAGTATTCATAAACGGGAGGGTTATCTCATAGTCACCCTCAGCTGGCTCATCATGACCTCTTTTGGCATGTTGCCCTTTATTTTAAGTAATGAGATTCCTCAGGTTGCCGATGCTTTTTTTGAATCTGTTTCTGGTTTTACAACCACTGGAGCCTCAATATTAACTGAAATTGAAGCACTTCCTCAAGATATTTTGTTTTGGCGAAGTTTTATACAATGGATTGGGGGAATGGGGGTGATAGTATTAACAGTTGCCATTATTCCATTATTGGGAATTGGTGGAATTGAACTTTTTGTAGCGGAAGCACCTGGGCCTACTTCTGACAAATTACATCCGCGTATAAGAGAAACAGCTAAAAGACTTTGGTTTTTGTACCTAGGTCTGACTATAGTTCTAATTTTCTTGCTTTTTATAGGTGGAATGAGCCTTTTTGACGCCGTAAATCATTCTTTTACTACTATGGCAACCGGAGGATATTCAACAAAAAATGCGAGTATAGCAGCCTTTCCATCGGCTTATATTCAATATATATTAACCATTTTTATGTTTATTGCGGGTGCAAATTATACCTTTATCTATTTTGCCTACAAAAGAAAATGGAGAAGTGTTTGGAAAATGGATGAATTCAGAGCTTATTTATATCTGGTTCTTTTTGCTATTTTTTTAGTAACTATTCAAGTAAAAAACATAACCCATAATGATTGGGAAAGAAGCTTTAGAGATTCGGCTTTTCAGGTGATTTCTGTAATTACAACTACAGGCTTTGTTACTGCAGATTTTTTACAGTGGGGTACTTTTGCCATTATGATTTTCTTTTTACTTCTTTTCGTAGGAGGGTGTGCCGGATCAACAAGTGGAGGCGTCAAAGTGATTCGAAGCCTTGTTTTTTTCAAAAATACCTATTTGGAATTTAAAAGAATTTTACATCCAAATGCTATCATTTCTTTGAAAATTAACAATGAAATCATTCGAGGTAAAACCATTACCCATATCATGATTTTTCTTCTGCTTTATATAGCTACTTTCTGCGTGGGCTCTTTAATTATGACTCTTTTGGGGTATGACTTTTTAACTAGTATTGGCGCAGTAGCTACCTGTCTGGGAAATGTTGGCCCAGGAATTGGAAAGGTGGGTCCTGTATTCAATTTTGGATGGCTTTCAGGTGAGGCTAAATATCTACTGAGTTTTCTAATGTTGCTTGGGAGGCTGGAATTATTTACCATGTTAGTACTTCTAACCCCCCATTTTTGGAGAGCTAATTAATATAATTTTCTTAAGACCCCTTGTTTTCAATCCCATTATTTTGAGGGGAGTAGAAGTTCATGCCCTTTATTTCTTCAGGTAAATAATTCTGTTCTACATAATTGCCGGGATAGTCATGACTATACTTATATCCTGCGCCATAATTTAATTGTTTCATTAAACTGGTTGGTGCATTTCTTAAATGTAGGGGTACCGGTAGATTTCCAGTTTCTTTAACTTTTTCCATTGCGGCATTTATGGCCAAATAAGCGGAATTACTTTTAGCTGATTTTGCTAAATAAATAACTGCTTCTGACAAAATAATTCTTGCTTCCGGCATACCTACAGCAATAGAAGCTTGAAAAGCTGTTTGTGCCATTAACAAGGCATTAGGATTTGCTAATCCAATATCTTCTGCAGCAGAAATAAGCATTCTTCTACCAATAAATTTAATATCTTCTCCCGCAGCCAACATTCGGGCAAGCCAATATACAGCTGCTTGAGGGTCACTTCCTCTTATACTCTTAATAAAAGCAGACGCAATATCATAATGAACTTCACCATCTTTATCATAATTTAACACCACATTTACTGCAATTTTTTCAATCAAAGCATTATTAATTCTTATTTTATTTTCTTCGTCAGGCAAACAGGCTAGCTCTAATAGGTTTAATAATTTCCTGGCATCGCCACCTGAAAAATGAATTAAAGCTTCAACTTCCTGAAGTTCAATATTTAATGTGGACAATATTTCATCTTTTTCAAGGGCATTGTGCAGAATGTCTGTTAAATCCTCTCTGTTCAATGGTACTAAGGTGTAAACCTGACATCTAGATAATAAGGCAGGTATAACTTCAAAAGAGGGATTTTCAGTAGTTGCACCAATCAATGTTATAATTCCTTTTTCTACAGCATTTAATAATGAATCTTGTTGTGATTTAGAAAATCTATGTATTTCATCAATGAACAAGATTGGATTATGGCGGTTAAAAAAATTTTGTTGCTCCGCTTTTTGGATGGCTTCCCTCACTTCCTTTACACCAGAATGTACTGCATTTAAAGATTGAAAGGGAATATTTAAATGGTTTGCCAGTAAATTTGCCAAAGTTGTTTTACCAACTCCGGGCGGACCCCAGAAGATAATAGAAGGAATTCTACCTGCATCTATCCATCTGCGAATAGGCATTCCTTCTCCTAATAAAGCAGCTTGTCCTGTATAGGATGTTATCGATTGGGGACGCATCCTTTCAGCTAAAGGTCTCATTAAAAATTAATTAAGAAATTTGCATTTCTGATATATCAAAATCGATATCCAGCAATACCGGCAGGTAAGGAAGCAGAATATTTCTGTTTTTTTCGGGTTTTAATTGTTTTGACTTTAATTTGGAAAGCTTATAAAGTGGGGTTGTAACTGAGGAGGTTGTAAATTGTAAACTCATTCCTTGACTCCTTAATATTTCACCAAATAAATTGATATCTGCCCAATTTGTTTTTTCAGTACCTACCTCAAAATCATATTTTATTTCTAGTTCGCTATTTTTTTTCTTACTTAATAAAACAGAGGCTTTTTCGGCTTGTAGTGTTTCTGAAATGATAAGAAAAGAAGGATCCCATTTGCCAGATAAGGTTAATTTATCTATTTCTTCAGCTAATTCAACTTTATTCTTTAGCGTAAAATAAGTAATTCCCTGAATTTTGAATACAATGCTATTTTCTTTTTTAAAAATAATGAGCACGCCAGATTCAGCAGATGATATATTTTGGAATAAAGGATTAATTTCTCCTTTTGCTTTTAAAGTATAACTTCCTTTTTCTTCACTTTTGTAAGCTAATTGGTTGTTAGTCTTTAATTTATCAATAGATAAAGGTATATTAAATTCATCTGTGTGACCATATTCAGAAAAAATACCTTGATGGATTTTACCATAAGTTCCAATTTTCATTGGTCTGTGTGGTTCCCAGGTGGCTCGATAACCCAAATTTTTCTGGACCTGCGTCAAGTAATTTTGCATGATTGAGGACATAAATTTGGATTTTATAAAGTGAATTAAAATGCGGATTATCTAAAATAGGATGCTCCATTTAAGTCGAGGATAGCACCCGAAGTGAATAGGGCATCGTCTGAAGCTAAAAATAAAGCAGCGGCTGCAACTTCTTCTGGTTTTGCAATTCTATTAAATGGACTTTGTGCGGCAATTTCATTTTCTCTGGGGCCTTTTACAATGTTTTCAACCCTTTCTGTATCAGTAAATCCTGGAGCAACTGCATTAACCGAAATGCCATATTTACCTAAAGCTAAGGCTAATGATTGAGTCATACTGTTCATTCCTGCTTTACTTGCCCCATAAGCTGGTTGATCAGGTTCCCCCCTGTATGCACCTCTGGAAGATATATTTACAATATGCCCACCTCCTCTGCTTTTCATTACCGGGGCAACACAAAAAGCTAAATTTGCAGGTGCTTCTAAATTGGTGGCAAGTGTTTCTTTCCAGGCCTTTTGCCAAGCATCATAACTATCAGCCATGATAGAATGGGCTAAAATTACAGCAGCGTTATTAATCAGGATATCAATTCCACTCATTTTTTCACAAATAGAATCAACCATGGATTTTAAAGATGATGGATTTGATAAATCAGCAGAAAACAAATAATGTCCGTCTCCATTTAAAGAAGCGAATGTTTCTTCTGCTGAAATTTTATTTTTATGATAATGTAGAGCCACTTTAGCTCCGTTTTGGGCAAATATTTTAGCACAAGCCCGACCAATTCCTTGAGAAGCGCCAGTTACTAATACGACTTTGTCTTTAAATTTTTGCATATCTATATTTCAATGGTAAAGTACGAAATTAAAGCGTATCTAATATTTTTTTCTTTTGAAGATTAAATTCTTCCTCATTAATGATTCCTTTTTCTTTTAAATCTCCTAATTTTAGTAAGCTACCGTATAAGTCTAATTTTTCTTCCTCATTTTCTTTTTCCTCCTTTTCAGGTGTTATTTTTTCTTCTGTTTTAAAAGTATAATTATTTGCAACAAAAGATTTGAATTTTGAATCTTGCCTTATGAATTCTAAAGCTTTGTGGTCATGAATTTTACTTACATTATCCAGACCATTTGTTACTGCTTTTTCTAAATGTAAATAAGTCATTTCGGCATCACTTAACATACTATAACAGCATGCCAGGTTGAAATGAACCTGTGGGGAATCTCCAAATTTTTCAACCGATTTCAAAAAGGAATTTGCCGCTCCCGCAAAATCTAAATCCCTATATTTATTTATTCCAACGGATTTAAAATAGTCAAAAAGTGTTTCCCTTGGTTCTGTATGAATAGGTTCAAATTCAAGATATCTGGCATTATATTTTTCATCAAATTCTTGTCTGGGCATGACAAATAATAAAATGGCATCCATAAAACCCAATATGGCGGGTAAAAGTAAGGCTGCTTCTGCACTTGGATTGTTTGTGGAAATCAAAAAAGTGATAAAAAACAGAATGGTATGTAGTATTCCTTGGAATTTCTTCCCCAAATAATAACGGTGAAGTCCAAAAATTCCAAATAATAGGGCTAATGTAGCAGCAGTTGATTTACTTTTCATAATCCAAAGATGATATATTTGTAGCTTTTTAGCTTATTTTTAGGTGCTTTTGAGGTGATTATTGGACTAAGAAAACTATTTGATGGACAAATAGCTTTTTCTCAATATATTTAAAGCATAAGGACCCTGGCAAAATATCAGGTCTAAAATACTACAATTAGGCAAAAAACCTAAAGTCCGTTCAAAAATTTGTGGGTAAGTTATGATTTTCCAATGCTCATCTGATTTATTGAATCTTGGTTTTGGAGAAAAAAACTGACTTAAGTCAAAATAGTTTATTTCTTTTTCATTTGAAGATAATAGAGTAAAATTTTGGCTGTCAAGCTCCAACCATTCCATAATCAACTTCGTTAAGTTCAAATTCCATTCCCATAAATGATAGAGTGGTTTCTCATAAATTACTTTTAGTTTTTCAGCGTAGTGATGAAAAAACGGGGCACTTCCATAGCAAGTACAAATGGATTGCCAGTGTTGTTTTTGCCAGTTTTCATTTTTGTCTATTTTAACTTCGGTATATTTCTGCCCTGTATGCTTCCCCCCAACCAGGGGTATACTTAATCTCAAAAAGCCCTGACTACTTCCTATATAACATCTGTTTCTAAACGTACCTTTAGGGTAATGCTCTAAATCGTTGAATACTATAACATTATGATTCATTAATTTTGACCAGTATTGGATATTTCCTAAATAAAGGAGCGGTAACAGGATTGGTTGGTTATTATCCATCATTATTATTTAGGGTAAAAATAAGGAATTCACTAATATTCATTTAGCATCTTATCTTTGCCTCAAAATAAAGTATAATGTTACAGAAATTACTGACTAATCCCATTTTGAAGCTAATTCCATTTTTTCTTTTCTTTCTGTTTATGGTCATTTTACTTCCCAATACTGCCTTTTTCTTTTCCGGAGCAGAATCAATGGTGTTAGATAGTGGATATTATGATTTCGACCCTTCTCTTATAATTAGACATAGGATCATTAATCTTATCTTGTTATTTGGCATATTAGGTGTTTTATTTCTGGTTTTTAAATCTTTATTTGGATTAAAAATTGCAATTCCATCTATTATCTTTTTATTGACATCATGCTGGGTTTTTTTGATTGGTTATTGGTTAAGTTTTGACCATTTATTGGCACTTTATCATAGTGCTCTATTTTTAACCTTACTTTTTTACTCCAGAAAACAAAGTCATGTATTACTGGGATTAATATTTATACTTTCCATAGGTGCTTTATTGATTGATACTTTAGGAACGACTCTTTTTCTAAGTGTTTTATTTTTTGGTGCGGTAAGGCAACAAAAATTATCAAAAATTGAAAATTATTTTTGGTTCATGTTACTTCTGCTATCCATAGGTATGATTTTAAGTCGATTTAATATTTCAGGTACCTGGAAAACATATCTAGGTATTCAATCGAGTGACTATTTATTATTTTATGGTTTGGTTTTGATGGCCTTATGGCCATTTACTGGGTTTATTTTCGCAGCTTTAAAAGATGCTATTTCAAAATGGAAAAAAGGAGATGTTTGGTCAATTTGGATGTTAACTGCCACCTTTGCAGCTATCATATCCCAATCACCTTCCTTTATATTGCCCGTTTCATTGCTTGTTGGAAAACACGTAATGGATTTTGATCTGGAAAATTACCCTTACAAACACATAATTAAATACTGGTCTACTTTTTTATGGGTCATTTGGTTTTTTCTTTCCATCTTATTGATGACAGGTGGACACCTCTTTCAAGGTGAAGGCGGGTTTAGAATGGGATTCCAATTAGGATTTGGCATTTGGGTATTCGGTTTAATCTCCATCATTGGCATGTATGGGAAACATTTTTATATCATGCGATTGGGATTATTAGGGGGTAATATTTGGGTTACCTTTTCCTTATTTATTATACTAATACCCTATTTTGGGAATGAATTTTTATTACACAAGGTTTGGAAAATGGCCTTAAATGAGAAATCGAAGATTGAAATAACTGCCGATAAAAAAAGGGTAGAAGGGCTAAATTATACCCTTAAATCTATAGGAAAAAAGAATTTTAAAACAAATAAGTACCTGGTTTCAAAGAGAGAATTCCCTCAAAGTATAGATTCAATAAATGGATTTTCAACTAATTGGAGAAAAGAAACCTGGTATTTTGTTGATTCACTTTCTTCAGGGAGCAATAAAATAAAGAAGTAAAATCAAAAGCAAAGTGGTTATTAATATGACCAAAAAAATGTTTACATTTTTTTTCTTTGGTTCTGTGTGGTGAATAGCTTTTTGGCTATTTGGATGACCAGATTTTTTATTTTTCATAATCTCAATAATTTTGCTTTCGTTAATTTACTCATTTTTGACTGAATAACCTATTATTATTGATTTCTTTTTAATCTTGCCATAAAAAATCCATCATAGCCAAAATCATTAGGTAACAAAGTTTTTTGTTCTTCCATAGAAAATAAATGACCTTCTTTTGAATCCAAAAATATTTTCACCTGGTTTTCATTTTCACTTGGAAGAATAGAACATGTTGCATAAATCAGCTTACCTCCTGGTTTTACCATAGACGCATAATCCCTAAGCAGATTTTGTTGCGTAATTTTTACATTTTCAAGGAAAGAGGGAGAAAGTTTCCATTTTGCATCTGGATTTCTACGTAAAACACCAAGGCCTGAACAAGGAACATCCAAAAGCAATCGGTCTGCCTTTTCTTTTAAGCGTTTAATAGTTTTATTTGATTCAATGGTCCGCGCTTCTATGATATGAACGCCATTTCTCCGGGCTCTACGTTGAAGCTCCATTAATTTTTTTTCATAAATGTCCAGGGAAATGATTTGACCCTTATTTTTCATGAGCGCTGCCAGATGTAAAGATTTACCCCCAGCACCTGCACATGCATCAATCACTTTCATCCCTGGCTCAACTTCCATAAATGGTGCAATTTGTTGACTACCAAAATCTTGTACTTCTATGTGTCCATTTTTAAACACATTTGTCAAAAAAATATTCTTCCTGTTGGGGACAGACAGTCCTTCGTTATTCAGGATAGTTGTATTTACACCCTCTCTTTCTAATTCAAATTTTACAGATTGAATATTGGATTTAAGTGTATTTACTCTTAAAATCAAAGAAGCAGGTTTATTTAATGCATGTAATAAATCAGGCCATGCAGAACCTAGTTCCTCATCCCCCATTTTATCCAACCAATCTGGAACACTTTCAAAAAGAGACCTGTTTTCACTTAATTTTTTATAAGATTTTAAAATTTCTTCTTTAGACAACTGCTGAAATTCCCTCCACGCGGGAAGAGAATGACCTTGTAAAACCCACAAAATTCCCATTAAGGTGAACCAATCATTTTCCTGTGAGGGTTCAATACCTGAAATATAAGTTAATAAACGATACCATCGCACCAACTCATAGACCTGCTCTGCAATAAAGGCACGGTCTTTGGAACCTCTTTTTTTGTCTGCTTTAAGAATTTTTTCAACAGCTTTATCTGCTTTCATTCCTTCGTGAAAAATTTCATTTAATGCTTCTGCAACAGCTTGAGCTTGCGCGGGATAGGGGCGAAAATTTGAATTCTCAGATTTGGTGAATTGCATTGGTAATATTAAATTAAGCAAAAAGCTGATAATAATCGAGCACAACAGGGTCTGTTTTTAAATCGGTTGGTTTTAAAGGGTGTCTTAAAACAATACCATCCAGCGTTTTACAACGGCTTAAAGCCACATAGGTCTGTCCATGTTCAAAAGCACCACCTGCCAGGTCAATAATGATTTTATCGAACGTTTTGCCTTGTGCTTTATGGATAGTAACGCCCCAAGCAAGTTTTATTGGAATCTGTGTGAAAGTACCTATGATCTCTGTACTGATCTTATCAGGATTTTTAGCATCTAATTTATATTGTAAAATTTCCCAGCTTAAAGGGCCTAAGGTCACAGTTGATTTTTTTCCATCCTGGTCAAGAGTCAATTCAACTTCATTTTCTAAAAGTTTTTGAATAACACCAATACTTCCATTTACATAGTTCCCTTCAGGATCATTTCTTAGGATCATAACCTGAGCTCCCATTTTTAAATTCAGAATGGGGTCTGTTGGAAATTGAGAAGGTTGAAAATTACCGGTAACTTTTGCGAGATAAGGTTTTGATTCACTTTCTAATAAATTTAACTGTGTTTGATTAATTTTATCAGCCGTAAAATTTCTTGCACAAAGAGTTATATAGTTTTCATCTGAATGAAAAGAAGGATTATATCGTTCATTTAAGGTTTCCAGATCATCAAATTCTATTTTATTTAATCGAACTGATTCTAATAAACGGATAAATTGCTTGTTGTCCTGCCTGTAAATTTTATGTAATTCAAACATTTCAAAAAAATCGGGAAAGGAAGAAAAAATATGAGCTGAAAAAAAATAAGCGGAAGCATACGCTCTCATTTTTAGCCATTCATTCGTCTCTTGATTCACCACGGGTGGAAGCTGAAATAAATCGCCAAAAACAACCATTTGTGTTCCGCCAAATGGTTGTTGACTGTTTCTTATAACCCTTAAAACATAATCTATAGCATCCATTAAATCGGCACGAACCATTGAAATTTCATCGATGATAATAACCTCCAGTTCCTTTATGAGTTTCTTGTTTTTACCCATTTTTATTTGACTTGGGTCAAATAAGCGTGGTGGAAAGTTGAAAAACGAATGAATAGTTTGTCCCTTTACATTTAATGCGGCTACGCCCGTTGGTGCTAATACTACATGTTTTTTTGTCGTTGTCTTTCTGAATAATTGTAATAATGTGGATTTACCCGTTCCTGCTCTTCCAGTAACAAAAAGATTTTTCCTCTCTTTTTCGAGCAAATTCAACACGTTATTGAAATCCTTACTCAGTTCAAGTGGAGACATACATAATTTTTCTGAGTGACAAGGTAACTTTTTTATTCGTAAAACTCAGTTTTGTCTATAATGGCAAGCTCATAAATAAAGTCTCCCAACGACGCAGTCACGTCATTCAGATAAATAGAACCTTTTTCAGGAGATGATTTACTGGGGTCACCTATACCTGTATCAGCAGTGACCTGACTCCATTTTCTTTCTGCCCAGGCCCATCCTTGTTTAAAAGCCTTTATTTTAGGCTTCTTTGCAGAACCGCTTCCTGCTTCATTTAGAGGTAAAACCAGGTGTGGTAATAAATACTGGATGATACTTGTTTCCATCTCATCAGCATGGTCCCCAGGAAGTTCAAAATATTTTGATTTATCCAAAGCCTGAAACCAATTGCAGGTAACCAGCAGCATATTTGGAAACTCCAGGCCAAGTTCTCTCAATAGCGTTTTAAAGTCATTACCCCCGTGACTATTCAAAATCAATAATTTATAAATACCTTGTCGTTCTAAAACGGTTATAACATCTCGCAGAATAGCTAATTGGGTAGAAGGATTCAGATTTATGTCTAATAAAATATCTGGTTGTCCTGTATTAACTCCAAAGGGAATAGTTGGCAATACGATAGGAAATGCTCCTTTCTTCCAGGCAATTTCAGCCGATTTTTCAGCTATAAAGCTGGCTTCAAAAATATCAGTTCCATAAGGCAGATGAAAATTATGTGCTTCTGTTGCTCCCCAGGGTAATATAGCAAGATGAAAAGGTTGTGCCTTTATTTCCTTCCAGTTCGTTTCAGCTAATATATAAGGTCTTCTTTCCATATCTATGTATTTCTGAAAGAATCATTTTAAAAAATGAGAAGTACTTATTTTTGAATAGCCTTTAGGTATTTTTCTTGAATACCCTTGCTTATTTCGGCTGAGTCCCCATATTTTTTTCTTATCTCAACTAATTCCTTCTTTAATTTTTCTACCACCTGAGCATATTTAGGGTCATTATAAACATTTTTAAGTTCTTGAGGGTCTTTCTGGCGATCTATAAGTTCCCATTCATCTACGTCGTGGTAAAAATGAATCAATTTATAGGCTTTTGTAACGATAGCATAATGCCTTTTTACCATGTGAACTGCAGGATATTCATAATAATGATAATATACTGCCTCTCTTTTCCAGCCATTTATTTTTCCCTCTAATAGGGGAACCATGCTTTCACCTTGCATATCTGCTGGCGCATTTATGCCTGCGGCTTCTAAAAATGTTTGGGCATAATCGAGATTTTGAACCATGGCATCACTCACTCTGCCTGGTTTAATATGTCCTTCCCATTGCATTAATAAAGGTGTTTTGAAAGATTCATCATATACAAATCGTTTGTCATACCAACCATGTTCTCCAAGATAAAATCCTTGATCTGATGTATAAACGATGATGGTATTTTTTGTAAGATTATTTGCTTCCAGATAATCTAAAACTCTGCCTACGTTTTCATCAACTGCAGCTATAGTACCTAAATAATCCTGCATATATCTTTGAAATCTCCACTGCATCAATTCTTTTTCTGTCATTCCAGCTTTATATTTCTTTTCAAATTGTTCATTAACAAGCTGGTAAACCCCATCCCAATTAGCTTTTTGCAAAGCGTCCATTCGATTATATTCTTTTGTAAAACCCTCCTTATCTCCGTCAGCAGTTGCTTTAATACCTAGTTTATCCATCATGTCGGGATAAATTTTCGAATCACCGGCCCAATTCATGTGTTTAAGTAAATTCATTTCAGCTGCTTTTGCAGCTGATGTTCTTCCTTCATAATTATCGAAAAGAGTGGCTGGTTCTGGAAAAACTTTATTTGCATACGATTTTAAATGCCTTTCTGCGGGAAGCCATTCTCTGTGAGGTGCCTTATGCAAATACATTAACAGGAATGGTTTTTCAGGATTTCTCTCTTTTTCTAACCATTCCAGGGTCATATCAGTAATAATATCGGTCACATATCCTTTAACTTGAATATTTCCCTCTTTCTTAGTTATAAAAGTTGGGTTATAGTAAACACCTTGTCCAGGCAAAATTTTAAATTGATCAAATCCTTTAGGGCTATTACCAAAATGTAATTTTCCAAACATAGCCGTTTGATAACCTGATTGTTGAAACAATTGTGGGAATGTTGTAATGGTAGTGTCAAAAGGAAAGTAGTTGTCTGTTTTGCTATTTAAATGAGAATGTTTCCCAGTTAAAATAGTTGCACGTGAAGGTGCGCAGATAGAATTGGTAACACAGGCGTTAGTGAATTTAATACCATTTTTTGCAATTCTATCAATATTTGGTGTTTTGATTAGTTTATCACTATAAGCGCTAATTGCCTGATAGGCATGATCATCGGACATGATAAACACAATATTTGGTCGTGTATTTTCTGGCTTACCATTTCCCCAAAGTTTCAGGTTGGACAAAATAAGGGAAATACATACAATATTAAATATTTTAATGTTCATAAGTAAAGGTTGTTGATTCAGTTAATTTTATCTAATTTACGGTTTAAAATGAATTTATGTCAGAAATAACAGGAAAAAAAAGGATTCAATTTTTCATGAATCTGTTATCGAATAATTTAGATGCAGCCATTTTAGCCTATAAGGACAATCCTTCACAACCTTTTGGTTATTATGTTCATTTACACGATTGTCGTACGCCTCTTTTTAAAATACAAGCTTTAGCCCGAATGTTGGACAGAGGTAAGAAAAAAAATATTAGAGCCATTTCTGCTATTCTATCTATTACTAAGACAGTAGAAGACATGATTGGCCAATTTGATTTCGCTGCTTCCATATTGAAAGGAAATGAAAAATGGAACTTTCCTGCTGAAGTGAAAAATCATATCTTTATTCAATATGGCTTTGCATTAGGTACTTTAGAGGAATGTTTATTACAACTTGGCTGGATTACCCGTGGGAAAAATGTCATCCAGTTTGATGATTTTGGATTTGAATATCTTAAAGCAGCATTAAAGGAAATATCGTTTCCATCTTCAAAAAAAGAGAGAAAGCAGATACTTAGCTTTTTTAAAAATATTTGCCTTGATTTGGATGAAGATATCAGAGCAAAAAAAATAGACTTGTCCCATATTGAAGACGGCATACATGAATTTCGCAGGGATATCAGGTGGTTAAGTATTTATTCCTCCGCATTAAGAGGTAAGGTTATATTGAGTAACAATCCGGAAAATGATCCTTTTCAGGAATTTATTACACAGGAAAATATGGATTCAAAGTATAATTCGCTCTTGATTAATGAGGAAGAAAAAAATATCCTCACTTTTCAACAAGGTGGGTTTTATGCTTTGGGCTCCTTAATTTCTGATTTAGGATCTATAAAGGATAAGGGTCTCATCACAGAGTATATGTTACAGATTGGCTTGAATAACGGGATGGCAGAAGAAGATATTTCCACTTTACTCTCAGACGATTTTCAAGATGTTGAGACGACTATAAAATTGGCTACTGAAAAAATAAATCGATTTGTCCTCGAAGAGGATGGCTTTTTAAAACTTGCCAGCCACTTCGAGGCTCAATTATCATAATCCATTATTTATACCAGGTACAAATAGAAGGATTAATAGGGTATCGACCAAACTGGTTTCCATAAACCGCTACTCCTTGGTCTGCTGAAATTTTAATTTTTATAAAACCTTTTTGAAGTGCCTTTTTTAGCATATTGGCTGGAATAGGCACTTCAATTTTTTCTCCATAAGTTCCAGCTTCACGTAACTTTTTATCTCTTAACTGGTTGTGCCAAGATAAAATTCCCCTATGGTCAGCTGGGTCATCCGCTAATGTTTTGGTCAACATTTTTACACCATCAACCTGAATTTCTATATTACTGGGATTTTTCTGAGTGTCTGTCATGGGATATGCATTTGGATTGACGTGTGGCGAAACTCTTGCACCTAACATATAGTTCTGGTCACCCATAACGACTTTATCTTTGTCTTTGTCCAAAAGAGGTTTTGATGAAAGTTCTGCGATAAAAGAAGCTTTCTTTAAATTGGCTAATTTTAATCCTTTTAACGGAATATCATATTCAAAAAATCCTTGCCCAGCACCATTTACTTTTAAACTATCCAATACATGCCATTTTTTAACAGACCAGCTGGAATTAGAATATTTAGCTGGCTCAACAGAATGAATAATTAATCCTGATGGATTTAACTCAGAAGGAATAATGATAGAGAAAAAATTATGATGTTGTACCTTATTATCGGCATCTTTTAACGTCCAGCTGATTCGCATCATGCCCCCATTAGACATGGTATTTATAATTTCAGGCTCTATGGTTTCATGCATGTAAGGTGTAAAAGCAATTTTACGGGTTCTTTTTTCTAAGATAACCTCAGTTCCAGCATTATCAGTTCCATAAATGACGGTCTCCAGAATAAGGTAATTATCTTTCATGGGTTTCCCCCCTATGTCAGATAAATAAAGTGGTATTTTGACAATTTCCCCGGGTTTTACGGTTTTACTAATTTCATTTCCAGAAGATATATAGATCTGAGAGTGAAAATCTTTATCGGTCATTCCTTCACTTAAATCAGACAGTCCACTAAATTTTGGGCTTCTGTCAAATCTCCAGTAACCATTCCATTCATTAATAACATCGTGATGTTCTGTATAAAGCCAACCAGCAACCTTAGGATATTTTCTAAAGGTATTAATCATCCGATGATAATCCCAACTCCAGTCTACATCTCCCGTGCTTCCGTCATAACCCCAGACGTTGCCACATTCTGAATTAATATTTGGCTGAGAACCTTGCGTAAATCCCTTTTCAAAATGATGCTTACTTCCAGGAAAAGTTTCTTTATCAATGGAAGCAAGTCTGTCTTCCCATTCCCAGCCTGCCATATATTCATGCCAGGAATTAATATCTGTTTCGGTGTGTCCTGCTCCGCAACAAATGGAATTATCTTCTACAAGTCTGGTAGGATCTAATGATTTTGCCAAATAATACATAGAAGCCACCCAGTTTTGGGTTGATGGAAGATAAACACTTTTTGTTTTAGTGGATCCTGTTTGAGGTACTTTAGTTTGTAAACCCCAGGTTTCATTGAAAACAATCCAGCTAAAAATAGAAGGATGATTAAAATCCCTTTGAATCATTTTTCTTAAGGTTCTCTCTGCCTCCTGTTGCATGTCTTCATCGGGTTCACCCCAGGAATTAGGTAAATCAGACATCACAAAAAGCCCCAGTTTATCGGCCCAGTATAATTTTCTGGGAATGTCAATTTTGATATGTGTCCGAATCCCATTTAGACCTAAATCTTTCGTAATCTTAATTTCATTTTTCATGAATTCATCCGTTGGAAAAGTATAAAAACCATCGGGATGATAGGATTGGTCTAAAGTTAATTGCAGATAAACGGGTTTGTTATTGAGGGAAATGTATGGGTATTCGGTACCAGGCAACTTCATGACACTTATTTTTCGCATCCCGACATAGGAATTTACCACATCGTTCCCATGGGTTAACTTGACCTTGTATAAATAAGGGTCTTCTAAGTCCCATAATCTGGGATTGGGAATATTTACAACCATTGAACCCTTATTTAAACCTGGTTTTAGGGTTAATTTTTCATTTAAAAGTCCATCTGGTGTTTGAATGGATATATTAACCATTCTTTCTACTGTTGAAGGCTCGGATAGATCTACTTCTACTTTGAGTTTATTTTGGTCTATATCGGGAAAAAATTTAAAATCCTCAATAAAATCATTTCCCCTCGCATCGAGATAAACGGTTTGCCATATTCCTCTGGCATTTCCATATCCTTGTTTGCCATAAAGAGTAAACAATCTTCTTTTATCATCTACTCTGATGGAAATTCTATGTTCCTTGCCAACTTGTATGTATTTTGTTAATTCAAAACTAAAGGGGGTATACCCTCCCTGATGGCTTCCAAGTAATTGGTCGTCTATCCAAACACTTGATTCCCAGTCAGATGCACCTATTGTGATAAAAATTCTTTTTCCTTTCCATGATGGATCTATTTGAATAGTTTTTTGGTACCAGCCAATATCCGCCTTATCTGGAATTCCGGAGAGGGGCGAACCCCATGGAAAAGGTACCAGAATACTAAGGGGCGAATGACTGGTATTAGAAAACCATTTGTCTTTGACTCCAATATCCAGAGAATCAAAGCCAAATTTCCAAGAACCATTTAAATTAGCCCATGTTTCTCTCTCAAAATCTGGTCTTGGATGCTCAGGTAAAGGTATTTCCTGTGCAAATAACGGATGCACGAATAGGGTCATTGAATAAAAAATGCAGGCAAGAAAGTTTTTCATTGGTGTTTTTCGTTTTAGTAAATATAATAAAGTATTTTGCTATAGAACTATGAATTATTAAGTTTAAATTTTTTCAAATGAAAATAACTAAACCGGAATTACTGATTGATGAAGCGTTATGTAAAGCAAATATTAGGGCCATGTATGCCCGTTGTATAGAAAAAAAGGTTTCCTTCAGACCGCATTTTAAAACCCATCAATCTATTGAAATTGGACAATGGTTTAAAGAAGCCGGTGTTTCTAAAATTGCCGTTTCTTCTCTTTCAATGGCGGAATATTTTTCAAATAACTGGATGGATATCCTGGTTGCTTTTCCTGCCAATATTTTAGAGATTGATTTGATAAATGATTTAGCTGAACGTATTGAATTAAGTTTGTTGGTGGAGTCTGTTGAAACGGTTGAATTTCTATCTGATAAAGTTTTATTCCCAATAAATATGTACCTTAAGATCGATGCAGGATATCACAGGACGGGTATAAATTATGAAAATTACGAATTGATAGATACTATTTTAGACCGGATTAATCAGACTAAAAACTTAAATTTTACCGGATTTTTGACCCATAGTGGAAATACTTATGGATGTAAAGGAAAGGAGGAAGTAAATAGGATTCATTTAATAAACAAAAACAGGTTTATTCAATTGAAAAAACGCTATATTACTGCATATCCTAACCTTATTTTATCTTATGGCGATACTCCCAGTGCTTCTATTGCAGATGATTTCGATGGCATTGATGAAATGAGACCCGGGAATTTTGTTTGTTTTGATGTTACGCAGGTGCATATTGGATCTTGCGATTTTAATCAAATTGCTGTGGTGCTGGCATGTCCTGTTGTGGCTATTCATAAAGAGCGCAGTGAATTAATTATTTATGGTGGTGCCATTCATTTATCCAGAGATGAGGTGAAATGGGAAGATAAGGGGGTCATTTATGGATTAATTGCTGAAAAATTATCCTCTGGTTGGGGAGCTCCTATAAAAAATGCATATCTTTCATCACTTTCTCAGGAACATGGTAAAATTAAAATGCCAGAAGATGAATTATGGAAGTATAAGGTAGGGGATGTAATTTATATTTATCCAGTACATTCCTGCTTAACCATAAGTTCTATGAGAGGTTTTATGGATTTAAAGGGTAAAAAAATTGCAGTCTATCGGGGTTTACAATAAAAAATATGAATAATGATAACCATACTGTCAAATTATTATGATCGGATTTTCAAGTTAAATCCAGAAAGGAGAATTGAAAAAATAACCCTTTATGTGGCTATTTTTGGTTTCATTTTTCACCTTTTTTATATCTTTTTTTTAAATAATTTCCAAGATCTTTCTTATTTATCAGAGGGAAAAAAGGAAAGTTATCTGGCTGCTATTTACACTCCTTTTAGTATTTTGTTGTTTTATGAAGTTTTCCTTTTGGTCATCATAATTCCTAATTCAACCTCTGCTTTTGTTGGAAAACAATTTGAAATTATATCGCTCATTACTTTAAGAAGTTTTTTTCATGATATTGCGGAAGTAGATCTTTATGCGCAGCTTCAATACAATAATCCTGTTTTCTTAAAAATAGGTTTAGACCTGGGGGCAGCGCTCACTATGTTTGGGTTAACCATCAGTTACTATTATTTTTATAACAATAATGCAACAACAGAATCAACACTTGAAAAAGAGAGATTTATTCAAGTCAAAAAAATTGTTGCCTTTACTATGATGATATTACTTCTTGGGATGAGTTTTTTCAGCATTTTTCATTGGTTAACAGATATATATCATCTTTTAGAAACGGGAACAAAAACACCCCATCCGGATACTTTTTTTTATGGTGATTTTTTTAATATTATGATTTTTGCTGATGTATTTTTGTTAATCTTTTCTTTACTTTATAAAGCATCTTTCGAATTGCTTTTCAGGAATGCCAGTTTTGTAATTACCACTATTCTTTTAAGGTATTCATTACACAGTGAAAAACCAACTGCTTACCTGATTATCCTTTTCGCCTTTCTTTTTTCTATCTGTGCCCAAATCCTTTTTCAATTTTCAGTTAAAAATAAGGCAATAGGAAAAATTAAGTTATAGCAGTTTGATGCGCGAAGCATATTTTTCATATAATTCTTCATTGGAAAATCCATCAATATTCTGGCTATGAAAAACAGGTAATTTTGTACCTCTTGAACTTGCTATTTTCATTGCTTCTGTGGCAATTAGGTTTATTAAAAAAACACCTGATATAGTAGATGCGGCACCTGTTAAATTTCCCCCAATATCCAATAAACCATCTCCCGAAGGAACACAATTATCTAATACTAAATCTGCAATTTCGTAAAGTTTTTTACCTGACGGGTGTCGTGAGGGATACTTTCTAGATTGTTCCAAGGAGGTTATGGCAATACTTTTAATGTTTTTCTCTTTGGCTATCATGGCCATTTCTACAGGCATAGCATTCCTGCCTGAATTTGAAATGATGATTAAGATATCATTTTCTGTAACCTTATGCTGATCAAAAATAATTTTAGATAAACCAGAAATTCGCTCAATTTCTGCACTTCTTCTTGCTCCCTCAGATGTGAGTACCATGGTATCGAGCATAGCATTTACATTGGCTAATCCCCCCGCCCGAACAAACAGTTCAAGACCAATCATGTGTGAATGACCCGTTCCAAAGGTGTGTATAATATGATCATTTATGATACAATCTGCCAGCCACTTGGCAGATTGCATGATTAAATTTTCCTGAACGGAAACAATATGATTTACCTGTTCTATAACTTTTTCATGATATTCGAACATATGCTGTTATAGTTTGATGAAAATTCTATTTTTATACAAATAATATAGAGGTATAAAAATAATAGCTACATAAATAAGAGCGTATAAAAAGGATGAAAGCTCCAGAGGCAGGCCTATAGACGTTCCCAAGGACATAAATTGACCATTTAATCCTGTTGCGATGAAGGCGTCATTGTAAAATATAACTGTTAAAATACCTGAAAGTACATAAGCGGTTATGGCATTGGTTCCAAAAACTCTTGCTGTAAATATCCATTTATCATTACCTTTCAAATCTATTACATAAATTAATGCAGCTAAACTTAGCGTTGCAAATCCCCCCATTAAACAAGTGTAAGAACTACTCCATATATTTTTATTGACAGGGAAAAACCATTGCCAAAAATCGCCAAGAGCAATGAGGATAAATCCCATGAAAAACAAGGAAAGTAATTTTTGTTTTATTTCTCTCTGATGAAGGATAATGTGCCCGGCAATGAGTCCAAAAATACCCGTGACTATAGCGGGAAAAGTGCTTAGAATACCCTCAGGATCCCAGGTTTTTTGCCACATTTTACCTGGAAGTAAAATGCTGTCAATATAGTGCGCCCAGTTTTTTTCAGGTACACTTAAATCTGGAAATCCTATGCCAGGTACAGGTATGTACGCCATTAAAATCCAATATCCAACTAATAAAAAGGCAGCGAATCGAATCTGGAATTTTTTATCTGTATATAAAAATAAAAGGGCACAGGGCAAAAAAACAAGGGCAATCCGTTGCAATACACCAGCCCATCTGATATCATTAAAGTCGAACGTGGGAAATAACCATAAGAAAATACCCATTCCAAATATTTTAAGTGCCCTTACAAATATTTTGGAGACCATTTCTTTTTTTTCTTCTCCTTTTTCAATTTTGGGCTGATAAGCCAAAGCAATGGAAACGCCAACAATAAAAAGGAAAAAGGGATAAACATAATCTGTGGGAGTTAATCCATTCCATTCCGCATGAAGTAAGGCAGGAAAAACATGATCCCATGAACCTGGATCATTAACGATAATCATGCCTATAAGGGTAAGTCCCCGCATCACATCTACTGCCAGATATCTTTGTTTGTCTGTGGTTGTCATAGGTGTTCAATTTTGAAAATAAGTACTTTTCCAAGGAAGGAAAAATCGCCTTATTTTGCCCTAAGTTTTTTAAATTCTTTACTATTTCAAATTTCAATATCTAAAGTATGAAATTTTGGTCTTATATTTCATTTTGTTTAAAAATTTAGAATTTCTGCTAAAAGCTACTCTTTTATGAAACCACCATATTATTTTGTCTTATTAGCCACATTTACTGTATTATCCATGCATGCTCAAAGTGATCCAAACTTTCCTGTTCAGATTAAAATTGAATCTGGAATTATAGAAGGAAATTATGATAACAGAAATGGACTTCAATCCTTTTTAGGTGTTCCTTTTGCTCAGCCTCCCATTGGTCAATTGCGATGGAGAGCTCCCCAACCACCTCATGCCTGGTCAGGGATTAAAATGACAAAACAATTTGGACCAAGACCTGTCCAGGCTGTTGTATTTGGCGATATGTATTCCCGTTCTGCTGGAATGAGCGAGGATTGCTTATATCTAAATGTGTGGACGCCAGCAAACAGAGATACAAAGGGATTACCTGTATTAGTCTATTTTTACGGGGGTGGCTTTATTGCGGGGGATGCTTCTGAACCAAGATATGATGGGGCAGAAATGGCAAAACAAGGAATAGTTGTTGTTTCTGCAAATTATAGGCTATCCATTTTTGGTTTTTTAGCGCATCCGGAATTAAGTAAGGAAACCAGTTACGGCGGTTCGGGAAATTATGGTTTATTAGACCAGCATCATGCCCTTAAATGGGTGGAGAAGAATATTGAGGCTTTTGGTGGAGATCCTAAAAAAGTGACCATTGCAGGGGAATCAGCAGGCTCTATTTCAGTTAGCGCCCAAATGACCTCTCCTTTGTCAGCACCTTTAATCGCAGGAGCTATTGGAGAGAGTGGAGCGGGGATTTTTCCAACGCTTTTTCCAATTCCACTTGCAGAAGCGGAGAAAAAGAATTTAGAAGTGGTTACCTCTGTTGGATATCCATCCATCAATGAACTTAGATCATTAAGTACACGTGATATTTTTGAATTGTTTATTGAACCGAAAAAATATTCCTTTTCAACTACCATTGATGGTTACTTTTACCCTAAATCGCCCCTTGAAATATTAAAAGCAAATGAGCAAGCCCAAGTTCCTTTACTTTTAGGTTGGAATTCGGCTGAAATACCTGGGCAAAGTGTCATGCAAGGTCAAGCTATGGAGCCCTCAAATTATCTAAATAGAATAAAAGCCTTATATCCTAAAGATTATGCAGAGGTGTTGAAATATTATCCAGGGAATAATAACCAGGAAGTTCTGGCATCATCTACTGCACTAGCTTCCGATCGATTTATAGCCTATAGTACCTGGAAGTGGGGTAGTTTACATAGTTTAAAAAGTAATAAACCCGTTTTTCGATATCTATTTAATAGAATACCTCCCCCAACAATTGAAAGTCCTGCAAATGCTCCTCGACCTATTGGCGCTCCTCATGCTTGTGAAATTGAGTATTGTATGGGTAATCTTAACTTGGTAAAACAAATTAACTGGCTGGAAGAGGATCATAAAGTGTCCAAAACCATGTTTTCTTATTTTGCAAATTTTATTAAAACTGGAAATCCTAATGGGTTGGACTTGCCTAAATGGGAACCTTTTTCATCAAATAAAGATCTTGGTGAAATAATGTTGCTCGATGTTGTTTCAAAAACTGTGTTTTTATCTTCGGAAAACAGATATCGATTGCTCGACAGATTGTATGGCAATAACTAATCTTTATAGGTTTCATAGGATTCAATGAAAGGACTAATTTCTGTTTATGAAGCACTTAAAATATTTTTTATTGTTTTCTTTGTTGTTGATTATTGCCTATTTCGAAATGATTGGCCTTTCAGAAGGTGTTTATCGTTATGGATTGAAAAACAATACCTGGCTGTATTTATTTTCTGGTCTTTTATTTGGCATTTTTTATATGTTACCCGTTGAGAAACCAACAGGATTAGGACATAAATGGTCTAAATATCTCCTCTTTTTCCCTTTTGCCTATTTATTTTATCAATATTATCCGCTCGCAGTTGATTTAATGCTTAAAATCCCAGTTGACTATAAGCTTGCCGATATGCTTCCAATCATGGAAATAATGTGCAAAAGGTTTATGAACCAAACGGGGGTCTATAGAATAATTCCGGAAATTTGGGGAGGTATGGAACCCATTTATCTACCAACTATGTGGATGTCTTATCTTCCAGCAGTATGGTTCGACTTTGATTTAAGATGGATAACCTGGTTCTCATTTATTTTAGCCATTCTTTTAGGTTTTTTATCAGTAAGAAAATATCATGTCGCGAGCTGGCACAGTTTATTGGTATGGATAACTGTTTTTGTCTTATTCAAAACCATTTTTAAGCTTGAACCAAACGATTTTTCAATGGGAGATGAGGGACCAGTAGTGTTATTTTTTGTCTTATTTGCCTTTAGTTTATGGAAGGGAAATGCTGTTTGGATTGGAATAACCATGGCATTAGGATTATTAACGCGCTATAGTTTTTTACCCGTTTTACCTGCCATTTTCCTGGCATACTGGCATTTTGACCATAAAAAAGCGCTTTATACCATATTAGGCTCCGCTTTTTTAACCGGTGTTTTTTTAATGACCATCACTGGAGCCATTTTTGAAATACATACTTTTTTGGCATTACCAAAACATTACGTAACAGCAGTGATAGGGGAGGATTTCCAAAAACTTTCACCAACTATTCAGAATGGACTTGGTCTTGCTAAATTTTTTCCCAAGGAAAATCTTCCTTCTATTGTCAATATACAGATGCTTCTGACTTTTTTAGTGCCCATCCTTTTATTGATTCTTTATAAATATTTTTCTTGGAAAATTGATTTCAAGGTTTTTCTTTTGGGCCTGTTAAAACTGGAAATCGTTTTGTTTTATAATCTGATGATTATCCCCATTCATAACTTATTTTTGGTCTCCAACTTTTTAACCATTGCTTTATTATTTTTTTATGCTCAGGTTACTGAAGAAAAGTTACCTGAAAATCATCCATCATAAATGATTTTCTGTAGGGATTATGGATGAAAATTCTAATTTCCTTTGAAGGATCATAGTCTTTGATTAAATCCATTTCTAAATTCACTTTTTTCCATTGACTGACACCTAAATCACGTGTTTCAAATTCGATTGACTGCATGTTAAGCATAGTTCCTTTGTCCCAGATTTGAATTTGCAGCGCTGCTTGAATATCTTTTTCTGGCAAATAAACATGAACTTTTACTTTAACTTTTGCGAAGGAGTTTGGTGAAATATTTTCAAATGATTGTATAAACCCAGGTGTATATTCAATTTGATCAGTTACTTGATAGAAGCAGTCTCCACTATGACTTTTTCCTTTTAAAACATTAGGAAACACACCAAAAAGGGATTCAAAATCATTTAAATAGATATGATTTTTATGGTCATTGTTCTGTGGTCCAAAACATGAGTTCAAGAAAAAGAAAAGATAAAAAAGAGGAAAAATAATCTTTTTCATGGTTTATCAATTTGCTTTAATCGTATTTAAAATAAATTCAAGCGCTTTTGGAGTATTTGGGAAAATCAAATTAGCCTCAAGCAATTTATCCGATGTATGGGAATTCTCAACGCCTATAGCAAATAATCCAGCCTTTTTAGCTGAAGTTATCCCTGCTGGTGAATCTTCAAGGGCAAAACAGAAGGAAGGATTAATTCCTAATAAAGTAGTGGCAGTTTGATAGGGTTCTGGATTTGGTTTTAAAAACGAAACGTCGTTTGCTGTTACTATGACTTTTAAAAACTTTTGCAGATTTGTAGCCTGAAAAACGGCGGAAACATCCTCTTTTGAACTGTTTGTAGCCAAAGCAATTGGAATATAATGACTCATCTCATGAAGGTAGTCTTCTACCTGGTCAAATAATTTTACTTCATTTACCGCTCTGTTTCTATAGGTTTGTTGCTTTATATGTTGCAGGTTTTCTACAGATTGGGTTTTTAAATAATGCGTACATACATGTTCAGAAACTAACCTGTCAGATAGTCCAATCCATTGATGCATCCAGGATTCATCCAAATTTAATCCCAGATCGTTGAGAACAACCAGCCAGGTATCAATATGAAGGGGTTCCGTATCGGCCAGTGTTCCGTCTAGATCAAAAACTATTCCGTCAATTTGCATTTTTGTCATTTATGGAGCAAAAGTAAAATAATTATAGACTCAAAGTATTTAATTCATTTCTTTAAGGGTTAATTCTTGCTGAAAATTTTTATCTTGAAGATGATTTAATTAAAATGTGGCGTATTGGAAAATATTATAGGAATCGATCTAGGTGCCACTCAGATGAGGGCTGCTCGTATTGAAGATAATGAAATTGTTTTTTTGTCAACGGAGAAAACACCAACAAATGACAGTTATGATCAGGTTCTGAACAAACTTATTGAACTTATTACCTCTGTTTTTAGCAAAAAAACCACGGCTATTGGTATTGGCGTTCCATCGGTTGTTGATGTTGAGCATGGAATTATTTACGATGTCATTAATATTCCCTCATGGAAGGAAGTTCCGTTGAAAAGCATTTTGGAAAGCCATTTTAAAGTTCCTGTTTTTATCAATAATGACGCTAATTGTTTTGCTCTTGGAGAAAAGCATTTTGGGATAGGGAAATCATATAAACATATTGCCGGTGTTACGCTGGGTTCTGGCGCAGGAACTGGGTTAATTTTAAATGCTAAACTTTATGCCGGAAAAAATGCTGGCGCGGGAGAATTTGGTATGATGCCCTATAAAGATAAATATTTTGAATACTATTGTTCCGGGCAATTTTTTAGTTTATATAAAAAATTAGATGGACTGGATGTATATAACAAAGCGATATCAGGCGATCCCAACGCCATTGCCTTGTATCAGGAATTTGGTTTTCATCTGGGACAATTTTTAAAAGTTTTGATTTTAGCTATTGACCCAGAGGTCATCATATTAGGTGGCTCCCTCTCAGAAGCATATTCCTTTTTTGAAAAGGATATGAAGAGTACATTTTATGATTTTCCCTACCCAACGACCATAAAAAACGTGGAAATCAAGGTTTCCACTTTGCCAAATATTGCTGTTTTAGGTGCCGCTGCATTAATTTTAAATGAAAATGAACGATGAAAAAATACCATTACTTAGTTTACGTTGTGTTTTTGATTTTCTTTATTATTTCCTTTATGACCAATATTTTAGGATCTATTATTCCAGTAGTAAATGATAATTTTGAGTTAAATGGATTCACAACAGGTCTTTTACCCTTTTCCTTTTTTATCGCATATGGCATTATGTCCATCCCTTCGGGCATTTTAATTGAAAAATATGGGGATAAATGGTGTATGTTTGGAGCTTGGATACTTGCTTTTTTAGGATCCTTTATATTTGCTCTTTTTCCTTCCTATCCAGTATTTTTAGTCTCGCTTTTTCTTATTGGCTCCTCTATGGCCATGTTACAAGTGGTTATAAATCCTCTTTTGCGTATCACTGGAGGAGAGTCAAATTTTGCTTTTTATTCTGTGATGGCCCAATTGTTATTTGGGGTTGCTTCGTTTCTAAGCCCTTATTTTTATATGTATTTAGTAAAAAATTTGAAAACCGTAGGAACTCAAAAATCATGGATTTTTAGTTTGTTATCTACATGGACTGAAAGTTCCTTTTCCTGGGTTTCTTTGTACTGGGTATTTTCTTTTATTAGTTTAATGATGGTTTTAGCTATTTTTTTTATCTCATTTCCTGTAATTGAACGAAAAGAGGATGAAAAAATGGGGGAGAAGGCGGTTTTTATCGACTTGTTAAAATCTCCTATCATCTGGATTTACACTATTGCCATGTTCAGTTATGTGGGTATAGAACAAGGCATTGCCAATTGGATTTCAGAATTTTTAAGAACTTATCATGATTTAAATCCAGCCATTGAGGGCGCTGCTACAGTTAGTAAATTTTGGGGATTTATGACCATTGGCTGTGCATTAGGCTTATTATTACTTAAAATAATGGATAGTAAACTGGTTTTAAGGATTTTCACCCTTTCTGGTATCCTTGTTTTAGGTTTAACCTTATGGGGAAATGTCAATATGGCACTTTGGGGTTTTCCAGCCTTAGGATTTTGCTTATCCGTCATGTATTCTATCATTATTTCACTGGCTTTAAATAGTGTTTCAGAAAATCACGGAAGTTTTACGGGCATTTTATGTTCAGCCATTGCAGGTGGCGCACTATTTTCATTAATTATTGGTATTTTAAAAGACGCCGTTGGATTGAGAGAGGGAATGTTCCTGATATTTTTTGCTTTTGGATACCTTTTATTTATCAGTTTTTGGGCAAAACCGCTAATTACCAATAAGACGATTTAAGATGTTACACCCACCTTTCTAATTTCTTAGTTTATTTTTCCGAAAAATGGGGTGGTATATCTTAAGTTAAAAAAAATAAGACTCCTTGAATTTAAAACCAAACTTTGGTATTCTTTTTTTAAAAAAAATACATCGGTTACCATAGGGAATTATTTCGAAAGTATCATTGAAAATAGCATAGATACAGGCAGATATTCATCCGCGAGTGAAGTAATTAGATAGGGTCTTAGACTCGTTGATGAAAGAGAACAAAAAATTAAAATCCTTCGAAAAGCCGTTGAAGCTGGAGAGAGGAGTGGTTACGTTGATAACATTTAACCAGTGAAACACTTAAAAGACCTTAATTCAAAGGTATCAAGAATGATTTTCAACTTTGAATTAAGCCTGTTCGCTTTGATGGACTTAGTTGAAATATTATGAAGATATATTTAAATTAATAAATGAAGTTTGCATTAATTCAGAAATAGGTGAATCTATTGATTTTGTTAAAAAAGGGACATAGAAAAATAAATATATAATCACATATTATTATTTATAAGATAGCATCAGAAATTATTTACATCGACAGAATATTAGACCATAACATGGATATGTAGGCATATCTCAATAAATAGAAAGGTCATAACTGATGGTTTTAATGTTTTGCTAATGATGGGCAGTCCATTGATATTACCTTATTTTATTATAAAAAAAGAGGCTATCTTTTCAGACAGCCTCCTTTTTATTTTACAATTTAGAAAGGGGTTTACATTTCCCAGCCTTTTCTATATTCTCTGCCAACAAATTGGTTCGCATCTTCGAAATTGGTAATTTTCATGTTGGTACCATCCCAAAGTAACTTTCTTCTACCATAGAACTGCATTTTACCATTCACCTCTTTTCTAAGCATATAGCTGCGAATAGCTAAATTTCCCATAAGTACAGTTTCCGTCATAGGACCTGCATAATCAAAAGAGGAGGTTAGGGCTTTGTGTTCATTGCTATTAAAGCCAGCTTTACAGGCTTCTACCCATTTACGCTGATGACCATATTCTGATTCAACTACATCGGCAACTGTGGGTCCGAATTCTTGGGTGCCGTCATATAGAAACAACTTAGGCATCATAGGTGAGCTATCATTAATATTGGTGGAAATAATACCTTTTTCACCAATCATTAGAACGCCATTGGCACTATCTGTTCCGCCGATATCCATATTTTCAGGAATTATTTCCGGATGCGCAGGTCTGATACCTCCATCACTCCAGGTTAATTCTAGTCTTGTATCATTTTTAGGGGTTGCATCAAAATGAAGGGTAATAAAAGAAGAGGGAGGACATCCTTCAGGATTATAATCGGCCGTCCACATTTTACTGAAAACGGAAGCAACACTGCATTCAGCATCTGTTGGATATTTCAGTCCAAGGGTTCTAAATGGAATATCAATTAAATGGCAACCAACATCACCTAAGGCTCCCGTTCCATATTCCCACCATCCTCTCCAATTGAAAGGGTGCATATTAGGAACATAAGCGGTCTCTTTTCCTGGTCCCAGCCATAAATTCCAGTCCAGATCGGCAGGTTTTTTACTTTCATCGGGTGCCTGTAAAGGAACTCCCTGAGGCCAAACAGGTCTGTTGGTCCATACCTGTACTTTGGCTACTTTCCCAATGACGCCGGAATCAACCCATTTTTTGACTAAATCAAGGAGCGGATTTGACCCACCTTGATTTCCCATCTGGGTAACAATTTTATTGTTACGAGCAAACTCGGTCATAATCCTTGTTTCTCTAATATTATGAGCCATAGGTTTTTGCACATAAACGTGTTTACCTCTTTGCATGGCATACATGGCCGCTGGCCCATGGGAATGATCTGGTGTTGAAATGGTAACAGCATCAATATCTTTCATCTCATCGAGCATAACCCGATAATCTTTGTATAATTTGGCATCTGGAAAGTTAGCAACTGATTTTTTTGCACTGCCTGAAAAATCTACATCACATAAGGCGGCAATTCTTTCTCTTCCTTTTACCGAGGCATTGAAAATATCACTCGATCCTTTACCTCCTGCACCAATAGCAGCAATGTTTAAACGATCACTTGGTGCTGTATATCCAGTGCCACCCAACACGTATCTGGGAACAATAAAAAAAGAGGAAGCTACCAATCCCTTTTTTATAAAGGACCGACGCGACTCTTCTGTCTTTTTACTTTTTCGCATTTTAACTCAGGTTTTTTGATGTTTACAGAATTATATTTTGCTAACTTAAAGTAGCTCTTCTAAAAGTAATTACTTTTTTTTAAGTTCCCAAAGGTATGCGATTCTTTATTTATAAATTGATTTAGAAAACGGATTTTTATCTATGACAATGTGATAACTGCCATGAGGTAAAAATCCTAAATTAAAACTAAGAAGCAAATTATCAATTTTTTTTTCAAATACTTTTTGACCTAAATTATTGTAAACTGTAAGATTTTTATGTAACTGGTTTTCTTTTAACCTTAAATGCAGATGATCTACAAATGGATTTGGATAAACCTCATACATTTCCTGATTTTTTAACTCCATGATAGGAGTTACATAAGGTAAGCCTACATAAATGGCTATAAATTTATTTTCTGTTATTTGTAATACTGAGGGGTCACCCCCTTTTAGATTCGTATTTATATATCCATCCCAGGTAAAACCATCATTACTAGTATTATACCATAATTGGTTGCCAGAACCATAAAATCTTAACTTTCCTTGATGATCAACCATTAAATTTCCTGTCCAGTTATGGGAAAAATCGGATGGTATTGTGGGTTCTTTTTTAAAGATTAACCCATCTGTTGAGGTATAATGTAAAGCTCCTTCTTGGGGAGCTCCCTTAGGAGCTGTATAATGCCATTGATTTTTAAAATAAATAATAGCAGGGTCTATGACTTGTTTAAGAGGTTCGTCAATTCTTGCATTCGGTTCAAAAATATAATTTATACCGTCCAAACTTTTTGCTGAATAACAATTGACGGTTGCATCCAAGCCACCTTGAGGTAATCCTACACTTGATGAGAAGTACATTCTAAGGCTGTCTTTTCCAAAAGTAACTAAGGTAGGGTCAAAGGGTCTTTGATAATTGGAAGGAATTCCTTGTATGTTAATTGGCTTTGGTTCTGTCCATGTTTGACCATTATTATAAGAAAATTTAACCGCAACTCTATCCCAGGTTGGGGAGGGAATCGGCTTTCTAAACCATTGAAAAGCACAGATTAAAGTGTCTCCTTTCCATTTTATAACACTTGGTACTCCTGAAGAATCTTGAAAAATAGTCACATTATTAAATATTTTGCCATCAGTTGAAGTGGCTATTTGTAAAGGACTATTCCAGGGGCCTTGGGGAGTTAATTGTGCACATAAGGGATTACTTTTATATAAAAGTAATATAGAAACAAGGATGTAAATCTGATTAAAAGACATAGTTTTTAATTATTAAGGTTAAAAATTTCATAAATCACTCCGGGTTCTCCCTTCAATAATGTTTCTTCATGAAAATTCATTCCAATTTTTTCCATAATTCTGATAGAACCAATATTTTCTGAATAAGCTTCTGCATAAATTCGCTGTAAATGAAGTCTGGAAAAGCCATCTTTTATACAAATACCTGCCGCTTCAGTGCCATATCCTTTGCCCCAGAATTCCTTTCTGAAACGGTAACCTAAATCAGTTTCTCCCGTTTCCACGTGGAATTTAAGACCACACCAACCAATAAAAGTATGACTTTCTTTTAGAAAAACGCTTAATCGACCTCTATTCCATTTTTCATAATGATTATAACTCAGGATAAATTTTCGGGCCTCTGTTATACTGCCAAATGGTTGGTCTCCTGTATATTTCATAACTTCCGGATCACTGTTCAATTCAAATATATCTTTCGCATCTTCTGAAGAAAATGGTCTTAAAAACAATCTTTCCGTTAATAAAAGTTCCATTAATTTCTGGTTAAAAATATACCTGGATATTGATTTGTCGATTTGCCATTCCTATAAACAGAAATACCATTTACCCAAACTTGAATTATTCCTTCGCTGAGTGCCTGGGGATTTGTTACTGTGGCTTTATCTCTAATAAGATCAGGATCGAATAATACCAGGTCTGCATAGTTCCCTGGCTTTAGGATTCCTCGGTCTTTTAATCCCAGATTTTCTGCACAAAGTCCTGTCATTTTATAAATGGCACCAGGTAGCGTTAAAAGAGGTTGTGACCTAACATAATCTGAAAATATTTTTGGAAATGCCCCTCTACCACGGGGATGTCCTGTAAATCCACCATCAGAACACACATTGGTAAAAGGCCAGGATAAAAACGTTTTTAAATCCTCTTCTGACATAGCTTTTCCCATAATTCCCTCGATTGAACCATTATAGTTAGGATTATTTTCTTCAAATAGGGATGCTTCTGATACTAATTTTTGAAGAGTTTCAGCATCTGTAATATTTCTGATTTTGGCAATTTCAGAAATAGTTTTACCAACAAATCCTTTATTTGGAGCAAAACGTAGCAGGATACTTTCCTTTGGATCAAACAGTTGATTAACAGCAAATTCAGACGCTTTAGGATTTTCATAATCCCTATTTGGATATAAAACCCTAAGGGTAGATTGCCAGTAAGTGTAAGGATAAATATCAGCAGTAATATTTATGCCTCTTTGTCTGGCGGACTGAAGTTGCTGAATAATTTGTGGTGCATTTCCCCATTTGCTTTTTTGTGCTATTTTGATGTGTGATATTTGAACGGGTAATCTGGCTTGTTCTCCAATCTGAATTATTTCTTCAATGGCATTTTCAATTTGAATATCTTCACTCCTTATATGGCTCATATATCTTGCCTTATATTTTGCAGTAATTTCAGCAAGAGCGAGCACCTCTTTTTTATTTGAGAAAAATCCTTCTTCATATTCTAATCCGGTAGAAATGCCGAAAGATCCCTTTAAAAGTTCATTTTCCAGATCAGTTTTCATGCCTTCCACTTCCTTTTCTGATGCGATTCTGAACAGACCTCTCAATCCCATTTGCTTAATTCTTAAACTTGCATGTCCTGTATAACTTAATATATTAATTGCAGGTTTTTTCTCTGAATACCTATTTAAAAGTGTATCCATAGGTTCACTAAAGCCATCTTGACCTATACAAATTGTCGTAATACCTTGACTAAGAACTGGAATAGCTTCTAAATTTTCTTCTAAGCCACCTTCATGATGGCTATGAGTATCAATAAATCCTGGTGCTAAAACTTTACCTTGGCCATTTATAATTTCCTCCCCTGCTGAAGGTGGTAATTCCCCGATTTCTAATATTTTATTTCCTCTAATTCTAACTGAGCCATTCCGTTCTGGCAACCCTGTTCCGTCAATAATACGAACATTAGTAATTAATTTTAACGATTGAAATTCAATAGGTTTATGGCTAAACCAATTTTGTATAACCCTTGATGCTGTGGGATTTGAATTATTTGTTAATAATATAATAGTTTCCTTTGAGTTTAAATTGCTGGCAATGAAATTGTAAAATCCAACCCAAGAACCTGTATGAGAGAATTGTACTTGAGTTGTGTCTATGTTGAAGCCAAAACCATAATTTATCCATTTTCCGTTATTTAAAAGTGCAGACTGGAAGGCTTCCCGGAGATTTTTATCGGTATTTAACCATTCTTTTTGCCATGCTTCTGTCCATTTTAATAAATCGTTTGCGGAGGAATACAAGTTACCATCGCCGAATACACCATCAATTCGATATAGATCATTTTCAATACGTTTCCCATTTTCAAGTTTAAATCCTTTAACTCTTTTAGGAAAAAATGATTTTGAATCAATGGTGTAAATTCTGGTATCTTTTAAATGGAGAGGATTAATAATCCATCGGTCCATTAATGCATCGATAGGTTCTTTAGCTATTTCTTCCAATATTAAGGTCATTAAAATATAACCAGTGTTACAATATTGGAATTTAGACCCAGGTTCGAATAATAAAGTAGGTTTGTATTTAGCTAAAAAGGTTAAAACATCTTTATTTTTTAACGTATCTAAAGGTCCTGTCTGTTCTTCAGCCCAGGTAAAATACTCAGGTAATCCTGATGTGTGATTTAAAAGATGGTTAATTTTAATATTTGGCCAGGGAAAGGCATTTAAATATTTTTGAACGGGATCATTGAGACTAAAAGCATATTCATCCTTTATTTTTAGGGTTAAGATACCCATAAATTGCTTTGTAAGTGACGCCAGATTAAAGCTTGCCGAGTTATTCAATGGAGTTGAATCTGTTAAACTATAAGTTCCGACTGACTTCTCATATTGGATTTTTCCATTTTTGCTGTACATTAGAATACCACTAAATTCATTCCGTTGAATTAAAGTATCCATTGCATTAATCAAGGTTGTTAATCTGTTATTATCTTGTGCAAGAACAAAATGAAGGGATAGGAGGTATATAGAAAGGAAAATGAGTAAAGGTCGAAACATGGTGATTTTCTTTTAAAATTAACTTTAATCTATATTATTTATACCAAAAAATTTCTATGAACAATCAAATTTTTAAAGAGAATGCGGAGAAAGAGTATTTTTCTGGTGAGGGGTGTTTTATTAATGAGCTATTTAATGAAGCAGATAATAATGGGGCTTCTATCGCAAAAGCAGCAGTTGAACCAGGAATGATAACTGAAAATCACTTATTGAAAGAAACCGACGAGTGGTATTATATTCTTGAAGGTAGGGGAGAAATGTTTCTTGATGGAAAAATGATTGGAGTCGTTTCAAAAGGAGAGATAGTACATATACATAAAAATACCCCTCAGTTTATTAAAAATACTGAAACAACAAAACTCGTTTTTCTTTGTTTTTGTGTTCCAGCATTTAAATCGGAAGTATATGAAAGGTTACTTTTAGAAGGTCATAATTAGAAAATATTTCGGTTAAATAGGATCCTGTTTAATGTCAGGTGAGATTTACTGAAATTTATTGACTATGACACCAAAAATGGCTGCAGTAAAAAACATAAAAAGACTGTAAATGGCTGCAGGAGTGGCCATTACATTATTACCTATGACACTTAAAGCTATGAATATAGCTAGTGTACCATTGTGTATACCAATTTCCATGCCGATGGCTATTGCTTGCGATTTTCCCAAATTTAGTAATCGGGGTATAAAATATCCAACGGTCATACATAAAACATTAAAAAGTAGTGCGGGTACTCCAACCAAAGAAAAATAAAGGGGTAATTCTTCTTTTTCACTGTATAAAGTAAGAATTATAATGGTAGCCAAAAAAATAGCGGATGCTATTTTTACAGGTATATTTAATTTTTCAGCTATTTTTGTCGCTTTTGCTCTGATGAGCATTCCCAAAGAAACCGGAATCAAAACTATAAGACATACTTCCAGTACTTTTTTGAACTGAAGGGGAATTACATCCCCTGTTTCCATAAACATGGTAATGGACATATTTACAATCAAACTGATGGTAAAAACGGAAAGTAAACTATTGATAGCTGTTAAAGATACATTTAAGGCGACATCTCCTTTTGCTACATGCGAAAATAAATTTGACGTCGGTCCACCCGGAGCAGCAGCAAGTAACATTAATCCAACGGCTAACTCTGGAGATAATTTAAAACCAACAGCAATAAAGTAACAAATAAAGGGTAGTATGATCATTTGGCAAAATAGACCAATAATAATAGCTTTTGGATAGGTGAATATTCGTTTAAAATCATCAAGTGTAAGTGACAAGCCTAAGCCCATCATTATAATAGCAAGCCCTAAGGGTAAAAAGACTTCAGATAAAACGCTGGATTGCATAAAATAAATTGAAATGAGTTAATTATCAGCCGAATAATGATAGCGTATTATTCTTCAATATACTCATTTTGTAATTATTTTATTTTTAAAATTTCACCTTGTTTATTTCATTTTCAATACCTATTTTATTTATGAATCCAATTTTTTCCCAAAGTAAAGCTTCATTTTTATAAATCTGTAAATAGGGTAGGGCATCAATTTTCAAAGTTTTACACAGTTCACTCTGCTCATCAGCATTGATACGTAATAAGGTAACCGTTTCGTTATTTTCATTCGCGATTTCATTTAGGAACGGTTCCATTTTTTTGCAAGGTAAACACCAGTCAGCATAAAAATCTACCAAAACAATTTTATCTCCTCTTGTTAAGTTCTTAAAATCAGACAAGCTCATTCCTACTGATTTAGTTTCTCCTTCTTCGGTGGTCAAAGGTAAATTTGCCGAAGTCCATTTCATAATTCCGCCCATTAACTCATAAATTTGATCGTAGCCATTTCCGCGCATAAAATTAGCTGCAGACATACTTCGACTGCCACTCAGGCAATAAATAAAAATGGGGGCATTTTTTGGTATATTATTAATCTTTCCATCAAAGGTTGGGTCATTCCAGCTAATATTTGTGGCATTTTGAATATGACCCTGAGAAAATTCTTTTGCAGTACGGACGTCTAAAACAATAGCTTCAGGCGTTGCTGTTATTTTATCTGAAAATTCTTTTGCATTTAACTGGAAATTAATTCCTCCACTATTTGAAGAAGAACAGGAAAAGCCAAAAATCGATAAAGTAAATATAATTAAAATGAGAGCAGATGAAATTTTCATAATCTTTATTTTAGTTGAATGCGAATATATTGGAACCTTCCAATTTTTAATGTAATAGTAATCACATAAAGAAATCATCGAATCAGATTAATATTTTGTACTTGTTGACCTTCTTTAAATATTCCATCTACATCTCTTACCTTATAATTAACAACCACTACATAAGTGTCCTGATTTAAGGGTAGTCCAGATTTATACCCTGTCCACCCTGCATCTAAGCCTTGGTCAATTAAATTCCCCCATCTGGAAAAAATTTTCCATTCATAACTAATTATTTCACAAGAAGAATATATTTCTAAGATATCATTGATGCCATCATTGTTGGGGCTAAATGCATTAGGTATGAAAATGGGACAGTTACAGTTCTTTTTTTTTAAGTTAAAATGAAGAATTGCCGGATTAGTACAAGATAATTTATAGGCTTTATAAAGCCCTGGAATTGATAGATTTCTCTCTTTTTCGGAGTAATTATCCCACCATATGTATTCATTTCCGGGCAAGGTGATTTTCCAACTTTCATTACAGTCTAAAAGAGTATCAATCAGTTGAGGTAAATCCTTAGATTCAAACTGACAAAATGATTTATATTTTCTATCCCATTTAGATGTGTCAGGTCTAAAACTTTTTTCTTGTGTCATATTGAATGCAGAATATATAGGAGTAAAAGGTTCCAGTGAAATTTCCGTAAATGAGCTTTTGTACAAATTTTCAGTTTCCATCTGTAAACACTCTAGGGTATTGTTTTGCAATGAATACTGTAACAAAAAAGAATTTATTTCGCCAGGTTTTCCTACAAAGGGTTCCATAGAACCAATAATCGTATTTGTTGAAAATGAATCCAGATGTTGATTTAGATAGGTTGAATTTAATTTTTGAGGTAAAATAAAATGAGAGCTTGTTGTCAATTGACCTGACTTTGAAAACATGATTTGTCCGATTGATTTTTGCTTTAAATTATTCCTTAAAATAGAAATATGAAGGTTGCCATCTTTTAAATAACTGATGGCAGAAGATCTTCCAAGTCCTTTAAACCTATCAGATTCCCATATTTTTTCTCCTTTATAATTTATTTTGAAAAGAAAATGAGCACTGTCGGCAACGGCCTCAAAAATGGCTCCATCTTCACTCAGAATAGGTCCGGATATAATTTTTAAAGTTCGGTCTCCTTTCAATTCAAAGGCCCATTGGGGTAAACCTTTAGAATTAAATTTGAAAAGATAATTTCCCGAATAACTGATAATTGTTTTTTCTGAAGTTAAAAGGCATCTGCCGGATGACTCAAAAGGTAAAAACTTATTTGCCCAAATGAAATTTAGTTTTGAGTTAAATTGAGCTATAAATCCATTTTTTTTTGTGTTAAAATCTAATAATAATCCATAAATGAAAATGTTATCCTCATGGATATCCATTGAATAAGTAAAATGGTCTACAGTTCCTGGATTAAATACTTTTAGTTCTTCACTGATTCCAGTATGCAAATTTATTTTAAAAAGGAAAATGGATTCTTTTAGACCTTCATAAACACTTCCAAATAATACTATTTCGTCCTTATTCAATAAGGACAAATCGTTAAGAATAATATGATCATCTGGAATTTTATAGGTTCGAGACCAAATTAATTGTCCACAATAATCTAATCGCTGACAAAACAAACTGGCATCTTTTCCCCCATTTCTTAAAGATTCCAAACTTGAGGTTGCTAAAATAAGATCTCCATTTGTTAATCTTTTAATTTTGGTTTCTGCATAATTAATGTTATCCTCAAAAACTTTTAAATAATCTTGAGAATAACTCTTGGTATGAGGTGTTGACAAAATAAATACCGAAATCCATACACACAAAAGAATTCTCATAAAAAGGAATTATTCATTTTTCCAGGTACGGATTAATTTTCCCAGTCTACCGAAAAATTCAATTTTAGAAATTTGATCATTTATAGAAATAATATTTGCAGACTGAGAATTAAAGGTATGACCATAATAAATTTCTGATTTTCGCTGTCTTCCATTATTCAAATGAACGATAGCATATCGCTCATTTATCTGATATCTAACATTTTTATTCTTTTTTTCACTCAATTTAAAGGCTAAAAGTTTGTTATTATTCTGACCTGCAAGTAAATAGGTCCCATTGATTGTGTTAAAAGCAACTAAACTTTTGGCATCGCCGGGAACATAAAAACCAGATTTTGTAAAGGGAATGGACTTAAAAGTTGTTCCTTTTGAGTTTAGTAAAGTAAGGCCATTTAAAGCATCCGCTTTACCTTGTTGAACTTCTAAACCATAATCATTTCCAACTATATTTAAATCGATATAACCATCATCATTAATATCCATTGGATAAATACCATAAACAGGTGCCATTTGAGTTTCCAAGGGTAAGGAGTGGAATGCAAATTTTCCATTTCCAAGGTTCTCCATCCAGCTGGACTTCATTAAAATAACTTGTTTTTTTATAACTTTTTCCATGTTTAATCTGGAGAATATATCGGGTACACTGGCTTCACCGTATTCTCCAAACGAATTATATTGTTTTCTGATACCTGAAAATTGTGTAATGACATCTTGTAAGGGATGGTACAAAAATTCTTTTCTAACGCCAAGACTATCGGGCCAATATCTTGATATAAGTGGATCAATACTTCCATTATTATCAATATCCTTGGCGTAAATAGTCAATGGTTCTTTTTCAGAAGCAATCATATTTAGATTTCGTCCAAAATTGCCGAGTGCATAATCTGTATCACCGTCATTGTCCATATCAAACCCTGCAATACTATTCCACCAACCTGTATATTTTTCAAGGCCCGATTTTAATTCAATCAGTTTACCCTGCTTATTTTCAAATATGCGCGGTGCCATCCATTCTCCGACAAGAATTAAATCAATGGCATTATCATTATTGAAATCTGTCCATAAAGCATCGGTTATTAAACCAGGGTAGCGTAAATCTTTATTAATTTCCGATGTTACATCCTTGAATTTTGGACTTCCTGGTTTACTTTCATTAATTAAAATATAGGATCTGTCAGCTAAAGGATAGCTAAAAGGAAGAGAACGGCTACCTATAAATAAGTCAAGATCACCATCATTGTCAAAATCTGCTGCTTTGATACATGATCCATTGGATGTAATAGATGGGAGTGCATAAGGTTGAACGATAAAGTTTTTATTTCCTTTGTTCAAATATAATTGATCTGTATAAAGAGGATCATTTGGGGAATATTGAGCACATCCTCTTACAAAATAAAGGTCATTTAATCCATCGCCATCTGCATCAAAAATTAATATTCCAGCATCTTCTTCGTCTCCTTCTGGTGAATTTTTAAAATGATACGATTTAGATTCAAATTTTCCGTTGGCTAGTTGATAGAATATACTTTGATTTTGGTTTTTACTCCCACTTACCATAAAATCATCCAATTGATCCCCATTTAGATCACCTACAGCAATGGCAGGACCAAACTGAGATAATTTATGAGGGAGCGTTCTTTGAATATTAAAATCAATAAAATCTTTTTCAATATGTTGATAATTTATATTTAATTCAGACGATTTCTCCTTCATGAAGGTAGAAAAAGAGGTTAGGGTAACTGGATTTTTAGTTATATTTTCTTCGTTCCACGATACTTCTATGGTTTGATTTCCTTTAAGTTTATATAATTTTTGAGATTTACCACCTGGCCATGTAATTTCAATGGAGTCAGCTAATTTTTCTTGATTCAGTCCAAACTGAAAAATGAGTTCTGATTGAGATAAATAGCCTCTACCTGATAAAAGAGATTGTTTTTGTTTTTGATTTTTATGGTAAATTATGACGGAAGCGCCTATAGCATCCGGATTTTTCTCTGGACCTTTCAATTTTAGACGTAAATAATTTTGCGCGTCAGCCTTTAAATTATTCTTGAAGAGAAAAGCTTTATCATTTATATTGTTAACGACTAAGTCCAAATCTCCATCGTTATCTAAATCGCCATAAGCTGCACCATTTGAAAAACTTGGTATTTGCATTCCTGCAGATAAGGATACATTTTCAAAATTAAGATTACCCTTGTTTTTGAATAAAAAATTAGGTGATTTTACTTCGGGAACTGCAGAAAGTAATTCTTCCCAGCTAACTAATCGGCTGGCATAAGATCTGAAGATAGAAAAGTCATGGTCTGTGACATCTTTGGGATAACCGTTTGAAACAAATATATCCTGATTTCCATCATGATCGAAATCTAAAAATAAGGCGGCCCATGACCAGTCTGTTTCATGTATTCCAGCATACATAGCTTGTTCGGAAAATACAGGCAAGCCAGTCTCAGAGTTAATTCCCTGGTTTACTTGCAAAGTATTTCTCATAAACTGATGAATATAATTGAACCTTTTCGTAAAAATTTCTCTTTGATAACTACTTTCTCCTTGGAATAATTTCTTTCTTTTATTGTAAAATGGTTGCATCTCGGTAGTAAAAAGGTCTTGTAAACCATCATTATTTACATCCCCAACATCACTACCCATGGCGGTTAAACTAATATGTTTAAAAATAGAAGGTGCTTGATTTGTAAATGTTCCGTTTTTATTATTGATAAATATTAAGTCATCACTTTCAAAATCATTGGCAATATATATATCAGGATAGTGATCTTCATTAAAATCTACAATAAGGGTACTATGACTATATCCATCCAGTTGGATTCCAGCTTCGATTGAAACATCAGTAAATTGGGGATGTCCTAATTTATCATTCCAATCATTTCTAAACAAACGATCTCTGTTTAAGGCATCCTTTCCAATGCGCTTTTCAATAAACTCATGGGGATATTTTTCTTCTACCCAGTTTACCCCAATAAATAGGTCTAAATCTCCATCTAAATCATAGTCAAAAAATTGGGCATGTGAGGCATGTGAGGTGTCGGCAATACCGTATTTTTCTGCCATTTCCGTAAATAAAGGAATACCCTTTGAGTCATTTCCTTTATTCACATAAAGGAAATTTTTTCTAAAATGGGCATTACCATTTAAAGTATTACAAACATAAATATCTTTTTTACCATCCAGGTTAATATCCAGGATGGTAACCCCTGAGGACCAATATTGATTGGAAGGTTTTTGAGTGCCTGAAATTTTAGAGGTTTCCTTAAACTTTAAACCGCCTTGGTTAAGATATAAGGAATTATCAGTTTGACAAGCTGTAAAAAAAAGGTCATTTTTATTATCCCCATTTAAATCTGCTATGGCAATGCCTCCGCCATTATAGACAAATTCACTTACCAGAGCGTTTAGAGTATCATTTACGGTAATTTTATTTTCAAAAGAAATACCTGAATCTGAAGCATCTATTTTTGAAAAAAGCCTTTCTTTTTTCTCACATGATAAGAATAGCGAGATAAAAAATAAACCAGCCAGGAATCGCATAAAGGATAGATTTTATTGCTTGTAAAATTAAAAAGGGTATCTCAATTTTATGCATTGAGACACCCTTTTTTAAGAAATTACCGATATTAAATTAATAGCCAGGATTCTGTTTTAGAACAGTACCTTGTAAGTCAATCTCACGTTGTGGTATTGGATAGTATTCATCATTTCCAGCTGTAAATTTAGCTCCACCAAATTTTGTAACTAATATTTTAGCCTCATTTTTAAGGTAAGCGTTTAATACTGGCTCTGCAATTCCCCAACGAACTAAATCGAAGAATCTGTGTCCTTCGCCTGAAAGTTCAAGTTTTCTCTCCATTCTAACGATATCATTGGCTGCTGCTTTTGAAGAAAACGCAGATTCTGGATAAAGAGAGATTACATAATTAGCAGCAGGAGATCCATCTGATTTTTTAACCCAATGAGCCTTGTTTGCGGCACGGGTACGGACCTGATTAACTAAATCTCTTGCTTTTGCTAATGTACCTGCTTCGATTTCAGCTTCTGCAGCCATCAAAAGTACGTCTGCAAAACGTATAATAGTATAATTCATCGTTGCATAACCACGTGTCCATGAACTACCATCAGTTAACTTATTTTCCTGTGATTTGTAATAAACATATTTCTTAGGAGAATAAGGACCTGCATAAGGTTGAGCACGAATCCATGCTTTACCTGGATGTGCTATCCAGTCAAGATATGGAATTCCACGACGTCCAATAGAATGATCTAAACGTGGGTCAACAGGACCTGCATCGGGTGTAAATGGAGCACTTGATTCAACGCCATAATCATGCTTTAAGGCATTAGCATCAGAATTATAAGAACCATCTAAAAGAGGCAAACCATCTTTTGTGCGGAATGTGTTAGCCAAATCAAAAGAAGGTTGAAAGAATCCACAACAGTTACCAGGACCATCTAAACCTGTATTATATGGATAATTTAAATCATCAAAATAATTTGCATTTGCCACGTTTCCAGTGTTCATGGATGATTCAACATCCATAACAGCTTCAGCATGATTGTCAAATTCAGCATTAAATATTTGAGTATAATCGTCAAGTAACTGGTATTTTCGGCCATTAGTTGTCTTTCCATTTGCGATTACATTATCAAACCAGGTTTTAGCTTCAGCAAACTTCTTTTGATAAAGTTTTGCTTTACCCATATAGGCAGCAGCAGCCCATTTGTTTACTCGACCAGCCTGACCTTGAGTTTCAGGTAGATTAGTGAAAGCAAACTGGAAGTCAGCTTCAATTTTATCCCATACATTGGGGGTATTTGGTATTTTTGGTACTTCTGAAGCTGGTGTTTTTTCATCAAAATAAGGAATGCTGTTATAGTGTTTTTTTAGATCGAAATAAAAGTGACCTCTTAATAATCTGGCTTCACCTGCAATACGAGCTGCATCAGCAGAACTAACATCCTTTGCTTGAGCAAGAAGACGTAAAACAGTATTACAACGACTAACTCCCTCGTAACGTCCTCTCCAAAAGGCAGATAAATCACCTTGAGTTGGATCAGTTTCGTAGCGTTGCATTGGGTTAATAGAGGAATAATCGCCGGGGTCAGTGCCTTTATTTGCCTCACCACCACAGATACTGCCTGTTACCCAGTGGTTTGGACCCTCTAAACGATTTCCAAAAACGCCATTTAAGGCAGCGTATGCGCCTATAAGAACGCCCTCAACACCAGCCTTTGTAGCTAATTGAGCGTCTGCAAGTGACCCAGTTGGGGCAACTTCCAAAAAGGAATCTCTACAGGAT
>JBEAXK010000010.1:0-36107 GCA_041159865.1 Bacteroidota bacterium
ATACAACCTTAGGCGATTTATACGATAAATTTAAGATTGTTAAAAAAGCAGGAAAAAGCAAGCAATTTATTGACGAGGAACCTTTTGGATATCAAGAACAAATAAATCTTTCTCAGGCGCGACTCGATAAAATGAAAGAAGGAGAAAGAGCTGACTGGAGCAAGCGGTTCGAGGCTTATAAAGCAAGAAAAATGAAAAAAGAGGAAAATTATCGCAAGAGTCTGCTTGTCAAAAAAACGACAAAAAAGAAATAAGCTAAATAACGCATGAGGCTGTCTAAAAAGATAGCCTCTTTTTTTTATGCTACTTTATACATTGGGCTAATAGCTTTTATGATGGTAAAGGATAAAAAATGGATGATTTTCAAAGATTATCCCCGATGGATTATAGAGAATGATTTTGGTTAGTCATAATGTTTATTTGTAGATAAATACTTTCGTATAAACTCACATTAGCATAGCACTTCTATCTTTGTAACCTTACTGGCGGATAATTAAAGTTTCAAATTTTTCTTTATAAAAATACATAAATTTCTTTCATTTAATTTTCTTTTAAGCGCTTCATTATTTTATCTATCTCAACCATTGGAAGGCGATTATTTACTATTTTAATTTGCTCCAACAATGCTATCATTTTTTGTTTACCAATTAATTTTTCCTTTTCTAATGCCAATAAAACCCAGATACTGCCATGGACCTCAATGCCATTATCTATTGCTTCTTTTCGCAGTTTGGCATCACATGTAAGCAAAGGACAATTTAGGTGAATCGCTTTCCAGAGCATCGTTTTGTCAGGAATAGATTTTAAATTCCGTTTTGTTTTAAAGTTTATGACTTGCTCCTCTTCTTCCTTCAATAAATCCAAAACAATTAGTTTTCCTGTTTGCCTGAACCGTTCAAATTCTTTAATTTGTTCTTGGTTTACTATTTCATCATAAACAAAAAGGGTAATAAAAATTTCAATATCGAGGGCAAAAAATTCGGACAAAACCTTAATATGAAAAAGATCAAAAAGTACACTTACATCTGCTATAACTAACTTCATACCATTAGCTGCATTTGTTCCCGAAGTTTCCAGGAGTTAATGCCTGCGAAAAAAGCAGCTTCGTTTATGGTCAAAACCTCTTTGGCCAATCCTAAATACACAAGACGCTCCATTCTGGTAGGTTTTTCTTTACTTCTGAATCTTCCTGGTTCAGCATTTGGCAGATGGTAACCTCTTTTCCTAAAACCAATATTAAATTTTTTAAAAACATTGTCATTTAAAATCCCTAAACGGTGAGCGTGATAAAAAATAGCAGAAAAAGAAATTCCCCACCGTTCCTTAATTATAATCAGCTCTTTTTCATAAAAATGAAAACGTTCCTTATGTAACTCTTTGCGAGCCATATCCTCTGGGTACAAAACAGCACAGGCAAAGACATGGCAAAGGGCTTCTTCGACTTTATGGCCAATGTCATCTGGAAATTTTAAAGCATGGTGTGCTAATTCGTGTAAAGCAGTAAAGCGTTTTCTGACCACATCCTCTTTTTCTATATCCTTTGATTTTTTCAATACAATAACCTTATGGTCCAAAATAACTGCTTTCATTCCGTCAAACCCTTCCGGAGCATCAATATCAATTACTTTATACCCCTTGTCCTCCAGCATTTCCACAACATCTGGAATCGGGTCATATCCCAAATTCCATTCATTACGCAATTGATTAGCTGCGTCTTCCGCATCTTTGGGTGATTTAATTATCCTATCAAAAACGAAATAATCATTTTTTTCATTGAGGTGTAAAATTTCTTCTAACTCAAAATATCGTTCAAAATTATCCTTAACCTTTTCACGAATAGAAAAATCATCTAACTTAGATAGTTTAGTAGCATTCTTTCTAAATTCAACATCCTCAAGTGCCACTTTAACAGCAGGAATAGCATAGAAATAACTTACCGGCACATTCAATGCATTAGCAATAGCTATAATTCCCATGCTATTTGGTTTCATTTTGCCTTGCTCATATTTATTCAACGCTTGTTTTGAGACTTCATTTTCCAGTCTGTCAGCCAGGCCTTGTAACGACAAACCAGCCATCTTTCGAGCTGAAACAAGCTTATTTGCCAAGACATTTTCCATGTTTATTCTTTTTATTGACCTCAATTTAGTTGACAAATATACAATTATTATACATTTTGTCAACTAAATTTCTTCGCCTATGTTTGGCAAATATTCCAAAAAAGAAATAAGCTAAATAACTGACTTATCATGCAAAACAGGGTAAATGAAACTACCCAGGCATCGTTGGTCTTACCTCTATTTTGCTTGGTAGTGTTCTATGTGGCATTAACAACAAATCAATGACCATTTGACCCATATCTTCAGGTTGAATTTTCCAATGATCAGCATCATTAGGGGTATGATCATTAAAATAGGTGCTGACTGATCCTGGCATAATCGTTGTCGTTTTTATACCATGTTTTCTTACATCGAGCATGACGGCCTGAGTGAAACCAACCAGTCCAAACTTACTGGCATTATAGGCGGCACCTGCAGCAAAAAAATTGGTACCAGCAAGACTTGCTATGGTGATTAAATATCCCTTACTTGCTTTTAACTGATCTAAAGAAGCCTTAACGGTATTGAAAACACCTGTTAAATTAATATCGATAGTTTCGTGCCATTGTTCAGGAGTCAGGAGGCTGATATCGGCAAAATGTCCTACGCCTGCATTGGCAATCACCACATCCAGTTGCTTCCATTTATCCATTATCTGCTGAACAGCCGTCTGTTGGTCGGACAAAGAGCGAACGTCACAAACCATACCCAGGGCAGCATTATTTCTTATAGCGTTCAATTTTTTTTCAGCCGCTTTTACGTCTGCTTCATTTCTGCCGGTGATACAAACAAACATTCCGGCTTCAACCATTGCTTCGGCGACCCCTAATCCAATTCCTTTATTCCCACCGGTAATAATGGCTACTTTCCCATTTAATTTTTCCATAATAATTTTTTAAATCCTTATTTTAACGCAAAGCTACTTGCCCACTCAATCCAGGGAGTAGCCAATAAAAAGATAGTCAGATTGGCCAGAGTGACAATAGCACCCTGCTGATACACCTCTTTTGGTGTTATATAACCGCTTCCTACAAAAAATACATTACAAGAAGAACCCTGAGGTGCCAAAGCTGCAAAATAATTAGTAGCGAAGGAGAGACTAAAAGCCATAAGGGCGACAGGGACTCCAGCAGCAAAACCAACTTCAAGAAATACACCGTACAGAGCCAGCATGTGGGCTGTTTGACTTACAAATAAATAATGAATGAGAACGTAAAGAACCGTCAATAAAACATACACCTGAAAAGTAGATAAGGTTGTGATTTGACCTGATATTTTTTGTCCAATAATACCCATAAAGCCCATAGCGTTTAAAGAACTACTCATCATATATAAAATGGCAAACCAAATAAATGTCTCTAACGCTTCTCCCCCTTCTTTCCTTAAAATGGTTAAGGGGAATACATTTGAAATAATAAGAACGGCTAAACCCGCTAAACAGACAATGGCCAGATTCAAGCCAAGAGGGGTTGCCAGCACCCAACCGAGAACCATAAATGTAAAAGTTGCAGCTGTTATCCATTCCTTTTTACCCATGGGTCCCATTTCCTTTAACATAGCAGCGGCGGCCACTGGAGCCTCTGGGGTTAATTTAGCTTCCGGTGGGAATGTTTTATAAAGTAACCAGGGTAAAAAAATTAAAGCAACTAAACAAGGTAATGAACTGACTAATAACCAATTTGAGAAATCCATTGCCACATTATATTTTGCAGCTAAACCTGCTCCAATAGGATTTGCAGCCATGGCGGTAAACCAAAGTGCTGATGAAATAGTCAGACTGGTTATGGAAACCATCATTAAATAAGCACCTGTTTTTTTACGTGTTCCCTTTTCAACATTTGAGCCTGTGTCCATAGCTAAAGACAAAACGATTGGATACAAAACGCCCGATCTGGCTGTATTACTTGGTATAGCAGGACCGATTAACACATCCGTGAGCGTAATACAATAACCTAGTTTTAAAGTGGAATGACCAAATTGTCTGATAAAAAAAAGAGCAATTCTCTTTCCAAGCCCAGAATGAATGATTGCTTTTGCGACTAAAAAAGAGGATAAAATTAAAATCATGAAGCTTTCGGAAAATCCCGAAAATGCTTTCTCTGGGGAGAGTATCCCTGTACTTACCGCAATGACCATTGCTAAGATAGCTGCTAAAAATATAGAAAGCACTTGGGTGAGTACGGCTAAAATAGCACCTAAAAAGAGGATGAAAAGTCGCCATGAGGGTTGTGAAAATTCCCAGGGAGGAACTATAAACCATGCCCAAAGTGCAAAAACAAGAATTCCCGCCAAGAGCAAGATTTTGGTGATATTCGCCATCTTCATTTCTGTAGTTATTAAAAGATCTGTTTAGGATTCAAATTTCTAAAAATAGCGTTTTTATAGTAACTTGTATGTGGTTTTATTTGTTAGATATAAAAGTAATATATGCTTATGAAAAATAAAATATGCTTATTTGCCTTCCTTGTCTTTGTTTTATCTGTGAAATTATCCTTTGCACAAACAACTCCAACAGATTCTGTTGTAGTAATCAAAATTGAAAAATTCAATGGAGTAACCTATACAGGAAAGCTTATATCAGATGATGGCCGTGAGTTATTGCTGGAAACCAACCATATTGGCAGAATTTTCATTCCTAAAAATGAAATCAAGACCATTTCAGAGGAGAAAATCCGAAGTAAAAACGTGGTAAATGAATCGGCAGCTTATTTTGCCTTCAACACCCGCTATGCATTTACCAACAATGCCTTACCCATAAAAAAAGGGGATCATTATGCATCCATTTCCTGGTACGGCCCAGAAGTACATTTTGCCGTTTCTAAGGGCTTATCGGTAGGTGTCATGTCCACTTGGCTTGCTGTCCCTGTGGTACTTGCCATTAAATATACTATTCCTACAAAACACGAAAAATTACATTTTTCTATCGGATCCTTGTTGGGAAGTAGCAGCTACGCCAATAATTTTAAAGGGTTTGGTGGCCTTCAATGGATAACAGGAACCTACGGTAATACCATCAACAATTTTTCCATCTCTATGGGATATGGGTACCTAAAAGGAGGAGACAAGATAGATGTTGCGATACCAGGAACCTACATTTCACCCAATTATCCCCTTTACATCAACAAAGAAAGTCCCCTTAGGGCTTCCCCTGTTTTTTCCTTCGCAGGCATTATAAAGGTAAGTAAGAAAGCTTCTTTATTTTTCGATTCTATGCTTTCCATCAGCCTGCAGGAAAAAACTTATATTTCTAATTACGGCGGATTTGACCCTCAAACTGGGAAAGAAAGCCCATTCGTTACTAAAGTTACTGATGAAAATTTATGGACTTCCGCTTTTATTTTAATGCCAGGGATGAGATTTCAGACTAAAGAAAACCAATCCTTTCAAGTATCGCTGGCTGGAATCAGTATATTGGATAAATACGATCAGGTATCTTTTCCATTTCCACTTATTAACTGGTATTTTAAATTTTAAACAAAAAAAAATGCCGGCTCTACCCCCCAGTGGAACCGGCAAAAAAAATCCATTCAGGTTTATTCTTAAAGTTATTCTTTTAAAATTCGGTGGGCATCGGACCCATGCGTCCCCCCAAAGATGATCTTTAGCCCACCATAAAAATTAAATCTTCCACCCATTTTCAAAATGGATAAAATACAGAAGTCCATTAAGGACTATTAATAAAATAAGGTGGTATGTAGATATGGCTCAAAGACTCACCGCTTGGAAAGCGTATGTAGTTTCTGCAAATATAATCTTTCGTGTAATAGCTCTCAAAAAAATAAAAATCAAATTTACGTTAAATATTAATATAAACAAGTATTATATTAAAAAAAATCCTGCCATGATTGTCAAGTAGTTTGCCAAAATGGCAGATTAATCAATGTGGCATATTGTTTGCCATACCAAAGCTAATCAAAAATATTTATCATGCAACGCGGTAATATATCTGTTCAAACGGAAAACATTTTTCCAATTATCAAAAAATTTCTTTATTCGGACCAGGAAATTTTTCTCCGGGAATTAATTTCAAATGCAGTAGATGCAACTACTAAATTACAAACATTTAGCAGAAGAGGTGAATTAAATGGGGAAACAGGTGATGTAACCATCGATATCATTCTAAATGAGAAGAAGAAAACCCTAACGATTCGTGACCGAGGTATCGGTATGACGGAAGAGGAAGTGATGAAGTATCTGAATCAGGTTGCTTTCTCCAGTGCACAGGAATTTATTGATAAATACAAAGATGATGCAAGTATTATAGGACACTTTGGGCTTGGCTTCTATTCTGCTTTCATGGTTGCAACTAAAGTAGAAGTGGATACCTTGTCCTGGAAAGAAGGATCAAAAGCAGTGTTGTGGTCATGTGATGGAAGTCCTGAATACACCCTTTCCAAAGGCTCCAGAAAAGAAAGAGGTACCGACATCATTCTTCACATTGGAGAAGACAGCAAGGAATATTTAGAAAAAAAGAGAATTGATGATTTGCTGGAAAAGTATTGTAAATTTTTACCTATTTCCATTCGTTTCGGTGAAAAAGAAGAATCTGTTACTGAAGGTGAGGGTGAAGATGCAAAAACCAAGACGGTAAAAGTTGATAACTTTATTAATAATACGCAGCCTATCTGGAAAAAATCCCCAACCGATTTAAGTGACGACGATTATCGAAATTTTTACAGGGAATTATACCCTATGAGCTACGAAACGCCTTTGTTTTGGATTCATTTAAATATTGATTTTCCATTTAATCTGACCGGTGTTTTATACTTCCCACATTTAGGTAATAATATAGAAATACAGCGTAATAAAATACAGCTTTATTCTAACCAGGTTTACGTAACAGACAATGTAAAAGAAATTGTTCCTGAGTTCCTTACCCTGCTACACGGCGTCATTGATTCTCCAGATATTCCATTGAATGTTTCCAGAAGTTATTTGCAGGCTGACAGCAATGTCAAAAAAATAACGGGTTATATTACCAGAAAAGTAGCTGATAAACTTTCAGAATTATTTAATAACGAGAGGGAGAATTATGAAAGTAAATGGAATGATTTAAGCATTTTTGTTAAATATGGAATGATTTCCGATGAGAAATTCTATGAAAAAGCAACCTCTTTTGCCCTTTTTAAAACGCTCGAAGGCAAATACAAAACCGTCGATGAATATATTGAAAGTGTAAAAGCACTTCAAACAGATAAGCATAATAAGATAATCCTCATTTATTCAAATGATAAGGATGCTCAATATGCACAAATTCAGGCTGCAAAAAATAATGGCTATGATGTGCTCATGATGGATCAGGTCATTGATGCTCACTTTATGCAGCAACTGGAGTATAAACAAGGAACAGTAACTTTTGTAAGGGTAGATTCAGATACAGTTGATAATTTAGTTCAAAAGGAGGACAAAAAAGAATCGGTCTTATCAGAAGATCAAGAAAAACAAATTAAGGAATGGTTTACAGCTAATTTAAATGACCCAATGTCCACTTTGGTCACCAAAGCGTTAAGTCCTGATGATCTGCCTGTACAAATTACACGTCCTGAGTTTATGCGCAGAATGAAAGAAATGCAGATGATGCAAGGCATGAAAATGGATGGATTCCCAGATTCTATCAACGTAGTTGTGAATACAAATCATAAAATAATCAATGAACAGATCTTAAATCAATCTGACGAATCTGCAAAAAACGAAACCATTAAATATCTCATCCAACTGGCCAAACTTCAAGCAGGCATGTTAACTGGCGCAGAATTAAATGCGTTTGTTACCAAAAGTATTGAGAATATTTAATTAATAAACTGAAATAAAAAGCCGTTGCCTTACAAAAAGACAACGGCTTTTTTGTTTCATTAAGGAATCACAGCTGTTTGAATAATATGTTCCAAATGCAGCATTTTATTTCTTTTTGACTCCCCTGGAGCATATAAGAAACCATCCATCAGAATAATTTCATTTGTTTTTGGATTATGAATCAAATAACAAATAAATGCTCCTGCCATATAATCATTTTCAATTTCCCAAATGCCTCTTCCTTCAAAAGCATATTTGCCATTCAAGTTTACGGCCTGACCATAAAGTGGTAAATCAATATCATTAACGACCATATATGAATTTGGAGCTCTGGAAGAAACATATTTTCTCCCTATGGAATCTCTCATTGCTTTTAGATTTTCAATGGAGAATTGTTTTGTATTTGTATATTTAAACTTAGAGATAAGTAAATTAAAGGAAGCTTTATCTGTTTCCTTTCTTAGCCAATATGCTTTACCGTCATTTATAGCTATCAAATAATCATTGGGAATTTTTAGCCTCACATGCATTTTTGTTTCAATTTCCCCTTCCAGTTTTGCATTTCTTCCAGACTGATAAACATTTGCGCCTAATTGTACAGCATCTTGTTTGCGAACTTTTTTTATTAAAGTAGGTAGATTTAATTTTAGGTTTTCTACCAGACTTTCAGGAGAATCTGCCATTTGAAACATGATTAACTGTCCTTTTGCCCAGCGGTCATAACCAATAACCACATTATTTTTTTTAGGGTCTGTTAAAAAAAGATCTAAATTTTTTGGACCCAGCTCTTTTTTCATCAGGGCAGCGGTCGGAGAAGCATTATCGTTTAAATCGGCCAGGATTAAATAAGATTTCAACTCCCTTTTTAGCGGTACATTTTTAAAATCAGAGGGACTAAAATATTTAAGATCTAATATTGGTTCAGGTTGAGGTAAAATCAGGTAAGCCGAAGAATAATAATATCGAATAGTGTCACCTATAGGTCCATCCCATATTTCTTTATCTGCAACAATAACAAGACTTGCAACCTCACCGAAAGCATTCGGTTTCATCTTAAACTGGCTGGAGCCATCCCTGGTACATGCGTTAAGAAGCAGACTTATGGCCAAAAGAAACAGCCATGAAGATTGCCCTTTGTTTAACTCACCCTTTTTAAAATACATCATTTAATTTTTACCTTACAAGATGAAAAAATAACCAATAAGGGTGCATCCAGCATTGGTTAAAATAACTGATCAATAATATTTTCCTCTTTAATACCTTCAGCTTCTGCTTTATAATTTCTAACAATTCTATGACGCAAAACATATTTGGCAATGGCCTGAATATCAGATATATCAGGAGAATATTTTCCCATAATAGCTGCATGACATTTTGCACCAACAATAAGAAACTGAGAAGCACGCGGGCCTGCTCCCCAGGAAATATAATTATTAACTAAGGAAGCTGCACGTTCTGTACCCGGTCTTGTTTTTGAAACTAAAGAAACGGCATATTCAAGAACATTATCTGTCACCGGAATTTTCCGGATGAGCTGTTGAAATTGTTGAATTTGATTTGCTGTAACTATGTTTTTTAAATTTATATTTTGATGACCCGTTGTACTTTTAACTACCTCAATTTCTTGTTGAAAAGTAGGATAGTCCAAGGGGATGTTAAACATAAAACGGTCTAATTGTGCTTCAGGAAGAGGATAAGTTCCTTCTTGTTCAATAGGGTTTTGGGTAGCCAAAACGAAAAATGGTTTAGGTAAGGAATGTGATACCCCACTAACAGTCACTACCTTTTCCTGCATCGCTTCTAATAATGCTGCCTGTGTTTTTGGTGGCGTTCTGTTTATTTCATCTGCCAGTACAATATTGGTAAATAAAGGACCTTTATTAAATTGGAAAGTTCTGTTTTCCTGCAAAATTTCTGAACCAATAATATCAGAAGGCATAAGGTCAGGCGTAAATTGAATTCTCTTAAAATCTAAATCCAGTACAGAAGCAATAGTACTGACAAGTAATGTTTTAGCTAATCCAGGTACACCAACTAACAGACTGTGACCGTTACTGAATAAGGCAATAATGACTGCTTTTACTACTTCATCCTGCCCAACGATTACCTTACTGATTTCCTGCCTTAAATCTTGATATTTATTTGCAAGTGCATCAACGGCTTCCACATCTGATTTAAAATTTGTTTCTGACATTTTCCTTTTCTTTAAAATTGAGATTCGGGTTATTTGCCCTTTCGGAGCCGAAATTTAAGCAATTCGACGCGTTTAAAACGAAGGAATTTAATAATTTGTTTACAAAAGCTTGTTCCATTTATCATTGTCCATATATTTTAAACTTTTCATCTTAAAAAAATGATTATATTTCCCCTATTGATAAGCCATAAAAGTCCTGTCTGATGAGATTTTTCGTTGTTACCCTTTTTATTTTTCATGTTTTAAACTCATTTTCACAACGTGTTGATAATTTATTTTCCAAAGACCTTCGGTGGCGAAATATTGGACCCGCCAATATGATGGGAAGAATTGCAGATATTGATGCCTTAAATACGGATTATCGACATGTACTTTGTGCTTCCGCTTCTGGGGGTGTTTTTCAGAGCAAAAACGGAGGAATTTCCTGGGACCCAATTTTCGATCGGTATGGCACTTCTTCTATTGGCAGTGTAGCACTTTTTCAAGGAAATCCCTCTATTATTTGGGTTGGAACCGGAGAATCAGCCAATAGAAATAGCTCTGGCTGGGGCGATGGTATTTATTTAAGTAATGACGGAGGATTGAGTTTTTCAAAGCTGGGTCTTTCTCATACTCATCATATAGCTGATATTGCTTTACATCCTACAAATCCAGATATTGCTTATGTTGCAGCTGTAGGGCATCTATGGGGTTATAATGGCGACAGAGGTCTATTTTATACGAATGACAGAGGGAAATCCTGGAAAAAATTAGATCAAGGTCTGCCCGTTGATTCTCTTACAGGATGTACAGAGGTGGTAATGGATCCCAAAAATCCAAACATTTTATATGCAGGTTTTTATCATAGATTAAGAAGACCCTATGTTTTTAAAAGCGGGGGTGGAAATGGAGGTATTTATAAAAGTACCGATGCTGGAAAGTCCTGGAAAAAACTAACAAATGGCCTTCCAACGGGGGAGACTGGTCAAATTGACCTTTCCATTTGCAAAAGTTTTCCTTCTATCATAGTAGCCTCTGTAGAAGCTGACGAAAATATACCCGATGGTCAGCCAGGTTCTGGTACTTACAGATCAGATGATGGAGGAAACTCCTGGAAGTTTTTATTAAAACATAATACTCGTCCATATTATCATGGACAGATTGAAATAGACCCTATTGATCCGCAATTGATTTACCTGGTATCCAGAGATTTTAGAATTTCCCGTGACGGGGGTAAAACCTTTTCTGAAAGGGAATGGCGAACAGATGGTGGCGATGATCATGCTATGTGGATTGCTCCATTCGATAATAAAATCATTTATATGGGAACCGATCAGGGATTAAGATTAACTGTGGATGGTGGCGAAAGTGTTTTATCGTTCAATAATATGGCCATTGGTCAGTATTATGCTATCGGCGTTGATATGAGAGATCCTTATTGGGTTGGAGGCGGACTTCAAGACAATGGTTTATGGCTTGGCCCCTCCAATAGCAGGGAAGTCAGAGGTATTTTAAATGAACACAATACTTGGGTTGGCGAAGGTGACGGCTTTCATTTTCAAATAGATCCAACCGATTGGAGAACGATGTATATGGTCAATCACGTTGGATTTGCCGTTAGGCTAAATGCCGAAACCAGAAAATATCATTATATCACACCTACGCCACAAACCATCTCTAATTACGCAGCTTATTTTGACCCAAATTATAAAGATTACCCTATAAAATATTCCATAGACCCTGGAGAACACTGGTTTTTTTATGAAAATACAGACCGTGTGAAACTTCCCCCTCAATTCCGATTTAATTGGAGCAGCCCTTTAATCCTGTCATCTAAAAACACGAATACCTTATATTTCGGAGGCAATCACCTTTTTAAATCTACTGATAAAGGGAATTCCTGGAAAATCATCAGCCCAGACTTGACCACCAATGATACTGAGTTCAGGAATCCCTCCAATAGCGGTTATCTGACCAGAAGTGTGACGGGTGGTGAAAATCATTTTACCATCATTACCCTTGCAGAATCCCCTTTAGATACTCAGGAAATATGGGCAGGTACAGATGATGGGAATATTCAGGTTTCCCTAAATGGAGGTAAAACATGGACTGAAGTAGGACAAATATTAGTCAAACAATACCCTTTTGTTGGACAAAATGCTTCTTCTTCCAGAGGGAAAAGGCCATGGATAAGCAGGGTAACGCCCTCTGCGCACAAAAAAGGAAGATGTTATGTCACATTAGATAATCATCGATATGACGACATGAATGCCTATGTTTTTGTCACTGAAGATCATGGAAAAACCTGGAAATCCATTGGAAATAATCTGCCTGAATATTCAGTTTATGTAGTTCGGGAAGACCCGGAAAACCCCGGATTATTATTTGTTGGGACAGAACAAGGGGTGTTTTTTTCCTTTAACCATGGACAAGAATGGCACGAATTAATGGGCAATATGCCTACAGTAGCAGTATATGACCTTGTCATTCACCCCAGAGATGGCGATTTAATTGCTGCCACACACGGCAGAAGTATCTGGATTTTAGATGATATTAGCCCTTTAAGACAGATTAGCGATCAAATAACGAAAAAATCCATTCACCTTTTCCAAAGTAGAACTGGAACCCGATGGTTACGGATCAATACAGGTAGGAAACAACCCTATTTTGAATTTCGGGGGCAAAACCCCAGAAGTGGAGCATCTGTGAATCTATGGATTAATGACCAAACCGATTCTTTGTCCCTGAAACTATACGATGAAAAAGGAGACGAAATACTGAGACAATGGAAGGTAGCGGTGCAACCTGGAATAAATAGGATTTACTGGGATATGCAGATAGATGAACCTGCCATTTCCTGGGTTCAGGAAATCAAGAACATGGAAATTGCTTTAGATAAACTGGGTACTTTTAATACTTTACCAACTGGTGCTAAAGATTCTTTAATTCAATATAAAACATCGCTTAAAGCGCTATCTCCTCAAAACAAAACAGGTTATGAAACGCTTCGAAGCAAAATTCATTCCCAGTTTGGTACTTTTGGTGTTGTTCTGGGAAAACAATTGAAATCAAGACGAAATGCACCTGCCGGGAGCTATCAGCTGGAAGTTAAAGCTGGTGCATTTACCGAAACAAAAAAAATAACCATTCGGGAAGATCCCTTATTAAACGAATAACCATTCAACTAAGGGTATCCATTTTTCGTTATGGTTTAATACAAGCATCAAAACAATCAATGATTGATTTAAGAATAACAAACATGGGTTCTCTGCCCTCTTTGGTTAGTAATTCGTCCTCCTCATCTAAGAGCATATCTTCAACGAAGGCGAGTAAATCTGTTTGTTTATTATCCTTAAAGAACACATCAAGGCGATCTCTAAATCGTTTAGCGGTAATAGATTCTAATAATTCCCAGTTTTTTTCTTCGGCGACGGAAAGTTCGTCAGAATCTATTTCGTCCATTTCATTAACATCTACCTCCGTGCGAATGGCCTGCCAGAGCGTTAACAGAATAAAAAGCAGATATTCCTTCTCGTATTCCGTAAAAAGCTCGGTATTTTCAGTAAACAAAAAAGCAAAAACGGCAGGTTGGATTTCGCTAAGCTCTGTTACTAATAATTCGTTCAGCGTTTCGTCTTCATGAATAGCTGTAGCCGCGTCATCCAATTGTTGTTCGTTAATAAAAACCATTGAGATTGTATTAGAATGAATAAAATAATTCCACAGCAAAGTTATCTTTACTTTTCTTTACAAGAAACACAAATATGAAAGGATCTCTAAGAATTGCAAAAATATTTAATATCCCTGTTGAAGTACATTGGAGTTTCCTATTATTATTCGTTTACGTTATTTATCTGGCTATTCAAGAAAACTGGGGAGTCTGGGGAGCCGTTTCTGCCAGTTTATTTGTACTTATTTTATTTTTATGTGTTGTATTACATGAATTTGGTCATGCATTGATGGCCCGAAGATATGATGTACAAACGAGAGACATAACTTTATACCCCATTGGAGGCGTTGCCCGTTTAGAACGCTTACCCAGAAAACCAGTACAAGAGTTTTGGGTAGCCATTGCGGGACCCCTGGTAAATATTGCCATTGCGATTCTTCTTTTACCGGTATTATTATTTTTAGGAACAGACACTTTGTTAGATGTCTTTTACAGTTTGTACCATCAATCTGATTCCGATAACTTTTTCATGCCCTCCAATTTACCTGTTTATGCTTATATATCTCTGGGTTTAATCGGGTTAAATTTAACTTTAGCTTTATTTAATTTAATTCCTGCGTTCCCTATGGATGGGGGAAGGGTATTAAGAGCCATTTTATCTCATTTTCTTGGCCATTTAAAAGCAACAAAAATGGCCGCACTGACTGGTCAGGTTATTGCTGTTTATTTTGTTTATAATGGTATATTGGGCGACGGAAGCGTCACACAATTATTTATTGGTGTTTTTGTATTTCTAGCTGCGGGTTCTGAGGCAAGAATGGCAAGTATGGAAAATTCTCTTCAAGAGCTCAAGGTAAAGGATTGGATGAAAAAGGATTTCATTCATTTTGAAAAGACCCAGCACCTCAGTGAAATTTTACACTTGGTACAGGAGGAAGGCGACCGTGAAATTTTAGTATTTGATGCGTGGCAAAATCCTGTTGGAACAGTTTCAACTTTTGAAATTATTGAAACTTGTCTTAAAGGAGAAGGGCAGAAAGAGGTAGGTGAAATTATTTTCCCCATTGAAAAAGTTTTAACCGAGGAATTAACCCTACAAGATGCCTTACTTTTATTCCAGCAAACGAATACTAAAACATTGCCGGTAATGAGGCAGTTTGAGCTTATTGGCATTTTAGAAATAAATCAAATATATACGATTAATCAGGTTTTAAACAAATCTGGTCAGCAAAAGAGATCAATTTTCAATAGAATAAAAAAATGGAAAAATGGATAAAATGGATGTTTTAATGGACGTTATTCGTGCGCGAAGAAGTGTGTTTCCTCCTTTATATACTTCTGACAGAGAAGTTCCCAGAAGTATTATCGAAAAAATTCTGGAAGCTGCAAACTGGGCTCCGAGTCATAAAAAAACGGAACCTTGGCGATTTCATGTTTTCACAGGAAAGAGCCGCGAAAAACTAGGGAAATTTATGGCTGATTATTATTTAGAAAACACACCGGAAGCTGAATTTTCTCAGGTTGTTTTCAATAAAATGATTCAAAATCCACTGAAAGCTCCCGTTCTCATCGCCATTGTTATGCACAGAGATTTATCTGCCAATCTTCCTGAATGGGAAGATATTGCCGCCACTGCCTGTGCTGTACAAAATATGGCTTTGGCGTGTACGGCTGAGGGGTTGGGTTCATTCTGGAGTACTCCGAGACCGGCTCTTAATGCTGATTTATTTCTAAATTTATCTGAAAACGAACGCTGCCTGGGTTTATTTTACATTGGTTACACAGAAAAAGAGACGCCAATAGGAGAAAGAGGAGTTGTTTCTGCAAAAACAACCTGGATGGATGATGTCATGTAATGAATACTAAAACGTGCTTTTTTTGGACATCATACAATTAAATATTATTTTCGCACATTAAAAAAAATTCCTTAGGAGTTAACTGGCTTTTAAGCATTATTTTGAACAAGTTTTAAACCACTAATTTATGGGTCAAACAATTATTTATTCCATTCCATTTTTCGGCGTGCTATCGCTTATATACATGTTTTGGAAATCTGCGTGGGTATCAAGACAAGAAGAAGGTACTCCTAAAATGGCGGCCATTGCCAAAGCTATTTCTGAGGGAGCCATGGCTTTCTTACGTGCTGAGTACAAAGTACTTGCCATATTTGTGATATGTGTGTCTATCTTACTCGCTGTAACAGCAGATAGTACCACTTCATCCTGGATGATTGCCCTTTCATTTATAATTGGTGCCTTTTGTTCAGCTTTAGCTGGATATTTCGGTATGCGTGTAGCTACAAAAGCAAACGTTCGTACAACCAATGCAGCCAGAACAAGCCTTGCAAAAGCACTGGAAATTGCTTTCACTGGTGGTTCCGTTATGGGTATGGGCGTTGTCGGTTTAGGTATCCTCGGATTAGGAAGCTTATTTGCTATTTTTATAGAAATGGGTTGGGATATCAATAAAGTAATTTCAGTAATTACTGGATTTTCGTTTGGTGCTTCTTCCATCGCCCTTTTCGCGCGTGTTGGTGGAGGTATTTATACTAAAGCTGCCGATGTAGGTGCAGATTTAGTTGGAAAAGTTGAAGCAGGAATTCCTGAAGACCATCCTTATAATCCAGCAACGATTGCTGATAACGTAGGTGATAATGTGGGTGATGTGGCAGGTATGGGTGCCGACCTTTTTGAGTCGTATGTTGGTGCTATTGTCGGTACTATGGTTTTAGGTGCTGTTTTTCTTAATATTCCTGGCTTTGAAGCGGGTAATAATTTTAGCGGTTTAAATGCCGTTTTGCTTCCTCTGGTTCTTTCTGGCTTAGGTATTGTCGCATCTATCATTGGTTGTTTTTTTGTCAGAGTCAGTGAAAATGGTGATCCTCAAAAGGCATTAAATATGGGAGGCCTGGTCTCTAGTATTTTAATGCTGATTACGACTTATCTAACTGTACAATATATGCTACCTGGTGAGTGGGTTTATAATGAAATTACCTACACCAACATGGGCGTATTTTATGCAGTTATTATTGGTCTGGTATCAGGTTTAGCTATTGGATATATTACAGAATACTATACGGGAACGGGAACAAAACCGGTAAAAGGTATTGTTGATCAATCAATTACTGGTTCAGCAACAAATATTATTGCAGGTTTGGGTGTGGGAATGCGTTCAACTGCACTACCTATTATTGTTTTATCTATTTCTATCATTGCAGCTCATTATTTTGCAGGTCTTTATGGTATTGCCATTGCAGCCGTAGGTATGCTTGCAAATACTGGAATCCAGCTGGCTGTTGATGCTTATGGTCCTATTTCTGACAATGCTGGCGGTATTGCCGAAATGAGTGGCTTAGACAAAGAAGTTCGTAAGCGTACAGATAAACTTGACGCGGTTGGTAATACAACCGCAGCAATAGGTAAAGGTTTTGCTATTGGTTCAGCTGCACTAACTGCACTGGCGCTATTTGCCGCTTTTATGTCAACCGCAGGAATCACATCTATTGATGTGGCAAATCCTGTTGTTATGGCTGGTTTGTTTTTAGGTGGAATGCTTCCTTTCCTTTTCTCTGCCCTTTCAATGGGCGCCGTAGGTCGTGCTGCCATGGATATGATTCAAGAGGTTCGTCGACAATTCAATAATATTCCGGAACTTAAGGCAGCACTTGCTGTTATGAAGAAAAATGAAGGAAAAGAAGACTCCGAATGGAGTACTGAAGACAAACACGTTTTTGATCAGGCAGAAGGTAAAGCTGAATATAGCAAATGTGTAGAAATATCAACAAAAGCTTCGATTCGTGAAATGGTTTTACCAGGAATGATTGCCATTCTTTCTCCCGTATTTATTGGATTTGCAGGGGGTGCGGAAATGCTTGGTGGTCTTTTAGCGGGTGTTACAGTAACAGGTGTTTTAATGGCTATTTTCCAGTCTAACGCTGGTGGTGCCTGGGACAATGCCAAAAAAATGTTTGAAGAAGGGGTTGATATTCAAGGCAACATGTATTACAAAGGTTCTGACCCACATAAAGCTGCTGTAGTTGGTGATACGGTTGGTGACCCATTCAAAGATACTTCAGGTCCTTCACTAAATATTTTATTGAAATTAATGTCTGTAGTAGCTTTAGTGATTGCGCCTTTATTATAAATAATATTTTATTGAGGATTAATCCTTTAGTTAAAAGCCCGCCGCATTTGTTTGCAGCGGGCTTTTATTTTATATTTGTATAAATTCAATTTTACTATCATGCGAGACCTGAAATACCTGATTGCTTATTTAGCTCCATTATCTGCCTTTTGGGCAATCTATAGCGGTGGATTCTGGAGTTTTTCTGCCTTTTATCTCGCATTTATTTTAATCCCTGTTTTCGATCAGTTATTTTCATTGAAATCCTCAAATTTTGACTCTTCCATAGAAGAAAACAGATCTAAAAATATGTTTTTTGATCTGTTACTTTATGCCAATGTTCCCATTCTTTATGGCATTCTTTTCTATTATTTTTCAACCCTTCAAGTAGATAACCTAGCCCTGTACGAAAAATTGGGTATCACCTTAAGTACAGGTATTATCATTGGGACTATCGGAATCAATGTAGGACATGAACTGGGTCACAGAAGTAAATTTTTTGAACAGTTTCTCTCAAAAATTTTATTACTACCCGCTCTTTATCAACATTTTTTTATAGAACATAATCTTGGGCATCACAAAAATGTTGCTACCGATAAAGACCCCGCAACCTCCCGATTAAATGAACCCATTTATTTTTTCTGGGTAAGGTCAGTAGCTGGTGGCTATTTAAACGCATGGAAATTAGAGACTGAAAAACTTAGATATTTGTCTTTACCGTTTTTTTCTATCAAAAATCAAATGCTCATCTTTACTTTTTGTTCTATCACCTATTTATCTGTTATTGGGCTTTGGTTTGGTATAGAAATTCTTCTTTGGTCAATACTAGCCAGTATTATTGGATTTTTACTCCTCGAATCAGTCAATTATATTGAACATTATGGATTAAAAAGAAAAGAAACAGGCAATGGAAAATTTGAACCCGTTTTACCTTGCCATTCCTGGAATTCGAATCATGAAATTGGCCGGATTTTCCTTTACGAATTAACCCGGCATGCTGACCATCATTATAAATCTACCAGAAAATATCAGGTTTTAAGACATTTCGACGAAAGTCCACAATTGCCTATGGGTTATCCCGCTTCAATTCTTCTTTCTTTAATTCCCCCTGTATGGTTTAAAATTATGAATAACCGGGTAGAACAATTAAATAATTAATGATGCTGGATTTAAAAATAAACCATTTACAACACGTTGGAATCCCAGTTACCGAAATAAATCGTTCCCGATTATTTTATGCGTCTTTAGGATTTACTTGTGTGATGGAAAATACGTTTATCCACGATGGCAGTGAAGGGCAAGTAGTCATGATGAAGTACAAAGATATCATTTTGGAATTATATCAAATGCCAGTTCCGTCGAAGGATAAAAAAGATGGGATTATTGACCATATCGCTTTTGATGTATCAGATATCGAGGAAACATACTTAATGTTAAAAAAAGCTGGGTTTTTACCTATTGAAAAAGAACCTGTATTTCTCCCTTTTTGGAAAAAAGGGTGTACCTATTTTTATATTTTAGGTCCTGATGGAGAAAGGCTTGAATTTTGCGAAATACTGAAATAAAAATAAGTACTAACTCAGTATAAATACCCTGACAAATAAAACAACTCCAAAAATAATTAAGGCTATACCTGCAATTTTGCTTACTATTTTCAAATGTGAAGGCTTAAGCAAATTTCTAATCCTTTTGGCAAGTAAAATTTTAAGTAAATCCACTGGCACATAAATACTCATAATCCCTGCAAAATACCAAACGGCTTCTTTATTTCCGAAATTTGTATCAACTAACGCAGTGCTCATTAATCCAAGCCAAAATAAAATGGTGAATGGATTAAAAACATTAATCAGAACGCCTTTTAGGAAAAAGCCAAACAGAGATCTTGGGCTATGTTGTTTTATAAATGGTTGTGGTACATTTAAAGACTGATTTCCTTTTTGAAAAATGGCGGCAAATCCAAAAACTACCAAAATCAGCGTACCTATACCCCCGACCGTATAGTAAAAATAGGATGCATTGGCTATTTCTGAAATAAAGGACATACCTTTGAACATACCCATAAATAGAAAGATGTCACTAATCCATATTCCGGAGCCAAAAAAAATACCAACTTTAGAACCATATTCTACCCCAATATGAATAAGAGAGAAAAATATGGGTCCAATCAGAAATATAAGTAAAAATCCAACTTTTATCCCTTCAATAAAATAATTCATTTTTCTTTCTGTTATCCGTTTTAAGAAAGGATATTTTGACTAACAAAAGATTCCCACTCTTTAAAAATACTACTTTTCATTACACGCGAAAATTTATTTTGTCAGCACAAAACCTTTGAACAAAGGTAAAATATTATCCGCTGAAATCATTATTTCTCAATCATGATACCTTGTGAATGAATACATTTATTTCCTTCGACTTATATCGGGGCAACGAAGATTTCCAAAAAAATAAAGAAAACCTACTTCAAGAAATGCAAATGAATCTTTATTATCAGCATTTCCCCGCATGAATCCTTTTTTTCCAATATCTTGAGTAGGCAAGGAGGCACTGCTTAATGATCTGTCAGACAGTGCAACCGCCAAGGAACCAAACTGACCTCTTTCTAAAAATAAATTTCTTCTGTCTGGATAAACAGTACTTACATCGTCCAGATAATCGGTAAATGCTGCTCTTCCACTTAATTCTAATTGCATGCTCCAACGTTCTGATAAATCATATTTTAAACCGACGCCGAACAAAAAGGCCGAAGAAATAGTATAATATTCCTTTCCTCTAAACTGACCTTCTGTACCTAAGGGTCTAAGATCCACCCATTTATTATTGTAATAAGCCTGAGGGTTAAACTGAAAAACACTGGCACCTAATAAAAAGTATGGTGAAAAAAATTCATCTTTGCTACCATGCGTGAATGGTAGAAAATTAAATTCAAGCTGAGAGGATACTTCCAGGACTGGAGATCGAAAAGAAAGATTTCTGTCAATTTCAAAAGGATTATTGGATATTGCATCTGAGGCAGATATAACCCCATAATTACCTGCAAATTTAAGCGCCACCCTGCTATTAAAATTATATCTTGCCATCAAGCCAAAAGCTTCACCTGGTTTCTCAAGGTTATATTTGGTATTCAAATCACCAAAATAATGTCCTGCACCTAGCCAAAGTCCTGCCTCCCAACCAATCTGAGCCCAGGACTTAAGGCCAGAAAAAACAATGATATTACCTATTAAAATAAAACAATAAAACCCTCTTTTTAAAACAAGCATAGTCATTAATAGTATGCATTTGTGCATTCATTATTGAAAAACGACAAGATTTACGCTGTGGTATATAAAAAAAACTTAATTTTTCTTTACATCATCATCAAAATCATCGAAAATATCATCATCAAAATCATCAAAATCTACCTCATCGTCGTTTTCATCTTCATCGTCAAACCAGTCACCTTCCTCGATATCCGCCAATATTTCATTTACTTCCTCAAGATCAAAAAAAGAAGGATCAAAATCACCCATTGTTTCCTTCATTTCCATTTCTTCCTCATTTTTGGGATTTAGCAAGGCCTCTTTCAATTCCATATAGGCAGCTGGTCCTCCACAATCTTCAAATGGGCAAGCATTTGCACCAGCAAATGCTATTGGTAATAAGTTCTCCTCCAGAGTTACTATTTTTTGTAATTTTAGGGTATGTATCCAGCAATCTCCAAAATCATATTCATACTCAAAAGATTCTCCCTCTTTTAAATTTAATTCATGAAGAAGGGTTTCATCTGCATCCAGCATTTTAGTACTTACTAAATCCTCGTCATCAATTAGTCCATACCATTTACCATCTTTTTTAAATTGGAAAAGATGATCATTTTCCCAACCCATAACCACCTGAATGACTTGATGTAAATCAAATAAGCTATGTAATTCACTAATTTGGAACGTTCTCCAGACTTCGGGAACAACCTCATTTAAAGAGATTCGAAATTGATAATATTTTTCCATAACACTCATTTATTTCAATCAATAATTTACTTCTTTCCAAGGTTCTATCCAAAAAGAATTCAATCCTTCACCTGAAATTAACTTAAAAACTTCAAGATTTAAAAGTTCAAGTAAGGCGAGAAAGGTCACAATTGCCTGATATCTGTCCACACAATGTTGAAAGATGTCACCATAATCCGCCTTTCCTTTACGTTTTACGACCGAAACCAAAATATTTTGCTGGTCTTCAATGGTATAATTTATTCGAACAATTTCATGTATGGTATGAGGTTTTTTAACTTCCAGCCTACGCATAACGGATTCAAAAGTCCGTAATAATTTGAATAAGGAGATTGACTCTAAAGAAGCATCTGCCAATGCCTGATTAGCCAAAATTTTTATTTCAGCTTCCAGATTTCCTCTTTCAAATTTTTTTTCTCTGGCATCTTCCCAATCCCGGAAAGTTTCTAAAACTTCTTTAAATTTTTTATACTCCAATAACCTGCTCACTAACTCTTCCCTGGGATCAATTTCGTTTCCTGCTTCATCCACTGGTTTTCTTGGAAGTAATAATCTGGCTTTAATGCGACAAAGAGTAGCTGCAACAACAACAAATTCACTGGCTAAATCAATATTTAACCTTTCCATTTGATGAATATAAGCAAGAAAATCTTCTGTAACTTTTGAAATGGGTATATCATTAATGTCGAGTTCATCTCTTTCTATAAAGAATAGGAGCAGGTCAAAAGGCCCTTCAAATTGGGGGAGATGAATCGTGTAAGTTTCTGCCGTGGCGTACATACTGAAGGATTTACCCAAATATCTTTTAAAAACTCAAATATAGTTAGATTTACAGATTAAAATTAGTATAAGTTTGATATGTCTAAAGGAATCATATATTTAATGCCATCTCCCCTGGGAGAAGGGGGAGAACATGCCATTGCTCCTTATCTGCTTAAAATAATAGAAAATTGTTCCTATATCATTTCTGAGAGAGGAAAAACGACCAGGGCACAGCTAAAAATTTTACTCCCAAATTTAGCTTTGGAGAAAATAACCTTTACGGAACTTCCTAAGCATCAACAAGGCCAATCAATAGAAATACTCTTAGAACCCGCTTTAAAAGGATATGATATTTGCTTGTTTTCTGAAGCAGGATGCCCAGGGATTGCTGACCCTGGTGCAGAAGTTGTAAAACTGGCACATTCTTTAGGAATTAAAGTAGTTCCCATGGTAGGGCCCTCTGCCATTTTACTTGCTTTAATGGCCTCAGGATTAAATGGTCAAAGATTCACCTTTTTGGGCTATTTGCCGGTAAAAAAACCTGAATTAGTAGCGCAGCTGAAGGTTATGTTAATAGAAATATCAAAAAATACAACCACCTTTTTATTTATAGAAACACCTTACCGAAATGAGGCCTGCTTAGCAGTTTTATTAAATCATTTACCCGATAACATACGTTTATGTATTGCCGTAGATATAACTTTACCCGATGAGTTTATAGAAACTAAAACCATTTACCAATGGAAAAAAACCGGCCTTCCTGCCATTCACAAAAAACCTGCTTTATTTCTTATAGGCCAGTAACTTCAAATAAATTATCCGATTTTTACTTATTTTTACAAATCAAACCTTTTATAAATTGCTAATGGATATATTATCAGCGCTTCCGAATTTACAGAAAAAGGGATTCCTCGATTTACCCATTGATCCCACCATCGATTTATTTGAGGAAATAAATAAACTAAAGAAGGAAAAAAATGCCGTTATTTTAGCTCACTATTATCAGGAACCTGACATTCAGGATATTGCTGATTACATCGGTGACAGTCTCGGTTTATCCCAGGAAGCCGCAAGAACAAAAGCCGATTTAATCGTTTTTGCTGGGGTTCATTTTATGGCCGAAACAGCTAAAATTTTGTGCCCTGACAAAAAAGTGGTTTTGCCTGACTTGAAAGCAGGTTGCTCCCTTGCTGATTCTGCTCCAGCGCCCTTGTTTAAGAAATTTATGGAAAAATATCCTGGGCATACCGTGGTCAGTTATATCAACTGCACGGCAGAATTAAAAACACTCACAGATATCTGTTGTACTTCCAGCAATGCCGTACAAGTAATAGAATCAATTCCAGTTGATCAACCTATTGTTTTTGCCCCCGATAAAAATTTAGGTGCTTATTTGAACAAGAAAACAGGGAGAAATATGGTTTTGTGGAATGGAGCGTGTATGGTTCACGAAATTTTTTCTGCTGAAAAAATAGATCGGCTCATGTCCCAATATCCGGAAGCTGAACTTATTGCACACCCAGAATGTGAAGAAGTAATCTTGCGTAAAGCACATTTTATTGCCTCAACGACGGGCTTATTAAACTACACCATAAAAAGTAAAAAGACCTCTTTTATTGTGGCGACTGAGTCTGGGATTATTCATCAGATGGAAAAATATTCACCAGATAAAACTTTTATTCCTGCCCCTCCTGAAAACTCCTGTGCTTGTAATGAATGTCCCCACATGCGATTGAATACCCTTGAAAAAGTATATCTTGCCTTGAAATATGAATTACCAGAGATCATCCTTTCGGACTATGTTCTGGAAAAGGGAAGATCTTGTATTGACAGAATGTTGGCTATATCCGCAAAAGCTGGTTTATAAATAAGTTATATGAAAAATATTTATTTCCTTGTTGTTTTACTTTTGACCTCTCAATGGTCTGTTGGTCAAAGTAGTTCACCCTCACTTGCCAATGAAAAAAAGGGGGTTCTTCAGGCATTGGATGCGAAAAAACAAAAATATGTAGAAGTTGCTTCTAATATTTGGAATCTGGCTGAACTTGGTTATAAAGAGGGAAAAAGCTCTAATCTCTTACAGTCTCTGTTAAAAGAAGAAGGCTTTACCATCGAAACGGGAGTAGCAGGTATTCCAACCGCCTTTACTGCGACCTTTGGCAGTGGTAGTCCCGTTATTGGGGTGTTAGGAGAATTTGATGCTTTACCTGGATTTTCGCAAGACGCCGTTCCCTTTAAAAAAGAGTTGCCTGGTAATGCAAATGGTCATGCCTGCGGTCATCATTTATTTGGTTCAGCTTCCGCGGCCGCTGCTATTGCGGTTAAAAACTGGTTAAAAACAACAGGTCGAAAAGGAACTGTTCGCTTTTATGGGACTCCCGCTGAAGAAGGTGGTGCAGGTAAAGTTTATATGGTTCGTGCTGGCTTATTTCAAGATGTTGATGCGGTGATTCACTGGCATCCAGGCGATGATAATAATGCAAACCCTATCTCTTCTTTGGCAAATAAATCTGCAAAGTTCCGTTTCCGTGGTGTTGCCTCTCATGCCGCCGCTTCTCCAGAAAGAGGCAGATCTGCTCTAGATGCTGTTGAGGCTCTGAATTATATGGTTAACATGATGAGAGAGCATATTCCGGAAAAATCGAGAGTACATTATGTTATTACCCGGGGTGGGGAGGCTCCAAACGTGGTGCCTGCTTTTGCAGAAGTTTATTATTACATACGTCACCCAGAAATGGATGTTGTAAAGGATATTTTCAACAGAGTGGCCAAAGCGGCGGAAGGCGCAGCTATGGGTACAGGAACAACCATGGATTATGAGGTTATCCATGGTGTTTATAATTTATTACCTAACCAGATTCTTTCAACTAACTTATATGAAAATTTGAAAAATGTTGGTGGCGTAACTTATGACAAGACCGAGGAGGATTTCGCGTCGAAAATCTTTCCCTCTCTAAATAGAAAAGATGTTAATATTTCAGATGCTGCCCTGGTAAAGCCATATGCTGATAAAAGCGATGAGGCTTTTGGCTCCACCGATGTTGGCGATATTAGCTGGCTGGTTCCAACTGCAGGTATTTCAAGCGCAACCTGGGTTCCGGGAACTGCTGCTCATAGTTGGCAAGCAGTAGCTGCAGGTGGAATGTCTATAGGTCATAAAGGGATGATGGTTGCGGCAAAAACAATGGCACTTACCATAATGGATTGCCTGGTGAACCCTGAAATGTTGAAAAACGCGAAGCTGGAACTCTTAAAGAGAAGAGGTGACCAATTTAAATATGAAGCTCTTCTTGGTGATCGAAATCCTCCTTTAGATTATAGAAATTAATATAAATACTTTTTAACCTATGAAACCTACTTTATTGGTCCTGGCTGCAGGTATGGGCTCTCGTTATGGGGGTCTGAAACAAATTGACCCCGTTGGCCTGAACGATGAAACTATTCTCGAATTTTCGGTATTTGACGCTATTAAAGCTGGATTTGGTAAAGTAGTATTTATTATTAGAAAGTCTATCGAAAAACCCTTCAGGGAAAAAATAGGGGTTACTTTTGAACACATTATACCTGTCGAATATGTGTTTCAGGAATCTTCATCCCCAATAGCAGGTCTTCCTCACATTCCTGAAAGAGAGAAACCTTGGGGAACAGGTCATGCCGTTTTAGTAGCTGCTGATGTAATAAAGGAACCTTTTGCGGTGATAAATGCTGATGATTTTTATGGTTTTGATAGCTTTTCTGTCATGGCAAAATTTTTAACATCAGAATGTTCTCCTGAAAAACATGCTATGATTGGCTATTATTTGGATCATACTCTTTCCGATTTTGGTGCTGTTTCAAGAGGTGTTTGCACCAGTAATGAATCAAATTTTTTAACCAGTATTAAGGAAACACATCAAATCATAAAAAGCGAAAAGGAAATTACAGGAGATTTAAATGGAACTAAAATAATGTTAACCGATAAAACCCTGGTTTCCATGAATTTTTGGGGCTTTCATCCTTCTATTTTTGAATATTTGCGACTGGGGTTCCTACAATTTATGAAAGACCATAAAGATCACCCCAAAGCAGAATATTATATTCCTCTGGTGGCAAACCAGCTTCTTGAATCTGATCAGGCTAAAATTTTAGTGATTCCATCAGAAGCGCAGTGGTTTGGGGTTACTTATCAGGAAGACAAGCCTTTTGTTAAAGAAGCCTTAAAAAAATTAACCAAAGAAGGTACTTATCCTGCCTTAGGGCTATGGACTAAATAACTGAAAGCACTCAAAATTTAGATCCCACTGTAAAAATTAATGATTGTTTCATGATGGACTTATCCACTTCCTGAAGAGGTGAATTTTGAGTTAGATAAGGGAAAAATACTTCATTGAACTGATTGAACCTAAAACAAACATCAAAGAAATATTTTTCCCCTCTTCTACCTCCTCCAACGCTTAAGATGGTTTTTGACGTTTCGTCATCCTTAAAAGGCGACGTATAAAACTGCAGACCGGCTCTCAAGCGATATACATTACTTATGACTGCTTCACCCCCCATACGAATGGCAACTGCCTGACCTAATCGGCCTGTAATTTCAATATTAGATTCATTTTCAGCTTCCTCAAAGCCATTATAGTTAAATCGATTGGCTGCATAATTAACATATTCTACTTCTCCGCCAATAAAGCCCTTTTTACCCAAAACCAGGCCAACGTTCCCAAAGTATCTCCATGGCGTTTTAAAACGGTACTCAAAACTACCCTCTGCGACAGCTTCACTTCCCAAAAATGTTCCTGTTTCATTTGCATTTTCATAATAATTATATTCCAGTTCATTTTGATAAATATCTGAAACATTAAAAAAAGTAGGAGAGTGAACAGCCACACCAATACGGATATTAGGTTGTGGTTTTACGATAACGCCCAACTTTAAATTTGCACCCCCTCCTGTTGTACTTAGTTCCTCTCTGTAACTTAAATCCTTAAAATAGGGCACTCCCCCAGGAGCTTTAACAGGATCTGATTCTACATAATTTCTCACATTATAGTAAGAAACAAAAGGAACGCCAACTGTAAGTCCCATGGACACTTTTTCATTGTAATTACCTGCCAAAGTAAAGGCCAGCTCACTTAATGAACCCGTATTTTGAATTTCCTGCTCTCTTTGTAATAATGCCTTTGGAGACAGTTGATAATCGATGTCATATTTTCCATCACCATTCAAATCATATAAAGCACCTGCATCGGATGCAATACCTGTTTCAAAATCATCGAGTCCAATATCTGTATTTGCAATCTCCTGAAAACGTTGTAAAAGGGTTCCCTGTGAAGTTCCATTGAAACGGGTAGAGCTACTAAAATGACTTAAATTATTCAGGGTTATAGCAAAATTCATTTGTTTCCACTTGTCATGAACGGGTTGTGAGGTAAATACCATTCCAAAGTTTTGGATATTAAGCCCTAATCTATTTTCAGTCAATGCGGAACCATTTTTATCTGATAATAAACGGGCTGTTGTTCTGGTAGAAATGAAGGCTGGGGAAATAGAAAATTCCGATTTTCGATATAAACCTATTCCGGCAGGATTGCTATTAACCGTACTTAGGTCAGGACCAATAGCACCCATAGAACCTCCCGTTGCTGTATATCGAGCTGTTCCTCCAGGTTCCTGGTAGCTGAATCTGATAACGTCAGCAATACTTTGTCCCATAGAAAATAAAGGAGAAAGAAAAAGAAGTAATAAACCAGACCATTTTATTTGAAAGGTATCCATAGCCATTTATTTTGATAATAAATAAAAAGAACGGGTGGAATACAACGTTGTAATATTCCACCCGTTCAATGATGTTTAAATAACAACTTTTGTTATTTAATTATTGGTTTATTACCCTTCCTCCTGAAGAAGATCTTCCACCACTTGAAGGAGCACTGCTGCTTGAAGGAAATGAAGAAGATCCTGAACCTACAGATGAACTTCTTGGTGTTGACCAACTAGGTGCAGATGAGGGAGAGTCAAAATTTCTTGATGGTGACGTACTTCTTGTTGTACTGTTTATTCTTTCAGCACTTCTAATTTCAGAAGACGTTCTGGGCTGAATATTTGTACTGGGTCTTTGACGACTATACTCAACTGAAGGTTCACTTACTCTTGGTGAATATCCACCTGTAGATGGTATTCTACCTTCAGTTGAAGGGTAACGACCTGCACCCTGTACAGATGGAATTCTTGTATTTCTTTCCGTTGGCATATTTCTGCCAGCTGAAGGATTTGTCCTCGGCGTACTTTCTATTGTGCCCGTTTCAGGATTACGTGCACCTGGAACCGGGCCCACTGATCCACCTCCTCTTCTTGGTCCATAATAACCATTAGAACCATCAACAGGCGTTACCGTTGCATTACTATTGTTGTTTTGACCCCAGTTATTATACCCATAGCCATTTCCCCATGTTGGCATGTAGCCGAAAAAGTTATAAGAAGGCATATACATGAAAGGTGAACCAACCCAGGCAAAACTATTCATTGACATACCTGCTCCAAAACGGGAGAATGGAGAATTCCAACCCATCATAAATGGATCCACCATACCGAAGCTATTCCATCTGTTGAAATTTCCGAAACTATTGAAATTATTCCAGCGATTGAATCTGCTAAACATTCTCTGAGAATAAAAATCATCGTAAATCAACATGGTTCCGGCAGAACGAAGAAATGGATCATAATAAGCCATATCTACATAATATGGGTCAAAGAAATTAAATCCTTGAAGGGGTCTGTGAAAACGACGAATTCTTGAAGTATAATAAAAATCATAATCGTCGTAATAGCTATTTTCACCTTCACTATATCCTTTCTCATCTGCTGAATATGATTCAGGTCTGTAAGAACCTAAACGATTCGATGAAGATGAACTGTTTTTTGTTTTTACTACCTCGTCGGGATTGTAATAAACATCATCCATTTGAGCACTCATTGGACTGATAGCCAACAAAGTGAACACGGCAATAATCAGGGTGTATTTCATGACAATTATTTTAAACGTGGAATTAATAGAATCATCTTTTAAACAGAACATCTAATTTATTACTTTTGTCGCAACAAAGTTGTTAATGTTTCGTAAATAAATCATTTATTTTGAAAATTTAACGTTTTGACCCATTTTTTTCATTAATTCTACTTGATTTATGTCAAAAGAAATAACGCCTCGATCCACTGATTATTCCCAATGGTACCAGGATATTGTTAAAAAAGCAAATTTAGCTGAAAATTCTGCTGTTAGAGGTTGCATGGTTATTAAACCTTATGGATTCGCTATCTGGGAAAAAATTCATGATCAGCTTGACCGTATGTTTAAGGAAACAGGACATGTAAATGCTTATTTCCCCTTATTTATTCCAAAAAGCTTTTTAAGTAAAGAGGCTCAACATGTCGATGGTTTTGCCAAGGAGTGTGCTGTTGTTACCCACCATCGTCTAATGAATGCACCTGATGGGAGTGGTGTTGTTGTAGATCCTACTTCGAAATTAGAAGAGGAGCTTATTGTCAGACCTACTTCTGAAACTATCATCTGGAACACCTACAGGGATTGGATAAAATCTTATCGCGATCTGCCTCTGCTTATTAATCAGTGGGCCAATGTGGTTCGGTGGGAAATGAGAACACGTCTATTTCTAAGAACGACAGAATTTTTATGGCAAGAAGGGCATACGGCACATGCAACTAAAGGTGAGGCAGTTGAAGAAACTTTGAGAATGTTAGATGTTTATGCAGAATTTGCAGAAAATTATATGGCCATGCCTGTTATTAAAGGGGTCAAAACAGCCAATGAGCGATTTGCAGGTGCAGAAGACACCTATTGTATTGAGGCCTTGATGCAAGATGGAAAAGCACTGCAAGCGGGAACTTCTCACTTTTTAGGCCAGAATTTTGCGAAAGCCTTCGATGTCAAATTCCTTACCGAAGATAATAATCAGGAATTTGTCTGGGCTACCTCCTGGGGTGTTTCCACTCGTTTAATTGGTGGACTAATTATGACCCATTCCGATGATGAAGGATTAGTTTTACCTCCAAATCTGGCGCCAATTCAAGTGGTTATCATTCCGATTCCAAAACCTTCTCCCGAAATTGACGAGGTAGTTCATAAAATCATGAAAAACCTAAAAGCTAAGGGTATTACCGTTCAATATGACCAGGACATGAAAAACCGGCCTGGTTTTAAATTTGCGGAACATGAAATGAAAGGTATCCCTGTTCGTCTGGCCATTGGTCAACGTGATTTGGAAAAAAATGAAATTGAAGTTGCCAGAAGAGATACCCGAGAGAAATTTACAGCTAATTTAGACGGAATTGAAGAGACGGTTGCTCAATTACTCCTTGACATACAAGAAAATTTATTCCAAAGAGCAAAGTCTTTTAGAGATCTTAAAACAACCAAAGTGGATACTTTTGATGATTTTAAATCCCTTTTAGAGTCTGATATTCCTGGTTTTATCTCAGCTCACTGGGACGGAACCAGTGAAACAGAATTGGCCATAAAGGAAATTACCAAAGCGACCATTCGATGTATCCCCTTTCATCAGGAAGAAGAACCTGGAACCTGTATTTATTCCGGTAAACCATCCACAAAAAGAGTTTTATTTGCAAAATCTTACTAACTAATTAGATCATGAAGGTATCAAAAAAACCAATCTGGATAGTTGTCCTGGCTATGACTGGTCTATTGGGCTTTTTGAGCCTAAATCGATACGCAACAAGATATTATGGTCGAGAGGCACTGATAAAAAAACATTATATCCGACCAGACTATAAGATAGATGCCTGGGGAAATGCAAGTAACCTGCATCTCTCCAAAGCAGCAAATCTTGCCAATGATAAAAAATGGGATCAAGCCCTGGCCCATTTAGATAGTATTTTTCCGCTTGATCCCATTTTTGGTAAAGCAAAATTGCTTTCCACTTTCATCTATTTTGAACAAGGAAAATATGCCTATTCCAGGGATTTAGCAAAAAGTTTACTTGGCTTGAGGGATAAGCGGCTGCAATATTTTTCAAACTGGTTGCATATATTGAGCAATGTCGGCCTAGGCAATGCCAGGTTAGCAAAAGAACAACTTTACATCATTAAAGAAGACAAAAGTAAACGCTTCACCCCTGAGATGGAGGCACTTGAAAAAGACCTTCATCACCCCTTACGATATGTTGTTTTTTGAAACCTTAGTTGCTTTCCGGAGTATAATCGACAGCCACAATCATTTCATTTCTTCGATTAAAAACTTCATAAGGTGCATTATAACCTAAATACTTGAAATTCCCTTTGGTTGCAATTTTTTCCTTTTGCAACAAAGCTTTTAATTCTGCTTCTGCGTTTAATATTTTTTCCTCTCCTGCAAACCCACCAAAAGCGTAGGCAGCATAGTACCCTGGAACAGATTTTGAGATTTTTACGTTAGGGTCCAAAGGTTTGGGAAGATTTTCCATAGTAAATGATTCAGGCATCACAAAATGCATGACACTCCCTTCCTCTGATTTTTCCATGTGAACCGGTGCGGTCATAGCAATCTGTTTAGATTCAGAATTACCCCCAAAAATAAATCCTGCTAATTTCCTGAATTGATTTCCAGATTCATTTCTGTACCCTTTTGCAGGTGATTTTACCTGGGCAAAAATAGCTGCAGGATAATATCTGATTTCAAATTTATCTTTTTTTAGCACCACTTTATAGGGTTGTTCCTCCGTTTTTGTTCCCATTTTCAAGAAATTTCCTGCTATTAATCCGGTTACGGCAAGGATAATAAAAGCAACAAAATAAATCATTCTCATATTCATTAACTTTAAAGGAATACAAAGAAAAACCTACATTGTTTAATGTTTATTTAAATAATATTTTTAAAAAAGGCTATAAAAATCTTATTTTGGATAATATTGTATAATGCTTATTGCTATCAACCTAAAAAATAGTTTATGAAAAGAAGAGATTTCCTCCTTGCTTCCTCCGCTGTCGGTGCCTCCGCCTTTTTTTCATCCCTCCCTCTTTTGGGCACGACAAGGCCTGAAAAACAGAAATTAGGTGTAGCTTTAGTTGGTTTGGGGTATTATAGTACCGATTTATTGGCTCCCGCACTTCAATTGACTGAAAAATGCTACTTGGCTGGTATTGTCACTGGTACACCTTCAAAAGCTGAAAGTTGGAAAATAAAATATAATATACCTGAAAAAAACATTTATAACTATCAGAATTTTGATGATATAGCCAATAATCCGGACATAGATATAGTGTATGTTGTTTTACCTCCTTCCATGCACAAGGAATTTTCGGTTCGTGCGGCAAATGCAGGAAAACATGTGTTTTGTGAAAAACCTATGGCGCCCTCTGTTGCCGATTGTGAGGAAATGATTCGTGCCGCTTCTAGGAATAAAGTCAAACTCTCCATAGGTTACAGGTGTCAGCATGATCCTAATATTCAGGCTTATATGCAAGTTGCTAAAGAGAAAAAATTTGGAAAAGTGAAATTACTGACCAGTGCTGCAGGATATTTTGATGGCCGTTCTACCCATTGGAAACAGAAAAAGGCCATGGGTGGAGGTGTCATGGGTGACATGGGTGTTTATGCCCTGCAAGGTGCCCGATTAGCTACCGGCGAGGAACCTATCAATGTATTAGCTCAGGCTTCAACAACCCGCCCTGAAATTTATACGGAAGTGGAAGAAACCATTCAGTTTTTTCTTGAATTCCCAAGTGGGGCCAGGGCTTCGTGTATGTCCAGTTATGGGGTGAATATGAATCATCTACAGGTCAATTACGAAAAAGGCTGGTTGAAAATGGAACCGCATTCCTCTTATAATGGAAACATGGGCAGCATGTCTGATGGAACTCAGATAAAATTTGCTGTGCCAAATCAACAGGCAAAACAAATGGATGAAGATTGTGCAGCCATAATGTCCAAAGCAAATCTGTTGGTTCCTGGTGAGGAAGGACTCAGGGACACCATTATCGTAGAAGCCATTTATAAGTCAGTGGAAACTGGAAAACAAGTGAATATTTAATAATCCTTTTTTCCAATAGTAACCTTGGCTTAATATATTTTATGTATTTTCGGGTACATTAAACTAAAAAAATGAAACGCAGGCAATTTTTTCGCAACTCTTCTCTTGCCGCTTTAGGCAGCTTATTTCTTAACCAAACAAATGGTCACGCTTCAAATGACAAATTGCTTTTTCCTGGTGCTAAAGGAAAAGTAAAAAATATTATCATGATGGTCAGTGATGGAATGAGCACGGGAACCTTGAATATGTCTGATATTTTCTTAAGGCAAAAAAATGGAGTTGGTTCCAATTGGTTAAATTTATATCGAGAAAATAAAGTGAGTCGTGGTTTAATGGATATGGCTTCTGCCAATTCCATTATTACGGATTCAGCAGCCGCAAGTTCTTCCTGGGGAGGAGGAAAACGGGTAAATAATGGTGCTTTGAACATTGGTCCGAATGGAGAAGAAAATATGCCTATCTGGCAAAAATTTAAGGCAGCAGGTAAAATGGCAGGCTGTGTGACCACAGTTCCTATTACCCACGCAACTCCCTCCGGCTTTTGTGTAAACAGCAAAAGCAGAAACGCTCAACCTGAAATTGCCTTGAAATATATGCAATTAAAATTTGATGTGATGATGGGTGGCGGACATGAATATTTTTCAAAAGATACGCGCGAAGATAAAAGGGATCTTTATGCAGAATATCGTGCCAATGGCTTTCAGGTAGCAAATAATAGAACTGAAATGCTAGCGCTTAATACCGACAAACCGATTTTAGGGGTTTTTTATAAAGATGGACTTCCCTATACCGTTGACCGAAATAATAGCAAAGAAGTTTCTGATCAGATTCCAACCTTGGCAGAAATGACCAAAGTAGCTATCAATAAAATGAAAACAGCTAAAAATGGCTTCGTTCTTCAAGTGGAAGGTGGTAAAATCGATTGGGCTGCCCATGCCAACTGTGCCGCTGGTCTTGTTTATGATCAGGTCGCATTTGATGAAGCGGTTAAAACAGTCATTGATTTTGCTGAAGCAGATGGAAATACGCTAGTAATTATTACAACGGATCATGGAAATGCAAATCCTGGCCTGATCTATGGAGGAAATGCAAACAAAAATTTTGATAGTTTACAGCATTATAAGCATTCAAATGACTGGATTCTCAGAGGTTTTACGCCAGAATCAACCCTCGACCAAATCAAGGAACGAGTCAATTTTGCTACAAATATTTCCCTAACCGATGAGGAAGCTAAAACGCTTCAAAACTATTATCTGAAGTTAACAAAAGGGGAAGATGGGATATATAATTATGCTAATCTTCCCTTCCGTGCCATGGCTGAGATTCAAAAATCAAGAACGAGTTTAAGCTGGATAAGCATGGATCACTCTTCTGATTATGTGGAATTAGCTATGTTCGGTCCAGGTAGTGATAAAATGAAACCTTTCATGAAAAATACAGACTTACACTATTTCATGTTGGAAGCAGCGGAAGTGGAGGGTTGATAAAAGGTGGGTGACGTCTGTTTTTCTGAAGTTATCATGAGAAAGACGAAGAACACTTTACCTTGAAATAACAATCAAATCAAAAGACATCAATCGGGTATGAAGCGATTTATTGGTAACAATACTTGAATATGTTTTTTCTTCTTCCTCATTATCAAAAATAAATTTGAAGCCATTCTTCATATAATATCGTATTGGATGTTCTTTGTTGTATGAATCTACAACCAGAAAACGACAGCCGGTTTTATTATTGGAATCAATAAACCAAGACTTTATAAAATCCATTAATTCACGACCAATACCTTTCCCTTAAAATTCAGTGGTAACGCCTAAACGACCAATCAAAACAGCTGGGTAGCTTTTTAGGCCTCGTTTTTGATTGGCAACTTTCCGAGTTAGACGGTTTCGATCAAATTTCGGGATTAATTGAGCTTTTATACTATCATTGGCGATTGTAAATGCGCAGACAATCGTTCTTGGATTTTCGTCTAACGTAAAGCAGTAAGTTTTACCAAATAAATCCTGGTTATACTTAATAAAGTCTTTAGCGAAAAAATCACATAAGTCAGTATCATCGCAAATGAAAGGTTCACAAGCTTTAATTAATTCTTCGGAAAGAGGTTGAAATGTACAAGAATTCTCTAAAAAAGACATTGGAAAGAATTACTTCATTTTTGCTTTTTCCAATATTTTATTCGCGGATGAAACTTGCTTTGAAAAATCTACAGAACCTCTTTTTTTTGTTTCAGCATCAGCTTTTCGAATGAAAGTTTTAGCCACCTTCTCCGTCAATGTTGGGATACTTTTTATTGCTATTGCCATAAGAATCTGTTTACTTGTTAAAACAAAGTTAGGAATAAATACTCTTTTGTTTATACTAATAACTTGGAATGTATTATAAATTAACTTAAAGGCAACGCTCAACGACTCGTTCAACGGAAGCACTGGCAGTAGTTAAACAGAATTTTACAGTCAAATTTTGCCATTAAATTCGAAG
>JBEAXK010000011.1:0-6137 GCA_041159865.1 Bacteroidota bacterium
TTAAAATAAATAATCTGATTTAATACCGTTCGGTTACCGCGTTGGTCCGTAATCTCAAAACTACGTCGAAGTTTATGATGAAATCCCGTTGAATCACATTGCGGATTTTCCAGATAGTCCGTTACCCTATATTGCAAATTACAAGACCTATGCAACGAAAAGCTGTCCCTAAGGGAGGAAGTACCGCTCGAGTCCTTGTCTATCAGCCAGGTGCCTTGTGAACCTAAAGCACCGCAGTTATTTATTTCGCAAGAATCCGTCATATACGGACGACCCATATAATATTTATTCGCTCCAGAAAAAGTAGGCGGAAGATGATATCCACTCGAATTGCCCCACCAGGTCAGTGGATTATTCACCACCTCATCGACATTATCTACCCAGGTTACCACCGTATCTATCGTCTCCCAGGCAGCCTTTTGTTCTGGGGTGAAAATAGGACCAAGGTCATCCGTCACAACCACTCTGCCCTGGCAGATTAACTCTGTTTTCCCATTACCCAGATTCAAAAACACGCCATATGTCCAGCCACTCGCTGGGCTTATGCCATCAATCACTGCACCGTTAGATGGATTAGCATCATTGACCACTAAATAATAATCGGGTGCTTCTATGCAATCAGAGGGAAGTACCGCCTCCGTCAAAGCCAGTGTATCCTGACATTTCCCATTTAACGATACCTTCAGATTTTCAACACAAGCGTATCGGCAGCGCGAAAAGTTTAGGGGGTATTCAAAAGTTCCATTACAACCTGAATTGGTCGTTGCAACTACTTTGAAATTTCCTGATCTGCATGTCAACACAGAATCACCTGTAAATTCAGGAAGAATAACCCCATTGCGACTCCATTGATAGGATGATGCTCCGCCAGGAATAGAGACCTCTAACCTGGCTTTGCCATTCTCACATACCGTAGTTCCTGAGTTTTGAACCTCCCCGGAGACAGATCCGAAATTAGAAAAGTAACCGAAGGCGGTTCCACCACCAGTATTGGATGTTACTCCCAAATGAAAAACACCCAAAGAGTTAGAAATAATAGCACCTTCACCATTCACAATAGGATCGGAAATATTCAAATCTATTGATGCAGCATACCATCCACTAGCGCCTACTGCACTAAATGCACTCGAAGGTATAACACTAGAAATAATACCAGAAGATTTTTTAAAGGTAAATGCGCCTATATCAGCTTGTTTTGCTAAAATACTTAATTTAAAATCCAAAGTATTATTTCTGACAATTCCAACTGACTGGGATCCGGTACAAGTTAATGCAGGTATTACTGCTCCTCCAACCTCACATGTAGTTCCGGCTATTTGATAAACTAAAACTGAATCAGAAGATGTAATAAATTTTGCAGATCCGTTATTATTAATTCTGTGAAACTGTCCTCGATTGAATGTTCCTGCAGAAGTTCCATCTACCGTAATTGTAACTCCATTTTTAATAGGATAAATAAATATATAATCTGAAGCACCACTAGTCAATGAACCCGGCATTAACACATACTCTTTGCCTGCAAGTCTTGTTGGAATCAACTGATCCCCATTTAAATCACCACAGCCACCATTTGGTACAGATATTAAATCATCTGCATGAACAACCGCAACGGGCTTATCCGACTGAATAATGGTACCACCCAACTTTTGAGCAGCTGAAATAGTTGGATTTGCAGGAGGAGCTGTATATTCAGAAGTAATAATATAAACTTGACCTCTATTTAATAATTTTGTATATGCAACTCCAGCATTGTGGTTCAATATATTAACACTTGGTGTAATAGTAATTGTAGTGTTATCTTCCGGTGCAATGACATATGCTTCATGCCTAGTTCTGTAGCCAGTTGGGAAATTACCTGCGGTAACTATAAAATCATTGCCTAGTCCATTCGATCCTTTGAGTGAGAATAAATCAGGATTAACATTTCCAACACCACTATCGAAATAAACTGAAATAATTTCAGTTGACGAAATTAAAACCCCTTTATTAACAATGATATCATCTCCTGCTGCCACCAAGGTGCTAAATATGGAATTTAAACTAAAGGAGTATGAACTGTTTGCAGGTATCGTTTGAACAGCAAGTACAGCACCACCTGATGCAGGCTGAGTTATTGTTACTGTAGCTGCTTTTCCGAAAGTACCCACTCTGAAAAAAGAATTACTTGCTACATTCCATCCATCTAAAGGACTTGCATCAGGAACAGCAAACCAAAAAGTTTTATCAATCTGAGCATTTGAGTCAATATGAAAAAATAAACCCAGAATTACAAGAAAGATGTAATTTTTGAACTTTAACATAGGAGACAGATAATTTTAATCTTGATTTTTATGCTAATTTTGCATCATTCCCATATTGTTGGAGGAAAAAATTGAATTATTATTTCCTTCATATTTGATACTCCAAAGAAATTCCAAAAAAATTAAAATGCGTAAACGGAAATTTTAATCTGTAAAAAAAATAAATTCAATAAGTTATTCAAACTGCCAGATTTCTAAAATCAGGAAAAAATCAGGAAAAAATAAATTATAGAGATTTCATAATAATACACTGAATATTGATCTATTTCCCTCCCCATTAATTCAAAAAAATTATGCTCCATTTTAATTATTTTTGTAAATTATGTATTTGATATTCTAATTTTCCCAAACTAACTACAAATCTTAATTTAACTGCTGAAAAATCAATGCCAAAAATGAACAAACCTATATCCATAAATTCTTTAAGCCGAAGAGATACACATATTTCTATTTTGATTATCGGCATGATGTTCTTTATTTTTGGATTTGTATCCTGGGCCAATGCTATATTAATTCCTTACTTTAAAATTGCCTGTGAACTGACTAATTTCAGGGCCTACTTAGTCACTTTTGCCTTTTATATCTCTTATTTTATTATGTCTGTTCCCGCATCCTTTATTCTTTCTTCTATCGGATTCAAAAAAGGGATGATGCTTGGATTTTGGATCATGTCGCTAGGTGCTTTTATCTTTATTCCTGCGGCAATGATGAGAACTTATGAAATATTCTTACTCGGTTTATTTACCCTTGGAACAGGACTGGCCATTTTACAAACTGCTGCAAATCCATATATTACTTTATTGGGCCCCAAAGAACGTGCTGCCCAGCGAATCAGCATCATGGGAATTTGTAATAAAGGCGCAGGTATATTGGCTCCGCTGGTTTTTGCTGCCGTCATTCTAAAAGCCACCGATAGCGAATTATTTAAAAATCTGGCTTTTATGTCCGGACCTGAAAAACAAGCAGCCCTGGACGAACTCATTTCCCGTGTTATCCTGCCCTATTTATTTGTTGGTATTATTTTATTTTTACTTGGATTAGGTATTCGATTTTCACCCTTACCTGAAATTGACACAGATGGAGAGGTAAGTACAGATGATAATTCACATCATTCAAAAAACAGTATCTTTCAGTTTCCCCATTTAATTTTAGGAACCCTGGCTATTTTTCTACACGTTGGGACCCAAGTCATTGCCATTGATACGGTTATTGGATATGCAGGTTCCATGAATATCCAACTTTTAGATGCTAAAATATTTCCATCCTTTACACTGGCAACCACTATTATAGGTTACCTTTTGGGCATTATAAGTATTCCAAAATGGATCAGTCAGGTAACAGCACTCCGTATATGTACTCTTTTAGGTCTGATATTTACTATGGGCATTTTGTTTGCATCTGGTCCTGTCAAATTAGCTGGCTTGCAAGCTGACTGGAGTATATGGTTTGTTGTATTATTGGGATTAGCAAATTCCTTGATTTGGGCAGGAATATGGCCATTAGCCATAGATGGCTTAGGGAAATTTACCAAATTAGGAGCATCCATCCTCATTATGGGTTTATGTGGAAATGCCATTCTTCCTCTTTTTTATGGGTATTTTGCGGACCTTTATGATTTGAGAACAGCCTACGTTGTGCTCGTTCCTTGCTATCTTTATTTAATCTTTTATGCCTTTAAAGGACATCAGATTCGTTATTGGACAAAAAAAATATAAAATGAATGCTAACCCATTTACCAGAAGGGATTTTATAAAATCAATGGCCTTTTCGGGTATTATTCTGCCATTTATTCCAAAAAATATAAAACCCCAGTCTGAAAAGGGTAAACGAATTGGAATAATTGGCCTTGATACTTCTCACAGTGTCGCCTTTACTAAATCTTTAAATCTGGATACTCAAAATACCTCCTTCGATGGTTTCAAAATAGTCGCAGCGTATCCTCATGGAAGCAGAGATATCCTCTCCAGTACAGAGAGGATTCCTGGATATACGGAAGATGTTAAAAAATTAGGCGTAGAAATTGTGGGGTCCATCCAAGAACTTTTAAAGAAGGTAGATTTCGTCCTTTTAGAGACAAATGATGGTCGCTTACATCTGGAACAAGCCATTGAGGTCTTTAAATCGGGCAAAATGACCTTCATTGACAAACCCATTGCCGCCTCTTTAGCTGACACAAAAGCCATTTTTCGGGAAGCAGAAAGATATCAGGTTCCCATTTTTTCATCTTCTTCCCTTCGTTTTGCTACAGGCATGTCTGCGGTAAAGGAAGGTAAGATTGGGCAGATTCTTGGAGCAGAAACGTACAGCCCAATGAAATTTGAAAAAACCCATCCCGATTTATTCTGGTATGGCATACATGGGGTCGAAATGTTATTTACGGTAATGGGAACAGGCTGTGTTTCAGTACAAAGAACCATTTCGGAGCAGGAGGAATTATGCACAGGAATCTGGAAAGATGGAAGAATTGGAACTTTTCGAGGCCTTAAATCAGGTAAACAAGATTATGGTGGGACTGCTTTTGGAAAAACGGGCATTCTGACTTTAGGCCCATATAATGGATATGACCCGCTGTTACTTCAAATTATCCATTTCTTTAAAACAGGTATTCCACCTGTTCAAAAAGCTGAAACATTGGAAATCGTTGCTTTTATGGAGGCTGCCGATGTAAGCAAGCAAAAGAAGGGAGCCATGGTAAAAATTTCTAACCTTTAGTTTTTGTTTGCCTTTACTTTTTCTGGAAAATGGATTTACCCATGACAAAGGTTTGTTGAACCTCAATTTTATCATTAAAAATAACGATATCTGCATCTTTTCCAGGAGCTATAGTGCCTTTTTTATCCAAAATATTCAAAATACGGGCAGGTGTTTCAGAAATCATTCTAACGCATTCAATTAAAGGGACTTCTGCCATTTCAAGCATTGTTCTGATCAATCGGTCTGCAGTAGCCACACTGCCCGCAAAGGCAGTACGATCGGGTAACTTAGCTACCCCATCTTCAACCAGGACAGACATACCATTTTTCAACGAACCCAAAACAGAATTTCCTGCTGGCATATCGGCAGCCCGCATAGCATCGGTTATTAGAGCAATTCTTCCAGGACCCTTCAATTTATAAACTAATTTTAATAAAGGTGCAGGTAAATGAACGCCATCAGCGATAATTTCAACGTCCATTTCATCTAATAGATAAGCTGACTCAATAACACCAGCATAGCGAAATGCATTTCGACGGGTTACGCCCGACATAGCCGAATAAAAATGAGTTGCCAAAGTGTACCCACCCTGTTGAAATGCTTCCAACACTTCTTCATAAATAGCATCGGTATGGGCAATCGCCGCTAAAACACCTTTGGAACTAATATATTTACCAAATTCTACCGCTCCTTTCAATTCAGGTGCCGCACTCCAGCGTTTGATAAAGGGAAAAGATTCCATTATTTCTTTATATTCCTTTGGATCAGGATCACGTATGTATTTAGGATCCTGTGCTCCTCTTTGAGATACAGCAAAATAAGGTCCTTCGAGATGCATTCCAACAAAATGTGCTCCCTGTGTATTTTGTAAACAAGCCTGATCATAAGCCTCCAGCGTTTGAATTAAGTCCTCCTTTTCACAGGTAAGTGTGGTAGGCAGCATAGAAGTAGTTCCATGTTTTGAATGGGTTTGAGCAATATTTAAATATGCCTCCACCGTTCCGTCCATAAAATCAAATCCGCCACCTCCATGCACATGGATATCTATAAATCCAGGAGAAATATAATGACCCTGGACATCAATCATACGGGAATCTGGAAAGGAGGTATCTGCTGGTTCAATGGCTAAAATTTTTCCATTTT
>JBEAXK010000081.1:0-7432 GCA_041159865.1 Bacteroidota bacterium
TCTTAAAAGGCGGCCTTCCTTTTTTTACCAGGATGATAAAAAACTTTCTGTATAACGCTTCATAAAAACACACTGGTTTTCCAATCGAAGGAAAACCAGTGTTTATAATGAATTGATTGAAAAGTTTTTTAATATTCTGGAAATTCCATTATTTTAATTTTACCCGCATGATATAGTCGTCGCAAGTCAAAAAGAGCATTGAATAATCCTTATTAAAGGCACAATTAGAGGTTGCTTCACCCGTTTTTATTCTACCCAAAACTTTTGCATCCGCATTAAATATCCATAGTCCACCTGGTCCAGTTGCCCAAATATTACCTTTAGGATCCACTTTTAAACCATCGGGAGCTCCTTTTCCTTCATTTTCGCCAGGCGTATAAAAAATCTTTTCATTTAAGATATTTCCTTCTTCATCTAGTTCAAATGAATGCCAACTAGCTGGAAATTCAGAATTTGAAACATACAATATCTTTTCATCAGGTGAAAAGGCAATTCCATTTGGCCTGGCAAGCTTGTCCGTAATTAATTTAATTTCACCATTTGGCTTAACCTTGAATACACCTTGAAAAGGTAACTCTTTTGAAGGGTCTTCAGCATTTTTCACTAATCCATAAGGGGGGTCTGTAAAATATAAATTTCCCTTTGAATCAAAGATGGCATCATTAGGGCTATTAAACTTTTTACCTTTATATTGTCCGGCAATCGATTCAAATGCAGCCGAAGGCCTGTCTAACGGGGCCAGCATTCTGGCCATTCTGCGGTCACCATGCTGACATAGAACTAATCTTTTCTGATGATCTAAAATCAAAGCATTTGAACCCGGTTCACCTCCTCTTGGAAGGGTACCTGTGTAGCCTGAAGGATTTAAATAGAGACGCACCCCCTCCTTTTCGTCCCATTTAAAAATGCTATTTTGGGGTATATCTGAAAAAAGCCAATAGTTTCCATCTTCAATATATAAAGGTCCTTCCGTCCAGATAAAACCATTTGAGAGTACTTCAATTTTTGCATTTTGGGAAATAAGCTGATTGATTTTAGGATCAACCCTTTCTATTGATCCCACTGTTGGGTAAATACCTTGAGCCATTAATTTAAAACTTAATATTAAAATGAATAGGGGTAAGAGCCGCATTATTTGAAAATTTTCCTGGTTTCTAAATCATACGATTGACCCTTTGAAAGCATAATAAAAGGTTTATTTATTTTTCGAGATTTTTCCATTTGAGCTTGCCAGTCTTTAGGATCATAAACCAATACATAAGAGGGTCCCCAAACGCTAAATTTCCTGTCTTTTACGATAATCGCGGTCTGCTCATCTATAGCAATTCCTAATAAATGAGGGTATGAATCCAATATAGGAATTAAATCAAATTGTCTGTTCCTTTTTAAAACATGTTGATCTATAGCAGTTTGAGGTAATAAATCAAGAGCTGGTGGATAAGGGATATTTATATTAGGAAATGCTCTGGCATCTCCACCAATTAAAATAGTTCCCATTATGGTTGCACCTGCAGAAGTCCCCATAATGACCCCACCTCTTTGTAATAAATTTTTTAATTCCTTATGTACTTTCGTTCCCAAAAATGCATCTGCAATTCTTGCCTGGTCACCACCAGAAAAGTAAACTGCCGATGCATTTTGAATTTTATTTAAATTTTCAGGAGAATCAGCTTTCTCTTTTTCCCTGGTGTGAACAACTTGAATATTTGAAAAACCTAACTTTATGAACCTGTCTTTAAAGGTATTTGCTATAATCCCTTCATCACTCATTGCCGTCGGGATAATTACCAGAGGCTTTTCTTTTCCTCCTGCCAAATCGCCAAAAATATGATAAAGAGAATCGGCTGTACTACCCCCTCCTATAATAATAAGACTACCCTTTTGATTACCTGGCGTTTGAGAAAACAAACTGGTTTTATAAAAGGATAGAAACGAAAAGAATAATATAAGGAAAAACTTATTCACTAATCAACAATTTCTTTGCATAAGAAACACATTTCACTACTTCCTTGATGGCATCAGAACCTTCTGGAATTGCATATTCCAATTCTACAGATACAGGAAATTTCATTTTCTTATCCTTCATTAATTGAAAAATTTCTTTCATAGGAGTATCACCTGTTCCCCATGGCAGATTTCCAGCACCATGTTCTGGTGTTGTTCTATCCTTAAGGTGCATGCTACTTATTCGCTTATGATTTTTTTCGATAAATGCGAGAAGGGCTGGAATCGTATTTTTTCCACCTGCAGCCAGATAATGACCTGCATCAAAATTGATTGAATTATTTGGTGACTGACTTAGCGCAACATCCCATAATTGATCTGTAGCCTGGGTATGATTATGATATCCTACCAACATCTTATGCTTTTCCCCCAATAGACCTAGTCTTTTTGACTGCTCAGGATCAGTGGGTAATTCAAGCGTAACTGATTTTGCACCTAAAATCTTGGCAACGCGCATGCCATAAGATACTTCCTCATCGGTATTGCTTGGACTAAATGCGTTGGGTTTAAACGCATATATTTTAATACCAGCCGCATCAAATTTCTTCCGAACCTCTTGAAACTTATCCATTGGTACCGTTGCACGCCAATCGGCAACCTGTTTATTATAGGTTGCTACTTGTGCTTTTTGCAGATCAGTCATAGGTTGTCTGGGCCCACTCCGCCAGGAAAAGTCTGATTTTGGTTTGCCCGCGTACTCTTCTACGGCATCTCCCATTAATTCAATAGCACTGATTCCCGATTTTAAACAAAAATCAATTAATTGATCTATATTATGGGGCATACTCCGGTAAGAGTAAGTAATGACGCCAATCTGAACACCTTCAAACCTGGAATTAGGTTTAGTTGTAACGGATTGAGCATAAACAGAGAAGGTGGAAAAACAAAGCATTGCGCTTATCCACATTTTAAATTTTTGAGACATAGTAGATTGCTTTTGATTAAAAATAATCAAAATATTAACTAAAACCTACTTTAGAATCATTTTTGTATAAAACAAGGGATAATGAGAATAAAATTAAAAACCAAGAATACTTCCCAGTCCTCCAGTTGAGGCCTTTCTGCGGGAAGTTTTTGCGCCTAAAATCCCTAAAATTCCTCTGGTAACTTCCTTCAGAATAACTTGAGTTGCCTTACTTTCCAATATTTTCTCAAAGTCCGACTTCTCTGCCTTTTTAGTTGTTGAAGGGTTAGCGGTTTCCTGCAGCGTTTCTTCAGCCGTTTTTTGCTTCAATTTTTCAGAGAGAATTTCAAATGCGGAATCACGGTCCATTTCTTCATTATATTTTTTTGCCAATAATGAGGACCTGACATTCGCATCTAATTCTTCTTTAGTAATAACATCCATTCGTGTCCTGGGCGCAATCATCATGGTATGAGCTAAAGGAGTGGGAATACCTTTTTCATTTAAAACGGTAATAATAGCTTCTCCTATGCCGAGCTGGGTTAACAATTCATCTGTTTTGTAATATTTTGATTCCGGATAATTCTCTGCCGTTTTTTTTATCCCAGCTCTGTCTTTAGGTGTAAATGCTCTTAAAGCGTGCTGAATTTTCATACCTAACTGGCTTAAAATAGCATCTGGAATATCGGTAGGGTTTTGAGTACAAAAGAAAACACCAACGCCTTTTGAACGAATAAGCTTAATTATGGACTCTAACTGTTCTAAAAGTGCATCGGAAGCTTCATTGAAAATGAGATGAGCCTCATCTATAAAAAGAACGAGTTCAGGATTTTCCTTATCCCCTTTTTCTGGGAATTTTTCATAAATTTCCGCTAACAGACATAACATAAAGGTAGAAAAAAGCTTTGGTTTCGATTGAATATCCGCCAATCTTAAAACATAAACTTTACCTCTTCCATTTTCATCCAACTCCACTAAGTCATCTACATCGAAACTTCTTTCACCAAAGAAAACTTCAGCACCTTGCTCTTCAATTTCCAGTAATTTCCTCATTATAGTTCCAACGGAAGCAGAACTAACTAATCCGTAAGCATTTTCAACTTCTGCTTTTGCTTCATTAGAAATATATTGTAAGGCCTTTCTAAAATCCTTTATGTCTAAAAGAGGTAATTTTTTATCATCACAGTATTTGAAAACGAGGGCTACAAGACCTCCCTGAGTTTCATTTAGGTCTAATATCTTGGATAGTAAAACGGGACCAAACTCTGAAATTGTCGCTCTTAATCTAACTCCGTTTTCTTGACTAATAGTTAAAAACTCTGTTGTTATTTGGGTTGGTGTCCAATCCAGACCTGTTTTTTCAGCTCTTTCCGCTATTTTAGGATTTGGTGTTCCCTTTTGGGAAATACCACTTAAATCACCTTTTATATCCATTAACAGACACGATACACCATTTGAAGCCAACGATTCGGCTAAAGCCTGTAAAGTCTTTGTTTTCCCAGTTCCGGTAGCACCTGCAATGAGCCCATGTCGGTTAAACATTCTTAAGGGTGCTTTAATGTGTAAACCTTTAATTGCTTCCCCTTCCAGCATCGCGCCACCTAAAGTGATAAAATCATCTGAAAAAGTATAACCATCGTTAATATGTTGTGTAAAAGATGCACTGTCAGCCATTTTATTCCTCAATTTATAATTTAAAATTAACTATTTTTTAGCAAGTTGGTGAGTATTTCCATTGCTTCTTTAGGATCGGATTTTCCGCCCGACTTTTTCATTAATTCTCCCATAAAAAACCCTGAAAGCCCTTTTTTACCAGACTTAAATTCCAACCATTTCTGTGGATTTTCATCCATTATTTTTTTGAAAATGAGCTCAATTTTACCCTCAATTTTTTCCTGTAACAGTTGATTTTTTTCAGCAATTCCTAATGGATTTAAGGTTGGATTTTCGAGCCATAACGGAAAAAGCTTTTGATAGGCCTGAGAATGACTCATTTTACCTGTTTCTATCAGAGAAAGAAATTCTAAAACTCCTTCTTTTTCAAAAGGTGATTCTTTGATTGAAATTCCCTTTTCATTTAAGTAGGGCAATAATTTATTAACTAAAAAGTTAGTTAACAACTTTTTGTCCCCTATTTTATCTAAAAAAGTTTGAAAATATAAAAAGGTATCTTTAAACTCGGAAAGAATATTGGCCTCTTGTGCAGGTAAACCTAAGTCCTGATGAAGAAATTGATACGCCTGCCAAGGTAAAACAGGCAGATTATTTTTTTCCTCTTCTAAATACTCTTCAGAAATATGTACCGGTGGTAGATCAGGCTCTGGAAAATACCTGTAATCGTGAGCATCCTCTTTGGATCTAAGTGGCGTGGTCACCCCTGTTGAAGGGTCAAAATTTAATGTTTGTTGGGCTACTTTCCCTCCTTCCAATACGATGTTTAACTGTCTTTTTTCCTCAAATTCAATGGCTTGTCGTGCAAATTTCATTGAATTAACGTTCTTAATTTCACATCTGTTATTCAAAATATCAGTGCCTTGTTGTCTAATTGAAATATTCACATCGCAACGAAGTGACCCTTCTTCCATATTTCCATCTGAAATTTCCAAATAGCGAACAAGCTGTCTGATGCCGCTCATAAAGGCATCAACTTCAGCACCTGAACGTAAATCAGGTTCTGTTACAATTTCGATTAAAGGAATACCCGCTCTGTTTAAATCTATAAATGATCTGGAATCATGCATGGTATGAATTGATTTGCCTGCATCTTCTTCCATGTGGATATGATGGATTCTAATATTTTTCCAGTCTTCTCCTACTTTTATTGGAAGATACCCCCCTACACTTATCGGCTTTTTATCCTGCGTGATTTGATAGCCTTTAGGCAAATCCGCATAAAAATAATTTTTCCTGTCGAAGGTATTATTCCTATTAATGCGACCATTTAACGCAAGTCCAAGTCGAAGCGCATATTGGACTTGCATTTTATTCATGAAAGGTAAGGTCCCTGGATGCCCAAGGGAAACAATACCTATATTTGAATTTGGACTTCCACCAAAAGATGTTTTATCCTTACTAAATGCCTTACTTTTTGTACTTAATTGTACATGTACCTCTAACCCAATAATAGTTTCAAATACTTCTTGCCCCATAATAATATCTTAAGCGGCAAATATAAGCTTAAACCTATTTTATTTTAAATCATTTTAGCTAAATGTGCTAAATGATGTCTTGAATGCCAAAAATAAAGAGCCGTAGCGCGTTCAATTGTAAAAAGGTACTTCATATCTGGATGAAAAAATGTTTTTTGCCATTCTTCCGCTGATAGACGGGATAACATATAACTCCATCTGCCATGAACTCCTTCTATCATTTTTAAAGATAAATCGGCAGGTGCCTGTAAACTATCTGATAAATTTCCCCATCCATCCTGATGGTAAGGCTTAATCGTTGGCTCATTTTCAGTTAGTGCCAATTTAACACGTATTAATGCATTTGCATGGCTATCAGCTATATGATGAATCAACTGCCTCGCAGTCCAGCCTCCAGGTCTGTAAGGAGTATCCCATTTTTCTTCCGTCCATCCTGTTACTTCCTTTCGAAGTAAGGTTGGAAATTCTCCCAAATAACTGGTCCATAATTTATGGTCATCCACCGTGATTTTTTCAGGTTGTATAAATTTTCCTACAGGATATTTGTAGGCAAATAATTGCTCTTCTGTAAGATTAACATTTGTTTGTTCCATTTTCTGTTTTTTTACCATTCAATCATAATACCAATAGTTGGCAGTAAAGTACCTTGTGTATCGGTTATCGTTTTCAATAAATATCTCTGTTGTGCTAATGGAGCGGTTGGATTAATAATAACCGGCCCACCAACAGGTTTACCATCTGCATCCTTTTGGCGATCTAATATCAATTGATTACTTGGAATTGCACTTCCTGTTATATTTTCAATATCTAAATAAAGATTAAGACTCCATTTAGAGAAAAACCATTTTTTATCCACACGAATATCAAGGGTATTGGCAGCTTGACGACGCAAGGTATTAATTTGATTATAATCTAAAATACCTCTGTTATTTACAGACCAGTTTGCTACTAAGGAAGAAGCATCGGAGAAAGGAGTATAAGGTAAACCACTTTGGAATCGCCAATTCATACCTACCTCCCAATTTTTCTTAAACTTTTTACCTACTGTAGTACTTATGATGTGCCTGGCATCCCACGAGGAAGAGACTAAATCACCATTTTTATCTTCAAAGGCACTCCAACCCAGCGTATATGCAAAAATGCCATAAAATCCTTTGAATAATCTTTGTTGAAAAAGAAATTCAAATCCATAACTTCTTCCATTTGACCTCGGTAATGCAGGTTCATTGCCAATAACACCAAAATCACCTCCTAAATTTGCTAAGGTTACACTATCCCTTAGCAGAAATGGATAATTATTATAAAATTTATAAAATGATTCAATGGTTATTTTTGCATTAAAATCAGTGTTATATTCCAAGCCAAGAACCACTTG
>JBEAXK010000083.1:0-10214 GCA_041159865.1 Bacteroidota bacterium
CCGGTGAAATTGACCACCAAATCTGATTTGAATGAAAAAAAAGAGCTGAAACAACCAGTTTATCATTACTAATTTGTTATGCCATTGGCTGTTAGTAGTTATTTTAAAAAAATGTATATGAGTAATTTAGAAGCAACAAGTGTAATTAAAGAAGCTTTAAACGGATTTATCACAAATTTTCCTAAGACTCGTGTAAGATATGAATTCGATATTAACGCTAATGTTCATTGTATAGAAATAGTGCCAAATCATATTTATCAGTTAGAAAATGATTATATTGAATGGGAAAACAATTTTACAAACAATTTCATAGCCTTATTTCCAGAGCAAAATATTTGCTTTTTTTCAGATGATGCAATAGTTGGTATTAACCATATTCAGTTTGAACTTGAAGGTAGCAGATATGTTGAATTAACTTCTACTAATGATATCAAAGTACCAGCTAATCAAGGACTTTTTGTTAAAATCGATTACAATAATCCTATTAGTTAATTTTTTGGAAATAGTTTGTATGATTGCTGGCCAATGATTCGCTTTCCACTTTAATAGTGATTATTTAGCCAATTTATTTATATACAGTGGTAGGACAACTACCTAAAATAGCGAAACTTGTAAATTTTGCAAGTTTCGATAATTTATTTGTATTTTTACCTGATGGAAAATTACACGAACAGAAAGGAATACATTGGCAAACTACTGTCTTATAAAGATAAAGACCTCATAAAAGTAGTTAGTGGATTACGTAGGTCCGGTAAATCCACACTTTTGGAATTATATCGGGAAGCTTTGCTTAAACTTGATATAGGAAAAAGGCAAATTCAATTTTATAATTTTGAATTACCTGAAAATTTTGTCAACAAAAATTGGGACGATATTTATTTCGATATAAAAAGGAAGCTACAGTCAGATAAGCCCAACTATGTTTTTTTGGACGAAGTTCAAAATATTCCATTTTTTGAAAAACTGGTGGACGGACTTTTTGCTTCAAAAAATGTGGACGTTTACATCACAGGGTCAAACGCTTTTTTATTGTCAGGAGAATTAGCTACGTTATTGAGCGGTCGCTATATTGAAATTTCTATTTTACCCTTTTCATTCTATGAATACTTAACAGCAAGAGGTATTGACACAATAAATAAATATTTGAATTATGAATCTTTATTTTTCGATTATGTAAATGAGACATCCTTACCGAAAGGTGTTGAATTGCGTGAAGAAGGTTATGATAAAATTCACCAATATTTGGAAGCTATTTATACTACCATTGTAGAAAAAGACATCACACAACGACACCAAATAAACGACAAACGGGCTTTTGAAAATATCATGAAATTTGTTGCATCCAACATTGGAAATGCCCTTTCTCCAAACAATATTTCAACTACCTTAAAACAAGACGGACAAAGCGTACATCACTCCACCGTTGAAAAATATTTGGAATATTTATGCGCAAGTTTTGTGTTTTACAAGGTAAACCGCTTTGACCTAAAAGGCAGAAAACAATTAGCAACCCAGGAAAAGTATTACCTGGTAGATTTGGGTTTACTCAATATTTTCGCAGGCAAAGAACGTACCACAGACAGAGGTCATATCTTAGAAAATGTTGTTTATTTGGAACTTCTTCGTAGAGGCAATAAAATCTGGACAGGCACAAACCGAAACAGCGAAGTGGACTTTGTCTGTAAAACCAAAACAGGCGATATTGAATATTATCAAGTGGCTTGGCAAATGTCCGATGAAAAGACAGTAGAACGTGAGTTTGGAGCATTAGAAAAAATCAACGATAACTATCCAAAATTTTTACTTACTACAGACGGATTTACCCAAAACCGAAATGGAGTAAAACATTTGAACGTTTTTAATTGGTTGCTTGAAACAAATTAAAAAATAATAACTACTACTTATTTCCACATCATCCCGTTAAATTTTTGAGGTACTTAAATATGCCAGCAAATCTGCTAATTCCTGAGGACTGATATTCAATGACTTTGCTGCCGGCATCAAACTTTTGGTTTCTTTTACTTTTGATTTTACCTCTGACTTTTTTAGCACCATTTGTTTACCCGCTAAATCTTTAATGGTTAGGTTATTTTCATTTTCAGAAAGTAAAAAGCCATAATACCTGTTTTCATCTTTCATTTCAATATTGAAAGCTTCGTAGCCAAATACAATAGAAGAGTTCGGATAAACAATGGCTTCATAAAGACCTGATTTATCGAGTTTAGAACTAATATACGTAAGATTAGGGCCTATTTGTATGCCCAACATATCCATTTGATGACATTGGATGCAATGGGTGTTAAATACCTCCTTTCCCGCCGCTGTATTGGTTACTAAACCTAAAATTTCTGCCTGGGGATAGGATAAATTTTCATTTTCCATTTGATGTAAGCTTTGTGCCTGAAGCCTGATAGCTGGTAAATCACTAGCCAAAAGAGCCTTCTTGGAGGAATCGGCAAGTGCCCCAGTAAGGATATTTTTTTTATATAAATCAATGAGAATTTGAGCGCCTATTTCATTTTTTGCCATAGATAAAGCCGTATTTTTCCGATCTCCAAAAGCAATATTTCCATTTTGTACTTTTTCTTTATTGGCAAGCATTTTAAAAAGGATTTTTTGCTTTGCCAGTGCATCGGCGTCATCTGACCAATCGTGGTGTTGACTCCACAAATTAGAACTTCTGAAAACTAACCAATAACTGGCTTCCTCTGCGATGGACTGGTTTGCGTTGGTTTTGAGCGTTAAAACGGCTTGAACGGCCTCTTTTGTAGGCATAAATCCAATGGCAGTAAGCGCTTTTTTCCGTTTTTCAAGGGTATTTTCTGTATCAAGGACAATGTTTTTAAAAAAGTCCAAAGCTGAATCCGGATGTAAGGTGAATAAGAGATCAAAATATCCCTCTCTCTCTAAAAGTTCCTTGTTTTGTTTGTAAAAAATATCTACATTTTCATCTCCTAAAACGAGCTTTACTGCATTGTTAAAATAGGCATCCTGGTAAGGTAAAAGTAAAGACTGAAGGATAGCATTTTTGGTACTACAGGTTTCTTTTTCTAAGGCTAAAAGAATTTCACGACGCAGAAAAGATGAACTTTGGGAGGGCATCTTTTTTATCAATTCCAAAAGATTATCCGCTGATAACACGGAACGAAGGGCTCTAAAAGCAACTATTTTTTGATCTTCATTTCCGTTTTTAAGTTTATTTTTCAAAAAATCGATGCCTCTGTCTCCGGCATATCCCATCAGGTAATAAGCTCTGGCCGAGGTGAAAGGATTTTTGTTTTGCACCCAGGAGATGGCAGCTTCAAAGGCAGATGATTCATTCCTTTTCAGGGCATTAAAAGCCTGATTTCTAACATTGACGGCAGGATTATTGAAAGCAATGTTTAGACCTTTTTTCGTAGAAAAATCTAAAACCGGGGATTTTAGTTTTTTCCCTTTTGGGGTAATTCTGTAAATTCGACCGTAGGCCTTTTCATCTTTTACCTGATGGCCTCCAACCACAGCATCAAACCAATCGGCAACATACAATGCGCCATCCGTACCTATAAGCGCGTCAGAGGGGCGGAACCATTTTGATTTATTGTCGAAAAAAGCTTTATTGTTCCATTCGTAAGCAGGATCATCCTCTTTATTTGAACTTAAAAATATAGATTTTTTTCCAGCCAGATGATAGCCGGAACCAGAATTATATGGTTGATAACCAAAGAGTACATTTCTGCCGGCATCACAACTTAGCACCATGCCTCTATACTTTACACCCAGGCCATCGCCTTCTATTCTCAACATACCAGTAGGGGAGCCGGCTCCGGTATTATCACCGGCAGGCATTACTCCTGGGTCATTTTGGTGCCAATGCGCTTGCCACATGGTCTGGTTGGGTCTATGATCTGCATTCCAGTAACGAGTACCGTCCTCGCTAAAAAAACCCGCATTTCCTCCTTCTGCCAACCAGGAGACCCGACAGGTAACTACTTGATCGTCATTATCATTTTGCCACATATTACCCATGCCATCCACATAGGTTTCAAATGAATTTCTAAAATTGTGAGCTAAAACTTTTAATCCTGTTGCGTCTGCATTCATTTTCAATTGTAGCCCTCCAACCCAGATTTTCCCATCATCACTTTTTTGATTTCCCTGATTTTGAAGATTATAGGGAGATCCACCTGTATATAAACTGCCTGAACGTAAAGTAAATCCGGATTTATCAGTAACCTGATGTGGGCCTGCATTTCCCACGTTAAAATAATAGGCGCCATCGGGACCTGTTACGACACTATGCAAAGAATGATCGTGATCTAAACCGCCAAAACCAGTCAATAAAATTTCTTTTTTATCTGGTTTATCATCCCCGTCGGTATCTGTATATTTAATTAAGTGAGGGGAGCAAGAAACCAGCACTATATTTCCAAGAACGGCAATACCCATTGGACTGATGAGATCTTTATCTTGCACATAAACTTTGGATTGGTCTGCTTTGCCATCCTGATCGCTATCGGTTAGAATAACAATTCTATCCCCTTCTTCTCTGTTTAAAAATGGTTTTCCTTCCCTATTGAACTTTCTATAATTTACAGCTTCTGTGACCCATATTCTTCCTTTAGCATCGGTGTCCATATTACTTGGGTTATAAAGCATCGGGGATTCAGCCCAAAGATTAATTTCTAAATCATCGGGCAGATATAAATCAAGGGGATATTCATTGGCAAGCTGAAAAGGATTTTTATCCAGTGAGAGCAACAGGGCACTTGCAAATACCAGCTTTAAGATTTTAAAATAATTAAGCATTGAAAATACTTTTTAGGAAAGTAAGATTTTGTTGATGTCCATTTATAAAATCATGTTTAGGAGGTAATGCTCCTTCGATTTGCATCCATTTAGCAGGATGAAAGTTAATATCATTTAATGCACGGGAAACTTTAACCCAATCGATATCAGCTTTTCCGAGGAAGGCTCCATTTTCTTTAAGGTGAAGTTCACAAATATTTTTATTTCCCAACAGCTTGATTTCATGATAAATATCATTTCCTGCATCCTGTGCATTCCTAAAATCGTAATAAACCTTTAAATAATCAGAACCCACTTTATGCATGATATCAAGATGTTCCTCTGCGGTAAGATAGGATTCTATACCAAGGGTAATCTTATTTTTTTCAGCATAAGGCATCACTTGTTTTAATTTTTGAATCACAGTATCTACGCCTTTAGCATCATTTCTCAGATCATTTTTAGAGAAAAATGCCAATAAGACTACTTCAACATTAAAAAATGTAGCGGCATCGATGGCATCAAAAACCCATGCATCTGTCTGATTGTCTGACTTATATGGTACATTATTTAGTTCTCCTATAGCCATGGAGGAAATGGCTATGCCTGTTTCTTTTGCTTTATTACGAAATTGAATTTGTGTGTTTTTATTTCGCAAGTGCATGCCATCATGTCGGGTGCCTAAATTTACCTGAACACCGTCTAAACCGATGGATTTTGCCACGTCAAACGCAGCTAATTTTGAATTTTGACCCAAGGACCAGTCACAAGCGCCAATTTTAATTTTTTTATGCTTCAAGGAAGCTAAATATTCAACATCGATATAGGGAGAAGCACCTAAAAGGGTTAAATATTCTATAAACTGACGTCTTACCATGATAATCAAGATGAAGTTACTTTGTAATAATACGAAAAATTATTTCGATTATAAACCGTCAGTATTAATTAAAAACAAAGAAGGGAGAAACTATTTGTAATAAGGAATTTTCTTTCCAAAGGAGTAAAAATAAAACGAGGGTAAAAATTACTCTTAAAGCAAAAACGAGAGTAATTTTTGATTATATTTACTCTCGAATACGCATCGGAAGTAACAAACGCCTTCGTTTTAAAATGATAAAATGAGTAAGAAAATAACTTATAATCCAGAAATTCCATACAATGATTTACCGCTATTACCACCAAAAGCGGAAATAGAAAATACGACCATACTCAAAAAAACGATTGCAGCCAGTAGGGCTTTATCAGAATTAAAAGGAGCCATTACAAATTTACCCAACCCAAGGCTATTTATCGATACAATCAATTTACAGGAAGCGCAAGCTAGTTCTGCCATTGAAAATATAATCACAACAGAAGACGAACTATTTAAAGCATCCATTGCGGAGAAAAAAAATGACAATCCGGCTACAAAAGAAGTATTGCATTACAAAGATGCCCTATGGTTTGGTGTGGAACAAATAGAGAATAGACCTATCCTAACAACGAATCTTTTTATTGCAGTCATGCAAATCATAAAAGAAAATCTATCTAGTATTAGAAATGCACCTGGAACAAAATTAAAAAATCCAGCAACAAACACGGTAGTCTATTCACCACCAGAAGGAGAAAATGTAATCAGAGAAAAGCTAAAAAACCTGGAAGATTTTATTCATGCGGAAGATAATATTGACCCATTAGTCAAAATGGCCATTATTCATTATCAGTTTGAAGCAATCCATCCATTTTTTGATGGAAATGGTCGTACTGGAAGAATCATACTCTTATTATACCTCAAAATAACCGGCTTACTTGATTTGCCGTCACTGTATTTAAGTAATTATATCCTTCAACACAAAGAAAAATACTACCTAAATCTTAGAAAAGTAACAGAAGAAGGAGAGTGGGAAGATTGGATTATGTATATGCTGGATATGGTAGAACAAACGGCCCTAAAAGGAAGGAGTCAAATAGCGGAGATTGAAAAACTGATGAATGAAATGGGCACCGAAATACAAAAAAAGTTACCAAAAATATATTCAAAAGATCTTATGTTAGAGCTATTCCGATTACCATATACAAAAAGAAACCAATTAGAAAAGGCAGGATTAGGCAATCTTAAAACGGCAGGTAATTATTTAAAAGAATTGGAAAATATAGGCTTCTTGAAAAGCGAACAAGTGGGTAAAGAAAAGTTATATTTGAATGTTAAGTTATTAGAAGTTTTGAGCAAAAAATAAAAAAGCGAATTTATTTAAAATCAATTTTCAATCTAAACAACATAAAAAAGGATGATTTCAAATTCAAACACAATAATCGGTGCAGTTATTGGAGACGTTATTGGTTCCGTATTTGAGTGGAACAACATTAAAACGACGGACTTTGACTTATTTAATCCAGCTTGTGATTTTACAGACGACTCGGTTTTAACGATTGCTGTTGCAGATTGCATTCTGAACAAAAAACCTTTTGCAAAGACCATCTGGGAATATGGCAGAAAGTATAATGGACGCTGTTATGGTGGAAGTTTCTACCTTTGGTTAAAAGAAGACAACTTAGAACCTTACGGTAGTTATGGAAATGGATCAGCGATGAGAGCAAGTGCCGTAGGATTTGCCTTTAATGACCTGGAAACAGTGATGGAAATGGCTAAACAGTCAGCGGAAGTAACCCATAACCATCCGGAAGGAATAAAAGGAGCTCAAGCAACGGCAACAGCCATATTTCTGGCAAGACAAGGAAAAACAAAGCTAGAAATCAAGGACTTCATATCCCAGACTTTTAACTATAACCTTGATTTCACTCTTGATGAAATACGGCCAACTTACCCCTTTGATGAAACTTGTCAAGGTACTGTGCCACAAGCTATTGTGGCATTTCTGGAAAGTATAGACTTTGAAAATGCGATAAGACTTGCCATATCCATCGGTGGGGACAGTGATACCGTCGCCTGCATAACCGGAGGAATAGCGTCTGCCTTTTACAAACATATTCCAAAAGAAATTTTAGACTTTGTGGCAGAAAAACTACCACTGGAATATATTGAAATAATGAACCAATTTGACAAAAAATATAACCAATAAAGCTATCGAACATATTGTTTCGGTCTTGTTTTTTATTAAATTTACCTATTTATCGGTCTTGTTTTTTATGGAAAATAACCCTTTATTGATTTGTATTTTTATCTTCTTATTTATTCAAATTTGAAAATGTCAAAGTGATTCCATTATACGCAGTTTCAAATCTCAAGTCTCTTATATACCAATAAAAGCTAGCCATCCATTCATGTCCTGAAATGGCGACATAACCTATCGATGGGTGAAAGCCCGTCGAATAATGAAAGGACTAAACCATATTTTCCTTGTAAAATTATTTCAACGCAGAAATATTATTCCGGTCGTTGATTTCATTTATTAATTGTTGCAGCGCCTTTGTTTGCTCATCAATAGTAAAAGAAGAAAAAGCTACCATCTTATGAAATACACCGATGGAAGGACTTTTAACTCCGGAAAGATTTTTTTCTAATCTCAATAATTGTTTTTCATGGTCAGACCAGAATAATGCTTTGAAAACCGAGCCGCTCAAAGGGGAAGATGCCATACTAACCAAATACAACTCTTTATGTCCGTCAATTTCATCATAGTAATAATGATTGCCACTTTCAATGGATTCAAAAAGAGAGCCCAGTGAATATTTAAAACCTCCTATGTACATGCCACCACTTGATAAAATATCGGGGTTCAACAGATAATATTCTGCTTTATTTAATACTAAATCTCTATGTTGAAAAATCAAGGCTACATGATTTTCAAATAATCTATTCATTTTATGTTTATCATCAGCTAGGTAATTCGTAATAAAATAATGATGATATAAACCTTTTATATCAATGTAATCTTTTGTGATCCGAATGAGGTTGTCCTGTATTAAATGTTTACAGATACTGGCGATATGCCCCGATTTATTCTCAAGCACCAGATTGCCATCTATTTCGTCGAGAATTTTACAGGTAGAATCCTCATCAACCTTCCATTGGCTAAAATCAATAGATAATAACTTACCAGCTTTTGTTTTTATTATTCGTAAGCATTTTTATTTAGTTATAATGATTAATTATTTCACTTGATGTATAAAATGGTCTTGATTCCTTACTTTGGTATAAAAATCTAAGTATGGAATTGGTTCTCCCTCTTTGATTTCCAGAAGCCATCGGGTAATAGGTTCTATGTCCTTTTTCAAATAATCATAAACGGTCATCCTAAATTATTTTATGTTTTTTTTGATGTACTTCATTTTAAAAGCAAAATTATAGCTAAAAAAAACGCAAGCCGTTTTTGACAAGGTTGTTGTACCTGTCATCTACCTAATTAATTTCTTATCTTTAAGTTTTAAAATATTTATTTAATCAAGGAATCATTAGATTTTAAGAGAATTTAGGGTCGATATTTTAGAACATATTTAATCTTATCAAATGAAAATTACCATTTTATCAATGATGATTTGCCTGACCCTAGTTGGGTTAAATGCACAACGATTGATGGATAGTTCCAGATCTACCATCGGTTATATTGACAACGGAAGGGTGATGAATAGTTCCCGTTCTACCATTGGATATATCGATGCCGATAGGATGATGAATAGTTCCCGTTCTACCATTGGTTATTTTGATAATGGAAGGGTGATGAATAGTTCCCGTTCGACCATTGGCTATCTTGATAATGGCAGAGTAATGAATAGCGCCAGATCTACTATCGGTTATTGGGAAAATGGTAGAGTCCAGAATAATTCCCGCTCTACCATTGGGTATTACGAAGGGGTAACTGGCGAGCACGCGGCCCTTTTCTTTTTCTTCTTTTTTTATGATTCCAATACCCCTAAAATTCCCACTCTTTCCACTACAGCGATCAGTAATCTGGGGAGCACTACCGCAAGTTCCGGAGGGAATATCTCTTCAGACGGAGGTGCAACCTTGACGGCTAGGGGCGTAGTTTGGTCCACTAATCCGTCGCCGTTGGTAACCCTTTTAACCAAAACTTCCGATGGAACCGGAACAGGTACATTTACCTCTTCCCTGACATCTCTTTCTCCCAACACCATCTATTATGTCCGTGCTTACACCACAAATAGTGCAGGTACGGCTTACGGAAATGAGGTCAGTTTTAAGACAAATTCAAATAATGTGGTGACTTCTGGAAATTTGACCTCAACTACAAATATAAGTATCAAAAAAACGTGGTCCCAACAACCTAACGGATATACCTACCCGATGAATATTTTTGTTCCAACAGGTGCTGTCCCTCAGGGTGGCTTTCCCGTTTGTATATTGCTTCACGGCAATGGAGGAAATGGCCCAGGAATGATAAACCAGTTTTTATCTACTTTGTCGTGTCATATTCTGGTGGCTCCCAGCGGTTATCAGACTAGTTGGAATATCTGCGCTGAAAACAGTGATGCGCCTGATGTTGAGATGA
>JBEAXK010000085.1:0-30147 GCA_041159865.1 Bacteroidota bacterium
CAATCTGAACAGATTTCTGGTATCCCTGATTATCAAGACGTATATGGTCAAGGTTCTAACCAAGTTTATAACGGAGGTTTCATTGGTAACTGGGGTTCTCCTTTTGCTGAACATGTGGATCGTTTGAATGCTGCTTATGGCACAAGCTATTCTAAAGTTATCGTTCCTGGGTATCCTGAAGGTACTGTTCCTCATCCATTGGTTTCTGGTGGTTTTGCAGGTTCGCGTTTCCCTTCTGTATTTCCTCAGTTGATGAAAGATGGAAAGGCAATGGCTGTTCCATATCGTCCCTATGATATCATTGGACCCTTCTTCCGCGATGGCGGTTTATTTGAGAATTCCATTAACATCAATGGGGGAAATGAAAAATCTTCCCTAAATGCGGTAGTGAGCCGGATGAATAATGAAGGGATTGTACCAAATTCTCATTCAGGTCGTACTTCTGTTAGCGTAGGTGGAAATGCTAAACTCGATAATGGACTTACTGTTTCTGGTAATGTTACTTACGTCAATTCCGAACAGAAAACTCCTCCTTCTGGTGGTTCTGTATTTGGAGGTAATTTTGGAACAGCCGACGCTTCCATTTTTACTCGTCTTTTCTTTCTACCAAGAAATTTTGACTTGAATGAAACCAATCCAGAAGGAATTCCTTATCCTTTTGAAAATCCCGTTACAGGTTCAAATGTTTTTTATCGTGCTCTCGACAACCCTCGTTGGTTAACAAAGTATGATTATTTTAAGTCAAATGTTAATCGTGTTTACGGTAATATTGCCCTAAATTATGACGTAACTCCTTGGTTGGCATTAACTGCAAGAGGCGGTATGAATACTTATTCAGATTTTCAGAAAAATGTAAAGGTAGCAGGAGGTGTTGCTGATGCAAATGGTGAAGTATGGACAAATGATGTAACAAATACTGAAATTGATTTGAATTACCTTGCAACTGTCAATACAAAATTCGGTGAAAATATTGATTTCAGATTAATTGCTGGTTTTAACTGGAATCAACGTTCATATGGAACTCGCTATGTAGTAGGTGATGGTATCATTTCCAGAGGATTATATAATACTGATGCAACTGTAACTCAATTGAGTTCTGAATTTAACCGTTTACAGCGTTTCTATGCTGCTTATGGTGATATGCAAATTGGGTACAAGAATTATCTATATTTAGGTATTACTGCCCGTAATGATTTTTCTTCCACTTTGCCAGCAGCCAATAGAAGCTATTTTTACCCTGGTGTAAATGCTTCATTTGTGCTCACAGACGCCTTTGATATCGCTAATAATTTCTTAGGATATGCAAAAATTAGGGGTGCCTGGACTCAGGTTGGAAATGAGGCCACTCCTTATAGAACGGCTACTCCTTATTTCTTATCTACTCCTTTCACAACTGCAGGTGGTACTAAGTTTAACCTGGCTTCTTTGGGTAATACTTTAGGTAATGGTAATTTGTTATCAGAGTTAACCACAGAAATCGAATTTGGTGCTGACTTAAGATTGTTGAAAAATAGAGTTGGACTAGAATTTACCTGGTTTAAAAGAAATTCAACCAACCAGATTACTTCTACTCAGGTACCTGCCTCTTCAGGTTTTACTCGTGCAGTTGTAAATGCTGGTGAAATTCAAAATAAAGGATTCGAAGTTTCATTGAACTTCTCACCTATAAAAACAAAAGAATTTACTTGGGATGCAACCGTAAACTTTACACGTATCCGTTCTTTAGTTGTTGACGCGGGTGAAGGAGGTGATATCTATGTAGGTGGATTATTTTCAAGTCTTGGTGTCATTCATAGAACAGGATATCCATATGGTCAAATATTTGGATCAGCCAATGCAAAAACACCAGAAGGAGATCTGTTAATAGATAAATCATTAGGCTTAACTATTTTAGAACCAACATCTGAAATAATCGGTGATCCAAATCCTGATTTTACAACTAGTTTAATAAATACCTTTTCATTTAAGGGTTTCTCTTTAAATGCCTTAATTGACTGGCGTCAAGGAGGTGATATGTATTTAACTACAGCTGGTTCCCTTTTATTAAGAGGTCAGATTAAAGTTACGGAAGACAGAGAGGCGCTAAGAGTTATTCCAGGTGTTTACGGAAATACCCAGACTTTTGAGCCTATTTTAGACGAAAAAGGAAACTATATCAGAAATACAACAGCTATTACAGCTTTTGATTATTTCTTCTCTAATGGTTTTGGAGCTTATGGTGCCGACGAAACAAACATCTTTGATATTACTTCTATTCGTTTAAGGGAAATATCATTGGCCTATCAGTTCCCTAAGAAATTATTGTCTAAAACACCATTCGGTTCAGCGAGACTTTCCCTTTCTGGCCGCAATCTTTGGTGGAGAGCTCCAAATATCCTTGAAGGCGTAAATAGTGATCCTGAGGTATTGGCTGAGTCTGCATCTTCAAATGTTCAAGGTTTTGAATATGGTTCTTACCCTACAACTAGACGTTTTGGTGTGAACCTTTCTATAACTTTCTGACGAATTGACCTTTTTGTTCATCCTGGTGGATAATATCAGGAAAAAATTTTTAAAAATGAATAAATTAAAAAATACCGTCAGATTTTTCGCCGCTACCCTTATGATTTTTGTCTTAAGTGGCTGTGGTGATATGTTTGACTTAGATATCAACCAAGATCCAAATAACCCTACACAAGCAGGTTCGGATCTTCTTCTTGCCCAATCTCAGTATAGTTTAATGAGCCTCATTGGTGGAGGTGTTAATGATGACCTTATGGGCTTCATGGGCATCATTGGAAGTGGCGATAACTGGAATTTGGGACAAACTTCTTACAATGGTACCTGGCGCTCCTTATATGCTGACGTACTTAAAGACCTGGAAGGAATTATCAAAGCTAACTCTGGTGATACTGGTTCCCCTCAATACCTGGGTATAGCTCAACTCCTAAAAGCTTATGTTGTTTCCACAATGGTCGATTTGTTTGGTGATATTCCTTACTCTGAGGCCTTAAACGGGGATGGTGAAAAACCCATTGTAAACCCTAACTTTGAGGATGATGCAGCTATTTATGCTAAAATGTTAACCCTAGTAGATGAAGGCATCAAAGGGGTAACAAATACTCGTCGTCCTGTTGCTGTTACAGGTGATCTAATTTATGCAGGTAATACTGCCAGATGGGAAAAATTTGGTTTTTCTTTGAAGTTGAAATTGTTGATGAATACGAGATTGGTTAACACCAATGCGAAATCCCAAATTGAAGCCGTAATTGCCTCTGGAAAATTAATTTCTGCTGCCGCTGAAGATTTCACTTTTCAATATTCTAAAACAGTAACTCCTGATAACCGCCATCCTTGGTATCGTGCTTCTTACACGGCTGGTACGAATGGTTTTACTTACATTCTTCACCAGTTTATGCTTGAATCTTTGGAAGATGCTGATCCACGCTGGCCTTACTACTTCCGCAGAATTCAAGGTACGGTGCTAGACCAGGCAGACCCTTCTCAGAGAAATACGTCTCCTTGTTCCCAAACTCCTTCTTGTACTTATGGTTATTTCCCAATAAGTAATCTGGTCATTAAGCGTTTGTATGATAATAAAAATCTTAAATACGACGATAAGGCTAAAACTTTCTTGGCTGGATTGTTTGGTCGTGATCGTGCTGACCCTGCAGGTGTTCCTCTTGATGGTGACTTCAGATTAATTCCCGGTGTTTATCCGGCAGGTGGTTATTTTGATATCGCTACTCCAGCAATTCCAGCGGCAAACAGAGCAACAGGAGGTGGAATTTTCCCCGCTTTAACTACAGTTAATGTATTATATCATCAGATTGAAGCTATTTTAGCTTTAGGTGTAGCTGGTGATGCGAAAGCATTGTTCAAAAAAGCTATCGAGGATCATATTGGTAAAGTCGTCGCTTTTGGCAGAGCTACAGATGTAAATGCGGTGGTTCCTCCCATCACAATGGTTGATGGTCGCGTATTGGATACCAAAGCTTATGTCGATTTATGGTTGAGCCGTTATGATAATGCAGCAAATAACAACGCCAAATTAAATGTCGTTGGAAAGCAGCTTTGGTTTACCAGCTGGGGAAATGGTTATGAGTTATATAACTTCTTCCGTCGTACTGGTTTTCCTAATACTATCCAGGATCCCATTCTAGCACCTCGTAAATTCCCTGTTCGTTTGCCTTATCCACAAGAAGAACTTACTTTGAATCCAAATGCTAAAGCAGCAAAAGATGTTATTTACGACAGAGATAGAATTTTCTGGGATCCAAACTAATTATTTTCATTGATTGTTTTAATAAAAAAACACAACATGAAGCGATTTAAAATTTTGCTTTATTCTCTAGCTGCCGCATTGTTGTTGCCGTTTTCTTCCTGTAAGGACGAGTCTTTAAATCCGGTACTTGCTCCGGAAACTGCCGTTCATGGTTATGCGCAAACTGCAACTGGTTCAGCTACGAGTTTCTTCTATAAAGATATGACCACACCAATTAGTATAGAATTGCAATGGATATCTATAGATAAAATAAATACAGTTACCAAAATGGACATATTTGTCAATTTTAAGGAATCCTATGTTGACGCAGAGGGAAATCCAAGGGTAGCTAATCATGGCGTTAAAAAAGTGAAAACGCTGGAAGGGAGTGCCGTTCCTGCCAATAGAACTTACGCTAAATTTACTATCTCTCCAGCCGATGTGTACGCCGCTTTTAAAGATGCTACTTTCGACTATGGTGATGGTAAAGGCAAGGTTTCAGTTTTCAGTAATACCTTTAAAAAAGATAGGACTTCAACAGTTCGATTTACTTCAGATGACAGCTTTAGAATGACTTGGGCTTTTACAACTGCAGATGGTCGATATTTTGATTCCTGGTCTGATTCTGTTTGTTCTGAATTCCCTGGCGCTAATTGTGATATTAACTGGGCGGTTGTCTGTAATTCAAAAATAGAAGGTACTTATGTAGCAACCACTTCAGGAACCTCTACAGATGATTGTTGTAAAGGAGTATTTACCGCAACAAAGGAGGTAAAACTAACTAAAACTGGTGATGGTAAATACACTATTTCCGATTGGAGTGCAGGTCTCTATCTTAAATGGTATGAGGTTTATGGAATTACCGCAACAACTAAAATGGAGGCTACTTTATTTGATGTTTGTGGTACCATTAAATTCCCTGATTTTACAGAACCTTTCGGTGAGAAAACACTTGCTTCAGGTAAAGTAAATGATGACGGAACTATAAGTTACGCTTGGGTAAATGGTTACGGTGATAAAGCTACCGTACTTTTAACACCTAAAAAGTAATATTTCCTTTTTTATTCGTTAAATTGCTCTCCGATGCTTATTTTCGGAGAGCAATTTTTTTATGAAATACTTTCTTCTGATTTTCTTTGTGTTAACTTCAATTGCTATTTCTTGGGCAAGAGTTATAAATTTAGTAGGTTTTCCAGAAAATAGAAAGGATAGCCTAATTTCTCTTTTACCGAAAAGAATTGCCTTAAGTAAAAATGGAAATGTTTTTATCTGGTTAAATTCAGAGTGTCCCATTTGTAATAAATATCCAATCATCTGGAAAAAGTTAATGGTCGATTTTCCTGAGATTCATTTTGTTGGTGTTTTTACTTCATATGAAGAAAAAAAAATGGCAAAAGGCTTTATAAAAAAATATAAAATACCCTTTCCATGGTTCGTGGACGAAAGGAATAAGCTGGCCAATTTCCTAAGCGTAAAGACAACTCCTGAGGTGCTGCTTTTCAACACCGATGCTGATATCATCTATCGGGGAGCTACTGATGACTGGTTTTATGCCTTGGGTAAAAATAAACAAGTACCTCAGCATTTTTATCTGAAAAATGCGTTAAATGCTTACCAGAATAATCAGCCAGTTTTGATTTTTAAAACAGATCCTATAGGTTGTATTTTTAATCCCTGATCTTTTAACTCTCATATTTAAATTTTCAAGAAACTATAGAAAATACTCCTTGTTTTCAAACTGGTTAATAATTACATTTGTTTTACATATATTAATGATGACAAGGAATGCCCTTTTACAATCTTTATTTGGTTTCTTCTTTTTCCTTTGGGGAATTAAAGTGGCCCTAGGTTCAGATACGCTTACCTATTATGGCAATGTAAAACCTATTATTGATAAAAACTGCACAGTTTGCCATCGCATAGGTCAAAGTGCTCCTTTTTCATTAGAAAGTTATGAAGATCTAAAGAGAAGAACATCCATGATTGAACGGGTCGTAGAATCAAAATATATGCCACCCTGGCATGCTGATACTTTGTTTCGGACCTTTCATAATCAACGGGCACTACCTGCGGAATCATTAAATAAAATCCTTCAATGGATTAAAAATGGAGCTCCGGCAGGTGTACCACACAAAAAAGTAGAGTCGGATGTTTTAAAATTTCCCATTCCTGACAAAATTGTTAAATTTCAAAAACCTTTTATTATTCCTGGAAATAATGAAGAAGAATATAGATTCTTCGTTATTCCTATTGAAAATACAGCGACGATTTATTTAAAAGGGGTTGGTTTTGTGCCTCAAAATAAAACACTGGCGCATCATAGCAGAATTATGATTGATACTACAAAAAGAATCCGTCCTTTTGATGCATCCTCCGTTTGGCAGGCAGGGCCTCAATTAGAAAAAATGAATATTCCATTGGCTAATTCTTTTTGGACGGGTTGGGTTCCAGGTAATTTTCCGCTTTTTTACCCAGATGGTGTGGCAAAAGTTTTACCTGCAAATACTGATTTAATCGTGAATATGCACTATGCACCTTCAGCAAAAGATGATACGGATCAGTCAGAGATTCATCTGTATTATGCAAAGGGTAAACCAAGGAGAATTATTGAAACTTTAGTATTTGACGAAACCTGGGTAATGAATAAGCCCTTTGAATTCCAACCCGACACAGTGATTACTTTTTATATGAGGTCTCCTGTTTTGCCCACTGATCTCTCCCTTTTAAGTGTTTTACCTCACATGCATCTTTTGGGTAAATCGTTTAAATCATTTGCAATAACTCCTGATGGGGATATGATACCTTTAATTCATATTCCCGATTGGGATTTTAACTGGCAGCAAACTTATCAGTTTAATCATTTATTGAAAATTCCTAAAGGTTCTGTTATTTATGCGGAAGCTACTTTTGATAACACGAGGAATAATCCCAGGAATCCATATTTTCCTCCAGCTACAGTTAAGTATGGTTGGGGAACAAAGGATGAAATGATGAACCTTATTTTTGAATTTCTTGTATATGAACCTGGAGATGAATACCTTGATTTTTATGAGTCTGATAAATAACTTATGAATATGAAAAAAATCATTTTTTTATTTTTTTTAGCATTTCCTTTTTTTTCTTTTTCACAAGATGAATTATATCAAAGTACTCGGGATGACCTTAATTATGGCGAATTTAAACCTAATAACCTAGCTCCCCGATATGGAATTTCAGAAAAGCCAGGAAAATTGTTAGGTAATATTCATCTGGATACAGTCTTCAGGAAGTCATCAGTTGTTTTTTTTAAAGAGGTCGTAAAAAGATATGATCCAAATGCTTCTGATTCTATTTCGGGTTATAAATTACGTATTAATCTATTAGAAAAACTGATAGAATTCCAGATAGGTGATTTAGTAAAGGGAATTGATTTCAAAGCCATAAAAAAAATCCAGACCTATGATTTAAAAGGGAATATTTTAAAAACTTATCGTCATTCAAGTGTGGAAGGACCAAAAAACTTTGTAAATGATGGATTCTACGAAGTTATTTTTGAAGGCAAGCATTTAAAAGTGATAAGTCATTCTATTTTAAAGAAAAAAGAGCCATCCTATCATGTTGCTTTATCAGTAGGAGATAAAAATGCTTATTATTATTTCAAAACAATTTATTTTTCTAAATTGGGAAATGGTGATTGGCAAGAAACTAACCTGAATAAAAAATCCTGGCTGGAAATTACCCGAACAAAGATTGACCAGATGGAATCCTATTTGAAAGAAAACCGAATTTTGATGAATAATGAAACATCTTTAAAGGCATTTTGTCTATATTATGAGAAACTTAATAAAATTTAACAAGACCATAAACTTGACTTTATTAAATAGTTTTTGTATATTAAGGTATTAATCTTTATTAGGTGAATGTCAGGTATGCAAAATTCTTATTTAGACCATTTTTTAAATTATTTGGAGAAAGAAAAGAGAGTTTCCCCTGAGACATTGAGAGGTTATAGTGATGATATTCAGTATTTTATAAATTATTTAGACAATCAAAATCTTAGCCTAATATGGGAAAGTATAGAAACCGATACTATTAGGAACTGGGTTGTATATCTGGCAAATGAGGGTAAAAAGCCAACAGTAATCAGAAGAAGAATTGCAGGTCTCAATGCAATGTATCGATTCTTACAACGTTCTGGAAGAGTAAATAAAAATCCTGTAAAACGGATTCCCTTGCCAAAGGTACCAAAACGATTACCTAGATTTGTTACGGTTGAAGGCATGAAGAAATTGTCCTCCAGTCATTACTTCTCAGCCGATTTTAGTGGTATCAGGGATAGGTTGATTATAGAAATTTTATATGGAACGGGTATGAGACGCGCCGAAATATCTAACCTAAGGGATATGGATATACATTGGGATAGGAAAGAGATAAAGGTATTGGGGAAAGGAAGAAAAATGCGTATTATTCCTGTAAATCCGTCTCTATTTAATTTAATGGAAGAATATGTAAAAGAAAGGAACGCTTTATTTGAGGAAAGGGCGGAAACTTTTTTAACAACAAATAAAGGAAAAAAGGTTTATACCCGATTTATATACGAGGTAAGTACCCGTTATCTTCGTTTTGCAACGAGTATAGAGAATAAGGGACCTCACTTAATACGCCATACATTTGCCACTCATTTAATGGATAACGGGGCAGACATCCAATCCTTAAAGGCATTGTTAGGACATTCTAATCTGGCTGCCACCCAGGTTTATATGCATAACTCTGCAGAACGATTAAAAAAAATATACCAGCAGGCGCATCCTAAAGCAAATCGAAAATTGCCGTAAAATATCGGCTAAAGTCAAACCATCATTTTATTATTTTAAAAAAAAGATTACTATGAGTATTGACATGCAAGCAGTATCCTTTCGTGCGGATCAAAAATTAAAAATGTTTATTGAGAAAAAGGTTGAAAAATTGAATCAATTCTTTGGTCGAATTATTCACACACAGGTTTTGTTAAAACTTGAAAATTCAGGTCAGGTTAAAGAGAAGATTGTTGAATTAAGTGTTCATGTGCCTGGAGAAGTTCTATTTGTAAAAACAAGTAAAATGACTTTTGAGGCCGCCACAGATGAAGCGATAGATTCTTTAAGACGTCAAATAGAAAAATATAAGTTCAGGAGAAAATAAAATGATTTTTTTTTAATATTCCTTTGGAATAGTTATAAAGACTATTTATCTTTGCCTTCGCTTTCGAAAAGGGTATTCTATGAGAGCAATTTGAAAAGAAAAATAGTCGGCCAGCATAGCTCAGTTGGTAGAGCAGCTGATTTGTAATCAGCTGGTCGGGGGTTCGAGTCCCTCTGCTGGCTCATTTTTAATCTGTTGAAAAGCAACAGATTATATTGAAATATTTTCTCCTGTTTTAGGAGAGCAGGGGGTGCGCCGGAGCTGGAGAGCCGGGCCAGACTGTAAATCTGGTGACTATGTCTGAATAGGTTCGATTCCTATCACCCCCACGAATATTTTGTTCCTTGTAAAGAATAAATTATTTATTATAAGCGGGTGTAGCTCAGTTGGTAGAGCATCAGCCTTCCAAGCTGAGGGTCGAGGGTTCGAGTCTCTTCGCCCGCTCATTTTTAAAATTATAACTCCGACAATAACAGCCAATGTAGCTCAGGGGTAGAGCACTTCCATGGTAAGGAAGGGGTCAGGGGTTCAATTCCCCTCATTGGCTCTCGTATTCCGGAGATTTTTCTTGTTTAATGAATTAATTTTTTAAAAATCAAAACTGATGGCTAAAGGTACATTCGAAAGAACGAAACCACACGTTAACATTGGTACTATCGGTCACGTAGATCATGGCAAAACAACCCTGACTGCCGCGATAACTTATGTTCTTTCAAAAGAAGGTCTTGCGGAAAAGAAATCGTATGATTCAATCGATGCTGCTCCGGAAGAAAAAGAGCGCGGTATTACTATCAACACTGCGCATGTTGAATATGAAACAACGAATAGACACTACGCACACGTAGATTGTCCAGGTCACGCGGATTATGTTAAAAACATGGTTACGGGTGCAGCTCAAATGGATGGTGCTATAATTGTTGTTGCAGCTACAGATGGTCCTATGCCTCAAACGCGTGAACACATTCTTCTTGCTCGTCAGGTAGGTGTACCAAAATTGGTTGTTTTCATGAATAAAGTAGATATCGTCGAAGATCCAGAGATGCTAGAATTAGTTGAAATGGAAGTACGTGAGTTACTTGATACTTACGGTTTCGATGGTGATAATGCTTCCGTTATTCAAGGTTCTGCTTTAAAAGCTTTGGAAGATGATCCATTCTATGTAGGTAAAATCAAAGAATTAATGGATGCTGTGGATAATGATATCCCTAATCCAGTACGTCTTACTGACAAACCTTTCTTGATGCCAATTGAGGACGTATTTTCAATCACAGGTCGTGGTACCGTTGCTACTGGTCGTATTGAAAGAGGTGTTATCAATGTAGGTAATCCCGTAGAAATTGTGGGTATGATGGACAAGGAGGACAAACCTTTAACCTCGGTTTGTACAGGTGTTGAAATGTTCCGTAAATTATTAGATAGAGGTGAAGCTGGTGATAATGCTGGTTTGCTTTTAAGAGGTATAGAAAAATCTCAGATTCGTCGTGGTATGGTTATCTGTGCTCCTGGTTCAGTAAAACCACACATTCGTTTCAAATGTGAAACTTATGTACTAAGCAAAGACGAAGGTGGCCGTCACACGCCTTTCTTCAATGGTTACCGTCCTCAGTTCTATTTCCGTACAACAGACGTTACAGGTGATGTTAAATTACCTGACGGTGTTGAAATGGTAATGCCGGGGGATAATGTATCTTTAGAAGTTACCTTACTTAACCCTATCGCTATGGAGAAAGGATTGCGTTTTGCAATTCGTGAAGGTGGTCGTACAGTAGGTGCAGGTCAGGTTACGGAAATATTAGAATAAATCCCACTTTGGGTAATTTAAAAAAGTGGGGTTTCTTTTATGAAACCTTACTTTTTTAATACGGGCGTAGCTCAACTGGTAGAGCGACGGTCTCCAAAACCGTAGGCTGGGGGTTCAAGTCCTCCCGCCCGTGCAGTTTAAAATATCTTTATTATGGAATCATTAAAACTGTACCTCAGAGAAAGCTACGACGAACTTGTGAACAAAGTGACGTGGCCTTCCTGGGTTAGCCTCCAAGAAAATGCAATTCTTGTAGTAGTTGCTAGTCTCTTGTTGGCTCTAATTGTTTTTGTAATGGATGTTTTTTCCAGTACGCTGCTTGATTTAATCTACGGACTCTGATTTCTATCTATCAATATACATTAAATGTCCGAAGAAAAAAGGTGGTATTCCCTCCGCGTTATAAGTGGAAAGGAAAGGAAAATTAAGGAACGTTTGGATACTGAAATCCAACGTAATGGCTGGGCTGATTTTATTTTTCAGGTAGTTGTTCCTCTTGAAAAGGTCTACAAAATTAGAAATGGTAAAAAAGTAGTCTCGGAGAGAAACATTCTTCCTGGCTATATTCTTATTGAAGCCATTGAATCAAAACTTTCTGGGGAAATTGTTACAAGTATTCAAAATCTTCAAAATGTTATTCACTTTTTAGGTAAAAATACGCCAATTCCTATGAGGGAGGCAGAGGCTAATAGGCTATTAGGTAAGGTTGATGAATCTCAAGAATCTGCTGAAGCACTGATTGAGCCATTCATTGTGGGTGAAACCATTAAAATTATTGATGGCCCTTTCACTGAATTTGTTGGTGATATTCAGGAAATTAACGAAGATAAAAAGAAACTTAAAGTTATTGTCAAAATTTTTGGCAGAGGTACAGAAGTTGAATTGAATTTCATGCAGGTTGAAAAAACCAGCTGATTTTATTTATATAGACTTGGATTATTCAAATTTGTTCTCTTTGGTGTGAGCCTTAGAGACGCTTCCAAAGGAGGATATGAAAAGTTAAAAAAGTAGTGTTATGGCAAAGGAAATTGGATTTTTAATTAAACTACAGGTAAAAGGTGGACAAGCTAATCCAGCTCCTCCTATTGGTCCTGCCTTAGGTTCTAAGGGTGTAAATATTATGGAGTTCTGCAAACGTTTCAACGCAGCTACTCAAGATAAAATGGGACAAATTCTTCCAACCGTTATTTCGGTATATAAAGATAAATCCTTTGATTTTATCATCAAAACCCCACCCGTGGCCATTCAACTTTTGGATGCTACCAAAGCAAAGAAAGGATCTGCTCAACCAAATAGAAATAAAATTGGTTCTGTGTCCTGGGATCAAATAAAGGCTATTGCAGAAAATAAAATGCCTGACTTGAATTGTTTTGAAGTAACCTCCGCTATGAAAATGGTGGCTGGAACTGCAAGAAGTATGGGAATTACTGTAAATGGTGATGCACCGTGGTCTGCAGTTGAAAATTAATTTTTAATGTAGGGAGTTTATATGTTTTACGTATAAATGATATAACCTCAAAATTTTTAATATGACTAAAGTAAGTAAAAAAAGAGCCTTGGTCGACCCGAAAGTGAATCGGGAAAAGTTGTATTCTCTCGAAGAAGCTATGTCTTTAGTGGGAGAAATTAATACAACTAAATTTGACGCTTCTGTCGATATTCATGCTCGTTTGGGAGTTGATCCGAGAAAACCTGATCAGTCTCTAAGAGGCACGGTTAGTTTACCGCACGGAACTGGTAAAACTAAGAGAGTTGCTGTCTTTTGTACTCCTGATAAAGTTCAAGAAGCGCTTGATGCAGGTGCTGATCATGCAGGTCTTGATGATCTCATCCAAAAAGTAATGGGTGGATGGACAGATGTAGATGTTGTAATCGCTACTCCACAGGTAATGGCACAGGTAGGACGTTTAGGTAGAATTTTAGGACCACGTAACCTTATGCCTAATCCTAAAACAGGAACGGTTACAATGAATGTGGGTGAAGCAGTGGCTGATGTTAAATCAGGTAAAATTTCGTTCAGAGTTGATAAATATGGTATTATACATGCTTCTATTGGAAGAGTGTCTTTCACGCCTGATAAATTGACTGAGAATGCAAATGAATTGCTTTCTACCTTGCTTCGAATGAAACCATCAAGTGCAAAAGGTACTTACATGAAATCAATTACTGTGGCTAGTACGATGAGCCCAGGTATTAAAGTTGACCCCAAAGTCGTTCGCTAATCATTAAAGTTAATCGGAAATGACCAAACAGGAAAAAACAGCGGTAATTGAGGAATTGAAAGGTGTCTTTGCTAATCTAGATTTTTTCTACATTACAGATGCTTCAACTCTTTCCGTTGAACAAATTAATAATTTCAGAAGATTGTGTTTTAACAAAGGCGTTAAAATGAGGGTAATTAAAAATACTCTCATTCGAAAAGCTCTTGAATCTGCTTCATCAGATAAAAATTATGAAGCAATCTTTGGTGAATTAAAAGGCCCGACAGCTATACTCTATGCAGAGGGAGCTGCCAATATACCGGCCAAAGTTTTAAAAGAATTTCGTGCTGGAAACGAGAGACCACTTCTTAAAGCTGCTTATATTGATACTGCTATTTTTATAGGCGACAATCAATTGGACGCGCTTACTAAGCTTAAATCGAAAGAACAATTGCTTGGGGAAGTTATTGGTTTACTTCAATCTCCAGCAAGAAATGTTATCAGTGCTCTTCAATCTGGTGGTCAAACAATCGCTGGCTTGGTGAAAACACTTCAGGAACGCGCCTAATTAGGTAACGTTCCCCCTTGGTTAGGCTTCCAAGCTAACCCGCACATAAAATTATTTTTTAATCTTAAAACGAAAAACAATGGCGGATTTGAAGGCTTTTGCGGAACAGCTTGTCAATCTGACGGTAAAAGAAGTCAATGAACTTGCTGCAATTTTAAAAGATGAGTATGGTATCGAACCAGCAGCTGCTGCTGTTGCCGTATCTGCTCCATCTGGTGGTGGTGGGGATGCTTCTTCTGCTCCTGCAGAGCAAACTTCTTTTGATGTTATTTTAACTTCCGGCGGTGCTGCGAAATTACAAGTTGTTAAAGAAGTTAAAACTTTACTTAATCTGGGCTTAAAAGAAGCAAAAGACTTAGTCGATGCTGCTCCTGCACCTCTGAAATCAGGCGTTTCTAAAGAAGAAGCAGCTGAATTGAAAGAAAAACTTGAGGCCGCTGGCGCTCAGGTAGAAATTAAGTAATTATTTGCTCATTTGCGAATTTATTATGATCCAGACTTACAGTCTTGGCAATTAATGCGAAAGTGTCTATGTGGCTTAGCGATGGTTTATATCGCTAAGCCTCTTGGCATTTCTTTTGTAAATGTACTTTTTTACTGGTAATGGATGTTTTTAAACTTTATTGTCTCGAATTGCATTATATCTCGTGTTGATATAATGTTTCGTTCTTACCGAAAAATATTTTGTGCCGATGGTATCCAATGGAAATGAACTCGCCCTCGAGTCAAAAAGAATAAGTTTCGGGAAAACTAAATTTCCCGCTGAATATCCAGACTTTTTGGAGATTCAGTTAAAATCTTTTCAAGAGTTTTTTCAACTGGAAACAACTCCGGAAAATAGAATGAATGAAGGCCTGTATAAGGTTTTTAAAGAAAATTTTCCTATTTCTGATGCCAGGAATATATTCCAGCTCGAATTCCTAGACTATTTCGTCGATCCTCCTCGGTATAGTATGGAGGAATGTGTACAAAGAGGTTTAACCTTTCATGTACCTCTAAAGGCTAAATTAAAGTTATCTTGTAATGATGTGGAACATGTTGATTTCCAAACAATCGTTCAGGATGTTTTTCTTGGAAATATACCCTACATGACTCCAAGAGGTACTTTTGTTATCAATGGTGCTGAAAGGGTGGTAGTTTCTCAGTTACATAGATCTCCGGGCGTATTTTTCGGACAAAGTGTTCACCCCAATGGAACGAAAATATATTCTGCCAGAGTTATTCCTTTCAAAGGTGCTTGGATGGAGTTCGCAACTGATATCAATACGGTGATGTATGCTTACATCGATCGTAAAAAGAAGTTTCCGGTTACCACGCTCCTAAGAGCTATTGGATTCGATTCCGATAAAGCAATACTTGATATTTTTGATCTCGCCGATATTATACCAGCAAACAGAGAAGAACTTCAAAAATCAATAGGCCGTAAACTGGCAGCCAGAGTTCTTAGGTCTTGGACAGAAGACTTTGTTGACGAGGATACTGGCGAGGTGGTTACCATAGAAAGAAATGAAATTATCTTAGAAAGAGATTCTCTTCTCGATGACTATAATATTGATTTAATCCTTGAAGCTCAGTGTGATGTAGTCATTTTACAAAAAGAAGATATTGATCAGGATTATTCCATCATATATAACACGCTCCAAAAAGATCCAACAAGTTCTGAAATGGAAGCCGTACAATACATTTACAGACAATTAAGAGGTACTGATCCTCCCGATGAAGAAACTGCCCGTGGCATTATTGATAAGCTTTTCTTCTCGGATAAAAGATATAATCTTGGGGAAGTAGGCAGGTATAAGATTAATCGTAAACTTAATTTAAATGCGGGCTATGACAATCTGGTGTTATCAAAAGAGGATATCATTAGTATCGTAAAGTATTTGGTTAGTTTAATGAACCAAAAAGCGGAAATTGATGATATTGATCATCTAAGTAACAGAAGGGTTAGAAATGTTGGTGAACAATTGTATGCCCAGTTTGGTGTAGGTCTTGCTCGTATGGCCCGAACGATCAGAGAACGAATGAACGTCAGAGATAATGAGGTTTTTACACCTATCGATCTTATTAATGCAAGAACACTTTCTTCTGTCATAAATTCGTTTTTTGGAACGAGCCAGCTTTCTCAGTTCTTAGATCAAACAAATCCACTTTCTGAGATTACGCATAAAAGAAGAATTTCTGCTCTTGGACCTGGAGGTCTATCTCGCGAGAGAGCAGGTTTTGAGGTTCGTGACGTTCATTATTCACATTATGGTCGTCTTTGTACTATTGAAACCCCTGAAGGTCCAAATATTGGACTTATTTCAACGCTTTGTGTACATGCTAAAGTAAACAAAATGGGCTTCCTTGAAACTCCTTACAGAGAGGTTGTTGATGGAAAGCTTAAAATTTTAGACCATCCTATTTATTTATCAGCAGAAGGTGAAGATCTAAAACGTATTGCACAGGCAAATGCCCGTGTTGATGATTTGGGTGCATTTACCAGAGATAGAATTAAATGTAGAGAACAAGGGGAATTTCCTGTTTTAACGCCTCCAGAAATTGAATACATGGATGTCGCACCTAACCAGATTGTTGGTGTTTCGGCCTCTATGATTCCTTTCCTTGAAAATGATGATGCTAATCGTGCCTTGATGGGTTCTAATATGCAACGTCAGGCTGTACCTCTCGTTCGTCCAAGTTCTCCTATTGTAGGAACAGGTCTGGAAGGAAAAGTTGCCAGAGATTCTCGAATGCTGATTAATGCAGAAGGTGATGGAGTAGTTGAATATGTAGATGCCGTTGAAGTTAAAGTTAGATACGACAGATCAGATGATGATCAACTTGTTTCTTTTGAAGATAGCTTAAAATCTTATAAATTAACTAAATTCCTACGCACGAATCAAGGTACCTGTATAAACCTGCGACCAATCGTAAGAAAAGGGGATAGGGTAACTAAAGGTCAGATTCTTTGTGACGGTTATGCTACCGAAAAAGGAGAATTGGCTCTTGGGCAAAACCTAAAAGTGGCTTTCATGCCTTGGAAAGGTTATAATTTTGAGGACGCAATTGTGATTTCTGAAAAGGTGGTAAGAGAGGATATCTTTACATCTTTACACATAGAACATTTCGAACTGGAGGTTAGAGATACGAAATTGGGCGAGGAAGAATTAACAAATGATATTCCTAATGTTAGCGAAGAAACAACCCGAGATCTTGATGAATTCGGCGTTATTAGAGTTGGTGCTTGGGTAAAAGAAGGAGATATTCTGATTGGAAAAATTACACCTAAAGGTGAATCTGACCCAACACCAGAGGAAAAATTACTTCGTGCCATCTTTGGGGATAAAGCAGGTGATGTTAAAGATGCTTCCTTAAAAGCTCCTCCTTCTACCAATGGTGTTATTATTGATAAACAGTTATTTGCCAGAGCTAAGAAAGATAAAGTTCAGAAATCATCTGAAAAAGATATGCTTTCAAAACTTGAGGATGAACATAAGATTATTCTTAATGAGTTAATAACCAGACTTGTTGACAAACTTCTTCAGTTGGTAAAAAACAAACAGTGCAAAGGTGTACGCAGTGTTTATAACGATATTCTAATTCCGGCAGGTAGTAAATTTAGTCAACAAGTTCTTAGGAATATTGATTACGCTTCAGTTGATTATTCTAACTGGACAGATGATGCTTCAATAAATGGTCTGATTGCCAGACTTTTACATAATTATAGCATAAAAGTCAATGAAGAGGTAGGACGTTTTAAAAGAGAAAAATTCAACATTAGTATAGGGGATGAACTTCCAGCAGGTGTTCTCAAACTGGCAAAGGTTTATATGGCTAAAAAGCGTAAACTGAAAGTTGGAGATAAATTGGCAGGTAGGCACGGTAATAAAGGTATTGTTTCTAAGATTGTTCGTATGGAGGATATGCCTTTTCTTGAAGATGGAACTGCCGTTGATGTCGTCCTGAATCCTCTTGGGGTTCCTTCCCGTATGAATTTAGGGCAGATTTTTGAGACCGTTCTTGGATGGGCGGGTGAAAAAATGGGTGTTAAGTTTTCTACTCCTATCTTTGATGGAGCCAGCAAAGAAGAAATTGATGGATATATACAGAAGGCTGGTCTTCCCAGTTTAGGCCAAACCTATCTTTATGATGGTGAGACTGGTGAACGTTTCCACCAGCAGGCAACTGTCGGAGTTATCTATATGTTGAAACTCTCTCACATGGTTGACGACAAAATGCATGCAAGATCTATTGGACCATATTCTCTAATCACACAGCAGCCATTGGGCGGTAAAGCACAATTTGGTGGTCAAAGATTCGGGGAAATGGAAGTTTGGGCTCTTGAAGCTTTTGGAGCAGCTAATATACTTCAGGAATTACTTACTATTAAGTCTGATGATATTAACGGACGTGCTAAAGCGTATGAAGCTATAGTTAAAGGAGATAATCTTCCGGAACCAAATATTCCAGAGTCCTTTAATGTATTAATTCACGAACTACGTGGTTTAGCCCTTGATATCAAATTTGAATAACGAGATCTCTACGGAGATTAAATTGCTATAATTATGTCTTTTAAGAAGAAAAATCAGATTCAACAGCAAGAGTTCGATAGCATTACTATCAGCCTCGCTTCACCAGATGACATTTTAGAACGTTCATTTGGTGAAGTACTTAAACCGGAAACAATTAACTATAGAAGTTATAAACCGGAACGAGATGGTTTATTCTGCGAGCGCATTTTTGGTCCTGTAAAAGATTATGAATGTTACTGCGGTAAATATAAAAGAATTCGTTACAAAGGGATTGTTTGTGATCGGTGTGGAGTTGAAGTAACAGAGAAAAAGGTGCGTCGCGAAAGAATGGGGCATATAAAACTCGTTGTTCCCGTCGTACATATCTGGTTCTTTAAATCATTGCCTAATAAAATTGGATATCTTCTCGGTCTTTCTTCTAAAAAGTTAGAGACTATCGTTTATTATGAGCGTTATATCGTTATTCAACCTGGGGTTGCGGAATCAGATAAGGTTAAATTACATGAACTTTTAACGGAAGAGGAATATCTGGAAATAATGGATAATATTCCTCATGAGAATGGTCAATTAGATGATAATGATCCAAATAAGTTCGTTGCTAAAATGGGTGCAGAAGCGATTAAAGATATGCTTAATCGCCTCAAATTAGATGAACTTTCTTACGAACTTCGGAATCAGGCCGCCAATGAGACTTCTCAACAACGTAAGTCTGAAGCTCTTAAACGTCTTAGGGTTGTTGAAGCCTTCCGCCAGGGTATGACGCACATGGAAAATAGGCCTGAGTGGACTATTATCCAGTATTTACCTGTTATACCACCTGAATTGCGCCCCTTAGTTCCCTTAGATGGTGGTCGATTTGCTTCTTCCGATTTAAATGATCTCTACAGAAGAGTAATTATTCGTAATAATCGTTTAAAAAGACTACTAGAAATAAAAGCACCAGAAGTTATCTTAAGAAACGAAAAAAGAATGCTTCAGGAAGCAGTCGATTCATTGTTTGATAATTCAAGAAAATCAAATGCTGTTAAGGCTGAAGGTGGGCGTCCACTCAAATCTTTAAGTGATATTCTTAAGGGTAAACAAGGTCGTTTCCGTCAAAACCTTTTAGGTAAAAGGGTAGATTATTCTGGTCGTTCAGTTATTGTAGTGGGTCCAACACTTAAATTACATGAGTGTGGAATACCCAAAGCCATGGCTGCGGAGTTATTTAAGCCTTTTGTTATTCGTAAATTAATTGAAAGGGGCATTGTTAAAACAGTTAAATCTGCTAAAAAATTAGTAGACAGAAAAGATCCGGTAATATGGGAGATTCTTGAAAATATTCTCAAAGGTCACCCTGTTTTACTAAACCGTGCGCCTACGCTTCACCGGCTATCTATACAGTCTTTTCAACCCAGATTAATTGAAGGTAAAGCCATTCAGTTGCATCCTCTTGTTTGTGGTTCCTTCAATGCCGATTTCGACGGAGACCAGATGGCTGTGCATGTTCCTTTAAGTCATGCCTCTATTTTAGAAGCACAGATGCTAATGCTTTCTTCTCATAATATGTTGAATCCTCAAAATGGGACTCCGGTGACACTTCCATCACAGGACATGGTACTCGGTCTATATTATATTACGAAAGAAAGAAAATCGACTCCGGAGATTAAAGTGAAAGGAGAGGGAATGAAATTCTATTCTGCCGAAGAGGTTATCATTGCTTTAAATGAAGGTGTAATCGATTTACATGCCAGAATAAAGGTCAGGGTTAAAACAGAAATAGCTAACGGTGAATGGGCTTATAAGTTAATCGATACCACAACGGGTAGGGTTATTTTTAATCAGCATGTTCCTGAAGGTGTTCCTTTTGTCAATGACCTGATGACGAAGAAAAATATCAAAAAGGTTATTAGTGATGTTATTGAACGGACAAATCTGGCTGTAACAGCTGGTTTCCTCGATGATGTTAAGGATATGGGTTTTACCTGGGCATTCAAAGGGGGTCTTTCATTCAATCTCGGTGATCTAATTAATCCAACTATTAAGGAAGATACCCTGGCTGAAGCTCAAGCAGAGGTCGATGAAGTTTGGGAAAACTATAATATGGGTCTTATCACTAATAATGAACGTTACAATCAGATTATAGATAAATGGACTTATGCAGATAATAAAATTACAGAAGCCTTAATGCGTGAACTTGCTTCACATAAACAAGGATTCAATTCTGTATTTATGATGCTTGATTCAGGTGCCAGGGGTTCAAAACAGCAGATTAAACAGCTTTGCGGGCTTAGAGGACTGATGGCAAAACCAAGGAAGTCCGGAGATACTGGTGGTGCGGTTATTGAAAACCCCATCCTTGCCAATTTTGTGGACGGTCTTTCTGTATTAGAATATTTTATCTCCACACATGGTGCTAGAAAAGGTCTCGCAGATACCGCGCTTAAAACAGCAGATGCAGGCTATCTTACCAGACGTTTAGTTGACGTTTCACAAGATGTAATTATATCAGAAGTGGATTGTGCAACCTTAAGAGGAATTGAAACCTCCGCATTGAAGGATAATGAAAAGGTCATAGAACAATTATCATCTCGTATCGAAGGACGTTATACGCTTTATGATATAACCCTCCCTGGATCAGATGAAATTTTACTCCATGCAGGTGATTATATTGATGCCAGAATGGCTAGCCATATTGAAAAAATTGGTATTGAATTCGTAACTATCCGTTCGGTATTAACTTGCGAATCTAAAAAAGGGGTCTGTGCAAAATGTTATGGTAAAAATCTGGCAACTGGCAGAATTACTGAAAATGGGGATGCAGTAGGTATCATCGCAGCACAGTCTATTGGAGAACCTGGAACTCAGCTTACCTTGCGTACTTTCCACGTAGGTGGTGTCGCTTCTCTTTCAAAAACGGAATCGGAAATTGTTTCTCGATTTAATGCAAAAGTTGAATATGACGGTATTAAAACTACCGAGGCAACAGATGGGTCAAATAATACCATTGTCCTTTCCCGTACCGGAGAATTAAGATTGTTAGACATTGATACAAATAAATTATTTGTCTCCCTTCATATTCCTTATGGCTCAAATCTTTATTTCAAAGATGGAGATAAAGTAACCAAAGGACAAACAATTTGCGATTGGGATCCATTTAACGCGGTCATAATCTCCGAATTCTCTGGTATTGTGCAGTTTGATTCTATCGAGGAAGGGGTTACATACCGTCTCGAAAGAGATGATCAAACAGGATACTCAGAAAAGGTAATCATTGAATCTAAGAATAAAAAGAAAATCCCTTCTATTACCATTTCTTCTAAAGATGGGGAGATTCTTAAAAATTATTCACTTCCTGTGGGTTCTTATCTTTCTGTTGAGGATAACAGTTCAGTGGTAGCAGGTGATAAAGTTGCTAAAATCCCGAGAAGCCTTGGAAAAATTCAGGACATTACAGGTGGTTTACCTCGTGTAACAGAATTATTTGAAGCCAGAAATCCATCAAATCCTGCTGTAGTTTCTGAGATTGATGGGGTAGTAACCTTTGGGAAAATTAAAAGAGGCAACAGAGAAATTATTGTAACCTCAAAAGATGATCAAAACCATAAATATCTAATTGGTCTTTCCAAACACGTTCTTGTTCAGGACGGCGACTTTGTCAGGGCTGGAACACCCTTATCTGACGGAGCAATTGCGCCACGAGATATTTTAAATATAAAAGGTCCTTTTGCAGTACAGCAATATCTTGTAAATGGCGTTCAGGAAGTTTACCGTTCTCAAGGAATAACGATTAATAACAAGCATATTGAGGTTATCGTTAGACAAATGATGCGCAGGTTCCTGATTGAAGATTCTGGAGATACAACCTTCCTGGAAGGGGAAACGGTAGAAAGAGGTGAATTTATCGAACAAAATGATATCATTTTTGATAAAAAATTCATCACTGATCCAGGAGAATCAAACAAACTTAAAGCCGGACAGTTAGTATCTTTGAGGCAGATTAGAGAAGAAAATTCTTTCTTAAAAAGAAACGATCGTAAATTGGTCGCTTTCCGCGATGCAGTTCCTGCCACATCAAGTCCTCAGTTGATGGGTATCACTAAGGCTTCTTTGGGAACAAACAGCTGGATTTCAGCTGCATCATTCCAGGAAACGACCAAAGTTCTAAGTACGGCAGCCATTGCAGCTCAAAAAGATGATTTAAGTGGACTTAAGGAAAACGTAATCGTAGGAAAGAGAATTCCAGCGGGTACAGGGGCACGAGAATTTGAACAAATTATGGTTGCACATAAGGACAAAAGTTCAGATTTAGTATCCCATATTCAATATATAGATGCTGAATAACAAATGAGATATTTTATTTATTATTGAATATGTTGCAAACCGGGAAATATAATTCTCCCGGTTTGCTTTTTTTAAGTAGTTTGTTCTAATAATCCGCTTTTTTATTTAGTATGATGAATAATTACCTGATTGATTTATTTAATCAAATAGAACTTCCAGTCAGGAATCCAGTCCTCATTTTATCTTTATTGTTTTTCGTTATTCTTTTAGTTCCCTTTCTTTTTAGAAGATTTCATATCCCTGGTATTTTAGGACTTATACTTTCTGGTGTTCTCATTGGACCAAATGGATTAAATGTTTTAGAAAAATCGGATGCAATTAATCTTTTTTCTACAATTGGTTTGCTTTATATTATGTTTATGGCGGGTCTGGAACTCGATACAAATGAATTTAATAAATATAAATATAAGAGCTTACTTTTTGGCTTCTTTACTTTTGCTATTCCCTTATTAGTTGGATTTCCAATTTGTTTTTATGTCTTGAAATTTGATTTTCAGGCTAGTTTTCTGGTAGCGAGTATGTTTTCAACACATACCTTGATTTCCTATCCTATTGTAAGTCGCTGGGGTATTGTTTCCCAACAAGCGGTGGCTATTACTGTAGGAGGTACTATTTTAACTGATACGGCAGTTTTGATAATGCTGGCAGTTATCTTAAAAACGAATAGTGAAGGGGTTAGCAGTGCCTTTTGGTTGCAATTAATTACATCCTTATTTTTATTTTCGGTGGTAATGTTTAAAATTATACCACCTATTTCACGTTGGTTTTTTAGGAAAGTAGAAAGTGAAAAACACTCTCACTATATTTTCGTATTATCTGTCATTTTTTTTGCTGCGTTTTTATCTGAAATAGCAGGCGTAGAACCAATCATTGGTGCATTTATGGCTGGATTGGCCTTAAATTCACTGATTTCACATACTTCTGCTCTTTTTAACAGGATTGAGTTTATTGGAAATTCTTTATTCATTCCTTTCTTTTTGATAAGCGTTGGAATGCTTGTTGATTTGTCTGTGCTCTTAAATGGTAAACATGCATTTATCATTGCTTTTGTTTTAACTTCTGTCGCATTATTAGTAAAATGGCTTGCAGCCTGGTTAACTCAAATTATTTTTTCGTATAAAGGAGTTCATCGACGTCTTATTTTTGGATTAAGCAGTTCCCATGCTGCTGCTACTTTAGCTATCATTTTGGTTGGATTCGAAGCTGGTATTCTGGACGAAAATACTCTGAATGCAACTATTATTCTTATTTTGATAACTTGTGTTGTTTCTTCTGTGGTTACAGAGCAAGCGGCAAGAGAGTTATTACTTAAACAAGGCCTCATAGATCAAAATTTGAATCGGATTGATCAGCATAATATTTTAGAAAAATATTTACTTCCTATATCAAATCAATGGAGTATAAACAGGTTTTTGGAGTTATCTGTCATTTTTCGTAAAAATGAAAAGCACATTCCTTTGCATGTTCTTCAAGTTGTACCTGCTGATTTTCCTGAAATTGAGTTATTAATAGAGGATGAATTTACCTTGAACTTACGTAAAACAGCAGCAGAGCTGGATACGCCTATCTCATTTCAAAGAGAGCCTGATTTTCATATAGCCAGTGGAATATCCAGAGTGGCAAATCAACTATCTGCTAACTATATTCTTTTAGGTTGGCCACAAAAGTCTGGGATAATTGATCTTGTTTTTGGAGAAATTTTAGACAACGTATTAGATACGGCGCCACAGCATGTTTTGGTTTGTAGATTACAGATACCTTTGGTTGCACACCAAAAGTTAATCATTGGGTTACCTCCATTAGCTTTTACCGAACCTGGATTCACAGATTGCTTTAAAAAATGGATGCAATTATCTTTAGAATTGCACTTGGATGTGATTATTTTTTGTACTGAGGAAACAAAGGGGTATATAAAGAAATTAAATTCTCCGAACTACAATTTTAGGAACTGGAAATTCAAAGTAACTGATATGAATCAAAACTGGTTCAGAAGTATTGAAAGTTTCAAGGTAAATAAGGAAGATTTACTTGTATTAATGCCAGGAAGACCTGCAAGTGCTTCATTTTTAATGGAACAAAAGGAAATTCCCTCCTATATAGAAGACCGTTTTCCAGAAAATAGTGTCATTTTATTTTATTCTGGAGATGCCATTTAATTTAGAGGTTGGATTATAAGAGGGAAATACCTGGATAAATCATTTAGTAACTTCCCCCTTATGTTTGGCCGTATTTTACTAGGCAAATATCTTATTCGCATCTTCAAGAACTTGAGGTAAACCAGCTGCATTTTTTCCTCCAGCCGTAGCTAAGAAAGGTTGACCACCTCCACCGCCATCTATATTTTTAGCCAAAGTACGAACTATATTACCTGCATTTAAATTCCCGGCATCACATATAGATTTGCTTATTGAAACTAGAATTTGTGGTTTATCCTGAATCATAGCGGTAAGAACCAAAACTACTTTTTCAATGGCATTATCAATCTGAAAGGCCAGCTCTTTCAACTGAGCAGCATCCCTGATATCTACCGATTTAATGATTAAGGTATAATGGTCTTTTGTTATAGCCTCTTTGATTAGTTGATCCCTAATTTGTTGAATCTCAAATTGCTGAAATTTATCCAATAATTTTTTTTGCGATTTACTTTCATCCTGAAGTTGGTTAATGGCTTTAACAGGAAACGGATTACCTTTAAAAAGCTGACGAATTTCCTCAAGTTCATCCATTTCCTGCTGCAAATATTTCAAAGCTTCAAAACCACAAACGGCTTCAATTCTTCTTATTCCAGCGGCAATGGCACTTTCAGAAACAATTTTAAATAGGCCTAATTCTCCTGTTGCAGAGACATGAGTACCCCCACAAAGTTCCACAGAATAATTTTCATCAAAGGTGATAATTCTAACTGATTCACCATATTTTTCACCAAAAAGCATCATTGCACCTGATTCTTTTGCTTTGGCCATCGGTACATTTCTTTTTTCATCAAGAAGAATATTGGCTTGAATTTTTTCGTTTACCATTTTTTCAATAGCCAATATTTCTTCTCTACTAACTTTTTGAAAATGTGAAAAGTCAAATCTTAATTTTAGTTCATCAACATCCTGTCCTTTTTGCAAAGCATGTTTTCCTATTATTTTATGGAAAGCAGCATGCATAAGGTGAGCAGCTGTATGGTTTTTGGAAATAGCTGTTCTTCTGTTTTTATTAATCATTCCGCGCACTGATAAAGACGGATTATCTGGTAATTGATCTACAATATGTAAAATTAGATCATTTTCTTTTTGGGTATCAAGAACCTGAATAGGTTGTTCCCCAATCCACAGGATACCTTGATCACCTGCCTGTCCACCACTTTCACCATAGAAGGGTGATTTATCAATAACTATTTGGTGTTGGAGTACTTTCTTAATGGAAACTGTCCTGTATTTAACTATTTTAGCGTCTTGAACTTCATCATTTGAATAGCCAGTAAATTCAACAGGTTGATCTGGCAATAGATTTACCCAGTCGCCTACCTGTTTTTGTGCATCGGCACGAGATCTTGATTTTTGTTCCAATAAAGCAGATTCGAAAGCTGACTCATCAATTTTCCAGCCTTTTTCATCGGCTATCAGTCGCGTTAAATCGATAGGAAATCCGAAAGTATCATATAATTCAAAAGCATCCTTTCCTGAAAGAAGATTATTCGGGGCTGAAATATTTTCAAATCTTTTTAAACCGTTTTCAAGTGTATTTAAAAACGAAAGCTCCTCCATTTCTATGATTTTAGCAACTTGGGAAGCTTGCGCGATTAACTCAGGAAAAACATCATCAAATGCTTTTGCCAATGGAGCCACCAGGGTGTGAAGAAAAGGAGTTTTAATATTTAAAAATGAATAATAATACCTGACGGCGCGGCGTAGAATTCTTCTGATAACATAACCGGCACCTGAATTTGCTGGTAATTGACCGTCTGCAATGGTAAAACAAATAGCTCTGATATGATCAGAAATAACTCTCATCGCTATATCCTCTTTAGCATTACGTTCATAACTCCCCGTATATTTGAAACCAGAGGATTTTTCAATTATTTCAATGAATGGGGTGAATACATCGGTGTCATAAGTTGCCGTTTTTCCTTGTAAAACCATACATAAACGCTCAAAACCCATTCCTGTGTCCACATGCATGGCTGGAAGTTCAGCCAGACTTCCATCCGATTTTCGGTTAAATTGAATGAATACGTTATTCCATATTTCAACTACTTTAGGATGATCCTTGTTGACTAAAAGACTTCCATGTAACTGAGCAATTTCTTCGTCAGTTCGCAAATCAACATGAATTTCAGAACACGGTCCACAAGGACCTGTATCACCCATCTCCCAGAAATTATCTTTTTTATTCCCAAACAAGATGTGATTTTCAGGCAGGTATTTAAGCCAGAACTGCTTCGCCTCTATATCTGCTGGAATATTTTCTCCTTCGTCTCCTTCAAAAACAGTAGCATATAATCTTTTGGGGTCCATCCCATAAACCTTAGTTAATAATTCCCAGGACCAATCCACGGCTTCTTTTTTAAAATAATCTCCTATAGACCAATTACCAAGCATTTCAAACATGGTATGATGGGTGCCATCATAGCCAACATCTTCAAGATCGTTATGCTTTCCTGAAACCCTTAAACATTTCTGGGTATCGGCAATACGCGGATTATCTGGTATTTTATTTCCAAGAAAGAAATCCTTAAATTGATTCATTCCTGCATTGGTAAACATTAAGGTAGGATCCTCCCGATTAACAATGGGGGCAGAGGCCACAATTTTGTGTTGCTTAGACGCAAAAAAGGTTAAAAAGTGACTCCTTATTTGTCTAGCGGTCATCATATTTTTAAATTTTTAAGGGAAAAAGGTTTATTATTTACGAAATGGTCTTATCTTGTGTATGAACGGTAGGTTTTGAATACTTAACGGTCTCATTCAGGTATAAAAACACTCGATATTTGTTCAAATAAGGCTCAAAGTTATCATTTTTAAGTTTAAAATCGCTAGTAAAGAGGCGTAAGATTTAAAAAAAACCTTTGATAATTATGGGTTTTCCCCTAAGATGCTTAATTTAGAGCCGAGCAATAATTGAGAGACATTCGTTGAATCTATACCCCCAAGGTGTTAAGTGACCATTTATTTAATTTGGTCGCGATTTAACAACATACCAATATGAAAAAAGAAAAATTCTTCTTCGATCCAAATTTACTTCGTTATGAACGAATCGAGGAATCCTTGAAAAGTAAATTTGTACGTTTCTTCTCCGTAATCAGTGCCGTTTTAACGACTGCCTTGTTGTTAACCATTTTCTTACATAAATATCTGCCTTCTCCTCAAGAGAAATCTCTACTTTCTGAAATAGATGTGATGGAGGTTGAATATAAACGTTTAGTTGATGAAATGGAAAGGATGGAAAAGGTATTAGGAAATGTTCAAAAGCGTGACGTTTATACCTACAGAAGTTTATTTGGACTTGATCCTATCGATAATAATGTTTGGAGAGGGGGCATTGGAGGCCATAATGAATATGAGAATTTTGAACAATATAAGCGGGTAGGGGAGACAATTATTGAAACGCAGAAAAGGCTAAGGAGATTAAAACATTCATTGGTTGTTCAATCTAAATCTTTGGACACGATTATGAACTATGCCAAAAAAGAGGAGAAATTTCTTGCATCCCGTCCGTCTATCAAACCTGTCAGATCTGATAAATTAGCTAAAGGTGTGAACTTCCTTTCTGGATTTGGTTATAGAATCCACCCAATATTTAAGGTGAAGAAAATGCATTATGGAATAGATTTTACTGCTCCCAAAGGCACGGCTATTCAAGCTACAGGCTCTGGAAGAGTTGTAAAAGCTACTCGAAATTCAGGTTTTGGAAATCACATTATCATAGATCACGGATTTGGTTATCAGACTATATACGCCCACCTTTCTAAAATAAATGTTCGCCAGGGTGAGCAGGTAGTCAGAGGTCAACTTATAGGTACCGTAGGAAGCAGCGGTATTTCTACAGCGCCACATTGTCATTATGAAGTTCATATTAATGGCAAACCAGTTAATCCAATATCCTACTGTTTAGACGGACTTTCCGTTCAGGAATATAAAGAGTTGGTAACTGTTGCAAGTCAGGTTGTTCAATCACTGGACTAATTTTACTTTTTTATGACTTCTTTGAGGTTCTTATGATTAACAACAATGAAATTGTTGAATGCCCAAATTGTGGGTTTTCATTCAACCCTTCAGATCATTATTGTTCTAATTGTGGACAAAAATCAGCCTTAACTGGATTATCTCTGGTTTCGGTTATCAAAGAATATGTTGATATTGTTTTTAATTTTGAATTTAGAGTTTGGATTTCCTTTTATCACCTTTTTATTCCTGGGAAACTTTCCACTCAGTTTTTTGAAGGAAAACGACAGAAATATCTGAGTCCATTAAGGGTTTTTCTTATATTTGGATTGATACATTTCACTTTATTTGGCAATTGGGTGAATAAAAAATTTGATAAACAATTATCAACGTTCGAGAAATATATTCAAGAGAATGCTTTTAGGGAGCAATTTATAAGTAACATTGATTCTTTGCCAAACAATCTTTTTATTAATGAAGGTCTGGATTCTTCTCAATCAAATGCTGTTAAAGAAAAAATTATTCAAAGGCTGAATTTTAAGTCTGAGCCATTAGATTCACTTTATAATAGTCTTGACAAGGATCAACCTATTTTAATTTCAGCTGAACTGAAAGACAGCCACTCAAAGGATACTTTGTTAGGTTCTTTTCAAATTTTTGTTATTGAAAATATAAAGGGCAAATGGAAGGTCAAATCTATGCCAATAAGCTTTTCTGAGGTCTATAATGCTGAACCCGAGTATATCATTGAAAAGGCAAATATTCAGACGGACTTTGGAAAATGGCAGGTCATGCAAGAAATGAAGTTACAGAAAGAAATTAAAAATTTTACTTTTTTTGTAACGAGCCAATTAATATGGATGGTTATTTTTTCGATACTCATTATTTCCTTTTTTCAGCGAATCATTTATTTCCGAATGCCTTTTTATTATGCTCACCATCTGATTCATAATTTACATTTTCATGCTTTCTCTTTTTTTGTTATTAGTATATTTATGATTGGTCAGAAATATAAATTTGTTTTAGAAAGTTTTAATATATTTTTCCTGATTATTCTTATTTATCAATTTTTTGCAGTAAAGAGAATATTTAAACAAGGGTGGTTTAAAACAATATTTAAAGTACTCCTTATTGATTTCACTTATTTGATAATTTCCACGAGTATATTACTTTTAACAGTAATAA
>JBEAXK010000100.1:0-11936 GCA_041159865.1 Bacteroidota bacterium
CGTAAAAAAGGGACCTATTTTAATATGTTTGGGAATCCAACGGCCTGGTCTAAAAAATGGGGCTCGGCACTGTTACATGGAAATAGCTACTTATTGGAAGGAGAAAATTCAAATAACCTAAAACGTATATCAGATGGCGATTTTAAGCACCCGTAGTATAATTCTTTGTCTTGTTTTAGGATTGGTTTCTATGTCTTCCATCAGATATAACATCCCAAAACCATATAATTTTTTGTTTGCCATTGCCGATGATCAATCGTTCCCTCATGTAGGTATTTATCAATTGTCCACCTTTAAGACGCCTGTTTTTGATAGTCTCGCCAAAGTAGGGGTCCATTTTACGCGCGCATTTGTTGCAGCCCCTCAGTGCAGTCCTTCCCGGGCAGCTATCTTGACAGGAAAAAATATATGGCAATTAGAAGAAGCGGGTACCCATGGCAGCTATTTCCCATCCAAATATGAGGTTTTTACAGAGATATTAAGAAAAAAAGGATACCAGACAGGATATACAGGAAAGGCTTGGAATCCGGGTAACTGGAAAGACGCGGGCTGGAAAACAAATCCCGTTGGAGAGGAATACAATAGTCAAAAACGGAAAGTGCGAGTCAATAAAGACATTAGTGATATTGATTATGCGGCCAATCTGGAAGTTTTTTTGAATGAAAAGCCTGAAAATACACCTTTTTTCTTTTGGTTTGGTTCCCACGAACCGCACAGAACTTACACCTATGGATCGGGTTCAAGGTCTTCCAGTGAAAAAATAGATATTCCCGCTTTTTTACCCCGTACCGATACCGTGGAACAGGATTTTCTGGATTATGCTTTTGAAATAAATTATTTCGACCAGCAGTTGGGTAAAATGATTCAACTATTAGCGGAAAGGGGAGAATTAGAACGAACTTATATTATTGTCACTGCCGATAATGGGATGGCATTTCCAAATGCTAAAGCCTCCATGCACGAATATGGCATTCATGTGCCTTTGCTCATTGCTGGCCCCGATATAGATCGCCCAGGCCGCGCCAATGCTTCTTTAGTGAGCTTAATTGATCTTCCAAACACGATTTTGACTTTAGCCAATGCAAAAAATCTCGCAGAGGCCGTTGGTAAAAATCTGATTTCTATCTTAAAATCAAGTAAAAGTTCTTTCGATGCTCCCGTATTTTCAGGAAGAGAAAGACATACCCATGCCCGCCCAGACAACGTGGGTTATCCGTCCAGAGCTATCCGAACAACGCAATTCCTGTATGTAAAAAACTTTAAACCAGACCGCTGGCCTGCAGGGGATCCTGCCCCTACACCCGATCCAAAAGGAATATTGGGTTATGAAGATATTGACGATTCTCCGACAAAGAGGCAAATGATGAAAAGGGCAGATCAGTGGCCTGATCTATTTCAGGCTGGATTTGGAAAAAAGACGGAAGAAGAGTTATACGATATTAATAAGGATCCAGCTTGTTTAGTCGATTTATCGGCGCATAAAAAGTATGCAGTAATCAAAAGCAAATTAAGGAAGCAATTGGAAAATACCTTGCTGGATCAGCAAGATCCCAGGATGGTGGGAACGGGCGATATTTTTGAAACCTATCCCCGGTTTGGCAAAATGAAACCTTTTCCTGGATTTAATACGCAGGGGAAATACAATCCAGAATATCTTCAACAGCAAAAAAACAAAGAATAACCATATATGAATAAGCTTCTGTTAATCATTCAGCGCGAATATATTTCTCGTGTCACCAGTAAAAGTTTTATCCTCACTACTTTACTAACGCCCCTGGCGATTGTTCTTTTTACAGCCGTTGTGACCCTCATTTTTTCTTATGAAACCGATGAGATTCAAAATATTGCCGTGGTTGATGAGGCAAAAATACTGGACGGAAGTATCAGGGATGAAGAAAATTTATTTTTCCATTTTGAGAAGCAACCTTTAAAAGAGGTTCTCGCTGGAATGGAAAAAAGTTCCTATTCGGGTGTGTTATACGTGCCAGAAATTAGGGAGGTGATGGATAAAAAATATACCGTTTACTATTATGCCTCCAAACAACCGGGATTATCTATCCAGTTTAAAATCAAGGAAAGGGTTGAAGATGCGCTGCGGGATTTTAAAATAATAAAATTGAATCTGGATAAAGTGCAAATTTCGGCGCTCGATACCAAGGTTATTTTAGAACCTGAACCTCTTTCTAAAGACGATGCCGATTCTTCCCGTTTAACCAGCGCCATTGCCGCCATTATCGGTATGTCAATGGGATTTATTATGTATATGACCGTATTTATTTATGGTATGATGGTGATGAGATCAGTCATGGAAGAAAAAATGAACAGAATTGTCGAGGTGATGATATCTTCGGTAAAGCCTTTTCAGCTGATGCTTGGGAAAATAATCGGTGTTGGTGGAGTTGGTCTGACCCAGGTTTTGGTCTGGGTTATATTGGTTCCTGTATTATTATTTATTACCCGTCTGATTATGGGTATTGATCTAACGACCAATATGTCTATGGCCCAGGGTGCTGCCCCAGAATTTAATCCCGATGACATGCAGGCAATGGTAGCATTGGCCATGAAAGAATTCAATCAGATTAATTGGTGGCTTATTGTACCCTTGTTTATGTTGTTCTTTTTAGGCGGATATTTTCTATACTCATCGCTTTTTGCAGCTGTGGGTTCAGCTATCGGGGACGACATGGGAGAAAGCAGTTCTTTAACGCTGCCCATTACGATTCCTGTTATATTGGCCCTTTATATTATGATGCAAAGTGTGGAGTCACCCGATTCCAGCCTGGCGCGCTGGTCCTCCATGTTTCCATTATTTTCCCCCATTGTCATGCCGGCAAGACTGGCTTTCAATCCGCCGTGGTGGGAAGTAGCGCTCTCCCTGACCTTATTAATAGGAACTGCCATGTTTTTTGTCTGGATTTCAGGACGTATTTATCGGGTTGGAATCTTACTTTATGGCAAGAAAGCGGGCATAAAAGAACTGGTTAAGTGGGTATTTATGCGTTAATATTTTTTTCAACATAAAGGGGAAGAATGATAGAGAAGGTAGATCCTTTATTTTCTTCCCCATATTTTACAAATATTTTCCCTTCGTGATAATCTTCAATAATACGCTTGGCAAGGGAAAGCCCCAAACCCCATCCTCTATTCTTGGTGGTAAATCCGGGTTGAAAAACTGTTTTATGTTTTGATGGTGGAATCCCTTTTCCATTATCAGAAATATCAATATGTACCTGGTTGGTATCTAAGCTTATGTGAGCAGAAATGATTCCTTTACCATCCATGGCATCTAAGGCATTTCGCAATAAATTTTCTATGACCCAATCGAAGAGATGGGCATTTAAACCCACATAAATAGGTTTGAATTCGTTAACAGACGGAAACTCAAAAGACACTTTTCTAGGAGCCCTTCGCTGCATATAATGTCGGCAGGCATCGAGTTGTTCGTAAATATTTACAGGCAATAATTGAGGGGCGGAACCTATTTTCGAGAAACGGTCTGCGACCAACTCCAGTCTGTTTACATCTTTTTCCAGTTCTGTAATAATATCTGCAACCTCTGCGTCATTAAAATCTTTTGTTTTCAGTAAATCAATCCAGGCAACAAGACCTGAAATGGGCGTTCCCAATTGATGGGCTGTTTCTTTGGCCATTCCCACCCAAACCCTGTTTTGTTCTTCTCTGCGCGCAGAACTAAAGCCAATATAACCGAAAAAGATAAAAGCCGCGATAAGTCCCAACTGCATTAAGGGAAAAAACCTAAGTTGCCGTAGCGTAACCGATTCTTTATAATAAAGCTTGTTGCCGTAACTTTCTATGGGTTTAATACCTTGCCTTTTTAGCCGTGCCAATTCCTTTTCAATATTTTTAGGATTGGAGGTATTGAAATTTCTGGAATCGAGAATGACACCAGAGGGATCTACCAATATGACCGGAATCGTCTTATTATTTTTAATAATATCAAAAGGAATCGTTAGGTCCTGACAAGAGCTACATTCCTCATTCACCGGATTATTGAGTTCAGCATAAGCTTTTGCCCACAAATCGGCCTTTTGTTTTTCCTCCTCCGCCAGTCGTTGACTTAGATACTGAGCGTAAAATTGGGAAATAAGGATGAGAACCACCCCGACGGCAGCCAGATATTTTTTCCAGTGAGATTTTCGCTTGTAAATATCCATTAAATGATTAAGGGTTTCGGGGAGTATGATTTAACTGGTAGGAGGCCACCCTGGAGAGGGCATTTTCCCGCACATTGCTGTAGAAAAGATTGAAATCGGCGATATGGTAATTATTAGACCTATAAAGAAAACTTCCCGGAAATTTAGGATGACTAACCTCCAGATAAGCGCCTTTAATTTTTGCATCACAAATGGATGGCAATACTTTATCAAAATTGAGCAGTACAGCTCCTTTATTTAGCTCTTTGGGTGCCGTTGTCACTGAACGGTTCCATGTCAAAGGATTGACTACCACAATCTCTTCTTCACCCGGTTTTGCCACAGGTGAATGATTTTCTTTCCAGGTACGCCATGTTACAAAACAACCAGTCTGGGTCGCATTTTCGCAAGGCACTATTTGCTGAAAAGCACTTTTTTTAATAGGCATACCTATTAAATAAGCGGCAACCAGTTTTTCAGCTAAGGGTTTGCCATCAAAAAATTCTTTCATTAAACGCTCCGCATGATTCGTCCCTTGACTATGAGAAGCAATAATGATAGGCTTATCTTTATGGTAATGCGCCAGATAGTACTTAAAAGCTTCGCGTACATCCTGGTAAGCTAATTCAAAGGCAGCTTTCGCTTTTTCTTTTTCACTGGTAAAGTAAGCGCTTAAATGCGCTTGTCTGTAAAAAGGAGCATACACATTTCCCGCTTTATTGAAGATAGAAGCTTGAAACTGAAGGGTTGAGGTCTCCGTTTTTTCCCGAAGTTTTTCATCGGCCAGATTACCATTCCAATAAGTAATCTTTTTCTTTTCGGTATAGGTAGTTGGGTGAAGGAAAAATATATCTACATCGGGCACGGAACTTTCCGACGCCATACCTTTGGGTATTTTGTCGGTAAAATCGACTTTGCCGGGTAAAGCACCCCAGGACGATTCCAGACTATAATCGGGTGAACCTCCTGTCGGTGTGTCTATTAAAGGACGGGAAGAACTACAGGAAGTCCATAATCCTGTAAAAATTAAAAAAGAAAGCCACTTATTCATGATACCCATTTTAAAGATAACCTTCAACCCTCTTGTTTTATTGGAACAAAGGGGTAGAAAATTAATATTTGTTCATCATAACGTTCAAAGCAGCCACAATGTTACACAAAATTTAATAGTTAAGAAGCTATTATTTTTGGCAACAAACCCTTACTTTAGATTTTTTCATTTTTACGTTCACACAAATTTCCTGAAATGATTCCTAAATTTTTTTGGACCTGTTGTATATCCTTTTTTAGTTTGCCGATCTTCTGTCAACAGGCATCAGAAGAACAGGCGGTCAGGCAAGCCATTTATGAGTTATTTGAAGGAATGTATCAGGCAGATAGTGCCCGCGCGCATCGTGTTTTTCATCCGGAAATGCGATTAATGACAGTAGCTGCCGATAAATCGGGCGTTCCGATGGTTCAGGCTACGGATATTCAGAAATTTTTAAACAGTTTAGGTACGCCCCGGAAAGAAGGCCCTCTCGATGAGCGTATCTGGTCTTATAAAATACAAGTTGACGGTCGCCTTGCCTCAGCCTGGACCCCTTATTCGTTTTATGTCGGTAGCCAGTTTAGCCACTGTGGTACCAATACTTTTCAATTGGTGAAAATGCAGGATGGCTGGAAAATTTTGCAAATAACAGACACCCGCCAAAAAGACCATTGCCGCACAGGAATGCCCGTCAAGCCTGAAGCTTTGCCAAAATATTTAGATGAAATGATTTCAAAATGGCATAGAGCCGCAGCGACCGCCGATGAAGATACCTTCTTTGGTATGATGACGCCCGATGCCATATATATAGGCACTGATACCACGGAACGATGGCTCCGGGATACCTTTAAATCCTGGTCGGCCTTTGCCTTTGATCGTTCCGTAGCCTGGGATTTTACGGCAAGTCAACGAAACGTGAACCTCTCAAAAGATGGAAATACCGCCTGGTGGGACGAACTTTTAGTTACCTGGATGGGTCCATGTCGGGCAACTGGCATACTGACAGACACGCCAGATGGATGGAAAATCAGCCATTATCAACTTTCTGTAACCGTCCCCAACGATTTAATCAAACCCTTCATTGAGTTAACCAAACCAAAATAACGGACATTTTTGAATCTTAAAACCTTACTATTTATGAATTATCTTTTAACAGGAAAAACCATTGTATCAACCATCGTTTTTCTATCTTTTTTTGCCTTAAATACTTCAGTAGCGCAAATGAATACTGGAAATGACCCTATGTTAAATAAATTGTCGAAAGCTGAAATTAAAAAAGGCTGGAAATTATTATTTGACGGTTCTACCCTGACGGGCTGGAAAACATATAACCGCACCGATATGGCAACCAGCTGGAGCGTGAAAGATGGAGCCATTTATTTAGACGCAAAAAAAGGAAGAAGTGAAATAGCTAAAGGTGATTTAGTTACCCTGGAAGATTATGATGATTTCGAACTTTCCCTGGAGTGGAAAATTTCAGATTGTGGTAATAGCGGCATTATGTATCGCATTGTAGAAGATCCTAAATACAAACAACCTTATTTGACAGGACCTGAAATGCAGGTGCTTGATAATAAATGCCATCCCGATGCTAAAATTATTACCCACAGATCAGGCGATTTCTATGATGTGATGGCCAGTAAAACAGAAAATGTAAAGCCTGCCGGCGAGTGGAATACCGTGCGCATTGTCATGAAAGATTTCAAACTTGAACAATGGCAAAATGGCGTCAGACAAATTAAACTGACCCTGGGTTCAGAGGAAATTAATGCCATAGTAGCTAAAAGTAAGTGGAAAAATCAACCAGCATGGGGTAAAGCGGAAATAGGCAAAATTGGTCTTCAGGATCATGGCGATCCTGTTTGGTTCCGCAACATTAAAATTCGCAGTTTGTAATTTAATAGTTAGTTAAAATATTGACGTATGCGTAGAAAAATAAGAATGGGCATGGTCGGCGGTGGCCGCGGTGCCTTTATTGGGGGTGTTCACCGTATGGCTGCTGCTTTAGACGGCCATATAGACCTGGTATGTGGTGCTTTTAGCAGTGACTCGGAGCGATCCCGTCTTTCAGGGCAAGATTTTTATCTGCCTGAAGAGAGAGTCTATGATTCTTATTCCGAGATGATTTTGACGGAAAAATCACTTCCTGCGGAAGTTCGCATGGATTTCGTATCTATTGTGACCCCCAATCACATGCATTTTGGACCAGCTAAAATGGCTTTGGAAAATGGATTTCATGTCGTTTGTGACAAACCTCTATGTCTTACCAGAAAGGAAGCGGAGGAATTAGTCACTTTGGTTCAACAAACAGGACTCATTTTTGCTCTTACCCATAATTATACGGGTTATCCGATGGTGAAACAGGCAAAAGCCATGATTCGCAAAGGAGAATTAGGCACCATTCGAAAAGTAGTGGTAGAATACCCTCAGGGTTGGTTATCTACCCTTTTAGAAGCCGACGCAAGTGCTAAACAGGCAATTTGGCGTACCGATCCGAATCAGTCTGGGGCGGCAGGTTCCATGGGCGACATTGGGACTCATGCCGAAAATCTGGCTGAATATGTCACTGGATTGAAAATTAAAGAAATGTGTGCCGATTTAAGCATCTTCGTTCCAGGCAGAAAATTAGACGATGATGGAAATGTGCTCCTTCGTTTTGATAATGGGGCAAAAGGGGTCTTACATGCCAGTCAGATAAGCAATGGAGAGGAAAATAACCTAAATATTCGCGTTTATGGCGAAAAGGGAGGTCTCGCCTGGCGGCAAATGGAACCTAATACCTTAACGGTCATTTATCAGGATAAACCTTCCACCATCTACCGGACAGGCTGGGCGGGGCTTGAAAGAGAAGCCATTGCCCATACCCGTATTCCCGCCGGACATCCGGAAGGGTATCTCGAAGCCTTTGCCAATATTTACAGAAATGTAGCTTTTTGCATTCAGGCCAGACTTACCGGGGAAGATGTAGATCCGTTATACACCGATTTCCCTTCTGTGGAAGACGGATTGAGGGGAATGAATTTTGTGGAAAAAGTAGTTTCCTCCAACGGCCAGTGGGTTAAAATGTAAAATTTAAAAAACCTCAGAATGAAGCATTTATTGTTATTTGTTATCCTTGGTTTCGTTGCCATTTCCTGTAACAAAACTGAAAATAAGTCTTTACCCTTGATGAAAGTTACCTATCCTGTTTCCAAAACAGTAGATCATACCGACACATATTTTGATAGTATCGTCGCCGACCCTTATCGCTGGCTGGAAGACGACCGCTCTGCTGAAACAGGGGAATGGGTGAAAAGCCAGAATGAGGTTTCTTTCGATTATCTGAATAAAATTCCATTTCGCAGTGCCATCCGTGAAAGACTGGCCAAATTATGGGATTATGAAAAGTATTCAGCGCCCTTCAAAGAAGGCGATTATACCTATTTTTATAAAAATGATGGATTGCAAAATCAATACGTGCTTTACAGGCAAAAAGGAGAGGGCACCCCGGAAGTTTTTTTGAATCCCAATGATTTTTCAGCCGACGGTACCACCTCTTTAGCAGGAATCGATTTTTCTTTAGACGGTTCAAAATCGGCTTATCAGGTTTCAGAAGGAGGTTCCGACTGGCGTAAAGTGATTGTTTTAGATGCAATGTCTAAGAAAATCATGGAGGATACCCTTACAGACGTTAAATTTTCAGGCCTTTCATGGAAAGGTTCTGAGGGATTTTACTATAGTTCTTACGAAAAACCAAAAGAGGGCAGTGCTCTTTCAGGAAAAACGCAATACCACAAATTATTCTATCATAAACTGGGTACGCCTCAGTCGGCCGATCAGCTTGTATTTGGTGGAGAAAAAACGCCGAGAAGATATATTGGTGGATTTGTTACTGAAGATCAGCAATATCTGGTCATTACCGCTGCTGTTTCCACTTCGGGGAATGAATTGTATATCAAAAGTTTAAAAGAAAAGAATGCCCCTATTGTACAGGTAGTGGATAATTTCGAAAAAGAACATCAGGTTGTACTGTCAGAAGGTGAATGGTTATATATCTATACTACTTTAAAGGCACCTAACGGTCGTTTGGTCAAAGTAAAAGCGGCGAGTCCGGCGCCAGAAAATTGGGTAGATGTCATTGCCGAGAGAAAGGAACCCTTGAGTATATCGACAGGGGGAGGATATTTCTTTGCTTCTTATCTGAAAGACGCCCTATCGCTGGTAGAGCAGGTAGATGTAACGGGCAAAGTAGTACGCACCATTTCCTTGCCGGGAAAAGGGACAGCTTCAGGTTTTTCGGGTAAATGGAAAGAGCCCATCCTGTATTTCACCTTCACTTCCTATATCCAGCCTTCGACCATTTATGCATTAGACGTTAAAAGTGGAAAGTCAACGATTTATAAAGAGAGCAAGGTCGATTTCAATCCTGCCGATTTTGAATCGAAGCAAATTTTTTATACGTCGAAAGATGGTACGAAAGTACCGCTCATCATCACTTATAAAAAAGGATTGACTTTGAATGGCAAGAATCCGACCTTACTTTATGGTTACGGAGGATTCAACATCAGTTTAACGCCAGGCTTCAGCACATCGAACATAGTTTGGATGGAAAATGGGGGAATTTATGCCGTTGCCAACTTACGGGGAGGCGGAGAATATGGGGAAGAATGGCATTTGCAGGGAACAAAAATGCGCAAGCAGAACGTATTTGACGATTTTATTTCGGCGGCAGAATATCTGATCAAAGAGAAATATACGGCGAAGGAATACCTGGCCATCAGTGGTGGCTCGAATGGCGGATTATTGGTTGGAGCCGCCATGACGCAGCGTCCCGACCTCTTTAAGGTGGCATTACCGGCGGTTGGCGTATTAGACATGTTGCGTTATCACCAGTTTACGGCAGGAGCGGGCTGGGCATTCGATTATGGGACGGCGCAGGATAGCCCGGAGATGTTTCAATATTTAAAGGGATATTCTCCGTACCACAACCTCAAGGAAGGAGTATCGTACCCGGCCACTTTAGTAACGACAGCGGACCATGACGATCGGGTAGTACCGGCACACTCCTTCAAATTTGCGGCACAGTTACAGAAGTCACATCGTGGGGAATCGCCTGTTTTGATTCGTATTGAGACCAATGCGGGACATGGTGCAGGAAAGCCCACGGCAAAAATCATCGATGAGCAAGCGGACAAATGGGCATTCACCTTTTACAACATGAATGTTCCCGTCAAGTATTTAAAAAAATAAAGCTAAAATAACAGATAGAGGGCAACTTTCGGGTTGCCCTTTTTTTTTGGGTAAGGGCATAAAAGAAGATAAATTTAAAATTGGATTACGGTTAATAAATAAATGGGTACGGTTAATAAGTTTTCTACTTGACAACCTTGTTAAATTCATATCTTGAAGCGAGAGTAAATACATTTGTAATACCAACATAAAAAAAAGCTTATAATATTGAAAAAGAATACGTTCAAAAGCGTATAGGCTACGTTAAATAAATTCATAGCCGCATTAAGGAAAAAGGGACATTTTAATTCATTTATAATTATTTAATAAAATGGATTAAAGTTAAATTGTGGAATAGAAATCCAAAAAGTAGATAAGTTAAAAATTTTGCGACTTATTAAAGGCGAAGCCTTATAAATTAAATTAGTATGATAAAAGCAATCATTATAGGCAGATCAGACAAGGAGATAGAAAATTTAATTTATTTAATACAAAAGCATTTTCCTCAGCAAATTGAGATTGCTGGAACATCAAGAACTTTAAGGAGAGGGATGTTAATGGTAAAGAAAGAATTTCCTGATGTGGTATTTCTTGAAACCTTTCAAAGGAAGCCATTTAAGTTTTTAGAATCATTCAAAAAACCCTATTCCTTTGAAATCATTGTGATCTCCAAAAATGAAAACAATGCCATGGAAGCCATCAAAATGGGTGTATTCGACTACATCTTATATCCGGTAGGGTTAAAAATGTTAAAAGAATCGATAGCACGTTTGGAAGAAAAGCTGGAAGAGCATAAAAAACTAAAGCAGCGAAAGGAAATTGTTATACCATTTCAGAATGGATATATTACGGAGCGCCTTGAAAACATCATTTATCTGGCTGGAGAATTAAATTATAGCCGTATTTATTTAGACAATGGAAGAGACTTACTGATAGCCAGGACATTAAAAGATTTTGAAGAAATACTGGATGAATCCTTCTACCGAATCCATAAGTCCTACCTGGTAAATATGAGTTATATAAAGGAATTTAACATGGACGCTGGAAATTTCATCCTATTAAAAAACGGTGAAAAATTAACGGTTTCGCACCGGAGGAAGGATAAGTTTGCAAAGGAGTTTTTGGAGATAAAGCAAGGCAGAGTTTAAAAGAATGACTTTTTATTCGATGGTTATTTTAAAGGATATTTTTTCACTTAAGCCTTCAATTTGATTTTTTATAAATAAGTGAAGGAACAAAAATCTCAATAATATGGAAATCAATTTTTGGAATCATTTTAATTAATATAATAGCAATAGTGGTAATAATTACTATTGCATCAGGAGGAATTTAATTCTCAAAATTTAAACGATAAACAATGAAAAACAAGCAAATTACGTTTCTTATTACTCTCGTATTTTTTACGCTTAATAGTTGTATAACGATTCAAGGTGTTTCTATTTCGGATGTAAATCCTAATGCTGGAAAATATATAAAAGCTTCTTCGTCAGGCTTAGGTTTTCTTCATTTAGGTGTTCCAAGAGGATTGGTGGAGAAGACTACTT
>JBEAXK010000148.1:0-12238 GCA_041159865.1 Bacteroidota bacterium
ATTAAACTTTAGGCATGACATAATCGATAGAAAAAGGGATGACCTCCTGTCTCATGGTACCTAAACCCTCAATTCCCAGCTCCATTACATCGCCTGGTTTAAGAAATACAGGAGGTTTAAATCCGAGGCCAACGCCTGGAGGCGTTCCTGTAGAAATAACATCACCCGGAAGAAGGGTCATAAAACGACTGATATAAGAAATGAGTTCAGGGATGGAAAATACCAGATTTGAGGTATTGCTATTTTGGACTTTTTCTCCATTTAAAGAAAGCCAGATGGGTAAGTTATGAACGTCGCCGGCTTCGTTGGGCGTAACCAAAAACGGTCCCATTGGAGCAAAAGTATCACAACCCTTGCCTTTATCCCAGGTACCACCTCTCTCCAATTGAAATTCTCTTTCAGAAACATCATTATGCACACAATATCCTGCTATATAATCGGCAGATTGTTCCGCCGAAACATATCTTGCTTTTTTGCTGATGACCACGGCGAGTTCCACTTCCCAATCCGTTTTTACAGAATCCTTTGGTATCATCACAGGATCATTAGGGCCGGAGAAAGAGGTATTACTTTTCATAAAAATAATGGGTTCTTTTGGTATATCAGCACCTGTTTCCCGGGCGTGGTCGGCATAATTCAAACCAATGCAGATTATTTTTGAAGGCGTTACAAATGGAGCACCAAATACCAGATTTTCTGGATGTTGTATCACAGAAAGTTGAGTATTTTGCGTATCTATGGCCATCTGGAGCAATTTTAAGCCGTCATTTTCAAAAAAATGAGCATCGTAAAGGGGAAATAAAGTGGATACATTGTAATAGATATCTCCAGTTAGAACACCAGTGACAATATGTTGATTTTCCCGAAAAGTAAATAATTTCATGAGGGTATATTTGAAAAAATTAAGTGTTTAAAGTTAAAAAACCACCGTCTATTGGATAATCGGTGCCAGTAATAAAAGCAGCTTCTTCGGAGCATAGAAAAGCAGCTAACGCCGCAATTTCTTCAGGCTTACCCATTCTTCCAATGGGTTGACTTTTTGATAATTTTTCAAAAATTTCTGCTTCCTTGCCTGGATAATTTTTAGCAATAAAGCCGTCCACAAATGGGGTATGAACCCTTGCCGGCGAAATACTGTTACAGCGTATTCCTTGATGCAGATAATCTTTGGCAACAGAAAGGGTCATAGCAGCGACAGCTCCTTTACTCATGGAATAGGCAAAGCGATCTTGAAGGCCAACTTTGGCTGCTACGGAACACATATTGAGGATAACACCGCCACCCTGCGTCAAAAAAATAGGAATAGCGGCATGCAAACAATTATATACGCCTTTGACATTGACTGATATCACTTTGTCAAAATCCTCTTCCGTCGTCGAAACGGCATTTCCAATATGTGCAATGCCTGCATTATTCACTAAAATATGAAAAGGAGCAACCTGGTTAAATAAAGTTTTAATTTCTTGTTGACTAGTCACATCGCAGGGCAAAAAAGTAGCTTTACCGCCCGATGCTTCGATACTTTCAGCTACTAATTTTCCTCCTTCCAGATCTCGGTCCAGTAAAATGACATGTGCTCCCTTTTCTGCAAAAAGTAGCGCAATGGCTTTTCCAATGCCACTTCCTGCACCCGTAATAATCGTTTTTTTATCTTTTAAAGTAAGCATTTGCATAGGTATTACAAGTTTAGGCCTCTGCGCCAAGGGATGAAATCGTCCTGACCTAAACGTTCCGCATGGGTTCTAACTTCCCCCGATGCCAATTTTATAATATATTCAAGTAAAGCTTCACCATTTTCATCAATGGATTCCTCACCGGAAATAATTTTGCCAGAGTTGAAATCAATAATATCGGGCATTCTCTCCTGGAGAGAGGTATGGGTAGAAATTTTCACAGTGGGAGAAATCGCATTTCCCGTAGGGGTTCCTAAACCAGTGGTAAATAAAATGATATTTGCTCCAGAAGCAGCCATTCCTGTCGTTGCCAACACATCATTTCCGGGTGTACAAAGTAAATGTAAGCCCGATTTTTTAGGTTGTTCTGTATAATCCAGAACACCTTGAATATAAGCGTTGCCCCCCTTTTTAGCAGCCCCAGCCGACTTAATAGCATCTGTAATCAGACCATCCCTTATATTTCCTTTGCTTGGATTCATATCAAAGCCAGCACCCATAGCCTCGGCCTGTTTTGCATAACTGGACATGAGAGAAATAAACTTTTCCGCATCTTCGACTTCTGTGCACCTGTCTATCAATTCTTGTTCAACACCACAAAGTTCCGGAAATTCAGCCAGCAGCGTGGTAGCGCCTACAGTGGTTAAAATATCAGATAAGGCACCTAGGGCAGGATTAGCGGAAATGCCTGAAAATCCATCGGATCCCCCACATTTTAGTCCAACATTTAATTTTTGGATAGAAACGGAGGTTCTTTTAAGCTTATTTATTTCAACTAATCCTTTAAAAGTCTCTTTAATCGCGGCAGACATCATGGCTTGTTCTGTCCCATAACTTTGCTGATTAAAATAAAGTAAAGGCTTGTCAAAATTATTTGATCTAAGATTAATTTCGTCTTTTAAATCATCAAAACTGGTTTTTTGACAACCAAGACTTAGCACTGTAATACCTGCTACATTAGGATTGATGCAAAATCCGGCAAAAACAGCAGCTAAAGCCTGACAATCTTGATTTGTTCCACCACAGCCCATTTCATGCGTCAAAAACTTCACCCCATCTACTTGCGGGAAGTAAGGGTTAGGAAAGATGGGACCATGTTCTTGCCAGGGTGATGAAATTTCAATTGGATCAAAACCCTGACCTGATTGAAAGGCTTGAAGTAAATTACGAACCAAAGGTCTGTATTTTTCAGGTTGGCCAAATCCCAGTTCTTTGTCAAAAGCCTCCTTCATTACCTGGATATTTCGATTTTCACAAAATACCAGAGGTATAACCAACCAGTAATTTCGAGTGCCGACCTGACCGTCGGATCTCACATAACCCTGAAAAGTTCTGTTTTGCCACTTTGATATATCTGGTGACTCAAAGTGATATTGCCTTCTTCTTTCCATTGAATAAGGTTCTGACTCATGAATACAATTTTCAGTAGTAATCTTTTCCCCTTTCCCAATGTCTTTTAAAGCTATACCAACCAAAACGCCGTAAAAAATAATTTCTTCATTTTTAGCAATAGGGGTGGTAGTGAATTTATGTTTTGCCTCAATATCCATAGCGAGAGTAACAGAAATTTCTCCCTCTTTAAAGGTTTGCCCTTTCGATAAATTTCTTAGTGCTACCCAAATATTATCTTTTGGGTGTATTTGCAGGTGCATTCTGCTTATGTTGTGTTTCATTTTATAAAAATTGCAATTAAGAGTGTTTAACAACATGTCCTCGCCATCCAAACCAGGCGACCATGAGGAAACATATTAAGGGGACGGTATAAGCGATTTGAATACCTGACTGGTCAGACATTTTTCCCATCAAGAGAGGGAATAATGCACCACCAACAATGGACATGATAACCAAGGAAGAGCCCACTTTAGTATCCTCGCCTAAAGATTTCACACTTAAGGAAAAAATGGTTGGGAACATGATGGACATAAAAAATTCTACGCCGACGAGGGCATAAATAGAAAAAATACCGCCAAATCCGACAACGGTACCTAATAATATCATGCATATGATTGCATAAACTGTTAAAAGTCGGGTTGGAGAAATATATTGCATGAGGAAGGTACCAACAAATCGACCTATCATGAAGCCAAAGAGGGCAATGGCCAAATAAAAAGCAGCCGTTTTTTCAGCCATGCCTGCTGCTGAACCTGCATATCGTATAAAAAAACTGGATACACAAACTTGAGCTCCCACGTAAAAAAACTGGGTGATTACGCCTTGTACCAGGTGTGAATGACGCCAGATTGATTTTCCCGAACCCTTACTTTCCGTAACATCTTCTTCTTTTATTTCAGGTAATTTACTAAAGTAAATGAGTACGGCTACGGCTAAAACGACGATACCTATAATAAGGTAGGGAATTTTTACTGCTGCAGCCTCCATATTTAATACCTCATTTAAGACCTCAGGTGACATGTTTGCTGTAGCTTCACTCGATAAATCAGCTCCACTCAAGATAAATAATCCTCCGGCGGCAGGTGCCAACGTAGCCGCTAATCCATTGAAACTTTGAGACAAATTTAGTCTTTGTGTTGCCGTATTGGCATCACCCAAAACGGTTACATAAGGATTTGCAGCGGTTTCTAAAAAAGTCAGGCCACTGGCTATGATAAATAAGGCAAGAAGGAAAAATGGAAAAAGTCGGGTATTAGCTGCTGGAATGAATAGAAAAGCGCCTAAGGCAAATAAACTTAATCCAAGAAGTATCCCATTTTTATATCCCCATTTTTTCATGGCCAATCCAGCAGGCAAGGCTACTAAAAAATAGGCCATAAAGAAGGCACTGTCAATTAAAGCGGATTGGAAATCGCTTAATTCGCATGCTTTTTTCAAATGTGGAATGAGAATTGGATTTAAATTGTGTGCAAACCCCCATAAAAAAAAGAGCGTTGTAATGAGGATTAAGGGCAATAAATAGGGGTTGGGTGTTTTCATTCCAGGTGCTTTTTTTAAAAGATAACCCAAGATAAACATTTTTCTTTATTCTCTTTTGACGAATGGTTTATAAATTCAGCAGAATAAATGGGTTTAAATTTATGTAGTGAAAAATGACTCTGAGTTTCCAATTTCACCTAACGGGTGAAGATAACTTGGTCAATTGGCACACGGCTTCTTACTCCATGAATCCCTTTTTCAGTTCCTTTTCCAACGGCAACTATCATAGTAATTTCAGCATCTTTGGGTAAAGCCAGCAGTTTTTTAACACGTTTAGAATCAAATCCTTCCATGGGACAAGTGTCAAATCCTTCTGAAGCTATGGCATACATAAAAGTTTGAGCAGCAAGCGCACACGATTTGTGAAGCATAACTCTCTGATCACCGTGTCCTTCAATTCGCATGAAAGGTTTATTGAACCCTTTGAAGAAAACAATCGTTTTTCTTAAAAGGGTCATGAAACCAAAAGGATCATGTCGGTATAAAAGAGGCATTAATTTTTTATAATAGCTTAAACCTCTCTTGTTTAGTTTTGTGGGCTCCCCAACAATAGACCTTTTAATATTTTCATAGTTCCATGCAGCTCTTTCCTTCCATAGTCCATGCCGGGTAACAAAAACAATTAGATGTTTCGCTGTTCTGGCAGCCGATTGACCCATACAAAGCGGTATCATTAGTTCCTTTAATTCGTCTGATTTTACCCAGTAAAATCCCCACAGTTGCATATTACTGCTATTGGGAGCTAACTGTGCAAGTTCTAATGCAGACAAAATAACATGATCTTCCACCTCAATATCAGGTGAAAAATGTCTGTTAGAACGTCGGTTCTCCACAATTTCTTTAAAAAGTTCAGATTTTTTCATTTAAATAAGGGTTTATAAGCCATACACAGTTTTACCAAATCTTCCGTTGTTTCTATTTTCTCGTTGGGCAAACCTAATATTTTTCTGGCTATTTCAAGGATGTTAAAAGGAATTTGACCGTTTTCTCTTAATGCCTTTAATGATCTTGAACCGGCAGATTTCGATAATTTATGTCCATTTTCATCTGAAATTAATGGGTGGTGACCAAAAATGATTTTTTTAAAATGGGTTGAATCAGAACGAGTGGCCAGATTTAATTGTGCTGCAGTCGAAGCCATTAAGTCTTCTCCTCTTATGATGTGGGTGATATTGAAATATTGATCATCTATGAAGCTGGCCACCTGATAAGAGGGGAATCCATTTTTTTGTCTGACCACAAAATCCCCCATTTGTTTGGGCAGATTTATTACGGTATTTGACCTGAATATATCTTGCCATTGAATTTCAGAACTCCCCTCAATTTTCCATCGCCAGGCCATTTTTGAAGTAAAAGATTTGTTCAATTTACTGCATTTCCCATCATAAACAGGATATGAGCCTGAGGAAATCAACTCTTTTCTGGTACAATCACAGGCATATACCCATTCATTTTTTAAACATGTATTTAGAAAAGATTCATAAAAATTTAATCTATTGGATTGAGACCATTCTTTTTCGAAACTGGAAACGGTGGCTGGCCCTTCATCATATTGAATGCCCAGCCAGTCAAGGGAATAAAAGATGTCATCAACATATTCTTGTCGGTATCTTTCCCTGTCCAGGTCATCAATTCGTAATAAAATCTTCCCCTTTTCACATTTTGCCAAACAATAAGTGATGAGGAAAGAAACCGCATTTCCAGTATGTAAAAAGCCACTTGGAGTAGGTGCAATTCTAGTTTTCATCCTTTTATTTACTAATTAAAGATAGTTATTTATATATTGCTGATATAAAATTTAATAAAATGAGGATAGTAAAGTTAAATGAAGATAGTTCGTGGATATGGGAATGGGAGGACCTTCGGGTATTGGTTGACCCCTGGTTTACGCCTTCACAGATAGATTATCATCCTGCTTTCAGCGAACAGTTTCACCTTACAGCGCAACCAAAAGTGAGTGATCTGGGTAAAATAGATTATATATTTATATCGCACCCATTTACAGATCATTGTAATAAGGGGACATTATTGCAAATTGATAAACATATACCGGTAATTTCCAGGCCAGGAACTTTAAAAAAAATAAGCAGCTGGAATCATTTCAACGTGTTGATACCTATTGAAGATGCACCTTTTAAAATAAGTGTCATAGCGACCAATTCCCTCCTTGATCCTGTTCATTTTGCCTTTTTTATTGAGACCATAGAGGGGTCCATTCTTTATGCGCCTCATGGAACTAAAGCCTTATCACTACCCAAAACAGATATTCTCATTACCACAACTACCACTTTTGAACTCCCCTTTTGGTTAGGAGGTACTATTAATCTTGGATATAAAAAGGCATTGAGAGCAAAGGAATTGTCAGGTGCCTCCGTTTTGGTAGCCACCCATGATGAGAAAAAAACGGGAAAGGGTATTGTTGAAAAATTAGCGGTAAAAATATATGAAAGTCATCTCAAAGAGGTAAATGTTTTAAGACAAGGAGAAGATCTGGTTTTTCATCAATAAGATTTTGTATGATGTAATGAAATGGGTCATTCGTGTATGAAATGAGTTATTGGTCGAATTTATAGTTGATAAAATAAAATTTTTCTAATTACTTGTTATTATTCATTAATTTCGTACTCCTATTTGCAAAAATAAATAAAATGAAAAATTTCTATTCGATTCTGGTAGCCTCAAGTCTTACTTTTATGGCTTGGGCTCAATCGCCAAACACAGATAAAAGTCTTTTCAGACAGCTGGGTTCGGAACTTCCTACCCCTAATACTTACAGGACTGCTTCAGGTGCTCCTGGTGAAAGTTATTGGCAACAGCGCGCTGATTATGACATAAAAGTGGAGGTTGATGACAATAAGCAAAGATTAATTGGAAAAGAAACCATAACCTATACAAATAATTCTCCTCATGTTTTGACCTATGTATGGGTTCAATTAGATCAGAATGTAGTAGATCCGGAGTCTGACACCTACAAGACTAAGACCAATACCATGTCAGAGCGAACTTCTCTGATGCAGTTAAATGCTATGATTGATAATTCCTTCGATGGTGGCTTTAAATTGGAATATGTTCGTGATATCTTAGGAAAAGATTTAAAATATACTGTTAATAAAACGATGATGAGAGTGGACTTGCCTACGCCTTTAGCAGCAAAAGGGGGTAAAGTAGTTCTCAATATTTCATGGGCTTATAACATTAATGACCGTCAAAATCCAGCTTTATCTGCGGATAGCAGAGGGGGATATGAATTTTTTCCGGAAGATGGCAATTACCTCTATACTTTGGCACAATGGTACCCAAGAATGGCTGTCTATGATGACTATAATGGCTGGCAGCACAAGCAATTCCTCGGACAAGGTGAATTTACGCTTCCTTTTGGAAATTTCACCGTTGCTATCACCGTACCTGCAGATCATATCGTAGCTTCAACTGGTGTTTTGCAAAATGGAAAAGAGGTTCTTTCAGCAGAGCAGTTGAAGAGATTCGAAATGTCAAAAACTTCCGATAAGCCAATGGTTATCGTGACTCAGGCTGAAGCTACAGAAAAGGAAAAAACAAAAGCAACGACCAAAAAAACGTGGATTTATAAGGCAGAAAACGTTCGTGATTTTGCCTTTGGAACGAGCAGGAAATATATTTGGGACGCTATGGGCGTAAAAGTAGAAGGTAGTACGCAGCCTGTTATTATGGCTATGTCTTACTATCCAAAGGAAGCTAATCCGCTTTATGGCCAGTATTCTACGGAGGCTGTCGCGCATACTTTAAGAGTTTACTCTAAGCATACCATTCCTTATCCTTACCCGGTGGCTATTTCCGTTGAGGCCAGCAATGGGATGGAATATCCAATGATTTGTTTCAATTATGGACGTCCTGAAAAAGATGGTACTTACTCAGATAGAATTAAATATGGCATGCTATCCGTTATTTTTCATGAAGTCGGTCATAATTTCTTTCCTATGATTGTAAATTCTGACGAACGTCAATGGACCTGGATGGATGAAGGCTTAAATTCTTTCTGTCAATATCTTGCGGAACAGGAATGGCAAAGGGATTACCCTTCTGGAAGTGGACCCGCAAAGTCTATTGTTGATTATATGAAAATGGATAAATCTGTTCAGAATCCAATTATGACCAATTCTGAATCTATTATCCGTTTTGGAGATAATGCGTATGGTAAACCAGCTACGGCCTTAAATATTTTAAGGGAGACCGTTATGGGCAGAGAATTATTTGATTTTTCATTCAGGGAATATGCCAGACGTTGGGCATTTAAACATCCAACACCATCTGATTTGTTCCGTACGATGGAAGATGCCTCCGGGGTTGACCTTGATTGGTTCTGGAGAGGCTGGTTTTTTACTACAGATCATGTGGATATTTCTTTGGAAAATGTAACGCCATTTAGAATGGATACTAAAAATCCGGAAATTGAAAAGCCAATAGCAGGAAAAGCAGCCAAGGAGGAATTAGAAAATGATATAACTTATCAAAATAATAAAAGGGACTTGCCAACTACAGCGGTTGAAAGAAATAAAGCATTAGAAGATTTTTATAATAATTATGACCCAAATGCTATCGTTCCTTCTGATAAAAAAGCTTATGAGCAATATATGGCAGGATTAGGAGACAAGGAAAAAGCTTTTATGGCGAAAGGGCTGCATTTTTATCAATTGGATTTTGCCAATAAAGGGGGACTCGTAATGCCTTTAATTATTCAATTTAATTTTGAAGATGGTACCAGTGAGGTTAAAAGAATTCCAGCGGAAATCTTTAGACTGAATGACCAAAAGGTATCTAAAGTATTCGCATTGGCTAAACCAGTTGTGAGTGTAGAATTGGATCCACAGGAAGAAACAGCAGACACAAACAGAGAAAATAACTTTTTCCCTCGCAAGGCTGTTCCGTCTAGATTTGAATTATTTAAACAATCTGGTGGTGGTCGTTGGAGTGGTGGAAGTGGAATGAATCCAATGCAAAAAGCTAAGGCTGAAACTAAAAACTAAATATTATTCTCGATTTGAAAAGGGAGGCTGTCCACTTTGGACAGCCTTTTTTGGTTTTTATATTTTCCCTCTTTTATAAGCTAAAGAAGCTTTCACAAAATGGACAAATAAAGGATGAGGATTTTCAACTGTACTTTTTAATTCGGGGTGAAATTGAACACCTACAAACCATGGATGGTCTGCCAGTTCAACTATTTCTACTAAACCTGATTGTGGATTTACACCCGAAACAATCAAACCAGCAGCAGTTAATTTTTCTAAATAAGCATTGTTAAATTCATAGCGATGACGATGCCTTTCAGATATTTTTAAACTTCCATAAGCTAAGGCAGCTTTTGTTTTCTTCTTAAGTTCACAAGCGTATGCACCCAGGCGCATTGTTCCACCTTTGGCCGTAATTTTCTTCTGTTCTTCCATCATATCGATGACAGGTTCGGATGTTTCCGGATTAACTTCCGTAGAACTTGCACTTTCAATAGCTGCCACATGAAGAGCAAATTCTACCACGGCACATTGCATACCCAGACAAATACCAAAAAATGGAATATTATTTTTTCTAACATATTCAATGGCTTTAATCTTTCCCGAAATTCCTCTTTCTCCAAAACCTGGTGCAACTAACACACCGTCCAGTTTACCCAAAAGTTTTTCTAAAGACAGGTCTGCATTATCAAGTTCCTCAGCATGAATAGGTACCACTTTTACTTTACATTCATTGATCGCACCAGCATGAATAAAGGACTCATATATAGATTTATATGCGTCTTGTAATTCGTTATATTTACCAACAAGTCCAATCGTGACTTCACTTGTCGGATGTTTAAGTTTATTTAAAAATGATTTCCACGTCTTTAGATTTGGTTCCTTTCTGTCTGGCAGTCTTAACTTGGATAATACGGTGCTGTCGAGTTTTTCCGAAAGCATGTGCAAAGGAACATCATAGATGGTTGGAGCATCAATAGCTTCTATAACAGAACCAACATCGACATTACAAAATAAAGCTAGTTTTCTTCGGATATCCATGTTGATAGGATGTTCCGTTCGACAAACCAATATGTCTGGCTGAATTCCAGTATTCAATAATTCTTTTACGGAATGCTGTGTTGGTTTTGTTTTTAATTCTCCTGCAGCACTCAAATAAGGTATTAAAGTAAGGTGTATAACCAGGCAATTATCTGAACCTAATTCCCAGCGTAATTGCCGCAAGGATTCCAGATAAGGAAGAGATTCAATATCTCCCACAGTTCCTCCCAGTTCTGTAATGATGATTTCATAATTAGAACTTGAAGCCAACAACATGACTCTCCTTTTTATTTCATCCGTTATATGAGGAATAACCTGGACTGTCTTTCCCAGATAATCTCCAGATCTTTCTTTATTGATTACGGTTTGATAAATTCTACCTGTTGTGACGTTATTCGCTTGAGAAGTTGGCTGATTTAAAAATCGCTCATAATGACCAAGATCTAAATCTGTTTCAGCACCATCATCCGTTACATAACATTCCCCATGTTCATAAGGATTAAGGGTACCGGGATCTACATTAATGTAAGGGTCAAATTTTTGAATAGTTACTCTGAACCCTCTTGCTTGCAATAGTTTGGCCAATGATGCCGCTATGATGCCTTTTCCCAAAGACGATGTTACGCCTCCCGTAACGAAAATATATTTGGCCATTATTTGTATAAGGTTTTGTTACGGGTCACAAAGGTAGCAAAATATGAACAAATTAGGGCTTAAGTTTTAAATTATATATTAAAATGTTGATTTTCAATTGATTGAGTTGTTTAAAATGCTTAATGATAAATTAACATTGATTTAAAATTGAATTTACTTATGCTGGGTAATATTGCGACCTAATCAACCAAAATTAATTTTTATGATCCATCAACGTTATCTATTATCCATTTATTTTTTGTTTGCTTTCATTTTCCCTGGTTTTTCCCAGTCTGCCATCAGAATAGTTGATTCAAGTTTGGTTGCAGGTAAGACCTACAACTGGACAAAAAATAATACTTATGTGTTAGACGGTTTAGTATTTTTAGAGACAGGAGGAGTATTAAATATCGAAGCGGGTACTGTAGTGAAATTCACACCGAGAGCCGATGTAGGAAATCCATCTGCCTTGATTATAACCAAAGGTGCGAAAATATATGCAACAGGAACGGCACAGAATCCCATTATTTTTACTGCTGAGGCTGACGATGTAAATAATCCAACGGACTTAGGACCTAAGGATAATGCGTTGTGGGGTGGTATTGTCATTTTGGGGAATGCTATTACACAGAAAAATGGAAATGGCATTGTATCGGTTGAAGGGATACCAACCACAGAACCAAGAGGTATTTATGGAGGCAATGATAATAATGATGATTCAGGCGTTATGCGTTATGTATCGATTCGACACGGAGGAAGATTGTTGACAAGTGGTAATGAATTAAATGGATTAACCTTAGGTGGGGTTGGTAGCAAGACGTTATTGGAATACATAGAGATTTATGCGAATTCAGATGACGGGATAGAATTTTTTGGAGGAACACCTAATTTGAAGTATGCTGTAGTAGCCTTTGCGGAAGACGACAGCTATGACTGGGATGAGGTATATACAGGAAAGGGTCAGTTTTGGTTTTC
>JBEAXK010000051.1:0-4505 GCA_041159865.1 Bacteroidota bacterium
AGGATTTATAAAACCCCATTGTTTGTGTTGTCTTACCTGAGCGAGACCCTCAGAAAAAAGGCCTGCATCTTCAAAAATGAAAGGAATGATTAATTCGTCCTTTTTATTTATATAGCCATATTTCCCATGTAATTGAACAGGGGCCAGTCCTTCACTAAAATCACCTGCCGATTCATACCTGGGAAGAACAGCTATTTGACCATCTATACTGACGAAACCAAATTTATTATCGACTTTAAAAATAGCCATATCATCAAAAAACTCTCCATTGGTTGAACCTTGAAAATAAGGAAACTGGGGTGGGAGTATGATATTACCATTGATATCAATGAGACCCCATAGATTTTCATGTAATACAACTGCCACTTTCTTTTGAAAAGAAAAACATTTTTCAAAAGGCGTATTTAGAATGAAAAGGCCATTTCTATCTACAAATCCACTTTTACCAAACCATTGTACAGGGGCAAGATCTCCTTTAAAATCACCCGCCCAGTTAAATCTTGGGGAGATGATCACTTTTCCTTCTTTATTAATATATCCAAATTGATTATTAATAGCAACTGCTGCAAGGCCATTACTAAAATCGAGGGCATCATCAAATTTAACCTCAATGACTTCATCCCCTCTACCATTGATATACCCCCATTTTTTAATCAGGCGAACTCTGGCGACATCTTCCTCAAAATAACCAATAAATTTGTACATTTGTTTGAGCAACAACCTACCAAGCAGATCGATGTGAACATAATGATCATTCAGTTTTACTTTAGCGTATTGGTTATAAAAATCTTCAGCTTCCACATACTGCGGCTCTATGACCACGTTACCATGTTCATCCATAAAGCCAAAACGACCTTTATCCCGAATTTTAAATCGTAGTTCTTCCATGTCGGCTTTTCTCCGCAATTGGGCATAAAGATATAATTATTTTGCTAATTACTTTCTTTAGAAAAAGACAGAATTCTATCTATATTAGCCAATTAAACCAGAAAGCTACTCATGAGGTTACGCGAATCCTTTCCAGAGGCGGGTTCTGAATACCTTGGAGGTGAATCAGATGGGTATGAATATCGTACTGCATTTTCAGGTTCATCCTTAAGGTCCAGTTATGAAATGGTCAAATCATTCCTTGTGGAAGAGGGCTATGGGGATGTTCCTATACCATCCAGTATTGAGGAACTTACTTATTTTAGACTGTCGACCCGAAACAGACAAATTTTATTATTTGATGACAACGGATATTGCCATAATCCAATAAAAATATTATTCCCTTTAGACCGCAGGAAAAAAAGAACCATCTTTTTACATATATACAATGAAAAAGACCCGCATCATTTATTAAAATTTCATAGAAAAAAGTAAGCTACCCATTTAACTAAACCATTGCTTCACTTCTTCTGGGCTTACCCCTTTCAAGTCCAGTTTTTTCTTTTTTCTTAAACCATTCAGCTCATTGGCAACTTTTCCAATGCCACCTTCCAAAACTTTTTCTTTATTCAAATAACCTAAAGATAATAAATGACTCATCCATTCTTGTGGAACATTAGCATCAGGAAATGAAAGATCTGCATGTACGGAAGCCTCTATTTTTTCTGGTTTCATTTGAGGGAAAAACAATACTTCCTGTATGGCTGGATTATTGGTTAACAGCATTGTTAAGCGATCAATGCCGATACCAAGGCCAGAGGTAGGGGGCATCCCATATTCCAGGGAACGAAGGAAATCCTCATCTAAAGCCATGGCTTCTTCATCTCCTCTTGCTGCCAGTTTTAACTGATCCTCAAAGCGTTCTCTTTGATCTATTGGGTCGTTCAATTCAGAATATGCATTGGCAATTTCTTTTCCGTTGACGAACAATTCAAACCGCTCAACCAATCCGTCTTTGGATCTATGCTTTTTTGCCAATGGCGTCATTTCAATTGGATAATCTGTAATATAGGTAGGCTGAATGAGATTTTTCTCCACTTTTGCACCAAAAATCTCATCGATTAATTTTCCTTTACCCATGGTATCATCGACATCAATACCGAGTGATTTACAAACATTACGGAGGCCAGCCTCATCTAATTGCGAGACGTCAATACCTGTATATTCGAGGATAGAATCGAACATGGTCAGACGTCTGTAAGGACCAGCAAATTCAATTTCATGGGGACCAACGGGTACTTTAGTCATTCCGTTATTTACCGTATGGGTAATAAAAGAGAGACATTGCTCGACCATTTCCATCATCCAGATATAGTCTTTATACGCAACATATATTTCCATAGAGGTAAATTCAGGATTATGCGTCCTGTCCATACCTTCGTTACGAAACATTTTACCAATTTCATACACGCCATCGAAGCCCCCAACGATCAATCTTTTTAGATATAATTCATTGGCGATACGCAGATAAAGCGGCATATCAAGGGTATTGTGATGAGATTTAAATGGTTTAGCTGCGGCTCCCCCATGCATAGGTTGTAAAACGGGGGTTTCCACTTCCAGCCAACCTTTATCGTCAAAGAATTGCCTCATGGCTGTAATTATCTTACTTCTTTTACGAAAAGTATCTCTGACAGCCGGATTAACAATAAGGTCCACATAACGTTGACGGTATCTCAATTCCGGGTCTGTAAAAGCATCATAGGTATGTTCTTCTCCAGTGAGTTCATCGACTTTTGTTTTAACAACGGGGAGTGGTTTTAACGATTTACTCAGAAGCTTAAGTTCTTGAACATGCAACGTAGTTTCTCCCGTTTGTGTGGTAAAAACGTACCCAGAAGCACCGATAAAATCGCCGATATCCAATATTTTTTTGAAGAGAACATTATAAAGTGCTTTATCTTCATCAGGACAAATTTCATCTCTGGCGATATATAACTGCATTCTGCCCGAGCTATCCTGAAGTTCTGCGAAAGAAGCTTTTCCCATAATCCGTTTCATCATGATACGGCCTGCCAGGACAACCTTTTTATACTTATCTGGCTGGTCAGAAAATCCTTTTAAAATCTCTGTCGCTAAATGGCTGACAGGAAAAGCCTCTGCGGGATAAGGGTTTAGGCCCATGGCGCGTGCTTCTTCCAAGTTTTCTCTACGTGCTAATTCCTGGTCACTCAGTTGCATGTTGCTATTTTTTTATTAGAATAGCCGCAAAAATAGGGATATTTACCGACAAAAAGGAAGTAGATGTTACAAATTGCATTTTCACCTGTTTATGAATATCCCCTGCCTCATGGACACCGATTTCCTATGGACAAATATGCGTTGTTACCTCAGCAATTGCTTTATGAAGGAACGGTGAGTGAGCAGCAATTTTTTCTTCCTACCCCTGTTTCCGAAGAAATTTTATTGTTAACCCATACCCTACGGTTTTGGGAAAATTTAAAACATCAAACCTTATCGGAGAAAGAAATTCGTGCCATAGGATTCCCCATGTCCCCATTATTGGTAGAAAGAGGCCGATGTATAGCTGCCGGAACCCTGGAGTGTGTTGATTATGCTTTAAAATATGGCATTTCCATGAATGCAGCTGGAGGAACGCATCATTCCTTTAGCGATAGAGGAGAAGGTTTTTGTGTTTTCAACGATATTGCCATTGCTGTTAACCAATTAATTCACAGTCATAGATTTAGGAATATATTAATTGTCGATTTAGATGTTCATCAGGGAAACGGAACAGCTAGTATTTTCAGAGGCAGCGAACATGTTTTCACCTTTTCCATGCATGGTTCAAAAAATTACCCGTTTAGAAAGGAGGCGTCCCATTTAGATATAGGTTTACCTGACGGGACGACTGACGAATATTATTTAGCGATTTTGCATCAGATTTTACCCAGATTAATAGAACAAAGGCAACCAGAAATAATCTTTTACCAAGCGGGGGTTGACATACTGGAGACCGACCGACTCGGTCGGTTATCTGTTAGTCGGGAAGGTTGCAGACAACGGGATAAATTTGTTATGGAACAATGTAAGAAAAATAACATCCCCCTTGTTGTTACCATGGGTGGAGGGTATTCTCCACAAATTGCACATATCATAGAAGCCCATGCCAATACATTTCGAACAGCTACCGAAGTCTATTTTTAGAAACTAATATAAAAAAAAGGAAAGCTGCCGGGGTAAAAGAAGGAATACTAAAAGGCATGATCGAAAAAATCAAAAGAAAGGGTGTAAGCAATAATATGTCCGTAGAAACCCTTACCCACTTAACTGGAATAACTGAAAATGAAGTACTTAACATCATATTTAACTTAGGAAATGATGACAAGTGACTCGTTGACTATTTATTGAATAAAAACATTGCAATACTGGGCAGGCATTCCGTTTAGGTCTGATTTTAATCTGCCAGTAATTCCATTCTGGCAAAATCGGTGGGAATATTTCCGATGGCATTTAAACGATCAAGAAAATTTTTTAGTTTAAAAACCTTACCCTCGGCCTCTAGTTTATGCGCATAATCGGCCATAGCTTGTTCCACCAGATATTTCCCAGTAATATAACTTGTCCCATAACCTGGT
>JBEAXK010000070.1:0-148328 GCA_041159865.1 Bacteroidota bacterium
GTTTGGACACATTGTCAGGAATATCCCAGGGAATATGTAGTGAAACAGCACCAGCTGCAGCTGTCAAATCATTTATAAGGCTAATATCTTCTATTTTTTGATATAAATCGCCCGGTTCACCCCCTATGGAAAACCGACCAAAGCGGGTTCCACCTGCTCCCAGTGCCCAACTCGGTATGGCTACTTGAAACTGTTGTATTTGAGCGATAAGGGTTTCTACATCAACACCTTTATCGGTTAATTCTCTTTTAAGAAACTGAAAGGATTCACGATGTTTCGCTGAAAATGAGTCATTATGACTTAATATTTGGTTTGAATCAAGTCGCATAGGAAGGAAATTTTGATTGGAAGACCCTAAACGAGAGTTTAACGAACAAATGCCTCTGGGATACCACCATCAACATTGAGGGTTATACCAGTCGATTTGTTTAGTATAGCAAGCAAAGCGTAAACACCATTAGCAATATCTTCAGGTAAAATAATCTGACCCAATAAATTTCTTTTTGCATAATGAGCAGGTAATTCTGAAACAGGAATGCCATAAGCTTTGGCTCTTCCCTCTGCCCATTCACCTTCCCATATTTTACTTCCAACAATTACCCCATCTGGATTTACCGTATTTACCCTGATATTTTCTTTGGCCAATTCTGCAGCTAAAAGTCTGGTCATGTGTTGTTGTGCCGCTTTCGCAGTGCCATAAGCTACATTGTTAGGCCCTGCAACCAATCCATTTTTACTGGCAATAGCAATTAGATTGCCACCTAATTGTTGCTTCTTGAGGATATTTACCCCTAGCTTGAACAATTGAAATTGTGCTTTTACAAGCACATTTTGTAAGATATCCCAATCTGATTCCAGAGTTTCTGATAGTGATTTTGAGATGGCAAGACCTGCACTGTGTACAATAATATCAAGACCACCAAATTCCCGACATGTGAAATTTAATAAGTCTGATAGTGATTCTTCTTTGGTGATATCAATAGCAAAATAACGGGCTGAATCTTTATTGTAAGTAGAAATAGCCTCTGTTAATCTTTCTTCTGAAAGGTCAGTGATAACAACATGAGCACCTTCAGCAGCCATTTTTTTTGCAATGGCACCTCCTATACCGCCGCCGCCCCCTGTAATGAGGGCAATACGACGAGAAAGGGGTTTTTCAGGAGGCATTCGTTGAAGTTTTGCCTCTTCCAGTAACCAATATTCTATGTTAAAAGCTTCTTGTCTGGTTAGTGCCGTATATCTTGAAACAGCTTCTGCACCGCGCATAACCTGAATGGCATTCTGATAAAATTCTGCCGCTACTCTGGCAGTCTGTTTGTCCTTAGCAAAGGTAAATAATCCAATTCCAGGGAAAATAATAACTACGGGATTTGGATCTCTCATTGCAGGGCTGTCCACATGTTTACATTCCTGATAATAAGAGGCATATTCTGCCCTGTATTTTTCAAAAGCAGGAGATAAAACCTGTTTAATCTTTGAACTATCTGATAAATCGTCGTTAACACCCAGGGATAAAACCAGGGGTTTTATTTTTGTTCGCAAAAAATGATCCGGGCAAGAAGTCCCTAGAGGAGCAAGCCGTTCCAGATCATAACTGTTTATAAAGGACAAAACAACAGGATTATCTGAAAAATGTCCAATCATTTGGTTTTTTTCGGAGCAAAGTCCTCTTAATATAGGCATTAGCAGAGAAGCCTGCAGATGTCTGTGTGAAGCATCTGGACTTTCTATCTTCAGACCTCCGAAAACAGGACCTTTTTTCTCTTGCGCTTTTTCAAGAAAAATAGAAGCTTCCTCAATAACTCTTAAACTATTAAAATAACATTCTTTGGAAGTATTTCCCCAAGTAAAAAGACCGTGACTACCCAGTATGATTCCCTTAATATGAGGATTTTCCTTATAGCACATTTCTAATTGGAGACCGAGATCAAATCCAGGTCGCTGCCAAGGTATCCAGGCTATTTTATTTCCCCAGATTTCCTTCATAATGGCTTCTCCATTTTCGGCTGCAGCAATTGCAATAACCATATCTGGATGAAGATGATCAATATGAGCAAAAGGAAGCAGACCATGAAGCGGCGTGTCAATAGAAGGCGATGCACTATTTAAATCATAGAGACAATGTAAAAGAAGTGGCACGATTTCGTCTTCAAAGTCAAGGCCTTTATATTTTTTTTTAAGATCGTGTATTTTAGAGGTATATAAACCAGCAATTCCCTTTCGGGTAAGGGTTCCGATATCACCACCGGAACCCTTTATCCACATTACTTCAACGGATTTACCCGTTAAAGGGTCAGCTTGCATTATTTTACATGAGGTGTTACCTCCACCATAATTGGTTATTCGTAAATCAGACCCCAGCAAATTAGATCGGTATAGAAATAAAGCAAGTTGGTCTTCATTTAGAGATGCCTCTTTCTGATCATCCCAAAGATTCGAAACATAACGAAAAGAAAGCATCTCTATATAAAATTAAAGGGCTCTTAAAAATTAAATTTCTTAAGCACTTCTGCTGGTGGACCTTCCCAGTTATTGGGTCTGTTACCAACGTATCCTAAATCTTCAAAACCTGCCTCGGTGGTATAAAAACCAGTCAAAGTTAAATCTCTCATTAGGTTGAAAAAAGAAACCCCGGCAGAAACTGCTGGGCTCGCTAATTCTGGATAGGCAATAGCGTCAACAATTGTAATTTGATTGGCAGGTGTTATAGCTACAAATGATTTCCCAAACAATTTACGGGAATAGTTTTCCAGCCACATTATTCCGCCTCTAAGCGGAACTTGTTGATAAGGCATATCTTTGGCTATGAATTCAATAAAAGCTGGAACGCCTACTTGTACGGCGGAAGGAGATGACCCCTTGGCTGGTAAAATGATATCACATAAGCGGGTTATCACAGCCATTTCACCCGGAGTAAAAAAGGTATCCGATGCTAATTTTTCGTCTCTTTTTACTTCATCAGGGGTTCTGCCGTAGTTAGACTTTTGCTTTTTGGGTTTTCCTGCATGTACAACTTCTGTTTGAGCTGGTAAAACCTGTGCCGTAGCAATCCCTACAGAAGTAAGGGTAATATTTTTTATAAGATCTCTGCGTTTCATGGCAATTAGATTTTATTTGCTTTAACTTGATCAATGATGTATTCTGAAGTGCGCATAGCGGAAGCCAGGATAGTCCAGGTTACGTTTTTGTCTCCTTGGGAAACAAAAGGAGCAGCATCCACTACAAAAAGGTTTTTAACATCATGTGCTTGCTGGTATTTATTTAAGGCTGAACGATTTGGATTATCACCCATACGAACGGTACCAACCTCGTGGATAATTTTTCCTGGCGCTTCAAGTCCATAGTTTGTTTCTGGTCCAGGTTTATTTCCTAATGGAATACCACCCATTTCAATAATCAATTCCTCAAAGGTATCTTGCATGTGTTTAGCTTGCTTAATCTCCTGATCTGACCATTTGTAGTGAAAGCGTAAAGTTGGAATACCATATTTATCGACTTTACCCGGATCAATTTCACAGTAATTTGTCTCTAACGGAATAGGTTCTCCTCTGCCGGCCATACCAATATAAGCTCCATAAAAACGATTTACATCCTCTCTTAATCTAGAGCCATACCCCCCTGCAGGAAGTGTTTCACCGTTAGGATAAGGATATTTTCCGTTATTATTATGCATTCCCATGCCAAAACCATATCCAGGCATACCCATACCTCCACCGTATTCAATATGATATCCGCGTGCAAAATCAAGTTTATTATTGTCCAGCCACCAAGGAGAATAGATATGACTTCCGCCAACGCCGTCTTCATTGTAACGATCTCTGTTCATCAATGAAGGAACAAATCCACTTCTGCTTGCACCTGTAGAGTCATTTAAATATTTACCTATAACGCCACTTGTATTGGCTAATCCTTGTGGGAAACGTGCCGATTTGGAGTTTAACAATAGTCTGGCCGATTCACATGCAGAGGCTCCCAACACAACCCTTTTAGCACGGACCGATACTTCAGCCATTGTTTTAGTATCTACGTAAGAAACGCCTGTAGCTAACCCTGTTGCCTGATCTGTTAGTACTTCCCGAACCATTGCGTGATTAATGAGGGTAAGATTACCTGTTTTCATTGCAGGAATGACTAATACAGAAGAGGAGGAGAAATCGGCATATTTATTACAACCTCTGCTACATTGGCTGCAGTAAAAACAAGATCCTCTTTCGTTATTTATTGGCTTTGTTAAAATAGATAATCTAGACGGAATGACTGGTATTTTAAGATTAGTACCTGCTTTTTTGATGAAATGTTCATGCAAACGCATTGGTGGAGGCGGAAGAAAAATTCCATCTGGTTCGTTATACATGTTTTCCACAGAACCAAAAATTCCAATTAATTTATCCGTTTTATCATAAAATGGTTTAAGATCGTCATATCCAATAGGCCAGTCATCTCCGATTCCTGTTAAAGAGCCTCTTTTAAAGTCATTTGGACCAAATCGAAGAGATATTCTACCCCAATGGTTGGTTCTACCACCCAACATTCTGGATCTGAACCAATGAAATTCTGTACCTTTTACGGCAGAATATGGTTCTCCTTCAATTTGCCAGCCTCCATAAGCTGCATCAAAATCTCCAAAAGGTCTGGTACTTGAGGCTCCGCGGCGAGGGGACTCCCACGGATTCTTCATTTGTGTAATATACTGAGGATCAGCAGGGTCATAATAACTTCCAGCTTCCAAAAGGCAAACTTTTGCGCCTGCTTTGGTTAAGGTATAAGCAGCCATTCCACCGCCTGCGCCTGAACCAACAATAACTACATCAAAAATCTCTGGCGTTTCTTTAACTTGAAATGTCATATCGGTTTTTAGGTTTAAGATATCAAATAGAAAATTTGGAATTATTTCTTTTTGTAAATATAATTAAATTTGAATGAGTTTATTCAAGTAATTTAATTAAAGTACTCTCAATTTCTTGAGATCCCCGGACACTTGTAGAAACTATTACTCCATTTTTGTCAAGCATAAATGCTCTGGGAATAGAATTTACGCCATACAATGCTGCTGCTGCGGAAGACCATTTTTTCAAGTCACTGACATGGTGTGGCCACGTAAGATTATCCATGGCGATGGCTTCAATCCATGCTTGTTTACCTTGTGCAATGTATGTACTTGCCATAGAAGGGTCTTCCAGTCGCGCCATAGTCCGGTCATCCAGTCCGTCTAAACTTACGCTAAATATGGTAAATCCTTTATTTTTATATTTCTCATAAACAGCAACAACATTTGGATTTTCTCTACGACAAGGACCACACCAGCTTGCCCAAAAATCTAATAAGACGACTTTTCCTTTAAGATCTGATAGCTTTCTTACTTTACCAGTTGGATCAGGCAGGGCAATTTCAGGTGCAGGTTGACCTATCTGTATTCTTTCCTGGGACATTGCCGCGGCGTATTCCTGTTCCTTTAATGAAATGTATTCCCCGAAAGCAGTAGTTAATTCATTATTTGGGTACTTCGCCTGTAATTTAGTGAGCGCCTTCTTTTGTAACGGAATGTAATCAGGACTTTGACCAAAAACCATATTGGCTACTAACGCACCTAATATTGGATTTTCGGCTTGCTCTATGAAAGTAACCACCTGATCAGCCGTTTTTTGCTGATTTTGAAGACCTTGTATAAGGTCCTTTAACTGAGTGGTTTCTTCTGATCCACTTATATTGAAGCTATATTGATCTAAAGTTTCCAGATTTCCTTCGATTTCAATTTGCTTTTCAGACCCATTTAGCACCATTAACATTCTTTTAGCTCCAATTCGAAGATTATAAATACCAGCTTCAAGACCTTTTGGAAAATTAATTTTGAAAGATCCTGTGCCGTCAATTTCCGTTTTATCAATCACTAAATTGACTTTTCCAATAATTGTTTTATCGATGAATGCCTGCAGATTTTCTGCACCACTGATTTTACCTTTAATGGTGACACCGCCTTTTAAAGCATCACAACTCAGAGAAAAGAATAAAATACCTGCAAAACCGACTAATAATGATATTGTTCTCATGAAATATTAATTTTGTTCACCAGCCATTTTCTGACCTAGTGTTTGATTATAAATATGAATATATTCCTCAATTTTACCAAATGATTCAGAATCAATTTTAATATCTTGTCTGGTTACCTCACCAATACGTGAAAAAGGTACATTATGGGTGTTCAAGAAATTTACTAATGAATCTTCTTTTTGCGGATTTATAGTAATGACACAACGAGACTGACTTTCACCAAATAAATAAGCGTCTTTTCTGAAATTAGTATCAGTCTCAATATCGAATCCTAGATTTCCAGTGATGGCTGACTCAAGTAAACACTGAAACAGTCCACCTTCACTTATATCATGAGCAGATTCAATAAACCGCTTTCTAATCAATTGTGTCATATTCTGCTGTAAATGCAATTCTTCATCCATATCAAAAGAAGGAGGTGCAGAAAGAGGTATACCTAAGACAGTTCTGCAGTATTCTGAACTTCCCAAATCATTTACAGGTGTTCCGAGCATATATATAATATGACCCTCTTTTTTAAAATTTAATGTGGTATGCCAGGAAATATCATCCATAATTCCTAACATACCAATTGTTGGTGTTGGAAAAACGGGTTCCGTTCCATCTTTAAAAACAGATTGATTATAAAAGCTAACATTACCTCCAGTCACCGGTGTATTAAACTTTCTGCAGGCATCTCCCATACCTTTTATTGCCTGAACAAATTGCCAGTAAACCCCTTGATTGTAAGGATTTCCAAAATTCAGACAGTTAGTAATCGCCACAGGTACTCCTCCAGAACATACTATATTTCTTGCTGCTTCTGCAACAGCAATCATGGCACCTTGATAAGGATCTGCATGGACGTAAGAACTATTACAATCGGTGGTCAGAACCAATGCTTTTTTTGTGTCTTTAACCCATACGACAGCGGCATCAGAATGTTTGTTGGTCGTCATGGTTCCAGTCCTTACCATAGAATCATATTGTTCGTAAATCCAGCGTTTGGAAACCAGATTAGGGCTTGCAGCTAATTTTTTAGCTGAGGCTACATAATTCGTATTTTGAGGAATTGATTTGGTATTTATTTTTCGAATTTCTTCAACGTAGGCGGGTCTTTTGTATTCACGTTGATAAACTGGTGCCCCGCCGCCGAGGACTAAAGAATGGGCATTTACTTCAGCCACTTTGGTTCCAGAAGTATGAAAAACAAGGGTTCCGGTATCCGTTACTTCTCCAATTTCCTCACATTCTAAATCCCATTTATTAAATACCTCCAGTAATAACTGCTCCTGACCTTTGTGACAAACAATCAACATACGTTCCTGACTTTCGGACAGCAGAATTTCAAATGGTTTCATGTTTTTTTGTCTGGTAGGCACTTTATCCAGGTCGATAATCATACCGACACCTCCTTTTGCACTCATCTCTGAGGTAGAACAAGTGATTCCAGCTGCACCCATGTCTTGCATTCCAACAATGGCACCCGTTTTAATGGCTTCAAGAGTAGCTTCCAATAATAATTTTTCCTGAAAAGGATCTCCAACCTGAACAGCTGGTAAATCTTCAGCAGAGTCTTCGGTCAAATCGGCTGATGCAAAGGTAGCTCCATGAATACCGTCTTTTCCAGTGGCTGAACCCACTATAAAAACAGGATTTCCAATACCTTCGGCAATAGCTGAAACGGTTTTTCCTACTTCAACAATCCCTACGGACATTGCATTTACCAATATATTCTGATTGTAACAGTCATTAAAATATGCTTCTCCACCCACCGTAGGAACCCCGAAACAGTTACCATAATGACTTATTCCTGCAACGACCCCTTCTACAAGTCGTCTCGTTTGAGGTAAATCGATGTTTCCAAAGCGAAGGGAGTTTAAAGAAGCAATGGGTCTGGCTCCCATGGTAAAAATATCTCTGTGTATACCACCAACCCCTGTTGCCGCACCTTGAAAAGGCTCAATAGCAGATGGATGGTTATGAGATTCAATTTTGAAAGCACAGGCTAATCCATCTCCAATGTCAACTAATCCTGCATTTTCTTCACCAGCTCCAACCAAAAGACGTTGGCCTTCCCGAGGTAATGTTTTTAGCCAATGAATGGAGTTTTTGTAACTGCAATGTTCAGACCACATGACAGCATAAATACTCAGTTCAGTGAAATTAGGCGTTCTGCCCATTATGCTAACAATATGTTCAAATTCCGCTTCCGTTAATCCTAATTTCTTTGCCGTTTCGGCCGTTACCAATGATTCGCTTTGTTGTTGCATAAGCTCCCCCTAATCTTTTAGTTTTGGCAAATATAATACGATTTGCAAAAAAATCAGGTTTTTAAAATTACTTTGGCTTAGGCAATCATTTTATTGATAAAGAAAAATATCATCAGGTAAATCCATAAGATATCAAGGAAGTGCCAGTATATGCTAATTAGTCTTAAATTCAATCGTTTATGCGGATCTGAAAAATAAACCAATACACTGACAGGCTCTATCATATATTTCCTTGCTTGAATGATAAAATAAAAAAGGAAGGGGAGTCCAGCTACAACGTGAAAAAAATGAAGGCCCGAGATGACATACAAATAACCTGCTGAATTATCAGTCTGAATCATAATGTTTTTACTAAAAAGACTATACCAGGCTATGACCTGCAAAACAAGAAAAATAAGCGAGAGTAAAATAGTAATATATAAATTCACCTGATATTTATCTGTTCTGTCTTCCAGATAAGCCTTTTTACTTTGCCATAAACTATAACTTGATCCTAAAAGAACCAAGGTATTTACATAAAATAGCCAAGGTAATTGTAATGGGGGCAATTTCGAAAGTGATCTTGTATAAACATAGGCAAAAGATAGGGACAAAAATAGCATACTCAGTCCGGCCAAGGTTAAAAATAAAAGGATGTTTTTAGGATGAAATACAAAAGACTCAGTTTGATTGTTTTCTCCCATATCTCTGTTTATCGACATTTGATGTGGTTTTACGACTAACAATAGGTTTAATTATTAGTTCAATAAATATATAAATTGCTTTTTAATCTAATTTTTGCGACCTTTCAATTTATTTTAATGGTAAGAAATTTCAATGATAAAAAGATGTAGTTATTGCCGGAAGGAAATTCCTGAAGATTCACTTTTTTGCCATCATTGTGGTGAAAGGCAACCTTTTAAGTCCCATATCCCTGAGTTGAATACTTATGTTGACTTGTCTTTACCCCTTTTACCTCAAATTCGGGAGCAATTTTTTTTGAGTCTGAAAGTTCGAATGGAACGAGAACATCCTTTGATTCCTTACAATACCGTAGCAGAACGTATTTATACTTCTGGATTTAGAGATGAGCTATCCGTTAAATTTGAAAAATTAGCTCATATTATCGACGAGGAATTAAAAATGGATATCCTCTCTATTCCTTACTTAAATCTTAAAATAGAGGATCTTTTTGAAAACTTAATAGACCTTTTTTTAATTCGTTTTTGCCAAGATATGATAAAAGATTCTTTTTCTTCGTCGATTATTGGTTTTCAGGATTTACTGCCAAGTGAAATTGACTGGAGCCAGTTAATATATACCTACCTGGAGCCAGAAAAGTCAGGTGTACGCTGTTATATGAATTTTAAGGATTTAAATCCAGTGAAAATTAAACAATTTACATCCTCTTTCCTTTTTCCCGAACCTCTTGAAAAAATATTTTTTGTAGCCGATTTAAGTCTTTTAGCTAATGCAAGTGAAGGCTTCGCATTGACCGATAAAGCTATTTATTGGCGAGTCCCCTTTAAAAAGGAAAGAGCCGTTCCCTATCATCTAATCAAAGATATTAGAATTGAAAAATCATGGGTGTTAATTAATAATCATTATTTTAATGCAAATGATTTTTTAAATCCTAAAATTTTACGCTTACTCAGTAAATTGATGAGGTTAAGCCGTTAAACAAATCATTTTATGCCTCTTTATAAATTACAATGCCTTTTCTTTATCTGTTTTTTCTCATTAGCCTTGTATGGACAGGAATTTAAGGAACTTAAATTTCCAGTTTTTTTCAATAATAAATTATTGCTTGAACCTTTCACAGGGGGCTGGAAATGTCCTCAATTTTCAGAAACAGATTTCAATAAAGATGGAATTAAGGATATTTATATTTTTGACAGACTTGGTAATATTCATGGTGCTTATTTAGGAAAAAAGAAAAAAGATGGGGTTACAACGATTGACTACGAATTTTCCCCTGAATTTGTTTCGCATTTTCCAAAGGCTGAGAGTTGGGTGCTTTTGAGAGATTATGACAGAGATGGTATTTCTGATTTTTTTGCCTATTCTGATGTTCCTGGGGTCGACGGTATTCAGGTTTGGAAAGGTTTCTATAGTCAAGATAATAAATTATCATTCAAGAGAATAAATTTTAAAGCACCCTATAATATTTTGTTTTTTCCGCTCTTTGTTGGAGGCCAGACAAATCTATATGTGACAAGGATAGATATTCCTGCATTAGATGACATGGATTGCGATGGTGATCTCGATATCGTAACATTTAACCTGAATGGAGGTTTTGCAGAATTATACCGCAATGAATCAGTGGAGAAAAATTTTAAATCGGATTCTCTTCTATTCAGATTGGAAGATCAATGTTGGGGAGGATTTTATGAGTCAGGGTTTTCCTCGAAAATTGACCTTTCACCAGCTCCTGGTGTATGTTTTAAAATTACTCCCTCTGAGCTTGCTGGAAATTTAAGGCACTCAGGAAGTACGCTTTTAACACTCGATTTAGATGACGATGGCGATAAGGAATTATTTCTGGGTGATATTTCTTATCCTAATATCACCCTGTTGACGAATAACGGAAATTGTAAAACAGCATGGATGAATAAACAAGATAATTATTTTCCATCAAAAGATTTTCCTGTAGATATACCCGTTTTTCCAGCTTCTTTTGCCTTAGATATAAATCAGGATAGCCTTAAGGACTTGATTTTTGCCCCCAATGCCATTTTTAATTCATTAGACGAAAATTCCTTTTCTGCATACTTAAATAAAGGATCGGCAAAAGAAGCAAATTTTAAGAAAGAAAATCACTTTACGCTGTTTGAAAATGCCATAGATCTTGGAAAAGGTGCAAATCCCACTTGGTTCGATGTCAATAACGATGGACTTCTGGATATTATCGTTGGAAATAGTGGAAATTTTATAGAAGTAGGTAATGTTCCTTCTGGGTTATTTTATTTTGAAAATATAGGAAATTTAACAAATCCTTCCTTCGTGTTGAGAGATAGTAATTTTTTAAACCTGAATAGATATAACGCTGTTTCCAGAGACTTTTCCCCGGCTTTTGGCGATTTAGATCATGATGGCGATATGGATGTTTTAGTTGGAGACGAAATGGGTAAATTGTTTTATGGGGAAAATAAGGGAGGGGTGAATAATCCTTTTTCAGTTCAGTCGCTGGTTTACCCATATATGGATATCGACGTAGGTCTCTATGCTACCCCTTTTTTAATAGATTTAAATACAGATGGATTATTAGATTTAATCGTTGGTGAAAGAGGTGGTAACCTAAATTATTTTCAAAATAAGGGTACTAAAGAAAAACCATTTTTCGATGAATCTTCTGATTATGAACCGAATATTAACAGACTCGGAGGTGTGAATACAAATAAACCCGGATATTTCACAGGATCTTCTGCGCCTTTTTTCTTTCAAACTCCTGACGGCTTGAAATTAGTAACTGGTTCGGAAGAAAAGGGGCTTTTACTTTATGATGCTTCCCAAAGATTTTCTCCTTTCCCCCTTTTATCCAGTGAGCTTTCTACTTTGAATGTTGGTTTTCAGGTAAAACCAGCTATTGCCGATATTAATAAAGATGGTTTTTATGAACTTTTAGTGGGGAACGCCAGAGGTGGACTTCAGTTATTTTCAACACCCTGGAGAAATGCCTTGGTTTCAAATAATAAAAATGAACCATCAAGCGCATTCAGATTGAAGATTTACCCTAATCCTGCAACAGATATAATTCATGTTGAACCTGAGTTATTTACAGAAATATTTGAGGGCAAACTTTCGATAACGGACGCATTAGGTCGTATCCTTTTTACGCATAATAATTATCGTTTGGGTGAGGAATTATCTATTTCTATTCTACCAAAGGGATATTATTTTATAAGACTGGAAAGTAAAAAAGCCTTGTGGCACGGTCCTTTTATCAGATGAGGCTAAATTATTTTTCAAAGCTTTTAAAATCAATAGAAGGATCATAATCATTCTTTGTTTTTAAAGCATGTAATTCACTCCTTGGGTCTTTTGACTTAAAAATGGGGAATAATAGCTGGATATACCAAGGTTCTTTCAATTGATTCCATGCTCCAAATTTTTCGGGATATTTACGGGTAATTTTTGCAGTTCCAAATAAGATATCCCAGAAGAATAATAAGTTACCATAATTACCATTTGGGTTGGAAACACCGTCTTCAGCAGTTAATCCATGGTGGGCAAAATGAGTACTTGGGGTAGAAATAGTGCGCTCAATGACCCAGGCTAAAGGATGTAAAATCTTGTATTTATATAAAAACCGGTCCCATCGGGTTTCACTGTGAGCCAACAAAATGACAATTAATTTAATAGTTAAATAATAAATATATACATAACCCATACCTAAATAAACTAAAATCGCGGAAAACCAGATTCCAGGCATTAAGGCATAATATAAAACAGCATTGCGATAGGTAACCAATACGCCCATTTCTTCAACCACATGATGAGGTCTGTGTAATTTCCACATTGTTTTATTTGAATGCGATATTCTATGCCATCCATATTGTGTCAGATCATCGAAGATCAAAAAAGCGAATAAATGAATAAAAAATGATTGGTTTATGAAAAAATTTTCTAGGGGAGCGAAAAAATGAGACATCAACCCAAAAGTAAAAAGGAATATGCCGGGTTGTATCAGAGTAGGCAGTATGGCTAAACTGATGATTTCTATAGTGAAATCGTTTTTTGACCTTTTTCCGCTGAAGTAAAGTCCACCAAGCGCTTCAAAAAGCCCTAAAATGAGGAGTACCGCTGCTGGGATCATTTTACCCAAAGTAGCTAATTCCATGTTTTTTATCCTTTTATATCCGTACAAATATATTTTAAAATAAGATATTCATCTATGCCATATTTTGATCCCTCTCTGCCGAATCCACTTTCTTTGATTCCCCCAAATGGGGCCGAAGCATATGAAATGATACCTGTATTTACGCCAACCATTCCATATTCAAGCGCTTCTGTTACCCGGTGAATACGTGAATTATCCTTGGTGTAGAGATAAGATGCAAGTCCAAATTCTGTATTATTGGCTAAAAAAATAGCTTCTTCCTCTGTAGAAAAAGTGGTAACCGCTGAAATAGGGCCAAAAATCTCCTCCTTTGATAGCTGCATAGATGAATTTACCTGAGTTAAAATAATAGGTGAAAGAACAGTCGGATGATTTGAATTTTTTTTAGAGTAATATATTTTGGCGCCTTTTTCCAATGCCTCATTTACCATTCTATGTACTTTTTTTATTGCTTTATCGTTGATTAAAGGACCAATTTGAACACCTTCTTCAAATCCATCACCCATCTCCATTTTATCAATAGCTTGAGCTAATTTTTCAAGAAATATAGGTAAAATGGATTCCTGTATAATAAATCGGTTAGTACAAACGCAGGTTTGCCCTGCATTTCGGTATTTAGATAAAATGGCACCTTGAATGGCTTCTTCCATATTTGCATCTTCAAAAACAATAAAAGGGGCATTTCCTCCCAGTTCAAGTGATAACTTTTTCAAAGTTGCTGCACCTTTTTCCATCAGATATTTACCCGTTTGGGTGGAACCCGTAAATGAAATTTTTTGAATACTCTTGTGCGCGCAAAAATAATCTCCTGCAAGTACAGGTTGACTGGTGGGTAAAATATTTAGAACACCGTTTGGCATTCCAGCTTGTTGAGCTAATGCGGCTAGAGCTAAGGCAGACAGTGGAGTATCTTCTGCAGGTTTTACCAAAACAGTGCATCCTGCAGCTAATGCAGGGGCTATTTTTCGGGTAATCATGGCATTGGGAAAATTCCAAGGGGTTATTGCAACCACAACTCCAATTGGTTGCCTTAGGACAGAAATTCTTTTAGAACCATCTGGAGAAGGGATTAAGTCACCATAAATACGCATGGCTTCCGCTGCAAACCATGCTATAAATGAAGCGCCATATCGGATTTCACCTAATGCTTCTTGTATAGGTTTACCTTGTTCAAGGGTTAATATACAGGCTAAATCATATTCATTTTCTAGGATAAGCTGATTCCAGTTTTGTAATATTTTAGATCGGTCGAAAGAGGTTAATTTTGACCATGTCGGAAATGCTTTATGAGCACATTGAACCGCTTCCTCAAAATCAGGAATGCTTAAATCACTGACATCTGCTATTTTATCTTTATTATAAGGATTAAAAACGGGAAAAGTTAACCTATCTTGACCCTCTTTCCATTTTCCATCTATAAAAGACTGTTGCTTAAATAAGCTAGTATTTTGTAACGAAATGGGTAACTTGTCCATAATTAAAACGATTCCTTATGTTGTTTATAAGTAAATGGTGGTTTATATTGTACCTGACGAATTTGAATATAATAAACTGGCATGGGATTTATTTATCCGTGACAGAAATTAGTCCATCAAAAGACCAGAAACAAATAAACTTAAAAATAAAAATATTCCCAGATGATTTAGAAAATGTACTTCGGTTATTTGAAAAAGGCCAATATAATTCAACCGAATTATGTAGCAAGGAAAAAAGTATACTGGCTTATTTTTCTAAAAACTTAGGTGTAAAGATGAATCAAAAATGGGTGCGATTAAAATGGTCAGGCTGCAAAAAAACGGGGGATAGTTTGGAATTATTCTTCTATATACCCCAACAAGAACCCTTAAATAAAATTGAGATTAAAGCCACTTTTTTTACAGAATTATTTGCCGCACAACAAAATATCATCCAAATAAAGGCTTCAGATTCTTCCCCTGTTTATTTAAAATTCAAAGAAGGAGACACCTGGCAATCCGTCTCATTTCCCGTTAAATAAATCAAGTAATGACTTAGTAGTGACTAATATGCCGGTTTCTAATGATTTTTCAGGTTCTGGATAGTAAAAAGGGGAGTGCAGACCGGGTAAATCATTCTTTTTAATACGCTCTTCAGGAGCAGTTCCTAGCCAGTATAAAACGGATGGAACCTTGTGGGTTGTTCTGCCATAGGCAGAAAAATCTTCAGCTACCATTTGGACTTCAGCATCTACGACTTGTTCTGGACCTATGGCATTTTTTGCGCTTTGCGTAAGTTTATCAACTAAAAGTTCATTATTATAATTTGCTGCGATATAAACAGGTGGAAATTCAACTTTGGGATACCTCTCTGGTGGTAACCCAGCAGCCATGGCCGTACCATTACAAATCTCAACAATTCTTTTATGAATCATTTGTCTGACATCTTCTTTAAAGGTGCGTAAGGTCAGGCCTAATTTAACTTCGTCAGGGATAATATTGCTGGCAGTACCTGCATGGATAGAACCAACAGTGACCACTGCCGATTCAATGGGTTTAAGGTTTCTGCTTGTAATGGTTTGCAAATCCATAATCAATAAACTAGATAAAACGATAGGATCTACAGACATGTGGGGGGAAGCTCCATGTGCACCAATTCCATAAACTGTGATGTTGACAGACTCAGATGTGGCCATCGTAAATCCCTTTCCATAGCCTACTTTTCCTGCAGGAATGGTAGGACTGCAATGTAAGCCAATGGCATAATCAGGTACCCCAAACTTTTCATATAGACCTGCTTCCAGCATCGCTTTTGCCCCAGCTCCTATTTCTTCAGCAGGTTGCCCAATCAACATGAGGGTACCTTTCCATTGATCTTTCATTCTCACCAACGCTCTGGCAGTGCCTAACCAGGTTGTCATGTGCATATCATGTCCACATGAGTGCATGACAGCAGATTTTGTTCCATTTGCCTCGTGAATTTTTGAACTTGCATAAGGAAGACCTGTTTTTTCGGCCATTGGCAAGGCATCCATGTCCGTTCTATATAAAAGGGTGGGACCTTCTCCATTTTTAAAAATACCGACAATTCCATAGGTATTTCCGATGTTTTCCGTGACGGTAATACCTATTTTTCTCAATTCAGATGCTAATAAAGCAGAGGTTTCCTTTTCATGTAAAGAAACTTCTGGCATTTGATGAAGCCTTTTATAAAATGGCAGAAGATAAGGTAAATCTTCCTGTATTGCAGACAGATTGACTTCAACAGAATTTCTCTCAGAGATACTTGTATTAAATAGAATAAAAAAAGGAAGGAAAATTAGTTTAGCGTACATCATATTTAAATTAATTGAAAGGCAAATTATTAAATTAAAATGTTATCATTGACATTTTTTAGGTTTAAAATATTTTTATTACCTATTTTTCTTTTAAAATTTTTAATATGAAAGCTTACCACGATTTACTTCAGTACATTTTGGAGGAGGGAGTTGAAAAAATGGATAGAACGGGAACGGGAACTAAAAGTATTTTTGGATATCAGATGAAGATCAATCTGGAAGAAGGTTTTCCACTTTTAACAACAAAAAAGGTTGCCTTCAGATGGTTAGCGGAAGAACTTTTATGGTTTATTAAAGGTGAAACCAATATTAGACCTTTGGTTCAAAAAGGTATAAGTATTTGGAATGAATGGCCTTTTCAATATTGGTTGGAAAAAAATAATCTTTCTGGCAATTACCCTAAATATTCTCAGGAATGGAAAGAAAAAATGAAGGAATTTATTCATAAAATTAGTTCAGATGAGCATTTTGCCGCAGAATGGGGAGAATTAGGTCCGGTTTATGGGAAACAATGGCGAAATTTTGGCGGTGTTGACCAACTTTCCCAAGTTATTGCGGATATTAAATCAAATCCTGATTCAAGGAGACTTCTTGTTTCTGCTTGGAATCCAGTGGATATTCCAGGGATGGTTAAAAGTGGATTACCACCTTGTCATACTTTGTTTCAATTTTATGTGGCAGAGGGAAAACTTAGTTGTCAACTATATCAAAGATCAGCCGATGTATTTTTAGGTGTTCCCTTTAATATTGCCTCTTATGCACTTTTAACCCATCTGATTGCTCATGTGACTCAATTAAAGGTTGGAAATTTTATTCACACCTTCGGTGATGCACATATTTACAGTAACCATTTGGATCAAGTGAAGGTGCAACTTTCGAGAATTCCAGGAGAATTGCCTTCTATCTCCTTAAATAATGAGGTAATAAACCTCTTTGATTTTGAATTTTCTGATATCGAACTGGTTGGATATTTTCCACAATCACCCATCAAAGCAGATGTATCTGTTTAAGGTGTTGTTAATCAATGGATTAGAATCTTAACAAATTGAAATATTTTTTTATTTCGTTTAAAAGTATAAATCAAAATTAAATGTTTTAAATAGATATTTTTATTGTTTTTTTATGGCTAAAAATGATTTTATACAGAATGAAATATTTTCTAATGACAAAAATCACTCATTCTAATTTAGAAATTCTCTAAATAGAGAATACTTATTAAAAAAAAAGTGGTAAAACAAGTCAGGCTTAATATATTTGCGCTGACAAAAAAATGACATTTCATTTCACTAAGAAACGTCTCTGAATTCCAAACTGTGAATAAAATGATTTTTAACTCGATGCTGCGTTGTTTCCTTCTAACAGGGTTCTTGCTATTCCACTACCTTCCTGTGTCTTCTCAAGATGCAGCGGCGCCTGCAACGGCTGCACCAGCAGGTGTAGATATAGCAGCTGGTAAAACCCTTTTCAAAAACCAATGTGCTGCCTGTCATAATAAAAATATGAAGGATAAGCTTACTGGTCCTGCTTTGGGTGGTGTTCAAGATCGTTGGGCGGCTTATCCAAAAGAAGATTTGTACACCTGGATTAGAAATTCCCAGGCAATGATTAATAGTGGACATCCCAGAGCAGTTGAGCTTTGGAACGAATGGAAGCCCACTATTATGACTAGTTTTACTTCTTTAACAGATGCAGAAATTGATAATATCCTGGGGTATATTCAAGATGTTCACGTTAATGGGGCAAATCCAGTTTCAGCGACAGGTGCAACAACTGGTGCTACAACTGCTGTGGAACCAGCTGATAATACAAATCTTTACATCCTTTTAACGGGTATCCTTATTCTTTTAGCCATTATTCTTTCCAGAATTTTATCTAACCTAAACTTTATGGTTCAGGTCAGTGAGGGAAATGCAGATGCAAAAAGAAAAACTTTATTTGAAATTCTAACTGGAAAGGGAGTTATTGGTTTTGTTTTATTTGCTTTGGTTGTCCTTGGCGGTTACACTACGGTAAATAATGCCATTAATTTAGGAAGACAGCAGGGTTATAAACCTACTCAGCCTATTAAATTTTCCCATGCTACTCACGCTGGTTTACACAAAATTGACTGTCAATATTGTCATGATGGTGCGAGAAGGAGTAAGCAAAGTGTGATACCAGCGGCTAATACCTGTATGAATTGTCATAAGGCAATTAAGGTTGGTTCTCAATATGGTACGGCTGAAATTTCTAAAATATATGCCTCCATTGGTTACAATCCTAATACAGATCAGTATATAGAAAATTATGAGAATTTAAGTAAAGCAAAAATTGAAAGAATTTTTAAAAAATGGTTTGCTGATACTTATGTACAAGATAAAGGTACGCTTGATGATGAGGGAGAATCTTTAATAGAAAATCAATGGGAAGCTCTGGTAACATCTTTAACTGATAATAAATCAGGTGATTATAAAATTCAGGGTCCAATTGAATGGGTTAGAATTCACAATCTTCCTGATCATGCATATTTTAATCACGCTCAGCATGTAACCGTGGGTAAAGTTGCTTGTCAAAATTGCCACGGTCAGGTTCAGACTATGGAAGAAGTGCATCAGGTTTCTCCGCTTTCTATGGGTTGGTGTATCAATTGTCATAGAAAAACGGAGGTAAAATTCTCTGATAATCCTTATTATCAATCTTATGAGCGAATGCACAAACAGATGGCAAAAGGTGAAAGAGATAAAGTAACCGTTGAGGAAATTGGTGGATTGGAATGCCAAAAATGCCACTATTAATCTAAATGTCCTGAAAAATTTATTTCTCCAAATGCTTATTTTCCGCATAAAATGAAGAAAAAATCGAACGAAGTCTGGATTGGTGATGCTCAAATAGCAAACGATCCAGCATATTTAAATGAATCGAATCAAGAATTTCATAGCCTTACCGTTATTCAACAATTGGAGGAACCTTCCCAAATTGATTTGAATAGTAACCGCCGTGATTTTTTAAAATATCTTGGTTTCGGTTTAGGTGCTGCTACTGTAGCTGCCAGCTGTGAAATTCCAGTTAGAAAAGCAATTCCATACGTTACAAAACCAGATGCTATTGTACCTGGTGTAGCTACTTATTATGCTTCCTCTTTTGTTCAAGGAGGAGATTATTGTGCAGTTCTTGTTAAAACAAGAGAGGGAAGACCTATTAAAATTGAAGGAAATTCTCTTTCTTCGGTAACTAAAGGTGGAACCAGCGCCAGAGCACAGGCAAGTGTTTTAAGTTTATATGATATCAGTAGAATTTCAAGTGCTTACCGCGTAAAAGACGGTGTAATTGAGAAACCGGCATCTAGAAATAAAAAGGGTCCAGGCTGGGAAATTATTGATGCTGAAATTATGGCTGCCTTGAATCCTTCAAGTCAGATTAGAATAGTTTCACCTACTATTCAAAGTCCAACAACGAAAAAGGCGATTGCTGATTTTACTTTGGCTTATCCCAATACAAAGTTAATTTGCTATGATGCCGTTTCAGCGTCGGCATTAATTCAGGCAAATGAAGCTTGCTTTGGTGAAGCTGTGGTGCCAAATTATCAGTTTGATAAAGCAGATGTTATAGTTTCCTTTGAAGCTGATTTTCTTGGAACCTGGATTTCCCCTATCGAATATGCTACACAATATGTTAAAAACAGACGTATTACGGATTTGAAAAACCCTAAAATGTCTAAACATATTCAGGTTGAAAGTCACATGAGTTTGACTGGCTCAAATGCCGATAACAGAATAATGGTTAAGCCTTCAGAACAAGGTGCAGCTATTCTTTCTTTATATAATGCCCTAGCCACACTAAGTGGATTACCACCTCAAAATGGTCCTGCTTTGTCTTCCGCAAAAGCAGCTAAGTTCAAAACCCTTGCAGTTACTTTATTTGAGGCAAAAGGGAAGTCATTGGTGGTTTCTGGCTCAAATAACGTGGGAGAGCAAACCCTGGTCAATGCAATCAATCAATTATTAGGTAATTATGGAGCTACTATTGATTTTGCAAACGCATCTCTACAAAGACAAGGAATAGACAAAGGGATGAATGAGCTGGTTTCAGAAATGAATGCTGGTAAAGTAGATGCTTTGTTTTTATTGGACGGAGCTAATCCTGCATGGGATATTCCCCGCGCTGGTAATTTTGTCACGGCGTCTAAAAAGGTGAAGTTAAAGGTCTCCTTTTCTATTGTACCTAATGAATCAACTGCTATTTGTAATTATGTTACCCCTACACATCATTTTTTGGAAAGTTGGGGGGATGCACAACCTAAAAAAGGGCACTACAGTCTAATTCAACCGACAATTTCACCTTTATTTGATACCCGTCAGACGGAGGTTTCTTTACTGATTTGGGCAAAAAGCGAATCCTTAAATGTAACATCAGATCAACCCGCCTTAGACTATTTGATGAAACATTGGGAAACAGCCATTTTCCCAACTCAAAATAGATTTGCTATGTTCCGTGCGTTCTGGGATAGTTGTCTTCATGATGGTATTTACGAAGCACCTGCTGCAACTACTTTTGTTAGCACCTTTACTGGAGATGTACAAAAGGCGGCATCAATGGTAAGAAAGCCTGTTCAAAACGCTTTAGAAATATCCTTTTTTGAAACAGTGAATATGGGTGGTGGTCAATATGGAAATAATCCATGGCTTTCTGAATTGCCAGATCCTGTTTCAAGAACTTCCTGGGGAAATTATCTAGCTGTACCGGTTAAATGGGATGGTGGAAATAAGTTTTCTTCTTTAAATAATCTGAATCCCCGTGAAATTTACGGAGAAGCAGATATTGTCGATTTAGAAGTAAATGGAACAAAGCAAGCTATTACTGCGGTTAGACAATTTGGTCAGTTAGAAGATACGGTTGGACTGGCTTTGGGTTATGGTCGTTCGGTTACAGGTTACATGGGTAAAGCTCTTGGAAATAATGTAGGAATTAATGTTTATCCTTGGTTATCAGTTGATGAACAAGGAAATACACAATATTATGCTACAAAAACAAAAGTAAGTGATCCAGTTGACAAAGAGGATTTGTTTGCTTGTGTACAGTATCATCATGCAATGGGTGTTACAGGTAAAGACCCAAGAACAGGTGAAACGCTGAATGTTGATGAGAAAACGTCTATGACCATCGGTTCTGGTTATCAGGGTGGAATCGTAGATCGTTCTATTATATACAAGGGAAATTTAGATGAATTAAGCGAATTGGTTCATCATGTAGAGGAAAAAAGAGCAGAAGCTGCAGAGTTAAATAGTAAAACTCTTTATCCAATTAGTGAATTTACTGATAATGTCTACAGCCAGGGTCACTGGTGGGCGATGCATGTCGATTTAAATGCTTGTATTGGATGCGGAGCTTGCTCAATAGCCTGTATGGCTGAAAATAATGTACCTGTTGTAGGTAAAAGAGAAGTGGGAAGACATCATGAAATGAGCTGGCTTCGTATTGACAGATATTTCTTTGGTGAATATGAAAATCCAAATACAGTTTACCAGCCAATGATGTGTCAGCATTGTGATAATGCTCCATGTGAAAATGTTTGCCCGGTAGCTGCTACACCACATAGTTCAGAAGGTCTAAATCAGATGACCTATAATCGTTGTATTGGTACAAGATATTGTGCCAATAACTGTCCTTATAAAGTGCGTCGTTTCAACTGGCTGGATTATACTAAAGCGGATATGTTCGCTATCAATGAGCCTAAAGTTAAAGATGAATCTTTGCCTTATGGTGCTGATAATTTAACCAGAATGGTGTTAAATCCAGATGTTACGGTTCGTTCAAGAGGTGTAATTGAAAAATGTAGCTTCTGCGTGCAACGTATTCAAGAGGGTAAGTTAACGGCTAAAAAAGAAGGTCGTAGTTTGCAAGATAATGATGTAAGAACAGCTTGTCAAACCGCATGTCCTACGGGTGCTATTGTTTTTGGTGACAGAAATAATAAGTTAGGTGAATTATCTAAAAAGCTTGATAATCCGTTGAACTATATTGTATTAGAAGAAATTGGCGTTCGTTCTTCTGTAAATTATACCGCTAAGGTTGTTAACCGTAGTGAAAAATTAGACGCTTAATAAAAATGGTTAGCCATCAAATGTTGATTACTTTAAAATATAACTCATGAGTGCACCTATCTCTGCGATTAGGGAACCTTTAATCACCGGGAGTAAGACCTATCATACGATCACTGAAGATATATGTGGGCCTACAGAAAGGACTCCAACGACTGCCTGGGTCATTGCTTTTATTGTTGCCGTTACTGGTTTGGCTCTTTATGTATTTAGCGTTACCTGGACCATCTGGGTTGGTATTGGTTCCTGGAACTTAAATAGAACCATTAATTGGGGTTGGGATATCACCAATTTCGTTTGGTGGGTGGGTATCGGTCATGCAGGTACCCTGATTTCTGCCATCCTTTTACTTTTTAGGCAAAAATGGCGGACAGGCGTAAACAGAGCGGCTGAGGCAATGACTATCTTTGCTGTAATGTGTGCCGGCCAGTTTCCACTTATTCACATGGGTAGATTATGGCTTGGTTTTTTCATTTTTCCATATCCAAATACAAGGGGTCCTTTATGGGTGAATTTTAACTCTCCACTTCTTTGGGACGTTTTTGCAATATCCACTTACTTCACTGTATCCTTACTATTCTGGTACACAGGTTTGGTTCCGGATTTTGCAACAGTCAGAGATAGAGCCAAGGGGTTAAGAAGAAAGATATATAATTATGTTTCTTTCGGATGGACTGGTTCTGCTAAACACTGGCAAAGATGGGAGAGTTTATCTTTGGTTCTTGCCGGTTTAGCAACTCCACTGGTACTTTCAGTTCATACTATTGTATCTTTTGACTTTGCTACCTCCGTTATTCCGGGTTGGCATACCACTATCTTTCCGCCCTACTTCGTAGCAGGGGCGATCTTCTCTGGTTTTGCTATGGTGCAAACACTGATGCTAATGACCAGGAAGGTGCTAAAACTGGAGGACTATATTACTTTAGAGCATATAGATAGTATGAATAAGGTGATTTTGGCAACAGGTAGTATTGTCGGTGTAGCTTATCTTACAGAATTATTCATAGCATGGTATTCTGGGTATATCTATGAGCAATTTGCTTTCTATAACAGAGTAATGGGACCTTATTTCTGGTCTTATATTGGAATGATGGGTTGTAACGTAATTTCTCCGCAGATATTCTGGAGTAAAAAAATGAGGAGAAGTATCCTGGTTACTTTCTTTATGTCCATTTTTATAAATATTGGTATGTGGTTTGAAAGGTTTGTGATTATTGCTTCTACCTTGGCAAGAGATTATTTACCATCAAGCTGGAGTTACTATTCTCCTTCTTGGGTTGAGGTCTGTTTATTCATAGGTACGCTTGGATTATTCTCCACTTTATACCTTGTCTTTATGAGAGTAGCACCCGTTGTTGCTGTATCAGAGATAAAGGGTATTTTAAAAACAGGAGGTGATCAATATGTGGGACCAAATGCAAATCACGGTCACAGCCATCATGAATCAGCAAACCATTAAGCAAATTTTGCGCTAAAAAGAAAATTTAAATGAAACAGGAAACAACTCAAGTACTTTACGGTCTTTACAACGATGAAGAGGTATTGCTTCATGCAGTTAAAAAAGCGAAAGAAGATCATTTAGATATCATGGATGTATATTCCCCTTTTCCGGTCCATGGTTTAGATAATATACTGGGACTAACAGAAAGTCGTATACACATTGCAGGTTTTATCTATGGCTTAATTGGTGCATTAACTGCTTTTTTATTTATGACATGGGTTTTTACACGTGATTGGCCTATTATTTTTGGTGGTAAACCTTATTTTTCAGCTCCTTCTTTTATTCCAATAACTTTTGAAGTAACGGTCCTTTTTGCTGCTGTTGGTATGGTCGTGACCTTTTATACCATTTGTGGAATGGGACCAGGAGTCACCAATCCTACGCTGGATGACAGGATTACAGACGACAAATTTTGCATTGCTTTCGATGTGAATGATGCCAGTGAATCTCAACAATCGGCCTTGCGTAAGTTTTTTAGCGAAACGGGTGCAGAGGAAGTGAATGTAAAAAACATCTGATTAACCTGAAAATTAACTTCTAAAAAAGAAGTATATGATACCATATAGAAAATTTTTTTTATTGACTTTAGCCTTGGCTCTATACATAATGGGTTGTTCTCCGGCAGGTGAAAACAAAACAGGTCATGAATATATGCCCGATATGGCTCATGCTATTGCTTATGAAGCCAATGTTTATGGTTCTTCACCTCATAATACTTGGGACAAAGAAAGTACCAAATCAAGAAGAACACTTTCAATACCTGGTAAACCAGTAAATGGTACTATCCCGAGAGGATATAGTGGTGCTTTGTTGAATGGTGAATTTGATCAAACTAAAATTGACATGATTCGTGGTAAAAATCAGTTAAATGCTCAGGCAACAACTGTTAATGGTCATGTTGGTTTTTATTATGCAGATAATGAAGATGAAAGGCTTCGTGCTATAGCTGAAATTAAAGCTAATCCATTTCCCATTACGGCTAAAGGGCTTGAAACTGGAAAAGAACTTTATAATATTAATTGTGGAATTTGTCATGGTGAAGCTGGGGATGGTGCAGGTTACTTGATTCGTGATCCAAATCCGGCAACTGGTGACCCTGGAGGTAAATACCCTGCAGCTCCTGCGAATTTTTTATTAGATGATTTGATAAATTCCTCTAACGGCAGATATTACTTTAGCATTATTTATGGTAAGAATGTGATGGGAGGGTATGCCGACAAATTAAGTTTCGAAGAACGCTGGCAAGTGATACATTATATTCGTTCGCTTCAGGCTGTTTCAAAGAATTTAATTTATAACGAAAAAATGAATACGTTAAATGCAGAATATGGTGTGCCTCTAAAGTTGAAAAACCAGTTGGCAGCTGTTAATTCTGTAAAATAGTCTTCTATTAATAAATCTGCTTACTTAAATGGCAAAAGTGATGAATCAATTTACTTTTACATCCAAACAAAAAAACGTGTTATTTGGCTTTATGGGACTAGGCTTGCTTTGTCTTATAATGACCTGGTTTACTGATGATGCGCTGCACACACGTTTCTGGAGTAATTTTTTACATAATGCTACCTTTTTTACAGGTATTTCTTTTGTTTCTCTCTTTATAATTACAGCTTTTACTACCGCCTGGGCAGGTTGGTATGTGGGTATGAAAAGGATATGGGAGGCTAATATGCAATTTATTCTGGTTGGACTTGCCTTATTGCTTGTCGTTATAATAGGTATATGGGGTCATTTTCATCACCTTTATCACTGGTCTGATGAAGCGGAAGTAGCTAAAGACGCTGTAATGAAAGGAAAATCTTCGTTTTTAAATAAAAACTGGTACACCTTTGGAACTCTGCTTATCGTAGGTATGTGGATTTTCTTCGCCTACAATATTCGTAAAATTTCTCTCGATGAGGATGTAAATGGTAAAGGCCAGGCTGATAATTTTAAACACCATCGTAAATTACGCGTTTGGTCTGCTATATTTATGCCTTTAGCTGGATTTTCAAGTGCTGCTATTATCTGGCAGTGGGTCATGTCTGTTGATGCACATTGGTACAGTACCTTATTTGCATGGTATTCAGGTGTAAGCTGGTTTGTAAGTATGATTGCTTTAACGATTCTAACACTGATTTATTTAAAGAGTCTAGGTTATTTTACTCATATTACTTCAGATCACATGCATGATTTGGGTAAATTTTTATTTGCTTTTAGTATTTTTTGGACCTATATGTGGTTCTCCCAGTACATGCTTATCTGGTATGCAAACGTTGGGGAAGAAACCGTTTACTTCAAAGAGCGCTTATTAAATTACAAACCTGTATTCTTTGCAAATCTATTGATTAATTTTCTTTTGCCTTTTCTCGTGCTTATGCGTAATGATAACAAAAGAAAGTTTGGTCCTTTGGCTTTTGCATCCATTATGGTTTTCTTGGGACATTGGTTAGATTTCTTTTTGATGATTAAGCCAGGAGTCAGACACACAGCTATGGAGGCATTGGGTCATCACCACGCAGAACATAGTGGAATTTTACCCTTTCAAATGGGATATTCAATGCCTGGTCTGTTAGAATTAGGTACCATGCTGGGATTTCTTGCTCTCTATTTATTTATTACATTGAGAAGTTTAAGCAAAGCAGCATTATTTCCTAAAAATGATCCCTATGCAGGAGAAGCTACACATCATCATGTATGGCCTTATGTATAATCATTCTAAATAACCAACCTTTATGAGTCACAGTTGTTTGTTCAATTATATAAAACTTAATTTTGTTGGGTTAAATTTTTACAAAAACAATAAATTATCATGACGATTCTTCTTGTAATAATTAGTGTCATCCTCATTGCTATTATCGTTGTGCAGATTGGTAAGGTTACCGAACTTGCAGCTAAAATAAGGGGAGAAGAAGAAATGCAATATGAAGTTAATCGCAGTCAGGGTGGCTACATGATTCTCTTTTTAGTTGTGTTTTTAGTTGGATGTGTCGTTTCTGCATTTTATTTTAAAAATTACATGTTTGGGTATGGACCTCATACCCCTGCCTCTGAACATGGTTCTATTTTAGATAAAATGTTTAATGTTACGCTTTTTTTTACGGGTATTGTATTTGTTATTACCCATATCCTTTTATTTTATTTTGGATGGAAATATAGTGCTAGAAAGGGGAGAAAAGCATTATTTATTCCTCATGATAATAAACTTGAAATCATTTGGACGGCTATACCTGCCGTTGTAATGACTTTTTTAGTAGTAGGTGGTTTAGATGCATGGAACGAAGTTATGGCAGACGTATCTTCTGATGATAATTATCTTGAAATTGAGGCAACTGGATTTCAATTTGGTTGGAATTTAAGATATCCGGGTGCAGATGGATTAATTGGGGAGAAAAATTACAAACTAATAAGTAGCGAAAATCCTTTAGGTCAGAATTGGAAGGATGAAAAAAACTTAGATGATTTTTTAGCAACTGAACTTGTTCTTCCAATTGGTCAAAAAGTAAGAGTAAGAATTACAGCTCAGGATGTGTTACATAATTTTTATTTACCTCATTTTAGAGTTAAAATGGATGCAATTCCTGGTATGCCCACTTATTTTGTATTTACTCCAACAAAAACTACCGAAGAATATCGTCAGGAATTAAAAGGGTATCCAGAGTATAACGTGCCTGACCCTGCTGATCCTGAGAAAATGCTTTGGGAAACATTTGAATATGAGTTAGCTTGTGCTGAATTATGTGGTCGGGGTCATTACAGTATGAAACGACCCGTTAAGATAGTTTCTCAAGAGGAATATGAGACCTGGTTATCCACTCAGTCTTCTTATTATTTCTCTAACATCCGTTTCAAAGAAAATGACCCTTGGACAGACAAATTATTTAATTCTGAGGTAGAGAAAAAGAAAGATTTATTTACAACTGCATTTGCCGTGGAAAATATAGGTAAGGATTTACCTGTTGAAGGTATTAGATTTAAAGGTGATAAAGAAGTTAGCTTAACTGGATCTTCTAAAGAAGAATTAATTTTACTGGCAGATATGCTTAAAGGTAAATCTGGTAGTAAGGTTAAATTATCAGTTACGGTACCCTCTGAGGATAATAATTTAATAGCTGATGCAGAAGGCAAAGCAAATTTAATAGTAGATGTATTAATTGCAAATGGAGTTAATGCTTCACAAGTTGAAGTTGCCCCTGTTTCTGTAGCTGCCGAAGACAATACGACAACTAAATGGGTATTTACTCTGTTAGGTGCTGGACTTTCATTATAATCAAAACAAACAAAAAAAATCAGAACTAATGGCAAATGTTTTAACTGCTGCTCCACATTCAGAAGAAGATGTTTTGATTGAACAAATGGGATATGATGATCATTTCCATGAGCACCATGATGGTGACAAGTTTCAATCTAATTTTATTACTACCTATATTTTTAGTCAAGATCATAAAATGATCGCTAAACAATTCCTCATAACAGGTATGTTCTGGGGTGTTATTGGTGGTTTAATGTCTCTCGTATTTAGGCTTCAACTTGGTTTTCCAGAGGAAAGTATGGCTTGGCTTAAACCTGTTTTAGGCAGATGGATTGAGATAAACGCTGAAACAGGAATGGGTGCTCTCTCTCCTGATTTTTATTATGCATTGGTTACCATGCATGGTACTATTTTGGTGTTTTTCGTACTCACTGCTGGATTGAGTGGTACTTTTAGTAACCTCTTGATTCCACTACAGCTTGGCGCAAGAGATATGGCTTCTCCTCTCTTAAATATGATGTCATATTGGTTTTTCTTCCTTGCGGGTCTAATCATGTTTATTTCATTATTTTTAAATACAGGGCCTTTTTCTGGTGGATGGACTGCTTATCCTCCCTTGAGTGCCTTGCCACAAGCGAGTACAGGTTCTGGTGCCGGTATGACTTTATGGTTAGTTAGTTTAGTGTTCTTTGTTGTATCGGTGCTGTTAGGTGGTATCAATTATATTACAACGGTATTAAATCTGAGAACAAAAGGGATGAATATGTGGAGAATGCCTCTAACCATCTGGGCATTTTTCGTTACTGCAATATTAGGTTTATTATCATTTCCAGTATTAGCCTCTGCCTTTTTCCTGGTTATGTGTGACAGAGGTTTAGGAACTAGTTTTTTCTTGAATGAAATCTTTATCGGTGGTCAGGCTTTAGATCATGTGGGTGGAAGTCCCGTATTATATCAGCATTTATTTTGGTTTTTAGGACACCCTGAAGTGTATATTATCATATTACCTGCTATGGGTATCGTTTCTGAAGTTCTCGCTGTTCACAGCCGCAAGCCTGTATTCGGTTATAAAGCCATGGTATTTTCTATATTAGCTATTGGCTTTTTATCCTTCATTGTGTGGGCTCACCACATGTTCATGTCAGGAGTTAATCCTTTTATATCTAATTTTTTCGTTGTATTTACTTTGATTATAGCAGTACCTTCAGCCGTTAAAGTATTTAACTGGATTGCAACCTTATTTGGAGGAAATATTAGATTTACTGCTGCTAGTTTATTCGGTATTGGTTTTGTTTCGATGTTTATTTCAGGTGGTCTCACAGGTATTTTCCTTGGGAACTCAGCTATTGATATTCAAATGCACGATACTTATTTTGTAGTAGCTCACTTCCATATTGTTATGGGTGTTGCTGCATTTTTTGGTATGTTCGCTGGTGTTTATCATTGGTTTCCTAAAATGTATGGAAGATTTATGAATGAAACATTGGGTAAACTTCATTTCTGGGGTACAATGGTTGGAGCATATCTAATTTTCTGGCCTATGCATTATATTGGTATGGCAGGTGTACCCAGAAGATATTATCGTTTTGATACCTTCCAGTCGTTTTCTCAGTTTGATGATATGAATAAATTTATTACCATAGCAGCGATTATTACATTTGGATTTCAATTAATCCTTATAATTAATTTCTTCTACAGTATATGGTACGGAAAAAAGGTTACAGAAAGAAATCCTTGGGGTGCTACTACCTTGGAATGGACGACTGAAGTTGATCCCGGTCATGGTAACTGGGCAGGTAAATTACCTGTAGTACACCGATGGGCTTACGATTACGGTAAGGATGGTCAGGAGTTCATTTCCCAGATTACCCCTTTGAAGGAAGGGGAAACAAATGATCATTAATATAGAAAGGTTTAATATTTATTTATTTAAACTTAATATTTCAAAAAGATGAACCTGCAATCAGGTACTCTTAAAAGAGAGAAAAAACAATGGATTTCTGATATAATCGATTTTACTCAACTGGTAAAATTTCGACTTACTCTGACTGTTGTTTTTTCTTCTCTTATGGCTTATTGGATTGCGCTACCCCTAGATCGGTCTATGGGTTATAAATTACTTTCTTTTATTTTAGGGGGATTTTTAGTTACCGCTGCAGCAAATGTCTTAAATCAGGTTTTAGAGAAAAACCATGATGCATTAATGTCCAGAACTTCTAAAAGGCCTCTTCCAAGTGGTCGTATGACTGAGTCAAATGCTATTTTGATTGCAGGTCTGATGAGTGTATTTGGTCTTATTTTATTAGCTACTTTAAATCTTTGGTCCGCCGTATTAGGAGCTATTTCTTTATTGATATATGCCTTTATATATACTCCTTTAAAACGCGTTTCTTCAGTTGCCGTTTTTGTTGGAGCTATTCCTGGTGCTTTACCCGTTCTAATTGGGACTGTGTCTGCACAAGGTTATTTAAGTACGTTAGGATTGTGTTTATTTGCCATTCAGTTCTTCTGGCAGTTTCCACATTTCTGGGCAATTTCATGGTTGGGTCATCAGGATTATATCCGGGCAGGTTTTAAAATCACACCTACACTAGGACTTTCTCCAACAAATAGAACCGGTTTTCAAGCGTTTATCTATGCTTTATTTTTATTACCAGTTTACGGACTTTGTCAATATTTTGGAGTTGCTGGTTTCACTGCATTGATTATTTATTTATCATTTTCCCTGGTTTATATGATATTAAGTTTCAGGTTATATTCTGCAAATACCAGGAAAGCTGCAATGATTCTATTGTTTTTTTCGTTTTTTTATATTCCTATTATTTTAGGTGTATTTTTAATTGATAAATTTAACTAAAAGTAAAATTATGTCTGCTTTTGAAAATGCGTTATATAACAGGAATAAGATTCACCCACAGAAATTTGCCTTGTTGGTAAGTTGTGCCAGTGTTGTCATGTTATTTGCTGCTTTAACCAGCGCTTATGTGGTTCGTCAGGCAGCAGGTAATTGGCTTGAATTTCCACTCCCTGCATATTTTCTTTACAGTACAGTTACTTTATTGATTAGTAGTATAAGTTTACATTTTTCTTACAAAGGATTTATATCTGGAAATAGTACCCAATATAAAATGTTATTATTGCTAACTTTTGTACTTGGAATTTTATTTATATTTCTTCAATACAGAGGTTGGATAGCACTTGTTGGATTAGGTGTTGAATTAGGAACTAATCCGTCCGGGTCATTCTTATATGTATTGTCAGGGTTACATGCTGCACATATTTTAGGAGGGTTAGCTGCACTTTTTGTAGCTATTTTACATGCTTTTATTTTGCCTTATGAGGTTACGGCTAAACGTAAATTGCGTTTTGAAATGACACAAATATATTGGCATTTTGTTGATATATTATGGATATACTTAATCGTTTTTTTATGGTTACAACAACAATCGTAAGAAATCATTTTAATTTTTAAAATTTTAGGAATGGAGACAACTGAAAATGCGCTGCATCAGCATAGTGAAAATCATGGTGGTTCTTGGGAAGGAGCTACTTCACCCTTCAATGTTAGTTATGGTAAATTGATGATGTGGTATTTTTTACTTTCTGATGCATTTACTTTTGCTGGTTTTTTAATTGCTTATGGAGCTCTGCGTTTTAGTAGTCCCAGTTGGCCTGTGCCAGATTTTGTTTTTTCTACTGCCCCTTTTGGAATCCATGATGCACCGCTCATATTTGTGACTATTATGTCTTTCTTGTTAATTATTTCTTCAGTTACAATGGTTAGAGCCGTTCAAGAAGGTCATAGAGAGAATAAGAAGGGGGTTGTATTTTGGATGTTACTAACCATTATTGGTGGTGCAGGCTTTTTAGGTTGTCAGGCTTGGGAATGGACAAATCTTATTGGTAAGGAACACATGTCTGTAACTACTAATCCTTTCGGAAGTCATGTGAACTCAGGCGTTTATTTGGACGAAAAGGGGAATCCCTCCTCAGAAACATTTAAAGCTGGCGCTTCTTATTTAATGCATAAATCGGAAGAGGGTGGTCATGATGGTGATCATTCTGAAGGACATCACGCTTTAGCAAAAGGGGATCATCCTAATGCCTTTGTTGATGATGCTGGATTCATTCATAGAAAGTTTAAGGTGACTTCTGGTCCAAATACAGGTGCTGTTGAAATTGAAGAGTTTGGTCCGAAAGCCTTCGGAGCATTATTCTTTTTCATTACTGGATTTCATGGCTTTCACGTATTATCAGGGGTAGCTTTTCTTTTAATTATTATGATTAATGTTGCGAGTGGTGTTTATGCCGCCAGAAAAAATGGATATGAAATGGTTGAAAAAATTGGTCTTTACTGGCACTTTGTGGATCTGGTTTGGGTTTTTGTTTTCCTCGTTTTCTATTTATTCTAATTTTTTTTTCATTTTTAATTTTTGATTTATGAGTCATAAAACATACGAAGAAAGTAAAAAAGCAGTCGTAAAAGGGTTATTCTTATTAGGCTTCGTTACTTTAATTGAAGTTTTTATTTCGCTTTTTGGCAAGGGACATATTATTCCAGGTATTAATGATATTACTTGGTTGGCTTATCCTGTAGGATTGATTATTGCAATCTTATCTATTTATAAAGCTTATTTTATTATTTATGAATTTATGCACATGGCTTATGAGGTTAAAGGATTAGCATTAACCGTTTTATTGCCAACCTCATTATTAATTTGGGCTTTAATTGCTTTTTTCCAAGAAGGTACTGCTTGGAAAGCCAGAAGAGAATTTGTGAAGGAAAAAAATGCAAAAACAATTGAACCATCTAAAGGTAATCAAGGTTACTTGGATGATAATTCACTGTTTCGTCTTTAATTTTATTTATGTCCAGTAAATCAATTTGGCAATTTATTTTTCTTTTGGCTATATTCGGTGGTGTTCCTGTTGTTAGTTGGTATTATCTGCAAACAGGATTGGATTATCGGATAAAGGCATTATCAGAACTTGGCAATCTCGGTCCAATGCAAAAAGAAACAAGGGTTACTTTTGATAAATTGGTTTGCTCTCCTGAAAAAGTAAAAGGTAAAGTTCATGTGGGTGTATGGTTTCCTGAAGGTTTTGAAAATATCGATGCTTCACTAAAATATTTCGATGAGCTGTATGAACAATTTAAAAGTAGAACAGATATAACTTTTTATGTTTATTCAAATTCTTCTTCTCCTGATTCTTTAATTAGTTTTTCAAAGAAATTTAACTTTTTTCCGTCACCAATCATTTCTTTTTTTCCTGATTTAGGTGTTCAAAGGGTTTATTATTTTATGAAACCAGAAAAGGGAGAAATTCCAGTAGCTCTCGTTGATACTTCTGGAGTTGTAAGAAAACATTATGATCTTTCTTCAGGCAAGCAGTTAACCAGATTAACAGAGCATCTGGCTATGTTATTGCCAATAGAATCTACCAGAGATGAATTAATTTTTAAAAGAGAGAAAGAGAAATAGTTATGGATCAAAATATTTTGTTAGAAAAGAAACTAAACAGAGTGGCATACGCCCTTACCTTTGTTGTTTTATTATTGGTTGGTCTAATGCGACGTTTTAAATTAGATGTTGGGATTGATTTTAGTTTCCTTCCTCCCTTCCATGCTACTTTAAATGCATTAACCGCCGTAGTTCTTCTATTCGCTTTATATTTTATTAAATCTAATCAAATTGATTTGCATAAAAAATGTATGTTAACTGCACTTGGGTTATCCATTCTTTTTCTTCTTTCATATGTGGCGTATCATTTTACTACCCCAGAAACTTTATTTGGTGACATTAATCATGATGGACTGCTGGACGAGGGTGAATTACAGTTGGTTTCAGGTTCACGTACACCATATCTGATATTATTATTCTCGCATATAACTTTGGCGGCAATTAGTTTGCCATTCATACTTTTGACCTTTATCAGAGCTTATACTAATCAGTTTGATAAGCACAAAAAATTGGCTCGTTATGTCTTTCCAGTCTGGTTATATGTGGCTATTACGGGTCCACTTTGTTATTTTCTTTTAATGCCTTACTATACCTAAATAATTATTTATGAAAAATTGGATTGTTTTGGGTTTCGTGTTTTTTTTTCTTTTAGTTGGCAGTGATATCTTAGCTCAGTGTCCTATGTGTAAGATGGCTGCTGAGAGTAATCTTAAAAATGGAGGATCTGCTGGTAAAGGTTTAAATGCTGGCATTCTTTATATGCTTCTTACACCCTATATTTTGGTAGGTGGACTGGCGTATTGGTGGCTTAAAAATAAGAAGAAAGTAGTTGAATAATTTCGCATTCTTTTTATACTTCATTTATGACTTCCTCTTTTAAATTTCATATTGTTTCAGGTTTATTTTTTGCCTGCTTTGCAGTTATTATAGGAGCTTTTGCAGCACATGGCTTAAAACCTTTATTATCCATAAAAGAAATTAATAATTTCGAAACAGGAGTTAAATATCAATTTTATCATTCCTTTGCACTAATATTGGTTGGCTTCCTTTCTTTTCATATTCCTTCTCAAGTTTCTAAATTTAAATGGGCTGGATTTTGTTTCTTTTTGGGTATACTATTGTTTTCTGGTTCTCTATATTTACTCTCAACCCAATCAATTTTTAATATTAGTATTCCACTTCTTGGTCCTATTACTCCTCTGGGCGGAGTGCTTTTAATACTTGGCTGGGCATTATCTATTATTGGCGTTTTGAAATCACGCTAAGAGATTAATAAATTAATCTCCTAGCGTATAATTTCTTTAAATTACCATCCTGGATTTTGTTTCAAATTTGGATTTGTAATCATATCACCAGCTGGAATAGGATATAAATAATGTTTTTCTTCAAATTTTCTTACTATATTGTTAAGCCACGTTAATTCTCCATTATCACTGTTTTTAAGTAATTGTGAGTTTGGTTTTCCAGAAATTAATGGGGATACTTCAACATAAGTAACACCGGCAACTTTTGTAGGTAGTTTTTTGAAGAAGGCAACATCAAGTTTACCATCTTCATTTAAATCTAAAGGAGTATCAAGAGAAGGTACATACATTCCGTTCCATTCCATTTCCAGTAAATTGCCTTTTCTCCATCTCATTAAGTCATCGAATCTAAAACCTTCCAGGCATAATTCAATTCCTCTTTCTCTTCTTATTTCTAAGAGAGTTGCATCATTTAATTCTGGAAAATAGGTGGATTTCAAATAAGGGTCAACGACAGTAGGTTTGCTTGATATTCCTCCTGTAATTCCTGCTCTCTTTCTCAAAAGTCCCACTGTGGCTGCCCATTCTGCATCTGTTATGGTTCCTAGTTCTGCCTTAGCTTCAGCAAAATTTAACAATACTTCAGCAAATCTAAAAATGGATACAGAATTAATATTTAAATCTCTTGTATCATAATACATGTCATCAAGTGTCCATTTTATAGGTTGATAACCTGTAAAAGTATAAGAAAATAGAGGTGGTGCTGCTTCTAATATGCCATTATTAATCCTTTTATAATCTCCAGTTCTTATAGTTTGTTGTAACCGTTTATCTCTGCCTTTTACCTCATCTTTAAATAACATGGTTTTATAGGCTGGATCGTTGGTATAAGGGGTTCCGTCTATTTTTAAATAGGTGTTAATGAAGGAACGAATAAAGTTTGCTTTATCCCCATAAGTACCACTTGTCCAATACCAGTTTGCATCATTTAAATTATTTAAGGCTAAATCGCAAACAGCAGAGAGCATTACCTCTGTAGAGATGGGCGCAGGATTTATAAATACTTGTCTGTAGGATTTATCTATACCTGCTCCGTCATATAGTTTGTATCCGCCTTCATCCATCACTTTTTTTGCTGCCGTTGCAGCTTGCTCTAGTAAAGCATTTGAAGTTGATGTTAAACCTAATTGGGTATGATATTTTCTATAAGTTCCTTCATAAAGACAAACTCTAGCCAAGAAAGCATAAGCAACATATTTTGTAATTAAACTTCGGGTGTTTTCAGATTTTGAAGTTATATTTTCTGAAGCAAAGTTTAAATCTGCAATGATCGAGTCTATAATTAACTTTCTGGAATCTTGACTTTTAAACAACAATTCTTTATCACTAACATCCAGTGGTTTACCAATCCAGGGTACATTGCCAAATCTTTTTACTTTTTCAAAATAAAACCAAGCTCTGAAAAATCGTGCAATACCTAAATAATTATTTCTAATGCTAACTGATAATTTTGGATCATTACAATTTGCTATGAAATAATTAATATTTCTTAAATCAGACCAACTCCATCCTGAACTCACTTCGGCGCTATAATTACCTGGTGTTATGAAGGCTGGACTATCCTTTCTACATAAATAATCTGAAATGGCATCTGCTCGATGTAAATTTTTCCCATTTAAGATGTTATAAAAGGAATTAGTGTAAAGAATTAAACCACTTTCACTTCCAAAGATGGGACCTTTTGTTGTAGTGGCTTCTGGAAATTCTTCTAAATTACATCCATATATGAATAAGGATCCCAGAATTGAAAATATAATTGACTTTAGTTTCATGTTTTTTGTAAATTTTAAAATTTAAAATGAAATGGAAATGCCTGCTGTTAAGCTTTTCATTAATGGATAGTTATAACCATCTCCTGCATTTCCTCCTGGTGAAAATACCTGATCAGAAGCAACAGCATTTTCAACATCTATATCTCTTGTAATTTTAAATAATGGAGAGGTTGTCCAGATATTTTCTGCCGAAATAAATACTCTTGCAGAAGTCATTTTTATTTTAGAAATTAAGTTTTGAGGCAAATTATATCCTATTTGTATATTTTTAAGTCTCAAATACCTAACATCTTGTAAATATTTTGTCTGAGAAGCAGATAAGGTTCCGTTTGCGTTACTTGCTATTCTGGATACATATCTGGGGAAATAAGCATTTTGATTTGTTTCCGTCCAAATATTGCCTAACTGACTTTTAGGAATACCGCCATAAGGTCGGTTATATTGTCCCCAAAAAAGACTTGCTTCTCTGCTTGGATACCAATCTTGTCTGCCTACACCTTGTAAGAATGCACTAAAAAAGAAGTTTTTCCAATCGGCATTAAGCATTATACCATAAGTATATCTTGGAGTAGAGTTGCCAATGATAGACCGATCACCTGTATTACCTATACGATTTGTGCCGGGAGTAATGGCTCCATCCCCGTTTTTATCTACAAATTTTATATCTCCGGGAAACCATAATCCACTTGATGCAGTTCGGAATAGATTTTGATTTGCACTATTTTTAACGTCCTCAGCAGAAGTAAAATAGCCAGCCGTAGTATAACCCCAAATCTCTCCGATAACCTGCCCTTCATAATAGTCCGTTAATTGTTTTTCAGGATTATTATATTTTTTAATAACAGAAATATTATCTGACATGGTTAGTCTTATGCTGAAATTTAGTGGATTTTCACCAATATTGACTTTATCTCTATAAGATAAAACGGCTTCCCAACCTTTGGTTTCTAAATCTGCATAATTCCCTCTGGGTGCTGTTGCACCAAAAACGGCTGGTAAAGTTAATCCAACCGTAAACATGTCTGTTGTTGTCCTTATATATGCATCAGCATTAAAAGTCAGTTTATTTGAAAACATCGATAAATCTATACCAATATTTTGTGTTGTTGCTGTTTCCCAGGTTAAACCTTGTGGCAGAACGGATGGATTTCTGGTAAATTGCGGCCTTTGACCTGCCAGAATTAAGGAAGATTGAGCAATGGAGAATTGTTCTAAATAGGCATAAGAAGCAATATTTCCATTACCCAATGAACCATAAGATGCTCTGATTTTTACGTCAGAAATTAGTTTTTCAGGAACTTTCCAAAATGATTCTTTTGAAAGTCTCCATCCTAAAGAGTAGGATGGGAAAAAAGCAAATCTTTGATTTGAGGGAAATTTAGAGGAGCCGTCATAACGTGCATTTATCTCAAAAAGATATTTATCTTTAAATGAGTAGTTTAATCTTGAAAATCCACCTTGAATTTTCCAGACTTCCCAACCACCTCCTGTTAGTATTGATTGCCCTAACGCAAGGTTAAGGTCATTTGCCCCTTCGAAAATTAATCCATTCCTCTGAGCTGACAATCTTTTAAAATTGGATTGTTCATAATTATAGCCTGCAAGGAATTTTATGTAGTGATTTTTTCCAAATGTGTTTTCATATTCTGTATAAAGGTTCGTAGTTATATAGTTAGTCTCCCTATATACATTATTTAAATAATTTGTTGTCGTACCTACATAAGAAATGACTCCAGGTTTTACACTATAAGGAACAGGAACCGCTTTAATCTTATCATTATTATCTGTATTTTGGAATGTAAAATCTGCCTTAAACCTGAGTTTGTCATTAAAAAACTTTGCGCTTAACCCGGTTGTATTTCTAAACACCCTTTTATCATTATCGATACCATTTTTACCGTAATAAAAATCTCCAATACTATAGGCGGAACTAAACGTAAGGGTTCCGTCAGGATTTAGTAATGGCGCTAATGGAAAACCTTCATCTGCAATATTTCTCCATACTCCTCCACCTTCTCCAACATTTAATGGATTATGATATTTCATATTAGAAAACTGGGAAAAATTGGTAACTTTTAACCACTTATATAAATCAATACTTCCTTTTCCTGTAAAATTCAAAACCTGATAGTCGTCAGAATTGTACCGAAATAAACCGTCCTGGCCAAAATATCTGCCCGTTAACAAATAACTGGCTTTATCACTGCTTCCTGAAATACTTAAATTATGCTCTCTTGATAAGTTATTATCTTTATATAAAATACCATAATAATCTGTACTTCCATAATAAACGTACTCCCCCGTTATTGGATCTATTTCTATATCAGGTAAACCTCCTATCTCGGATCTTCTTTTTAATTCAGTCAAATAAGGTTGAGAAAACTTTAATGTCTTATTTGCATTTTGAGGAAATGTTCCACCAAAATTGACAAATGATTCAGCAAACATAGAAGCCCATGTGTAGCCATCCGTAACTAAATCAGGAACAGCAATTGGCTGTTTAACCGAAAAATTACTAGAATAATTGATGGAGGTTTTACCTGCTGTTGGATTTTTTGTAGTGATTAATACTACGCCAAAAACACCTCTGGCACCATAGATTGAAGCAGATGCAGCATCTTTAAGCAAAGTAATAGTCGCAATATCATTAGGGTTCAATAAACTTGGGTCTCCTTCCACATTATCAATTAGGACTAAAGCATTTCCTCCTTGTCCAATTGATGTCGCTCCCCGTATATTAAAACTTGGGGCTTGATTGGGTTTTCCATCGCCCATTCTAATATTTAAATTGGGCATAACTCCTTGTAATCCCTGGTTTAAGTTTGTTAATGGACGATTATCAAATACTTCACTACTTACTTGATCTACGGCACCAGTTAAATTGGCCTTTTTTTGAATGCCATAGCCTACAACTACTACCTCTGATAATAATTTTGCATCAATTTTTAAAATTACATTTATGGTTGTTTGTTTGCCAACTAATACTTCCATTGAGGTATAACCAATATACGAAAATACCAATATGGATTGTTCATTTTCTGCTTCAATAGAATATTTTCCTTCGTCATCTGTGTTGGTCCCTTTAGTGGTACCCTTAATATTAACGGAGGCAAATGGGACCGGTGTTCCATCTTCTTCGGTTACTTTACCAGATATGACCAGGGCATTTGGAAAAATATTTTTTGAGCTTACCTTTATTAAACTTGCATGGTTTTTCCCAATGCCTATTAAAAAAATAAGAAACGTGAAGCATATTTTTAAAATGCCACGTTGTTTGAAACCATGGTTTTGGTGTCTTTTCATAAAAATGGTTTAAATTTTGTGAAAAAAAATAATCAATTGAATCTAATATTTTATTTTATGAAAGTTTAATTAATTTGTATTTATTGACTTTTTTAAATCATCTCATAAAATAATATTTTAAAAACCCTCTATTCCTCCATTAAAAAAATTTCCTCAACGGCTTTTTTGAAATATTTAGCAATTTTCATTCCCAAGGTTAAAGATGGGGCATATTTGTTATTTTCTATGGCATGTATCGTTTGTCTGCTTACGCCCATTTGATTTGCCAGTTCCTCTTGTGAAATATTGAGTTCTGCCCTAAATACTCTTATTCTATTCTTCATCCGTTGCGCTTTTGTAATATGCCCTTAATTTTAATTGAAATCTCAAATTAAATAAAAAAATGAGGGAAAATAAATGGATAACCATTACATGAAAATAAGCCATCTCAAAAATAAGAAGCGTGGCTAATATTACTAAACTATAATTTACATAAATAGACCAAGTCAATGCTTGAAGCCGGATACTGGAAATATATTCGTCTTCCATTTTTTCCCTGGAAAAGGAATGAATTATGCCTGATATAATTAATACCACGGTGATTAGTTCATCTAAAATGCCGTTTTCAATCCATATCCCTTTGTTATTCGTGAAAATGGGTTCGTTTATGATTGCGGGTACTTTTATGACTAATAATTCATCCAAACTTACACCTGAAAAATAGACCACCACACCAATCATATTGGTTAGATAAAAAATTAGTCCTGAGATATTTTTAAATCTGGATGGAAATAAATAAGCTTCCATTTGTTTTTTCTTCAAATGTAAAATATTTTATACTAATTGTCAATTATGTCTTACAATAAATTTTTGCTTTTAATTTGTACCTCTTTAATCCACCGAATTATAATAGGCATTTCTTTTTTGTATAAGGCTTTTAATATCTTGATTTGGCATAGTTTCTAAAACACTTAATTTATGACCTCGAACCAATGCGTATGTTTTAAAGCCTTTTACTACCATATTTCTAGTGTGAAAAAAGCCAACTACATATTGTTTGTCAAACAATAGCGTAATTCTGTCTAAAGGTGAAAAATCTACGACCATACTTTCGTAAATGAAATATTGTTTAAATTTTAACTTATTATCTTCTTGATATTCTGTAAATCCAAATTTTTTCATAAAAGGTTCTAGGGTTTCCTTTTGGTAATTTCCCAAGGCTAATATTTTAATTAATTGTGCTTCAGGGTTAAATGCCATATTTATATTATCCTGATGCGTGTATGCTTCTAAGTATCCTATTTCTTCCTCAATCATTGATATTTCTACCGGATTAATTGTTTTCCCAATGGTTTTTCCATTTTCATTAATTAAGGATATGTTTTTTTCAAGTTTAAAATCTTCCATTTGTTTAACTGTTAATTTTACATATACCCCAATTTTAACCCATTTATTTATAGCAGGTGATGTTTCAATGATGACTCCATCATTTAAAGAAAATAGTAATTTACCATTGACTGTATCTCTAATATTTGCAGGTCCATTTATCCTTTCCCCAACATCAAGTCTGGTTTGACTTCCCCCATCATTTTGTGTGAACAAAAAAATAAATAATGTTAGGGTTTTTAAAATTACTTTTGAATAAAACATTGTTCTGATATGTTTAAATTTAGGAAATCTTTTCTATATGAATCTAATGTCTAAGTTAAGCTTATTTTTTGTTGTTTTATTCCAAGTGGGTTATTTGGATGGTCAAATTATATTTAGCCGATTTTTAGATGAATTACCTATTAAAACCTTTTCAGATGGTATTCAATCGGTTGTTGCTAATGTTAATCAAAAGGGAAATCCTATTTCTATGGGCGGCAGGGTCTATAAAAAAGGAATTGGTTTGGAATCTACCAGCGTATTGGCCTTTTTACTCGATGGTAAAGGGGTTCGTTTTTCTGCGGAGGTGGGCATTGATGATATGGGCAATGATACTATCCCTCTTCGATTTTTTGTACTGGCTGATAGGAAAATATTATTTGATAGCGGTGAAATGTTACCTGGTGATAAACCTAAAGTGGTGGATGTATCCATTGAAAAGGTTAGTAGATTAGGTCTGTTAGTATTGGGAAAAGGGGAAGGTTATCCTAAAAATATTGGCGCATGGGCAAATGCTTCTATAACGGTAAATCACGTTGATTATCCTAAAACCATTCCTAATGATGGTGAAAAATATTTGTTGACTCCTCTACCTTCACCATTGCCCAAAATAAATTCTCCTAAGATTTTTGGCGCAAAACCTGGAAATCCTTTTATGTATTTTATAGCAGCGACAGGGGAAAGACCCATGATTTTTAAAGCTTTAGATTTGCCAAAAGGTTTAAAGATAGATTCTTTGACAGGTCATATTACAGGTGTGGTTTATAAAAAAGGTGTTTTTTCAGTCGATTTAATGGCGCAAAATAGAATAGGTGTTCATAAACAAAAGGTGGTTTTTAAAATATCAGATACCATTTCTCTAACCCCGCCTATGGGATGGAATGGCTGGAATTCCTGGGCAAGAGAAATTGATCAGCCAAAAGTTATTGCTTCTTCTAAAGCTTTATTAAATAACAGGTTAATAGATTATGGATGGCATTACATCAATATTGATGATGCATGGCAAGGGCAGCGAGGTGGTGAATTTAATGGCTTGCTTGCCAATGAAAAATTTCCTTCTTTTGATAAAATGATTGATACATTACATCAATGGGGATTAAAAGTAGGCGTTTATTCAACCCCTTGGATTAGCAGTTATGCTGGCTTTCCAGGTGGTTCTTCTAATGTTGAAAATGGTTTTTATTCAGATGAAGTCCGTTTAAATAAGAGAAATTACAGGTATATTGGAAAATATAGGTTTGAGGAAGCTGATGCTAAACAATGGGCAAAATGGGGCGTAGATTATTTAAAATATGATTGGCGCATTGAAGTTTCTTCTGCTGAGAGAATGAGAAATGCCTTAAATAAGGTAAATAGGGATATTGTCTATAGTATCTCAAATTCCGCACCTTTAAATAACGTAAAAGATTGGGCTCGTTTGACTAATGTCTTTAGGTCAGGTCCAGATATCAGAGATTCCTGGACTTCTGTGTATCTTTCTACTTTTAAACTGGCAGATTGGACCCCATTTGGAGGACCAGGTCATTGGATTGATCCCGATATGCTCGTCATCGGTAATGTAACCACGGGTTCACCCATGCATCCTACCAGACTTACGCCCGACGAACAATATAGCCATTTTACCATGCATTGTTTACTGGCCGCTCCTTTGTTAATTGGTTGTCCTATGGATCAATTAGATTCATTTACTTTGAATTTGATAACTAATTCAGAGGTTATTCAAGTAAATCAGGATCCTCTGGGGATTCCCGCATCCTTAATTAAAAAAGAAAATAATTTTCAGATTTGGAAAAAACCATTATCTGATGGTTCTTATGCTGTTGGAGTGTTTCATGTTTATCCACTTGACCATATCCCGCAGCAATATTTTCGCTGGGGAGACGAAAAATCATTGACTCTTTCACTGGATAGTAAAGATTTTCAAATGGAGGGTAAGATAGAGGCGCGCGATTTATGGCGACAAGAAAATATAGGTATCTGGCAAGGTGAAAAAGTGCTCCATATTCCTCATCATGGTGTTTATCTATTTAAAATTTCTCCTCTTTAAATGAAATAAATAATGAAACGGATTCTTTGTTCTTTAAGTTCTTTTTTCCTTTTTTCCCGTCTGATATTTTGTCAAATATCAGATGAGGATTTAATTATTCGATATAATCAGCCTGCTTTACGGTGGAATGAGGCAATTCCAATTGGGAATGGTTACATGGGGGCTATGATTTTTGGTGATTACAAAAAGGAAAGAATTCAATTGAATGAAGGTACCTTATATTCCGGGGATCCTTTGAATACTTTTAAAAACATTAAGGTTAAACCATCCTTAAACAGAGTAAATGAACTCATTGAAAATCATAAATTTAAGGAAGCACAAGATATAATCGCCAAGGAATGGCTCGGTAGGAATCATCAAATGTTTCAACCAATGGCCGATTTATGGATCGATTTTCAGAGAGATTCTCAAGAGGTTAAAGAATATATCCGTACCTTAAATTTAGCTGATGCAACGGTAGTTACGGAGTACAAACTGGGTGATAATTCCTTTAAACACACATATTTTGCAAGTTATCCTGACCATGTAATGGTTTTTAAACTGGAAGCATTAGATAAAGAACCGCTCAATTGTAAACTCTATTTTTCAACACCCCATAAACCTTCAGCTGTTCATTCGGTAAAAAATCATTTTTTGCGCTTAGAAGGGAAAGCTCCCTCATTTGCTTTGCGAAGAGAATTTTCGGTGGTGGAAAGTTTGAAAGATCAGCATAAATATCCTGAGATATATGATGAATTTGGTAACCTACTACCTGATGCAAAAAATATTCAATACGATCTTAGCCCTACTGGAACCGGACTAAAATTTGAGGTTAGGTTAGAAATCAGGCAATTAGGTGGAAAAGTGGAATATATGGATGAATATATCCAAGTGAATCAAGCTAAAGAGATGGTCCTCATTCTTTCTGCTGCAACCAATTATAATGGCTTTGATAAAAGTCCAGCCGAATATGGCTTGAATGTGGATTCTATTTTAAATCATTATTTTACCAAAATTAGTAACGTTTCATTTGATTCATTAAAAATAAAACAAGAGAGGGATTATAAATTATTGTTTAATCGGGTTTCCTTAAATCTTGCCGCAAAATCTGAACAATCTTTACTTCCAACAGATAAAAGAGTAGAACTTTTTTCAAATGGGAATGACCCTTCCTTTGTCTCGCTCTATTTTCAATTTGGCAGATATTTAATGATTTCAGGTTCCAGACCAGGCGGACAACCTCTAAATTTACAAGGAATCTGGAATGAGCTAATGGTTCCACCATGGAATGGGGCTTATACGATAAATATCAATGCCCAGATGAATTATTGGCCAGCAGAATTGACCAATTTATCTGAATGTCATGAGCCCTTCTTTAAAGCAATTAAGGAATTAGCAGTAAATGGGGAGAAAACAGCGAAAAATATGTACGATGCTAAAGGTTGGGTTGCTCATCATAACATGGATATTTGGCGACATGCAGAACCTATAGATAAATGTAACTGTTCCTTTTGGCCTATGGCTGCCGGTTGGTTAAGCAGCCATTTATGGGAAAGATATCTTTTTACAGGGGATAAGCAATTTTTACAAAAGGAGGTTTTTCCCATTTTAAAAGGGGCCGTTTTGTTTTATAATGACTGGCTTATTAAAAATGAAAAGGGTTATTGGGTAACGCCTGTTGGTCACTCTCCAGAACATGATTTTATTTATGCAGATAATCAAAGGGCTACTTTTAGCCAGGGTCCTACCATGGATATGGCCATTATCAGAGAATCACTTACTCGTTACCTACAGGCTTGTTCCATACTGAATCTGAAAGATGACCTAAAAATAGGAGATAAATTAAGTCTCCTTTTACCCTATCAAATTGGTTCATTTGGTCAACTTCAGGAATGGCAAATTGATTTTCAGGACAGTGAAATAAAACATAGACATTTTTCTCATTTATATCCTGTTTACCCTGGTAATCAAATAAATGAATTTTATACACCGGAATTATTGGCTGCGGTAAAAAAAGTTTTGGACAGGAGGGGTGATGAGGCTACAGGTTGGTCTATGGGGTGGAAAGTGAATATATGGGCTCGGTTGAAAGATGGAGATAAAGCATTAAACATATTATCTAATTTATTCAAATTAGTGAGAGTGGATGGTTCTAACATGAGTGGGGGAGGTACCTATCCAAATCTTTTCGATGCGCATCCGCCTTTTCAAATTGATGGAAATTTTGGAGCCACAGCTGGAATTGCTGAAATGCTAATACAAAGTCATGAGGGAGAAATTCATCTTCTCCCCGCATTACCGACACAATGGCATACGGGAAAGGTGAAAGGCCTAAAAGCAAGAGGTGGACTGGAAGTAGATATGGAGTGGGAACATGGAAAGTTGAAAATGGCAAAAATATATAGTTCCGTCGGTGGGACAATAAAAATTAGAACGAATGAACAAGTGTTTTGTAATAATGAGTCGTTAAAAGCTACAGGAAACTCAAATCCATTGCTACAATGGGTTAATCCAGGTAGCCCAATTATTCATAATCCTTTATTATTGTCCACTTGGGTGCCTAAAAAAGCATTTCACCTGGTGATTATTACGAAACCTAAGGATACTTATTTAATTAAAGCTAAAAATTAAGTTATTTATTTCCGTTTTTAAAATAGGAGTTAACCATCATGGGGTTGTCCGTATTGATAAAATCAACTCCTAACTCAGGTAAAAACTTCCATGCATCAGGATTATCGGGTGTTGCCCAAAATCGAAAAGGTACCTGATGATTATGAACCGTTTGGGCTATTTTAATTACTTTTTCTTTTTCTGTATCTGGTAATTGGTCTTTTCCGTTCCATTTTACAAATTTATAAAAGGGCAATGATACCATACCCACTTTTTCAAAGGTTATAACCGACAAATCATCCAGATTCTGATGGTCAAAAAACAGATAGGGAGGACTTTGGTGGTATAAATTAGCAGGAGGTCTGTTTCCGGAAACTATTATCTTAACCCCTCTTCCTGTTTCTGGATGGAATAAGAAATCTTTGTAAGTTTCACATTTTTCTATAATTTTAGCCAACGTTGAAATAGCTTCAGTTTTACAATCGACCAAAAGTTGTAATTTCGGATGAAGGGAAAAACCTAATAAGGCACTTTGTCTGACAGGTTCTAAATATAAGTTTTCAAACGTCCAGCCTGATTTTATTGATTCTTTTTCATGTCCTACAAATAGAGTATCTCTCAAAAGGATGACATCTACCTCAATGGACATGGCATCTGCCGCTGCAGCTTCCCAAAATGGAACTTTTCGAATATAATCATTGTGACTATGAATATTTAAATCCTGTCCAAAAGCTTTTATAAGAATGAAAAGACATAAAAAGGTCCATTTAACTTGTTTCATGAGCATTGAATGTAGTGTTTTTAATTTTTTGGGGTGATTACCTGTCTATTTAGTAAATCGTACTTATCTCCTTTTTTAAGAAAATAAAAAGGGTGTTCTGTACTTTTATCATAAACTAGTAAATAACTTTCACCAATAACGCTAAAGGAATCCTTTTTAACTACCATCGCCGTATTTTCATCGATGCCAATTCCTAGTGATGTGCCTATTTTCTCCAAAACTTTGGGTAAATCAAAGGCTCTGTTTCTGGCCAATACATGTTGGTCGATAATCACATTCTTTAAAAAAGCGAAACCTTTTTCATGGTCGCCCATCAGGATGGTATTATTTTTAGTATCTCCTCTGATGAGATAGTCACCTTGAATGGTAGCACCTGCTGAGGTTCCTCCAATAACTCCACCATTTTCTAAAACGGCCCAAAATGCTTTTTCGGATGCTGTTCCAGCATAAACATCGACCAATCTCCATTGTCTTCCGCCAGTGAACCAAATTCCTTTAGCATTCCTGATTGGATTTACAAAAGAATCGGAATCAGCCATCAATTTATTATCTGTATGCCAAACAAGGACATTTTTAGCCCCTAATCTCCTCAAAAAATCACCCTCTTTTGTATCATAAGTTGTCAAGCCCAATGCAGTGGGAATAACCAAAATAGGTGCATCAACACCTCCTGCTGCTTCTATAAAAGTTGATAAAATTTCATCAGATAATTTCCCACCACCTGCTATAATTAAGGTACCATTTTCAGGTCCTGTAGATTGACTATTTGCCTTGAAAATAAAGCCAAAAGGTAATGTGAAACAAAAAAGAAGAAAATATTTCATCACTAGTAATTTGAAATAAATAATTAAAAAACAATATCGGTAATTTTCTATATAAAAAAGCTTTCCTCGTGATATATAAATATTAAACATAAGGAAAATCATAAACTTATTCCCTTTTTCAATGTTTCTAAAAAAAACATAAAAATGAGGGCTACTACGCTGGGACAGTTAAAAGCTACGGGATATCAACCTATTTCCATAAAAGATGAACTTCGCAAAAATCTTAGATTGCGGTTACAGAATCGTGAACCCATTTTAGCAGGTATTTTAGGATTTGAACATACCGTTATTCCCGATCTTGAAAGAGCCATTCTTTCCAGACATCATGTCTTGTTTCTTGGATTAAGAGGGCAGGCGAAAACCAGAATGGCTCGTTTGTTAGTCAATCTTTTAGATGAATATATTCCGGTTGTGGAAGGGAGTGAATTAAATGATGATCCCCTTCAACCACTATCCAGATTTGCCAGAGATTTAGTGGCTGAAATGGGAGATGAAACGCCTGTTACCTGGCTGCATCGCAGTGATAGATATGTTGAAAAACTGGCTACACCTGACGTAAGTATTGCTGACTTAATAGGTGATGTTGATCCTATTAAAGCTGCAAATTTAAAATTACCTTATGCGGACGAAAGAGTTATTCATTTCGGATTAATACCACGTTCACATCGTTGTATATTTGTTATAAATGAATTACCCGATTTACAACCGCGTATTCAAGTAGCCCTTTTTAATATTTTACAAGAGGGTGATATTCAAATCAGAGGATTTAAATTAAGACTTCCGCTTGATATTTCATTTGTTTTTACAGCAAATCCTGAGGATTATACCAATAGAGGAAGTATTATCACGCCACTTAAAGATAGAATACAAAGTCAAATTCTGACTCATTATCCAAAAACAATTGAAATAGCCAGACAGATTACACTGGCAGAAGCTAAGATTACATCAGATCAGTCATCGGTTATACATATTCCTGAAATTTTAACCTATTTATTGGAAGATATTGCGTTTCAAGCCAGGGAAAGTGAATTCGTTGATGCTAAAAGTGGCGTTTCTGCCCGTTTGTCAATTAGTGCCTATGAAAATCTTGTTAGCACCGTTGAAAGAAGAATGCTGCTAAATAATGAATCTTCTGGAAAAGCCAGAATTAGCGATTTCTGGGGAATCATACCTGCTATTACTGGGAAAATTGAACTTGTTTATGAAGGGGAACAAGAGGGGCCTCAAGCAGTAGCAATGTCTCTTTTTGGTAAAGCGATAAGAAATTATTTCCTAAAACTATTCCCAAATCCTGATGCTCTTTCTAAAGGAAATGAACGGGATCCTTATGGTACTTTAAAAGCATATTTTTCAGATGCAAATACACTGGAATTACCCTTAGATTTAACAGAAAAGGAATATTTAGCCAGATTAGAAAAAGTGGTAGGACTTAAAAAACTGGTTGATAAATATAGCAGCAAAGATCATATTGATCAAGATATTTTAATGGAATTAATCATTCATGCTCTGGTTGAATTTAATTTATTAACCAGAGATCCTCTTGAAAATGGAATATCTTTTAAAGATCCATTATCAGATGTTTTTTAAGACATTTTTTATTGTTATATTGATTAAAATTTCGAAAATGGATAGACAATCACCTTTCCTTTTTTTAATCAGTATGTTTTTTTTAAATCCTTCTTTTGGACAAATAATGGACAATGCTTCCATAGTCAAAGAAGGGTCTAAGCTGGTTAAAATTGGCAGCGGCTTTATTTTTACAGAGGGTCCTGCTGTTGATAAAAATGGTAATGTATTTTTTACAGATCAACCTAACAATACGATTGTTAAATGGTCAGCTAACTCAGGACAATTAAGTATCTTTTCAGATCAGTCAGGAAGGTCAAACGGTCTTTATTTTGATCAAAAAGGTAATTTAATCGCTTGTGCGGATATGGATAATCAGATATGGTCCTTCTCAGCCGACGGGAAACCAACCGTATTACTTGATACTTATGAAGGTAAAAAATTGAATGGTCCCAATGATTTATGGATAAGTCCTTTCGGGGGTATCTATTTTACAGATCCTTTATACAAAAGAAAATATTGGACCAGAAATCCCGAAATGCAACAGGATGGAGAACATGTCTATTTCCTTTCAGCCGACAGGAAAACAGTGTTAAGAGTGGATACTTCCATGGAAAAACCCAATGGTATTATAGGTACATCTAACGGCAAGCGTTTGTATGTTGCTGATATTGGTGCAAAAAAAACTTATTCATATCGGATTTCAAAAGATAATTCATTAATAGATAAAAAGTTATTTGCCGATATGGGTTCAGATGGTATGACGATTGATGAAGATGGAAATATTTATTTGACAGGAGATGGTGTCACCGTTTTTAATAAAAAAGGCGTAAAAATAGCCCATATCTCTGTGAATGCCAGATGGACTGCAAATGTTTGTTTTGGTGGTTCTCAGAAATCGACCCTTTTTATCACAGCTATGGATGGACTATTTTCCCTCGAAATGAATGTCAAAGGAATATAAAATCTTTCCAATGAGATTTTATGAATGAAAATCAAGATATAAATTCACTTTGAAAGATGAATAAAATATTTTTTTTCCTTATTCCTATTGGATTAGTTTGGTTTTTATTATCAAATTCAGGTGGAGCCGCCGCAGTTCAAAGTGTTGATAGGACTAGCTCACCATTGGGTGTTGGAAGCTGCGGTTCTTGTCACAGTGGAGGAAATTATTCTCCTGTTATTTCAGCTGAATTGTTAGATAACAATGCGGTAGTGAGTAAATATTCACCTGGAAAACAATACCAGGTTCGGGTAACCATAGTAGCTGGAAACAATCCAAGAGGATATGGTTTTCAGTTGGTTTCACTTTCTGGAAATAATAATGTTCAAGGAGGGTCCTTTGGTACTGCACCTGCAGGTTTTAATAAAGTTACGCTTGATAATAGGGTTTATGTAGAACAATCATCTACAAGATCATCAGGAACTTTTGTCATACCTTGGACGGCTCCGGTGGTTGGAACAGGTAGCGTGAGGTTTTACTCTGCAGGTGTGGCCGTTAACGGAAGTAATGGTTCCGGAGGTGATTCACACGTTCAGGCAGCACTTCCTTTAACCGTAACGGAAGATTTGACCAATATCTCCCTTTCCAGTTCAGCAGTTTCTTTCCCTTCATCTGGAGGGACACAATCTGTTGAAATTACTTCAAATACTAACTGGACTGCCTCAGAATCTTTGACTTATCTTTCGGTAAGTCCTGCATCAGGTACAAATAACGGATCTATTTCTATAAAATGTGATCCAAATACTTCGACGGTTGCCAGAACAGGTACAATAACTGTTTCAGGACCGGGAGCTACCAGTAAATCCATTACCGTTACGCAAGCTGGATTAAGTCCGGTTTTAAATGTTTCCCCTTCTGCACTTACCTTTCAAGACACAGGAGGTGTTGAATTCATTTCAATTGAATCAAATACCACATGGAATTTATCCGAAAATCTTACCTTTTTATCTTTAAGTGGTACTACTGGGTCAAATAGTAAAATGGTTGCAGTTTTCTGTCAGCCAAATAATTCTACCTTAAAAAGAACAGGAACTATTACGTTATCGGCTACAGGTGTTCCGACAAAAACGATAAATATTACTCAAAATGCGGCCGCTCCACAACTTTCTGTTTCACCCAAAGAGCTCATCTTTGATCAATCTGGTGGAAATCAAAGTTTGACTATTTCTGCAAATACTTCTTGGACAATAATTGAAAACCTGTCTTATTTGTCTGTTAATCAATCAAGTGGATCAAGTAATGTGAATGTTACAGTTTCTTGTCAGTCTAATACTTCATCAACTGCAAGGTCAGGTATTATCAAAGTTGCCGCTTTGGGTTTAGATACTCAAATAATTAATATCTCCCAGACTGGTGCAACTACTTTGTTAAATATTACCCCAGCTTCTATGACTTTTACTTCCTCTGGGGGTACTCAAAAAGGGTTGATTACGTCTAATACCACGTGGGAAGTTCAGGAAAATCTTCCATACATAAAAGTAGATTCATTATCCGGTCTGAATAACGGGGGAATTAATATTACCTGTGATTCAAATTTCTCCGCAGTAACAAGAACTGGTGTGATCACCATTTTAGGTAAAGGTGCTGTTTCTAAATCGATAAATATTTCTCAAACTGGGGTAGCAGGTTTTATGTCAGTTTCCCCAAATACGTTAGATTTTAGCGAGTTAGGTGGAAAGCTTTTTTTTCTAATAAATTCAAATACGAATTGGACGGTTACAGAATCTCTAACGCATATTTCTTTAAATAGAACAACAGGAAGTAATGCCGACACCCTTTGGGTAACCTGTACGCCAAATACCACCACCATGTCGAAAACGGGACAAATATTGATTACTGGTATAGGTGTTTCATCTCAAACAGTCACTGTGAATCAAAAAGGGGAACAACCACGATTGTTGGTTAATCCTTTAAACCTAACATTTACATCTGCGGCTGGCACTAAAACTCTAACCGTTACGTCAAATATTCCTTGGTCTATTTCTGATTCTGTATCTTATCTTTCTTCCAATGTATCAACAGGATCAAATAATGCTACCTTAACCATTACATGTAATGCTAATACTTCTGCTTTACCCAGAAATGCTACTTTGTATATGGCTGGAACAGGCGTTTCAACGATAGCCATACCAGTTACACAAACAGGTGCAACGGCTACAATGACCTTAAGTCCTTTAAGTCTTCTTTTTCCTTCCATCGGGGGTGAAAAATCATTTAATATTACTTCCAATACAAATTGGAATATTATTGATACTTTTCCTAATTTAAAGTTTATACCACAAAGTGGATTTAATAATGGGGTAGTCAAAGTTGTTTGTGATAGTAATTTTTCAACATCCTTGCAATCTTACATTATTGGAGTCACTGGATTTGGTTTAACAAACAGAACCATTACCATTTCACAAAGTGGAGCAGATGAAATATTTTCTGCTTCTCCTGCATCACTTGCATTTAGCGCAGCTGGAGGAAAACAAACATTTCAGATAAGCTCAAATACCTCCTGGGCTTTGGCAGAATCAGGTAGTTTTCTTTCCGTTGATCCATCTTTTGGAGAGTTAAGTAAATCTATTACAGTTACTTGTGATTCAAATTATTCTGCTGTTCCTCGCAAAGGTAAAATAACTTTTACAGGTAAAAGTGATGCCTCTATTTCTATTGAAATTTCTCAAACAGGGGTCAGTCCTGTCTTTAATGTTTTACCCGATTCAATTATTCTTGACTCTTCTGCATCGCAGTCTGTAGTTAAAATAGGGGGTAATACCGCGTGGTCCGTTACTAAAGATTCAGATTGGTTCAGTGTGAATACTTTCAGTGGATCAGGGAATTATAATCTTTTGATATCCGTCACCGATAATCAAGTGATGCAGGAAAGAATAGGTAAAATACAAATTAAAAGTATTCAAGCAGATTCGTTAAAAACCGTTTTTATCAGGCAAAAAGGTAAAAAACTCCAGATTCCTTCTAACTGGCAAGTGAAATCATCAAATATTTTCCATACCATCATTTTACCAACTCAAATGATGTCAAATATCGATGGGCAACCATTGTCTATCGGAGATTTTATTGGTATTTTTTATAAATATCAGGATAAAGAATTTGTTGCAGGTTATGGTGCCTGGACAGGTTACTTTACTCAATTCAAGATATATGGAGATGATTTACTAACCACAAATATAAAAGAAGGATTAAGTGTTGGAGAATCTTTTACTATCAAAGTCTGGCAGGTAAAAACAAAAAAAGTTATAAATGTTCAATCTGAATTCGCTCCAGTTGGAACTCAGGGTTTAGTTATATCAACGGATAAATTTTCTACAGGGGGTATATCTATGATTTCCAGATTATCGGGAACAAGTACCCCCGTTCTTAATATCCTAGAGGACAAAAGTGTGGGTGTTTTTCCAAATCCAGCTACGCATTTTGTGCAGGTGCAACCCTACATTGATTTTGCAGGACCTGCCATTTTTGAAATATATGATGGAAAAGGACAATGTATTCAAAAACACATTTACAAAGATGGATGGATGGCCAATAAGATATTAAATCTTGATTTTTCTGAACTTTCACAAGGAATTTATCAACTAAGATGGTTAAATAAAGATTTTTCCTGGCTTGGAAAAGTAGTTATTATAAAGTGAGAAGCTTTATTTAGCTACCTTTAGGTCAAATTTTATATATGTTCTTAAATATACATCCGCAAAATCCTGAAATTCGGAAAGTTGAACAAGTTGTAAGTTGTCTGGAAAAAAATGGTGTAATCATTTACCCTACTGATTCGGTATATGCTATCGCCTGTGATTTAAGAAATCCTAAAGCAATTGAAAAATTGTGTAACCTAAGGAAAATTGACGCCAGAGATGCCCTTTTTTCCCTTGCCTGCATGGATATGAGTCAGGCTTCTTTTTTCCTGTCCCCTATTTCAAATGTGGTTTTTAGAGCGATTAAAAAAAATATCCCTGGGCCTTTTACTTTTATTTTACCTGCAAGTGCAACTATTCCTAAGTTATTCGAAAAGAAGAGAAAAACAATTGGCATTCGTTTCCCTGATAATCCCATAGCATTAGCTATTTTGAATAAACTTGGTAGCCCGCTTTTGACTACTTCTCTACACGCAGAAACAGATGAATACCAGGAGTATTATGTTGATCCTGAGGATATAAAAAAAGATTTTCAATATAAGGTAGATGTAATCATTGATGGTGGCCTGGGTGGTCATACTCCTTCAACTTTAGTAGATTGTTCCGAAGAGGAAATAAATATCCTAAGACATGGCGCTGGTATTTGGAAAGATTAATTTAAAATTTTCTGCAGGGAAAAGAATGAGAGTTACGGGTTTATTTTTAGCATGGATTCTTTTTGCTCTTTTAGCAAAGGGTCAAAGTGGTATCCTTAGGGGACATATTTACGATGTAGAATCAGGCGATCCCATTCCTTTTGCTTCTGTCCAGCTCCTTAATTCAGATGCTGGTGTGATTTCAGATATAGATGGTTTTTTTCAACTCAATAAGATTCCACCTGGTATTCAAAAAATTCGTGTATCCTATCTTGGATATTTAGACACAATAGTTGAATTTGTCATTTTAGCCAGTAAAATAAAATATCAACTTGTGTATTTAAATAAATCTAGTATCGAATTACAAACCGTCGATATATCTGCTTCCAGAGAGAGGGCTCGTACAGAAATTCAAATTGGCCAGATACAATTAAATAGAGAAAAAATAAAATCCTTGCCTTCCGTTGGCGGAGAATCTGATATTGCTCAATACCTGACTGCTTTACCTGGGGTAGTGCTTTCAGGTGATCAGGGTGGTCAAATATTTATCCGTGGGGGTTCTCCAGTCCAAAACAGGGTTTTGCTCGATGGACAGCTGATCTATAATCCATTTCATTCCATTGGTCTTTTTTCTGTTTTTGAAACCGAAATTATAAGATCTGTTGATGTGCTAAGTGCTGGTTTTAATGCGGAACATGGTGGCAGAATTTCGGCTGTTATGGATATAAAAACCAGAGAGGGTAATAAAAACAGGATTTCCGGATTGGCTTCCATAAGTCCATTTCAAGGAAAGATCTTGGTGGAAGGTCCCATAAAACCCCTAAAAAAGGAAAATGGAACGGCTATTTCATTTCTGGTTACAGGAAAATATGGATGGCTGGACAAAACTTCTCCCCATCTTTATCGGTATGCAGTAGATTCAAATTTTTATTCTTTTGCGAAAAAGGATACAGCTCTTTCTTCATTTAAAGAACTCGGTTTGCCTTATCAATACCAGGATTTATATGGTAAGATTTCATTTATGGGTGAAAATGGAAGTAAGGTTAATCTTTTTGGTTTTTCCTTTACTGATCAATTTAAATTGCCCAATATTGCCAATCAAAAATGGGAAACTTTTGGCGGAGGTATGTATTTTTTACTTTCACCGCTGCAATCCCCCGTAAGAATTGAGGGAAATATTGGTTATAGCAGATATAACCTTTCCTTAAAGGAGAAAAATATTGGGCCAAGAACCAGTTCTCTGGAATCGTACACGGCAAGACTCGATTTTATGCAGGTTTCAAAGAGAACAGCATTAGAATATGGTTTAGAATTAATCAGCTTAAATACTGCGTTTCAATTTGAAAATCCTTTTAATTTGACAATAAGTCAAAATGATTTCACTACTGAAATGGCTTCATTCGTCAGATTTAAATACCAAATCAACAAATTTATCCTTCAACCTGGTTTTCGTATGCATTATTATGCTTCGCAAGGTCAATTTTCACCTGAACCCCGTCTTGGGTTAAAATATCTTTGGGCTGACAATTTTCGACTTAAAATGGGAGGAGGGTTATATTCTCAAAATTTGATTAGTCTGGCAAATAATCAAGATGTAGTTCAACTTTTCTCTGGTTTTTTAGTGGGTCCTGAAACGACGCTATATCGGGGAGATTCAAAGGTTCCTGTAAAATCCAGACTTCAAAAGGCAAATCATATAGTAACTGGTTTTGAATGGGAGCCATTTAAATTATTTTCCGTCTCTGTGGAAGGGTATCAAAAAACTTTTAACCAGCTCATTTCCCTAAACAGAAATAAAAGAAAGGCAACAGATCCTGATTTTTTGGTGGAAGAGGGGAGTGCTATGGGTTTAGATTTTGCCTTTGCCTATAAACCATCTTCGTTTGACATAGGTTTGTCCTATTCCTTAGCATCGGTATATGAAACCAGTAATATGTTTCGATTTCCTACTATTTTTGACAGAAGGCATAGCTTAAACTTTTTATTTTCCTATTTATCAGGTAAATCAAAACAATGGAAATGGGCGGCTCATTGGTATGTCGGTTCAGGATTTCCTTTTACACAAACGCAAGGATTTTTCGAAGATAACAAACTAACTGATTTGTTGCAAACGGATATCGTTAGAGGAAATTATCCTTTAGGAACACTGCTTGCGGATGAAATAAATGGCGGAAGATTATCTTATTTTCACCGGCTGGACTTCAGTATTCAATACATGCATAAATTGAATAAATTTGCTTATATTGAATCTACATTTGCTGTAACAAATGTGTATAACAGGCAGAATGTATTTTATTTAGAACGAATTTCTAATCAGCGGGTGAATCAATTGCCTGTCATTCCTTCTATAAATTTGACTGTAGGATTTTAATACTTAGGTTAAAAATGTGCTTAATATGTTCCAGAAATTAATTTTTTGTTATCTTTTTTATATAGCATTATCGCCATTATCTGCTCAGTTTTCTAAGGATAACTATTGGAAAGGAGTAGAAAAGGAAATGGATAAACTATTATTTGAAAATATGCTTCCTGTATGGTATCCTCGTGTTCTGGATATTGAAAAAGGGGGTTATTTTAGTGATTTTACCTATGATTGGAAGCCTGAAGGGGAACAACAAAAAATGATTGTAACCCAGGCAAGACATGTTTGGTCCTGTGCTCAGCTGATGATGTTAACTAAAGAGGATGTTTATGCATCAAATGCTTATCATGGATATCTGTTTTTAACTGACATTATGTGGGATAAGGTGAATGGTGGTTTTTACAATTTAGTAGAAAGAAATGGGTTGCCTGTGAGAGAAAAAGATGCTGGTATCATTTTGAAAAATGCTTATGGTAATGCATTTGGATTGTACGCTCTGGCTACTTTGTATGAGGCAACGAAAGAAGAGGAGGTATTAGCATTTGCAAAAAAGGTCTTTTTATGGCTTGAAAATCATAGTTATGATCCCGTTCATGGTGGATATTACCAGTTTTTAACAGAGGAAGGAAAGGCTATTACAACGGGTTGGGGAGGTGTGCCGCCTAAAGATCAAAATAGTTCTATCCATCTCATGGAAGCATTTACTCAATTATATGCTGTCTGGCCAGATCCATTGGTTAAAAAGCGTTTGTCTGAAATGATATATCTGATCAGAGATAAAATGACCCATGAAAAGGGATATTTACAATTATTCTTTGCGAATGATTTTACGCCATTCTCCTTAAGAGATTCTCTGCCGGAAGTTCAACAGAAAAGATGGCATCTGGATCATGTTTCCTACGGACACGATATAGAAACAGCCTTTTTATTGATGGATGCGTCCCAGAAATTAATGGATAAGGAGCCAAATGATGCTACATTGAAAAAGGAGCATCAAAAAACCTTGGAAATAGGTAAAAAAATGGTGGATCACGGATTAAAATGGGGATGGGATAATAAAACGGCAGGCGTTTATGATGCGGGGTATTATTATAAATTAAATGATTCTCCGGGGATCATAAAGGATACTAAAAATTGGTGGGCACAATCTGAAACCTTAAATACCTTATGGTATTTTCATCAATTATATCCCAATGATCCAATGAACTATCAAAAATTGTTTGTTGAACAATGGGATTTCATAAAAAAATATTTGATTGACTGGGAAAATGGCGATTGGTACTCCAGTTCTTTAGACAAAGACCCCCAAGCAAAATTTGGCCGTAAATCGAATATTTGGAAAGGCAATTACCATACCATCCGCACCCTTTTAAATGTAAAAAACGGAATAAAAACCACCCCGTAGAGGCGATGCACACATCGCCTATTTCCCGACAGGTTTCAAGGTAAACTCAATCTGTTATCTTATCGATTGAATATTTGTGGATTTGGTATTCGGAAAAAAGTTCATTGATTTTTGGAATAGAAAATCAATGGACTTTTTCCTCCTACATCACCCATAGTCGTAGCCCCGACCTATTCGTAACAAAAAAAGGCTACCCGAAGATAGCCTTTAAAAATGTACCCAGAGCGGGAATCGAACCCGCACGGCCGTTATGGCCACAGGATTTTAAGTCCTGCGTGTCTACCTATTCCACCATCTGGGCGAAACTTATAATATGGAGCGGATGACAAGATTCGAACCTGCGACCTCAACCTTGGCAAGGTTGCGCTCTACCAACTGAGCTACATCCGCGACTTATTTAAAACTCCTTAGTTCTAAGAGAGTGCAAATATAAAACATTTTTTGACCTGCAAAAACTTTTCTGAACATATTTATTGCAAATTTTCTGTATTTCTCCTCGCATAATAATATGCCTCAAGCTGAGATCTGATGCTTAAATCGCTCTCTGTTTTTCTGTACTCATTTAAAAAATGGATGTCTATAATTCTAGCCTTCACATTATCATTTAGTTGTATTTTCAAATAATTAATTATTTCTTTCTTTAAATTCTCATCATAAACAGGTATTGCCGTTTCTATCCTATGACTTAAATTCCTTAACATCCAATCTGCTGACGATAAATAAACAGCTTCTTTTCCTCCCCGATGAAAAACAAATACCCGCGCATGTTCTAAGAACCTATCGACAATGCTTAGGGCTTCTATGTTTTCACTCAATCCTGATAATCCGGGCACTAAACAACAAATTCCTCTGACGATTAATTTTATCTTCACACCACATTGTGATGCCTGATATAATTTTGTTATCATAGAAATATCCTGAATGCTGTTTAGCTTTAATATAATTTGTGCTTCTTCTCCTTTCAGAGCAGCCTCGATTTCTTCATCGATAAATTGCTCAAGTTTTTCTCTTAAATTAAATTTTCCTACTAAGATATGTTGAAACTCTTGCTGGGGCATTTTGGCTGTTTCTAAATAGGAGAATATTCGAGCAAGTTCCTTTGTAATTCTTTCGTCTGCAGTAAATAATCCAAAATCGGTATAGGTTCGGGCTGTTTCCTCATGGAAATTGCCTGTAGCTGTATAGGCATAAAGTTTTGCTCCATCTCCTTCCTGTCTTCTTACCAAAGCTATTTTAGCGTGAACTTTAAGTCCTGGAAAACTGTAATGAACAGTTACTCCTTGTTTTTCTAATTTTTCTCCCCAGTTTAAATTGGCCTCCTCATCAAATCTTGCTTTTACTTCTATGAACACAGAAACCTGCTTCCCCGCTGCTACTGCCGCAGATAATGCCTGCATAATTCTTGAATTTTTTGCAACTCGATAATGAGTGATTTTTATATGTGTCACCGCTGGATCGATAGCTGCTGCTTCAAAAAAATGAATGACCGATTCGTAAGACTGATAAGGATAATGGAGTAAATGATCTCGATATTTAATCGTTTCAAAAATATGTGAACTTTTTTCTATTAATGAATAAGAAATGGGGGGCAATGCGTTGTTTTTCAAATGAACTAAACCAAAATCAGGGAATTTGAAAAAATCGAAATTGTTATGATATCGACCTTCTCGTAAGGTATCATTTTTTTCAAGATCAAATACCTTGCATAAAAATTCAAACATCGTTGGAGGCATTTCTCTGTCGTAAACAAATCGAGCCGCAGGTCCCACTTGCCTTTTTGATAAACTCTCTTTTATTTTTTGAACCAGGTCTCCTGAATATTCGTCGTCTATGTATAATTCCGCATCTCTGGTAAGTTTAACGGAAAAAGTGTCTATAATGGCATATCCTGGAAACATCCAGGATACAGAATGTCTGACGATATCATCTAACATGATTAATTCATGTTTTCCAGCGTTTGAAGGTAATTCAATAAACCTGGGTAAATGATCTGAGGGTATTTTAACTAAGGCATATTCGTCTTCCGCTTCCAGATCATGAATGGGTTTCATCTGTAAAGTCAGATACAGAGCAGCATTATTTAAAAAGGGTCTTACCTTTTCTCCAACCAATAATACAGGCTGTACAAAGGGTAACATGTGGTCATGAAAAAAATGTTCCACAAATTCTCTTTGCTTATTATTTAAATCTAACCTCCTCCTCAAATAAATATTATTTTTTTTTAATTCCGGAACTATGCGTTCTAAAAATACACGGCTATACGCTTCCTGCTGTAGATTAACGATTCTGCGAATTTCTTTAATCGTCATTTTGGGGTCATGTTCCAACTCTCTTTTTGCTTTTTTTCCGGCGCGAACTAAATAACGATGATACGCCATTCTAACCTTAAAAAATTCATCAAGATTTGAGCTATAAATAGCTAAAAATTTAATTCTTTCAAACAATGGCACGGATAAATCCATCGCTTCCTGCAATACTCTGTAATTGAAACTTAACCAGCTTATATCTCTATGAATAAATGGAATACCCGATTCTGTTTCCAATAATTCCTGAATAGGTTTAAATTGAAGTGTATTCACTTTTGTATTTTTTGCTAATATAAACTATAAGCTATCATTTTTAATTGATTTTACCTTAAATTATCATTAAAATAATTTTAATTGATAATCAGTAGTTTCTGCTTTTAGGAAGTCAACTTTCCTATTGTTTTCTAGTCTTTTCTCATCATATTGGAAATTTTTTATACAATGATACATTGGTAGAATGGCCTTTGCTTCAGGTTGGTGTAGAAAAAAGTAAACTTCCTTTATGCCCAAATTAGCCCATCCTGATAAGGTAATAATCCATTTTTGTATTCTCTCTCTATCTGTTTTATGCCCCAGATTTCCAACAAAGCGGATGAATACAATTTCGTTCGTTGCAGGAATATTTAATACATCTCTTCTTCCTGCAACATCTGTCATGACGATTCCTTTCTTATGGGTAATTAGTAAAGAACTGATACTTTCCTTCATTTTAGATAAAAACCAGTTTTCGTGACGAAATTCTACGTGTAAGACTATTTCCTTTGGCCATTCCTCAAAAAACTTTTCTAAAACAGATAAATAACCTGGGTCAAAATAAGGAGGTAGCTGAATAAAACAGGGGCCTAGCTTTTCCTCTAAACCCAATATGGCTTCACAGAATAAATGAATATGGTCTGTTCCAACACCCAGGTTTCTATGATGACTTATAGCCCTGGGTAGTTTAGGGCAAAATTTGAAATCAGATATACTATTTTGGTACCATCGGCTTATTTTCGCGCGATCAGGTATCTGATAATGGGTAGTATTTAGTTCTATGGTGTCAAATACCTCCGAATATTTTGAGAGATAATCGGCTGTTTTAGTACCCTTGGGGTATAAATTTCCTACCCAATCCTTTTCACCCCATCCCGTAGTACCAATATGTAATGCAACAGGATTTGGATTTGGTGGAAGTCCTGAAATTGGTTCAGGGGGTACATTCCACAAAATATGATCGAGTTGCGCTACCTTTCCAAATTCCATCTAATTCATTTTGTTTTTGTAAAATTAGTTTTGTTTTTATATTCTTTCCCCATTACCTTCGCACATCGAAAAAAAAGTTTTATCATTTTTAAAATGTATGTTCTATGGCAAAAAGAAATAAATGGGTTGCCGGCAACTGGAAAATGAATCTCGATTATTCTGGAGCGCTAAAACTAACGAATGAACTGGTAGATCATTTACCTGCATTGAATGGGACTTCTGTAACTATTTGTGTACCCTCTGTTTATCTGGATGCGCTAAAACCTATTGTCCATAAATCAGGCTTAATCAAACTGGCTGCTCAAAATTGCCATGCTGACGATAAAGGCGCTTTTACAGGTGAAATTTCTGCCGCTATGTTGAAAAGTATGGAGATTTCTCAGGTGGTTCTGGGTCATTCTGAACGCAGAGAATATTTTAATGAATCAAATAAATGGCTCGGAGAAAAGGTTTCAAAAGTGCTTAGCCATGGTTTAACACCCATTTTTTGTTGTGGTGAACCTCTTTCCGTAAGAGAACAAAATAATCAGAATAGATTTGTTACCAATCAGTTGGAGGAAAGTATTTTTCATCTTGATGCAGATCAGGTTTCAAATATTGTTTTTGCTTATGAACCTATCTGGGCTATAGGTACGGGTCGTACTGCAAGTGCAGAACAGGCGCAGGAGATGCATGTAGCGATTCGTAGTTTCCTTTCAAATAAATATGGAGAAGAGGTTGGTCAAAAGTTGATAATCCTTTATGGTGGAAGTGTAAATGCAGCAAATGCAGCTTCTTTATTCGCTATGCCTGATGTGGACGGTGGACTTGTTGGCGGCGCCAGCTTATCATCAAAAGATTTCTTGCAGATTATTTCAGCAGCAGCAAATTGCTGAGGATTTACATATAATTTTATTTTAATGTAAATTATGTTGATAAATAGGTTTGAATAGTTGATAAATAATTTATATTTGTGTAGGAAAATGGGAAAACTACATGAATACAATTGTAACCAACAGGTTCATCTTATGTCACGATGAATTAAAACGACTTAGAAAGGTACGTTCAAGCAGACAATTTGCTCTGTCTTTAGATTACCTTCCACAGTCGCTAAGTGAAATATTGAAGGGTAGAAGAGATGTTACCCTGGAGCTTCTTAGGAAGGGGGTTGAGAAATATGCTATGAATCCAGTCTATTTATTAACTGGAAAAGGTAGTTTTTTTTCTGAACTGGATAGTTACCAATCTGAAAAGAAGGCAGATACAGATCTTTCTTCCAGTGTTATTTATTTAGTTCCTCATTTACTGGGTAAAAAATATGCGTCTGAACGAAGGAATGATCTATTTTTATCTTCATTGGAAAATATAAAACTTCCTGGAATTAATTCATTGGGTATAAAATTACGCGCTTTTGAAATTCAATCAGAAAAATGGTATCCTTCCTTTTTGCCCGGTGATATTTTAATTTCTGAAAAAATAGATCCCACAAATGGTGTTAAAACCATTTCTAATGATAAAGTTTATGTAATAGTAACAAAAAATGGTGTTCGGGTTAATAAAATTGATTTACATTCCATAACTAAAGGTGTACTTACGCTCTATTTTGAGAATAAAAAAGAAAAAAGTTTTGAGTTGAAATTATCGGAAATGTTAGAACTTTGGGAGGTTAAATTAAAAATTACCCGGAATGTGGAAAATGAAAATATAACTTTAAATTCTTTATTGTCTGAAATTAAGGATATCAGACAATTACTTTATAGTTCTGCGAATACATTAGTTTAGTTACAAAGAATGGCAAAAAAAAAGCACAATAATATTCTTGTTAACCTTCATTTCTTTGATTTTGAAGGTGGTTTTTGGGGAATGGTTGATGAAGATGGGAATAAATGGTTGCCTTTGAACTTATCCGATTTCTGGATGTCCCAAGGTAGTATTAAGGTGCTGGTCTCATTTACAATGAATGAAAACCTTGTTTCGTTGGTAAATTGGGGAACTCCGGTGGTAATAACCGAAATTACGAATGGCTGATTTTTACTTTTGCCTTTTCTTCTAAAAATAAAGCAAGGGCAATTTTTCCGGCAAGCATTGCATCTTTTTCATCATACCGAAGGATATCTTCCGCTCTAAAATAGTTCTCTATAAAGTGGGTGTCAAAATCTCCCAATATAAATTTAGGGTGTTCACACACAAATTTTCCAAATGGTAGGGTAGTTTCAATACCTGTTATTTCAAATCTCTTAATTGCCTCGAGCAGATTTCTGATAGCATCTTGCCTGTTTATACCATAAGCGATTAACTTTCCTACGAGTGGATCATAGTAGATGGATACTTCCATCCCTTTTGTAAATGCATCATCCAAGCGTATATTTTCCATCTTAGGAGGACCATATTGGGTTAATATTCCTGTACTTGGAAGAAACTGGTTAAACGGGTCTTCCGCACAAATTCTAAGTTCAATGGCATGACCTTTTCTTTTTATTTCTTCTTGTGAAAACGGTAATTTTTCCCCTTCGGCAACAGCAATTTGAAGGGCTACTAAATCAAGTCCTGTAATTAATTCAGTTACAGGGTGTTCCACTTGTAATCTTGTGTTCATTTCCAGGAAATAAAATTGATGATTTTCATCAAAAATAAACTCCACAGTTCCCGCTCCCCGGTAATCGCAACTTCTCGCTACCTGTACAGCCGCATTTCCCATTTTATTCCTTAATTCTTCAGAGAGAACAGCACTGGGAGCCTCCTCTATAAGTTTTTGGTGTCTTCTTTGAATACTGCATTCTCTCTCAAAAAGATGAACAATGTTGCCATGATGATCCGCCAAGATTTGAAATTCTATATGACGAGGAGAGGAAACGTATTTTTCTACAAAAACGGAGTCATCACCGAACGATGCCTTTGCTTCACTTTGAGCTCTTTGCATCTGACTTTCAAGTTCATCGGCATGCATCACCTTTCTCATGCCTTTGCCGCCTCCGCCTGCTGCAGCTTTAATAAGAATGGGATAGCCGATTTCAATGGCTATTTCTCTGGCTTGTTCAATCGTTGTAAGTTTATTTTTATTTCCGGGAACTAAAGGTACGCCTTGTTTTCTGACCGTCTCTCTGGCTGCAATCTTATTCCCCATTAAATCGATAGTTTCTGCGGAAGGACCAATAAAGGTGATGCCAGCTTCTGCTACTTTCAATGCAAAATCAGCATTCTCACTTAAAAATCCATAACCTGGATGAATTCCATCCACACCTGCTTTTAAAGCAGTTTCAATAATTAAATCACCTTTTAAATAAGAAGAAGATGATTGGGCAGGACCGATACAATAGGCTTCATCTGCAAATTGAACGTGCAAACTGTTTATATCTGCCTCTGAGTAAACAGCCACTGCTTTCTTACCCAGTTTTTTTATGGTTCTCATTATCCTTAAGGCTATTTCTCCCCGGTTAGCTACTAATATTTTTTCCATTTTTATTGCTTATGCCCTCAAATATAAAGGATTTGTACCCTATTTTTATTAATTTTATACTTTACTATCGGTCAACCATAAAATAAGATTAATTGTTTTAAACAAAAAAATAGCTTTGGATCCAAAATGTATTGAATTGAAAATTGGGGGGATGGATTGTGCTCAATGTGCAGTGGGAATCTCCCGGTTTCTCGAAAAAAAAGGGTTAGACGAAGTTCATGTTGATTTTCAGACAGGGGAAGTTCAATTTATTATAAATAATGAGAATACCTCTTTAGAGGAAATTAAAAGGGGGATTCAAAAGTTAGGGTACACCGTTAAGAAAGACGTTTCAAATAGGTTAACAGACGCTTCTGTCAAATTATGGGTTAGTTTATTTTTTACGGCTCCTTTGCTACTTTTTCATGTTTTTATGGCATTTGGGATACACTATCCTTTTATGCATAATATCTGGATTTCCTTTTTTCTTGCTTTACCTGCTATGATTATAGGATTAATCCACTTTGGAAATTCTGCATTTCAATCGCTGAAATTAGGAGTTCCCAATATGGATGTTCTCATTTTTACAGGAGGTGCTGCTGCAACCATTTATAGCATGGTGGGTCTGGTTATCAAGGATCAGAATCTTAACTTTTTTGAAACAGCTGCAGGTATTTTTACCCTTGTTTTGCTGGGAAACTGGTTGGAGAAAAAAGCAGTAAATCAAACTACTTCTGCCATAAAAGATCTAGCAAATCTGCAGAAAGTAACTGCAAGAAGGCAAAATGCAGAGGGTAGAATCGAAGATATTGAATCTTCGCAAATCAAATTAAAAGATAATCTGCTTGTTTCGATAGGTGAAATTATTCCAGCCGACCTCTATATTACATCAGGTGAGGCTATGATAGATGAATCTTTAATTACCGGGGAATCTATGCCTGTATTGAAGAAAGCAGGTGATTTAGCTATTGGTGGTACCCGATTATTTGATGGTAATATTTTGGGTGAGGTCAAAGCAAAAGGAAAAGAGGCTGTTGTTGGCAATATGATTGCCTTAGTAAAAATGGCGAGAAATGATAAACCAGCACTTCAACGTTTTGCTGATAAAATAAGTGCCATTTTTGTGCCAGTAGTCTTACTCTTATCCTTTTCTACCTTTATTTTTACTCATTTTCTTTTCGATTATTCTTACCAGGATTCTTTATTGAGAGCTATTGCCGTTTTAGTTATTTCTTGTCCTTGTGCCCTGGGTCTTGCAACTCCAACGGCAGTTATGGTTGGAGTGGGGCGATTGGCTAAAAATGGGGTAATAATCAAGGGAGGATCAACTCTTGAAGCCTTAGGTAAGTTGAAAACAATTGTTTTCGATAAAACAGGTACTCTGACAACAGGTGAGTTTACAATTTCAGAACCTATGTTCACGCCTTCTGATGACGTTATTTATGTTAAAACAGTTTGTTACGAATTAGAAAAAATTTCTTCCCATCCTATTGCAAATTCTATTCTAAATACTTTCGAACCCGTTTTGAACCCTTCTTTATTGCCCATCTTCACAAATATCTGGGAGGAAAAAGGAAAAGGCATACATGCTAAAGACTCTGAGGGAAATCTTTTTTATCTGGGTAACTGGCAACATAATCAATTAGATAAACCAGAGGGGGATCTTTTCCTTTTTGTAAATGATGAAATAAAAGCTGCTTTTCTTATTTCTGATAAAGTAAGAAATGAAGCAGAAACTACGATACAAGGGTTGAAAAAAAGAAATTTGGATACCTGTCTGCTTTCTGGCGATAACGAAATTAAAACAAAGAAAGTAGCCAATGATTTAGGAATTGATCATTGTTTTTTCAAAAAATCACCTGAAGAAAAATTAGAAATCATTTCCAGGTTTTCTGATAAAAATGCCACAGCGATGATTGGTGATGGAGTAAATGATGCGCCCGCCCTGAGCCGCGCCACTGTTGGTATTTCAATAAGTAATGCTTCTCAGATGGCCGTCCAATCTGCACAGGTGATATTAATGAACGGTAATCTGACAAAGTTATTAGTCGCCCTCGATATTTCTAAATTGACAGTTAAAACGCTGAAAAGTAGTATATTCTGGGCATTTTCCTATAATATTGTAGCTATTCCATTGGCCATAGGTGGTTTCCTTAATCCAACATGGGGTGCCCTTTTCATGGCTTTTTCAGATTTAATTGTTATTGGAAATGCCCTTTTTCTTAATTATAGAAAACTTTATTAAACCTCTGTCTTCCTTTTATTGTTGCCTTATAAAATTTAAACAATTATGATTAGGCACCAATTATCGAGTATTTTAATCTACTTTTTTATTGTAATGTTCATGCTTTCTTCTTGTGAAGAACCATTCGTTCCGGAAAATTTACAGCAGCAACCTCAAATTGTGGTGGAAGGATTTATTGAAGCAGGTGATGGAGCAAATCCAGCCTATTTAGTGATGACAAAAACGCTTCCTTTTTTATCAAATATATCATCCGAAACCTTAAATAATAATTACATCTCAGGTGCAAAAGTTACTCTTTCTGATGGCTCAAAAACAATTAATCTGACAGAACTTTGTTTCAAAGACCTGCCACCTGCGCTAAAAACAGAGGCCGCAAAAATTTTAGGATTTAAAGTTGCCGATAATGCTTTTATCCCTAATGTTTGTTTTTATGCAGACTTGAATGTTGCGATGCCAGGACAAGCGGGTAAAACTTATCAAATTGAAATTCTAACTGAGGGTAAAAAAATTACAGCGTCTACTACAATTCCAATGCCTGTTTCTCTCGATTCCCTCAGGTTTATTCCAAATGCAGGTGCTAATCAAGATTCATTTTTATTGTTAACTTCTAAACTTGCTGATCCAAAAAACCAGCAAAATTTTTATAGATATCAAGTTAAAATGGGAGATGGCCCTTTTATTACTCCCGGAGGAGGTTCTCTTTTTGATGACAGATTGTTCAATGGACAAAATTTTAGATTAAATCTGCCTCGGCCTGGAGGCGATGGGGAATCATTTAATATAACTACCTTTGGCCTTTATCCTGTAGGAAAGGAAACCACGGTTCGTTGGGTAAACATGGATCAGTCTTTATTTGATTTTTGGAATACCTTGGAATTTAGTATCAATAACCAAGGGCCTTTTTCAACCTATACAAGAGTAAAAACAAATGTGAAGGGTGCTTTAGGAGTCTGGGGAGGCTTGTACGCAAAAAATTATAAACTAATTGTTAAAAAATAAATTCTATCTGAAAATGGAAAATCCAAAGGTAGTGCATACCAATGAAATCAGTATTAAGGTTGGACTAGATGAGAATAAAGTACCCGTTGATATATTATGGACAGCTGACAAAAATGATGGGTCAAAAGAACATCAAACATGTAAGGCTATTTTATTGTCTCTTTTTGATGGGGTTCACCAAGAAACACTTAAAATAGATTTGTGGACTAAAGATATGATGGTCAGCGAGATGGATCGCTTTATGTTCCAAACCCTCAGAGCACTTTCTGAAACTTATTTTAAAGCTTCGCAAAATGCTGCTCTTGCTAACGAAATGCAACGCTTTGTACAATATTTTGGCGAAAAAACGGAGGTTATAACACCAGAAAAACCATAATTCATTATTCTTTTTCGGAATATTAATTATCTTTGCTCTCCGGTGGGCGCACTTGGTGCAGCTCCTTCTAATCCCCCAGGGTGGAAACGCAGCAAGGGTACGAAGTTGAGCGCTCGTTGTGTTGCTCACCTTATTTTTTCTCCTCTCCTTCTCCATAAGAGATTATAGTTTCATCTTAACGATTACTGTTTAACACTATTTTGCAAATAATTTTATTTGTATAAGATATTGATTACTAAAATTTTATGTATAATGTAATCAATTTATTGAAATATTTTTTTAATATATTAATTATATATAAGGATAGATTGTTATATTTGAGCTGTTTACAAGAATTTAGTAAAAAATTTATATCAGCGACAAAGTCAACCTCGTTAAAATAATAGGAATTTTAAGTCGTTCTAAAGTTGATTTATTTTTTACTTTAAATTCATTCCACCGGAGAGAGGTTATCTAACATACCATTTAGTGGGACAAGGAGTCTGATTCTTGTCCCTTTTTTTTTGAAAGTTATTTTATTCTTTGACTATTTGGGTCAAAACGTGGTCAATCAGATGCTCTATGCTTTCATTCGCTTGTTTACTAAATATATTTTGTGGCCTGTTTGCTAAAATAACATTACAACTAATCGCTTTGTGATTTAATAAGGCACTGAGTCCATAAATACCGCTTGTTTCCATTTCAAAGTTTGTAATGGTTGTATCTTCTCTCTCTGACAATGCAATGGTTTCTAATAAATTTCGCATTCTGCTTTTTAAGCGTAATTGACGCCCTTGAGGTCCATAAAATCCCGGAGCTGTTAGGGTTATCCCTTTTTCCATGTTAGTTTCAAATAATTTGACCAAAGAATTATCGGCTGCAGTCAAATAGGGCTTTACCATCAATGAGTTCAAGGTGGGATACTTGCTAAAAATTTTATTTTCAAATTCCTTTAACTGCAAATTTTCTTCAACTTCATAAAAGGATAACAAATTATCTAACCCTATACTGTATGTGTTTAGTAGAAAACTATCCAATGGAACGGAAGGGTGCAAAGAGCCTGAGGTGCCGATTCTTATGAATGTTAGTGTCGTATGGTCTTCTTTTAATTTTCCGGTAGTTAAATCGATATTAACAAGCGCATCAAGTTCATTGAGGACAATGTCAATATTATCGGTTCCAATGCCTGTACTCACCACTGTTATGAGCTTATTTCCAATGATTCCTGTATGTGTTATGAATTCTCTGTGGACACGTTGGAATAAAATTTCGTCAAATCTTTTTGAAACCTGACCAACACGCCCGGGGTCACCCACAAGAATTATCGTTGGGCTAATTTCTTTTGGCAATAAATCGAGATGATATATTCTTCCTTTTGCACTTAAAATTAATTCTGCTGATTCCATTTTGTTATTTTTGTGGCTCAGAAGGCAATTTACAAATTAATTGAACCTTCCCTAAATGACAAATGGCAATAAGATGAATATTAGTGCGTACTTTAAATCATTACAAGAGAATATTTGTAATCAATTATCTTTGGCTGATGATGGAATTCCTTTTGTTGTGGATAATTGGACGCGTCCTGAAGGGGGCGGTGGAAGAAGTATGGTGCTCAATGGAAATAAAATAGAAAAGGGAGGTGTTATGTTTTCTGCCGTCGATGGCACTCTAAATGAAAAGGCTTCCAAAGGATTAAATATTCCTCAAGGTGATTTTTTTGCAACAGGAGTCTCCATTGTTTTACATCCATCTAATCCTTTTTCTCCGATTATACACATGAATGTTCGTCATTTTGAAATGGATAATGGATTGTGGTGGTTCGGAGGTGGAATTGATCTTACCCCTCACTATATCGACCCTAAAGAGGCTGCTTTTTTTCATGACGGGCTGAAACAGGTTTGTGACCGTCACGATCATAACTTTTACAAGAGATTTAAAACCTGGGCGGATGATTATTTTTTCTTGCCTCACAGAAATGAAACCAGAGGTGTTGGAGGTATATTTTTTGACCGTTTGGTCGCTGCGAAAAATAAGACAAAAGAATCAACTTTTGACTTTGTCAAGGAGGTAGGGGAGTCCTTTTGTAAACTCTATTTACCTCTTCTTGACCGAACTTATGATTTGCCCTTTACTGAAAAAAATAAGGAATGGCAATATTTGAGAAGAGGAAGATATGTAGAATTTAATCTCGTATGGGACAAGGGTACTAAGTTTGGACTAGAAACCAATGGCAGAACTGAATCTATTTTAGTCAGTATGCCTCCTATGGCTTCATGGAAATATGATTTCCAGGTTGGAAAAAATTCACAAGAGGAAAAAACGCTTTCTCAGTTAAAAAAAGGGATTGAATGGATCTGATAATCTATTGACAAAGAATAGTAATATTTTCAGTTTTTATGGTGTTACTCCAATTTCCCGACCTGTCCTTTATTTTTATACTATAATATAATGAATCTTTGGGATAGGTAGTGCTTGATATGCAAGTAAGCCTTGTATTTGGGAAAGTACAACAAAAATAACGCGTATCTGATCTGTTAGTTAAAGTTAGTTTTATATTTCCTTGTATTCCTTTACCTGCACCTAATTGAGGAATTACGCCAATTTTAAAAAGATGATTGAACCCATCTCTGCTGTCAGTTAAGATGATATTGACACTATCTGCATTTCCCAGGTTACCGTCACCATCGGTAAATTTAAAACTTATTTCTATAGTATCCTGAGGTAATAGACTACTTCTACTTTGAATAATTGTATTTTTACTCAATCCAATGAATTCGATTACAGGCTCATTTGGAAATTCTGGTGGACGCGAACAGGTTATGAACAAGGAAGTAGCAACTGCAAACGTCCAAAATTTTAACTGGAAAACAGACATCGAATTCATTTTTTAAAATTTTATAAACAAAGACCATTATAGGATGAATGATAACAAGAAATATCATCATTTCGTTGAGGAAAATTCCGAAGATTTTAAAGCTAAAGCCTGGGAGGTATTTCAATTCCAGTCAAAAAATAATACATTATATCAGAAATTCCTTGAACTTCTGCCAAATTGTTTCCCAAATCAGGAAAATTTATTCTCTATTCCTTTCCTACCTGTTCAGTTTTTTAAAAACCAACTATTACAATCCGGCATTTGGGAACCTGAAGTTGTTTTCTCGAGCAGTGGTACAACGGGTTCAGTCCAAAGTAAACATGCAGTTCGTCATTTGAACTTTTATCTGGAAAATACAGAACGCTGCTTTGCAGAATGTTATGGCGATGTTGAAAATTATGCCTTTATGGCTCTTTTGCCACATTATCTGGAGCGGAAAGGTTCATCTTTAGTGGATATGGCAGCGCATTTTATAAAAAAAAGTAAATTTCCTGATTTTTGCGGTTTCTTTCTAAGCCATAAAGATACCCTGATGGATTTGTTACTTAAAGCAAAAAATGAAAATGTTCCCGTAGTTTTAATTGGTGTCACATTTGCTTTGCTAGATTTAGCAAAAGATTTTACTTTTCATTTTCCTCAGTTAATTGTGATGGAAACGGGTGGAATGAAAGGGCAGGGTAGGGAACTTCCCAGAATGGAATTGCATGATTTATTAAAAAAGTCATTTGGTGTTCCTCAAATTCATTCTGAATATGGAATGACTGAATTGTTATCACAGGCTTATGCTCCTTTAGAAGGTTTATTTAGGGAATCTTCCTCCCTTAAAATACTAATCAGAGATATAACCGATCCTTTTCATGAAATGCCTTTGGGCAAAGTTGGAGCGGTCAATATCATCGATTTGGCAAATAAGGATACCCTTTCTTTTATTGCAACCGACGATTTAGGAAGAAAATTACCCAATGGGTATTTTGAAATTCTTGGTCGTCTCGATAATGCAGAAATAAGAGGCTGTAATTTACTCGTCCACCAGGTTTTTTGACCCCTTTATTTTCCTGAAAAATTTGTTTGACCTAGATAGGTCAGAATGAACCCTGTCAGGATGATAAATAACTTGATAACAAAGCCAACCAGAGACCCCCAGCTTTCTAAAAATAAAAGGAAGGAAAATTTAAGTCCTACCACACTTACAATCATACTTAAGAATCCAGTAATTACCAGTAAAAATCCAACGATGGTAAGGAGATTTTTATATTTGTTCATTCTTTATTTATTTGTACGCAATATAGGTACTTATGCGTTTTATTAATAATTCAGTGCTTTTAAAAAAAAAACTAAATGAGTGATATGGTGCGTATAATCGAGTGTCCTAGAGATGCGATGCAAGGTTTAAAGCATTTTATACCAACAGAAAAAAAAATTAATTTTCTTAACCTACTTCTGGAAGTTGGTTTTGATACCTTAGATTTTGGAAGCTTTGTATCACCCAAGGCCATTCCCCAAATGGCAGATACTGCAAAAATTGTTCCAGATTTAATTAAAAACGGAACCAAACTATTAGCCATTGTGGCCAATTATAAAGGTGCCACTCAAGCTGCAAATTTTGAAAAAATCGACCTGATTGGATTCCCTTTCTCCCTTTCCGAAACCTTTCAAATTAGAAATACACATGCTACGTTAAATGAGGCATTTGAACGTGTGGTAGAAATTCAAAATCTTTGTGATGACTCGGGTAAAAAATTAGTACTTTATCTTTCAATGGGTTTTGGAAATCCCTATAATGATCCATGGAGTTTAGATATTATTGATTTTTGGTTGCAGAGAATGTCACCACTGGGAATTCATTCCGTTCAACTTTCTGACACCATAGGTATTGCTACACCAGAAAAAATAACTGAAGTATTCGAATTTACTTCAAAACAATTTCCCCTCCTTGATATGGGTGTTCATCTGCATACTAAACCAGGTGACTGGTATGCTAAAATGAATGCTGCATTTACTGCCGGTTGTAGAAAGTTTGATGGTTCCTTGCTTGGATTTGGGGGTTGTCCAATGGCAAAAGATGAACTTGTGGGTAACATGCCTACGGAAAATATGATCCAATTTGTAGAAGATTTGAACCCAGCAAGATGGATCAACAAACAAAAATTAATGGAGGCCTTACATATGGCAAAAAAGCTATATGTGGGGACCTGAATTAATGGTTATATTGTTTATTATAATATTCCTGATAGCTACCTGACGTGACTGAATTGAGCCATTCTGCATTTTCAACATACCATTCAACTGTTTTTAACATTCCCTCTTCTGGTTGTACTTGCGGCTCCCAACCTAATTTTTCTTTTAACTTTGAAGCATCAATGGCATATCTGCGGTCATGCCCTTTTCGGTCATTGACATAAGTAATTAGTTGGACCGAGCTGCCTTCAGACCTGCCTAATTTCTTATCAAGAGCATCACACAAGAAGTGAACCAAAGAAATATTTTGCCATTCATTATGTCCACCAATCGCATAAGTTTCTCCTTTTTCTCCTTTGTGAAAAATTAAATCTATCGCCGAAACATGATCTCCGACCCATAACCAATCTCGAGTGTTTTTGCCGTCTCCATAAACAGGTATTTTTTTTCTTTCAATTATATTTCTTATAACTAAAGGAATTAATTTCTCAGGAAATTGATAAGGCCCATAGTTATTTGAACAATTTGACAAAACAACAGGTAAATGGTAGGTATGGAAATAAGCCCGAACTAAATGATCTGAAGCAGCTTTGGAAGCAGAATAAGGCGAACGAGGGTCGTAGGCTGTCTCTTCAGTAAAATAGCCTGTTTCACCCAGTGATCCAAATACTTCGTCTGTTGATACATGATAAAATAATTTACCTTCTTTATTATCTTTCCATGCTTCTTTACAAGCATTTAGCAACTGAAAGGTTCCCAGAATATTGGTTTCTAAAAAGGACTGTGGATCTGTTATGGATCTGTCCACATGGGATTCTGCTGCTAAATGTATCACTGCGTCGATGGCATAAGTTGAAAATAAATTGCTTAAAAAAGCACTATCACGGATATCGCCTTTTGCAAAGCGATAGTTGGTGTTATTTTCTATTTCTTTTAGATTTTCAAGATTACCAGCATAAGTCAATAAATCTAAATTGACAACTAAATGATGAGGGTATTTTTTGACCCAGTGTTTAACCAGATGAGTGCCAATAAACCCAGCACCCCCCGTAATTAATACAACTTTCGAAAAATTCATTATATTGGATTTACAACTTCTTTGAAATATTCATAAGTAGCCTTTAAGCCATCTTTTCTAATCATTTTTGGTTCCCAGTCCAATAATTTTTTTGCTAATGCAATATTTGGTTGTCTTACTTTAGGGTCGTCTTGTGGTAGAGGTTGATAATCAATAAATGCAGCAGGATTGTTTACTAAAGCAAGTATTTCATGGGCAAAGTCAAGGATACTGACTTCGTCAGGATTTCCAATATTTACGGGAAGAGCATAATCACTTAATAACAAACGATAAATTCCTTCAACCAAATCATCTACATAGCAAAACGATCTTGTCTGAGATCCATCTCCAAAAACGGGTAACCCCTTTCCTTTAATCGCCTGGGAGAAAAAAGCAGGAAGTGCTCTGCCATCTTCTACGCGCATTCTCGGGCCATATGTATTGAATATTCTAATAATCCTCGTTTCCACCTGATGAAAATTATGATAGGCCATGGTAATGGCTTCTAAAAACCGCTTTGCCTCATCATAAACACCTCTTGGACCTACAGGATTCACATTTCCCCAATAATCTTCAGATTGTGGATGAACCAATGGATCTCCATAAACTTCAGATGTGGAGGCAACTAATATTCTGGCGTTTTTTTCCCGAGCTAAACCAAGCAAATTATGCGTTCCCAGTGCCCCCACTTTTAAGGTTTGTATGGGCATTTTTAAATAATCAATTGGACTTGCCGGAGAGGCAAAATGTAAAATATAGTCCAGTTCTCCTGGAATATGAACAAATTTTGTGATATCGTGATAATAAAAAGTAAATTGTTTTAATGGAAATAAGTGTTCTATATTGGCTAGGTTTCCAGTCAATAAATTATCTACGGCAATGACTTCATAGCCTTCCTTTATGAAACGGTCGCATAAGTGAGAACCAAGGAAACCCGCAGCTCCTGCAATTAGTATTCTTTTCAATGGTAAATATATTTAATTTTGCCACAAGATAAGTGTTCTTTTTTATTAAAACTTCCTTTTCAAATTATTATGATGAGATTATTTACGCTCTTTTCTTTTTTAATTATTTATGGAAACCTTTATGCACAAAAAAAGGATCCCACTTTTTTTTTAACCATCCAATATGGAAGCCAATTGCCTGCCCTTGATTTTAAAAATCGTTTTGGAACCTCACTGAGACCTACTTTAGTGGTGTCTTATCAACCAACCCAAAAACCAGATGTTTGGAGTTTGACTGGTTTTTTTCAATTTGGGACTTTGGTAAAAGAAGACATTTTTTCTAATATTTTAACCCCAGAAGGATTTCTCATTGGGAACGATAAAAATCCTGCGGCTATACAACTGAGACAAAGAGCCTGGTTTATAGGCGCAGGAAAAGGTTGGCGTTTTAAGGAAAAATCGAAATTTTTAAATCGTTTGCTGATAGATGTCTATGGTGGTTTTTTTCAACATAAAATTAGAATTCAGGAAGATCCTGCCCGTTTGGTGCCTCAGATAAATGGAGAATATAAGAAGGGATATGATCGGTTATCTAATGGACCAGGTTTAAATATTAATTTGTCTTATAATCCAACAGCAAATCCTTCCTTAACTCGTTTTATTGTCGGTTTTGATTTATTTGCTGCGCACACCATAAACAGAAGACCTATTAATTTTAATACTGGCATGTCTGATAAATCTTCTTTTTGGGTATTGCAACCCGGTATTCATCTGGGTTATCATTTTAAAAAGGTTTTCAAAGATCCAGCTTCTCTCAAATATTAATTTTTTATGCTTTTTTTTTATAACAGTCTGCTGTATTTATTTAAGCTCTTTTCGCCAATACTCTTTTATTTTTCTGAAAAAGGAAGAGATTGGCTAGAAGGACAGAAATTTATATTGGATGCCTTAATTACTGTGGAACAGAAATATATTTCTTCAAAATGTATCTGGATGCATTGTGCTTCTTTAGGTGAATATGAGCAAGGTAAATCTGTTTTGCAAGCATTAAAAAATCAATATCCAAACCATAAAATTATTCTGACCCTTTTTTCTCCATCTGGGTTTAAATTACCTGCTACTTTTTTTTATGCTGATGAAGTATTTCCTTTACTCCTTGATGGTAAAAATAGGGCAAAAGTCTGGATAAAAGCCATTCATCCTGAAATAGCTATTTTTGTCAAACAAGAATTTTGGTATCATTATCTTAAGGAATTAAGTCTTCAAAAAATACCTGTTTTTCTCGTTTCAGGCACTATTTCATCTTCCCTTCTGTTAAATGTTAGTATTTATAAAAACTGGTATCTTAAAATAGGGCAGCTTTTTACAATCCTTTTTCTTCAAAGTAAAAGGGATATTGAGCTTGCATCTAAGTATGGTTTTAAAAATGCAGTCCTCTCTGGAAATACCCGTGTTGAAAGTGTTTTGAAAAATAAAGAAATCCAATGGGAGAATAATGTATTGGCTTCCTTTACAAACCAATCAGATACAATCATTTTTGGGAGTGTATGGACAGAAGATATTCCTTATCTGAAGCATTTTTTAGAGCATCCACTATTTAAAAACTGGAAAATAATATGGGCTCCGCATGATATTTCCCCAAAACAAAACAAAAAATGGACCGATTCTTTTTATAATATCGAAGGATTGAATTTTTTTTTAGAAGTCAATAAATCGAATATAAATAGTCGAATATTGATTTTGGATACAATGGGAGTTTTAAAATACGCTTACAGATATGCTCAGCTGGTTTATGTAGGTGGTGGATTTGGAAAAGGCATTCATAATTTATTAGAACCCATCGTTTACCAGATTCCTGTAATTTATGGCCCGAATCATCACGCTTTTCCGGAAGCAACTTGGCTTATTGAACATGGGGGTGGTTTTTGTATTCATCACCTGGAGGATTGGAAATCTATTTTAGAAAAAATGCATCTTCCGGCCTTCAGGATTAATTGTGGAATGATTGCTTCGTCGTATATTGCCCAAAATATGGGTACAATAGATAAAATTTTGCCTTATTTACAAACAGTATTGGATAAAAATGAGTAAGGATCATTCATCCGAGACAAAAAATATTGTTTTTGTTGTCGGAGATGTTATGTTAGACAAATATATTCATGGAGTTGTTAACAGAATTTCTCCAGAAGCACCTGTACCCATACTCGAGATGAATGCAACATCTGAAAGACCTGGAGGTGCTGCAAACGTAGCCTTAAATCTGAATGGTTTAAATATTAAGACTATTTTGTTTTCTGTTATTGGTAAAGATAATGCAGCAGATTCCTTAATCACTTTTTTACAGCATAAAGGTCTTTCAACAGAAGGCTTCCTGAATAGTTCCTCGCGAAAGACTTCGGAAAAGATTAGAATCATGTCTAATGGACAACATCTTTTGAGAATAGACAATGAAGATATTCACCCATTATCAAAAGAGGAAGAAAAAAAATTATTACAGGTCATCCAGGACTTATGGGAAAAATATAGTCCTAAAATGTTGGTCCTTCAAGATTATAATAAAGGGGTTTTAACTTCATTTTTAATTAATGCATTAATTAAATTGGCGAAAAAAAAATTAGTTCCTGTTGCGGTTGATCCTAAAAATGATCATTTTTGGGATTTTAAGGAGGTGGCTATTTTTAAACCAAATAGAAGAGAAATACAGAAAAATATTCCTTTTCAATTTCATAATAACAGGACTGATTTAAAAAAAGTGTCAGATTATATTTTTGCTAAACTCAACAGTCAAATTGCGGTTATAACTCTTGGAGAAAATGGTATTTGGCTGGCGAACCGTAACTCGTCTATCTGGATTAAAGGTATTAAACAGGAAATCATTGATGTTTGCGGAGCTGGAGATTCAGTTATAGCTTGTTTAGTTTGGGCTTTTATAAATAATTACGATTTAGAGACGATGGGAAAATTAGCTAACGCTGCAGGTGCTCAGGTTTGTTCCCGTTCAGGAGTCGTTTCCCTTGAGATGAAATCTTTTTGGTCATTTTACCTTAATTCATATACGAAATAAACTAAAATTATGAACTGCATGAAGACATACATCCGATTTTGGCCTTTATTTATTTTGGCTTTTCTGTTAAATATCTCTACCATTGATTCTCAGACAGTTTCTCCTTTTTATAGTGAAACCTTTCCTTCTGCTGCCGATTTTGGTGCCAAATGGGTGTCTGGAGGAACGAATGCCGGACCTGAAAAGTGGAAATGGAGTGATAATCCGAAAACTTTGTTTGAAGGTCAACCTGATTTTACCTCAAAAACGGCCGCAAATGGATTCGTTATTTTTAATTCTGAAGATAATGGAGAAGTTCCTCATGATGTATTTTTAACCGCCATTAATCCCATTAATTGTGTGGGAAAGAAAAATATATTTTTAAGATTTGAAAATCAATATGCTTTTTATTCTCCTCCAAGCCAATCAGTAGCACAGGTCGGTATTAGTTTTGACGGCACTACTTATACCTACAAAACAGTTTTGACTGACGTGGCTTCCAATAATGTAAGTGCGTCGAGACAAATAGTAACTCTAGAATTACCAGAAGCAGTTGGAAAAGAAAAAGTTTTTATACGGTTTCGATGGAAAGGAAATTATGAATATGCCTGGCGTTTGGATGATATAGGGCTTTTTGAAGGAAATCCTCAGCCGGCTCGTGATATGGTGGTTTCTGCTCCAATATTACCAGAGAGTTTTGCCGTTCCCGTTTCTCAGGTGCAAGAGGTGCCTTTTGTAGCTACCGTAAGTAACAAAGGAACTCTTGCTCAACCTAAAGTTAAATTTGGAGTAAAGGTTATTTCCTCAAATGGTCAGTCATTTAATGCCGATACGACCCTTCTGAATTTGAAAAGCGGTTTGGTAGATACTTTTTCTATTCCCAGAATTTTTATCCCCAGGGATACAGGGAGTTATGCGACACAATATTCAGTTACCACTGATTCAACCGATGAAGTTCCCTCTGACAATAGCCTGGTTTCAAATTTTTTAGTTACCAGAAATTTATTTTCCAAAGATGATGGAATTCTCTCCAGTGCTACACAGCCTTCTACAGTCACTGGTGATATATGGGAGGCTGGAAATTATTATTATGTAAAAAAGGCTGGATTTGATGCCTATGAGGCTTTGTTTTCAGTGGCAAGTAATGGAAATGCTCATCAGGGTAAATCAATCAGTTTACTCCTATATCAATATATTGATAATGGCGACTCTAAATTTGATGATAAAGATTTAAAAGTTGTTGGATATGGTTTCCATGAATTTAAAACGGAGAAGAATTTTGAATTGATAACCACTCCTTTATTGAATCTGGAAACGAATAATCCTGGAGTCCCTTTGAAAGCAGATGGCGATTATATTTTGATGGTTCAATATGCAAAAGATATGTTTATGCCTTACAGTAAAATTACTTACAATTATGGCCAGCTTTCTACGATTATAAAGAATGGAGATTGGTTTGGAGGTGGATTTGGTAAGGATATAACTGCTTTAGTACGTATGAGAATAAGAGAAAAATCGACGTCAGTACCTGTAATTCAGAGTGAATCAGCTGGGATGGAAATTTTCCCAAATCCAGCTGTTAATGATTTTTATGTTAATATCAAAGCAGTTGATCCCGCTGACTTTGAAAGTTATGCTATCTTCGATGTATTGGGTAAAAAAGTATGGGAAGAAAAAATAAGCCTTTCGGGAAATGTCTCTTTTAAAATAAATGCTCCTCTTCCTGATGGTAGCTATTTAGTTCAGTGTAAAACAAAAAAGGGAATCATAACAGGTAAAGTACAGATTATAAAATAATCAACATAAAAAACCCGGAGCCATGCAATTAAGTAGGTTCCGGGTTGATTTCACTTGCAAAATTTATAAAGAAAATATTCCCTAGCCCAATTTAGTTAAGGCCTCCATTAATCCCTTTAATTTGGTTTGACCGTCGGCTAATTTTTGCCTTTCTTTATTTACAATATCGGCCGGCGCACTATTTGCAAATTTTTCATTTGATAATTTCATTTCTACAGAGGCAATAAATTTTTGAAAATATTCAATTTCTTTCTGAAGTCTGACTTTCTCCTCATCCACATTAATCGTGGTATTGATAACTAAATAAAATTTATCATTACCTCCAAGGAAGGTGACAGAATTAGCTACTTCCTCCTCTGTAAGGGAAACATCCTTTAATACACTGGTTTTACAAAGGGCCTCTTTTAGTCCTTTTCTTTGTAACCAATGGCTGGTTAAAATTGATTTTTGAAGGAAAAGAGATAATTCTTCCTTCATTTTTATCTGGTTATTATTTCGGATTTCCCGAATTGATGTGGTTACCAATTGAAGTAATTCAATATCTGAAATAAGGGACTTGTCAAAATCAGTTAATTCTGGCCATTTACTTATCACACAATCTTCACCTTCTGCTCTGGGTTTCAATTGTTGCCAAATTTCTTCGGTCACAAAAGGCATAAAAGGGTGCAGAATAGTCATTAATTTTTCAAAATGAGAAATAGCCTGATTAAGTACTTTTTTCTGAATAGGTTCTCCGTAAGGAGGCTTAATTAACTCTAAATACCAGGAACAAAAATCATCCCATATCAATTTATAGACAGTAATAAGAGCTTCACTTAGGCGGTATGAATTAAATTGATCTTGCAAAAGAACTAATGTCTGATTGATTCTTGCTTCCAGCCATTGATTGGCAAGTTCAGCAATTTCCTGATCTCCCTGATTAACATCCTCTCCCGTAATTTCCCAACCCTGCAATAATCTTAATGCATTCCATAGTTTATTACAAAAATTACGACCTTGTTCACAAAGTTTACTTTCATTTAATACTTCCTGGGTTTTAGGGTCAAAGGGAGCATCAAAAATAATATCATTTCCAGCAGCAGCACTAGACAAAACCCCAAATCGAACACCATCGGCACCATAATTATCTATCAATGCTAAAGCATCAGGCGAATTGCCTAACGATTTGGACATTTTCCTGCGTTTATTATCCCTAACCATTCCTGTATAATAGACCGCTTTGAAAGGCATAGCTCCTTTCTCTTTGATGTTAGCTTTGTCCAGTAATTCAGGAGAGAATTCATAACCTGACATAATCATTCTGGCTACCCAGAAAAACATAATATCCCATCCAGTTACTAAAACCTGTGTCGGATAATAATAAGCAATTTCTTTATTATCTTTAAATCCATCAAATACAGAAAGAGGCCATAACCACGACGAAAACCATGTATCGACGACGTCTTCATCTTGCTTTAAATCATCTATGGACAACGCAGAAATCCCTGTTTTTTCAATCGCTTGAATGAGGGCTTCTTCCGCTGATTTAGCTACAAAAACCTGTTGGTTTTCTCCTTCCTCTTCCGTTTTTAAGAACCAAGCGGGAATTCTTTGTCCCCACCAAAGTTGTCGGCTGATGCACCAGTCTTTTATGGAATCCTCTTGCAACCAGCTCTGGTACATATTAAACATGGATTCCGGGTAAAACTTTACCTCTCCACTTTTAACAGCTTCTAGAGCCATTTTTGCAAATGGTTTCATATCAACAAACCATTGCAAACTTAATCTAGGTTCAACTACGGCATCGGTTCTTTCACTGTGACCAATACTTGTTCTATAATCTTCCGTTTTTTCTAAAACCCCGGCATCTTCCAGTAACTTTTTTATATTTCTGCGGGCTTCAAAGCGATCTTGTCCGATTAAAATTCCAGCTTTATCATTTAACTTACCATTCGGTGTTAAAATATCAATCACAGGCAATTGATGCTTTTTCCCAATTTCGTAGTCATTCTGATCGTGAGCAGGAGTTATTTTTAAGGCACCTGTTCCAAATGTTATATCGACATAAGAATCGGCAATAACAGGTATTTCTCTCTTTATAAGTGGGATAATGACTTTTTTACCGATAAAAGATTGATATCTCTCATCCTCAGGATGCACAGCAATGGCCGTGTCAGCCATAATGGTTTCTGGTCTTTGGGTTGCAATGGTAATAAAAAGATTCGGATTGTCTGCTCGTCTGTATTTTAAATAAAAAAGACGTGCATTTTCTTCTTTATAAATTACTTCCTCATTCGATAATACGGTAAGTGCTTCAGGATCCCAGTTTGTCATTCTAAGACCTCTATAAATCCTGCCTTTTTCATAAAGGTTTACAAAAACATGTAAGACAGCATCAGAAAGGGAGGGTTCCATTGTAAATCTGGTCCTTTCCCAGTCGCAGGAAGCTCCAAGTCTTTTTAATTGATCTAAAATGATTCCTCCATATTTTTCTTTCCATGCAAATGCATGTTCTAAAAAGGCCTCTCTGCCTATATCTCCTTTTTTAATTCCTTTTTCTCTTAATAATCTAACTACTTTAGCTTCAGTAGCAATACTGGCATGATCTGTACCGGGAACCCAGCATGCATTTTTTCCTGATAACCTGGCTTTCCTGATTAGAATATCCTGGATGGTATTATTAAGCATGTGACCCATGTGCAAGACTCCAGTAACATTTGGAGGAGGAATAACTATCGTAAAGGGTTCACGTTCATCGGGTTCAGAATGAAAATAATTCTTTTTAAGCCAATAATCATACCACTTAGATTCTGTTTCTTGAGGTTGATAGCGTGCTGACAAGGACATATAATTTATTTTTCGGGATTTATCTAAATCCTATTTTAAAAAGGATAATTCAACTTGGGTTTGTAAAATTTCTTCGAGGGTTTCCCTTTTTCGTATTAAATGTAACCCGCCATCAATAAAAAGTGCTTCTGCAGGTCTGGGCCTTGAATTATAGTTGGAAGCCATTGTATAACCATAAGCGCCTGCATTATGAAAACATAAAATATCCCCTTCTTTGATCTCAGGCAGGTCTCGGTTTTTGGCAAAGGTATCTGTTTCACATATATTACCGACAATGTCATAGGTGAACAATCCACCGTAAGGATTAGAACAATTTGTAATATGATGATAAGCATCATAAAACATGGGTCTTATCAAATGATTAAATCCAGAATCAACGCCCGCAAATAAAACGTAAGGAGTTTGTTTAATAACATTTACCTGAACAAAAAAGTAACCTGCTTCACTAACTAAATATTTTCCAGGCTCAAAAATAAGCGATAATTTTCTTCCATATTTTTCACAAAAATGGTTAAAAGCGGTACTCAATAATTGGCCTAGTTCGGTTAAATCGGCCTTTTTATCTTCTGGTTTGTATTTTATTTTAAATCCTCCACCTAAATCCAAAAAAGTTAAATCTGGAAAATTCAAAGCTACCTCAAATAGTAAATCTGCTACTTTTACAAATGATTCAGCATCCTTTACGTCTGAACCGACATGAATATGCAAACCCTCTACCTTTAAACCGGTATTTTTCAAAATGGTCTTAATTTCCGTCAATTGCTCAAAGGAAATACCAAATTTTGAATGGGTATGACCTACAGAAATATTGATATTACCTCCTGCGAGAATATGGGGATTTAATCTGATACAAACAGGAGTTTCTGGGAAAACTTGTCCAAATCGTAATAAAAAGGGCAAATTATCAATATTTATGCGTACACCCAGCTCAACTGCTTCTGCAATTTCTTCAAAGCCGACCATATTGGGAGTAAACATAATCTCGCTCGGTTTAAAGCCAGCCATTAACCCAATTTTAATTTCTTCCAGGGAGACTGTATCCAAACCTGCTCCCCATTTTTTCATTAAACGTAAGATATTGATATTGGTCAGTGCTTTACAAGCATAATGGATATGAAGATCATCAACCGTAAATGCAGATTTGAATCCTTCAATCTGTTTTTCCATTTCGTCTGCGTCATAAACAAATAATGGGGTACCGTATTTTGCGCACCAAATTTCAGGTTCAAATCCTTCAGGAAGTGATTTCGTTGATTTTTCTGGATAAAGCATGGAATAGTCTTAAAATTTGTCGCAAAATTGCGATATTTCTTTCATAACCTTACACCCTAGGGAAGCAATTTTGCATCTTATCTGTAAATTTATCCTTTTTAAGTCTATTATATAAGGCTTTATAACTTTTATGGAGGAATCAAAATTAATTGAGCTATGTATAAAACAAGACCAAAATGCACAAGAAATTTTGTACAAAAAGTATGCTCCTAAATTTCTCGCGCTTATTTCAAGGTATATTCCCCGGCAAGCAGATGCAGAGGATGTCCTGGTAGAGTCTTTTTTTAAAATTTTTATAAAGGTTGATACTTATAAAAAAGAAGGAAGTTTTGAAGGATGGATGAAAAAATTGGTAGTCAATGATTGTTTAATGTTTTTAAGGAAAAATAAAATGATCACCCTCGGTATGGATGCTATTGACCAAACTAAAATGATAAGTCAGCCCCCGTTGGAAAATGATATTGATGCCCTAAAAAGAATGATTGACTCACTGCCCAACGGCTATAAGATAATTTTTAATTTATACGTCGTAGAAGGGTTTAAACATAAGGAAATAGCAGAGCTTTTAGGAATAAGTATAAATACTTCCAAGTCTCAGTTGATTCATGCTAAAAGAAGTATCAGGAGATTTCTTGGACTGGATGAAGTCGATCCTGCCTTACCCGAAGGTAATGATGATGAAGAATTTTAATTTTAAATATGATGCAAAATAAATTTACCACCTGGAATAAAATTTCCGAAGATTTGAATAAAGTCGAACAGGTTCCTTCAGATCATGTTTGGCTGCGCATTAATCAAAAAAAAATGAAACGTAGGTTGGTTAGACTTAGTTATAGTAGTGTAGCGGCCTCTATTTTGCTGGTGTTAGGTATCTTTTTGTTAAACAAGGAGAAATCAATTTCCTTTTCAGGCTATTCTTATGAGCCGTCTATTGAAAAAACTGAGGCAGATTCTTTTCTGGCTTCTATTACTTTTTCAAATACCACATTATCTCATTATGGTAAAGTTGTGGAGGGAAATGAAATTAAAATGTTAGTTCCTAAAAAACCCTAAATTTGAATAATAAGGTGTGCTAGGCTATCAAAATTTGCCTTTAACTAAAGTCGTGGGCAAGCAATTTTCTTTTTATAGTTGGCTGGTTTTGTCCATGTTAAATTGATTTCAAAGGAATTTCTAGAAAAATTTCCTGTAGCCACTGGCTTTTGTCCAACCCCATAAGCAAGACCCATTTGGATGCTTTTAATTTCAAATATAGTTTGAAAGGTTAGCTCTCCAATGAACCAATGTCCGGTATCCGATTGACTTCCTTGAAACCAGATTCCGGCCCGAAGAGCATTATCATTCCAATCGCGTGGGTTAAATCTAAAGGGCGTACCCAGACTTATTCTCTGATGTGTTCCTTGCCTCAGATAGAAAAATGCAGGTAGAAATTGAGTGCTTTCCAGTATTTTGAATTCTCCACCTGTAACAAATGTAATTTTACGAGGTAATCTATTTGTAGAATTTGGGATAAATCCAGTTTTAGGGTTATTAATATGAAATATACTCAGTCCTGCATAAATTCCCTTCTCATTATCCCAGCTATTGGTCCACATTAGGCCTGCATTCAAATCGGGATTAAAAGAAGAGGCATATTGCCCATTATTGGGTTCTCCATTGGGTAATGCGAAATTAATACCACCTGTAACAGGATCATATTGATTAGAATACCAGGCATTATATCCCAGATAATTTTGTTCTGCCCCAAGTTGAAACGCCAAGCTTAAATATTGAGTCCCTTTCCCGTATCGCCCAGCTTTCAATAATTTCATAAATCCACCGCCAATACTTATTTCTTGATTTACAAACAAGGGGTCACCCATTTTAAAGGAGGAAATAAGTCCCTGTAAGGTCCAAAAATCCTTATTTCCTGCCTTATACCTGGTATCAAATCCAAAGGCTGACAATTGATTCATATATTGATTATCTGGAAGGTCAGTATGATTTTTGAATTGAATAATTGCTCTGATTTCACCCTTAAATAACCCTGCAAATGCCGGATTTATTAAAAGTGGATGTGAGGTTATCTGTGAAAAAACAGGATCCTGCCCCAAACTTATGGTCAGAGAAGATACTATGATGAGCAGACTAAGCCATCCTGTTTTAAGATTCATTTTGATTGTTTATCTAACCAATTGGGTTTGTCCTCTAAGATAATCTTTATATCCATCGGGATATTCAACGGTACAAAACCATTCATAATTTCCAATGGGTACCTCAGCTTGCCTAAAAGTACCATTCCAACCCCGTTTATTTTCATTGGTAAAAAAATCGGAATCCTGATAAACTATATTACCCAGGCGATCATAGATTTTAAACTGTAATATTTTAACCCCGTCTGCTCCATGTATGATTAACAAATCATTTTGGCTATCATTATTAGGGCTAAATGCAGTTGGAATAAGTACATTTCTATTTTGTATGACCCATATTTTTAATCCATCTTTGGCAATACAACCTTTGCTATCTGTAGCAATCAGATTTATATCCATAGATCTTGAAGCAGTGAGAATGGTATTTCTACAAGTTAAACAAGATAGGGCACTGCTATCAGGTAGAGACCACTGGAATTTTATAGGTTCCTGTCCATTAAAAAGTAATGGATTAAGTATTATAGGTTGCTTGCTGTTCGATTTAATCACCTCATTACCAATATCAATACTGAAAAATGGTGGTTCAGGGATGTAAAAAGAAGTATCAATCAAACAGCTGTTAGCATCTTTTAAAAACAAGGTGTATTTCCCTGAAGCTAGATTACTTATGCGATTTCCAGTTTGCCAGATGGTTTTATCAAAGCTATATACGAAGGGACCTTTGCCTCCAAATACAGCAAAACTTAATACTCCGTCTGCTTCCTTAAAACAGCTTATACTATCCAGCTGAAAATCTAGTTCTGTTTTTTCAGGTTGAAAAATTTCAACTTTCTCTGTTTTTAAGCAATTTCTGAAATCGGTGATTGAAATTTGATAAATGCCCCCCATCAAATTCTTTCTTTTGAAAGAGGTATTACCGTCAATCCATAGAATTTTGTAATCAGGATTTCCGCCTGAAACTGTTATTTCTGCTTCACCTTCTTTGTAACCATAGCATGAATTTCCCTTTTTTATCTGATTAATTACAATTGGGGAAGGTTCCTTTAAAAGAAAGGAAGAGGTACCTTTACATCCATTTATATTAGTGACTGTAAGTTGAAAAATACCAGCTCGAAGATTAAAAATAGTATCTTTTGAAGCAAGCTGATCTGGCGCGTTCCAAGAATATGAAAAAATATTAGCTTCACTTTGAAAATTTTTCATCCATATTTTTCCATCATTTCCACCATTACAAGTTGGGTCTACACCATCCAGGGTCAGACTAACCGGAGTAGGATTTCTCATAAATCCACTCGCAACCCCAGTACATCCCTTAGCGTCGGTTACGGTCACGGTATAATTTTCTGCACCTATTAAACCTTTTACGATCGATGTTCTCTGACCGCTGTTCCATTGATATCGAAAAAGATTAAAATCTATTCCCTCTCTGCCATTTATTTTTAAAAGAGAAATTTCACCATTTTGATCGTTAAAACAAGAAGGTGCTTTAATTTCAATTTCTGGCACTATAATGGGTAAATCTATAGGTTTAATAAAGGTTGAGTCAAAACAACCCTGTGCATCATTTACCTTAATTACATACAGAGAGGTATCTAAATTTGAGGATAATAAACCTGTAAATCCATGGCTCCATCGAATAAAATATTCAGGACTTCCGCCAGTTACAGTTGTCTGAACCGTGTTTTCTTTTTTTCCAAAACAACCCTTATAGGTTTGGACAGCGCTTATTTTAAGAGGATTTATCGGATTATTAATAACAACCAGATCATTTTCCTCACAATTATTAGCGTCTGTCAAGGTAATTGCAAAATTACCAGCATTCAAATTAACCCTTTTTTTCTCTGTGGAACCATCAGACCATAATATTTTATAGGGTAAGACACCACCTGTTGGGAAAACTTCCATTTCTCCATCATTTTTATTCAAACAGGTTAAATCCCTAGATTGAATATTCATCTGTAGCAGCGTTGGACTTGTTATCAATACCTGATATTGAATCGTGCAACCTTTTGCATCATTAATGTTAATAAAATAGGAGCCCGTTGCTAATCTGTTTGCCAGATTACCTACCTGTGCCAGAGGGTCATTCCATTTGATTTGATAAGGCTTTGTTCCTCCACTAACAAAAATCTTTGCAATACCATCTCTATTTCCATAACAAGAAACAGGGGTAATGTTCGTAGAATCTATTTTTAAAACACTTGCTCCTTGAGCAATAGTTGCTGTTACAGAAAAATTACAATTATTTTGATCAGTTACGGTCAATTTATAGAGGCCTGCTGGTAAGTTTGTCATTTCCGAATTTTTATCACCATTATTCCAGAGGTATTGATAAGGAGCAATACCCCCAGTCACATTTACCTGAATACTTCCTGTTGCCGAACCCGAACATATAGTAGGAGTTGTATTTATGGTCGCCGAAATAGGTGTCGGTGAATTCAGAAAAAAGGTATCTTTACCAATACAGCTTTTTGAATCTGTAATAACTAGCGTGTAGCTACCTTGTTTGATTAAACCGGTAGTTTCGGTTGTTCCACCGTCTGGTTGCCAACGAAAGGTATATCCTCCGTTTCCTCCTGTTGGATTTGCTTTTAACTGAGCCCCAGGTAAATCAAAGCAAAGTACTGGTTTTATCAACGAAATATTGGCTTTGATAGGCTGAGGTTCATTTATTTTAGCAGTAAAGGAAGATTGACAACCTAAAAAATCGGTAGCTATGAACGAATGGGTTCCTGCTTTTAAGCGATCAATTTTAAGGGGAGAATTTTGACCATCCTTGGTCAGAGAAATAGGTGGAAATCCTTTTGAAAATGAAAATTCAAGCATGCCATCTTCAGATCCATAACAAGAAATAGGTGAATTTTGCTTTTCTATCAGGGCTAAATCACAAGGGGGGAAAACACAATAATAGGTCGTGTCTATGGCCTGACACATGACTCCGTCCATTTTGGGTAGTTTAAAAGTAACAGCTATGGAATCTTTTGAAGAAAGCCCGTTTAAACTAAATTTTTTGTTTCCAGTAGTGGCTAAAACAATGGGTGGTCTACCTTTTTGTAAAATGCTTGCCGCATAAGTCTCTTTTAATAACAGGCTGGGTAATTGCCAGCTTACGTCCATTAAACCAGGTCCTTTGGGTTCACAGGTAAAGGCTGGACCAAATGATTTATCACGATAATCTATAGTTAGCGTATCGCTAAAAACGCAACCTTGATTATTTATTAGTTGTAATTGATAAGTTGTCGATTTTATTGGACTAAAAATGGGAGACTTGCAGCTATCACATGAAATGCCCTCTTTAGGGGTCCATTTTATCTGATAATTTGGTTTTGTTTCAAAAACCAGTGAAATACTTTGTACTAAACCAGGCGCAGCATCGGCAAGCCTATCACTCACCCAAAGCTGCCAGTTTCCATTTAATTCCTCACCAATGAGACCACTCCAGTTGCCAGCCACAGAGAATTCTCCTGTGTAAGGTGAAATACCTGAAGAAACGGCATTAAAAGCACTTGGGGTAAAGCACGTTTGTAGGAAATCGGGATTGCCACTGGCATTTCCAGGGCTAATTAGCTCAACTACATTGTTTGTATTTCCACTTGGTGGAATTAACCATACTTCCAGGTCACTGGCCTTGGGTGTATAAATATCCAGACAAATACGAACTAATTTGTAATCTTTGAAATCTATTTTCTCTTTTGGTAAATCCTTTACAGGGAGATTTATTTTTAAGGGATTGAAAGGTTTATGTACGTTTCCGTCCAGAGGTTCAAGGGAAAAAAATGGGAAAGTATCCTTTTTTCGGCTTCCCGCAATGGAATCCAGATGTATTTGCAAAGATTGCCCCGGACAAAGGAAAGTGTCTTTGATGGAGGGTAATTTCCAAAGGCAAATTTCTGTTTGTTTAATTTCGGTAAGTTGTGAAAATAAGTTCACCTGTAACACGAATATAAAAAAGATAATAAGCCCAGACTTATTGGCATGGAGATTAACCAAGGGGCTAAAAGAAATTGTTTTTTTTAGGTTCACAACTATCTAAAATATTATTTCGTTAAACAAATGTAGAAAAAACTACATTTGCCAAAGGGTATTTATTTATTTTAGCCAACATTTTAAAAGAAATTAACATTTATCAAATGACCTTATTGGATGGTAAAAAATTAGCTGCTCAGATAAAAGCTGAAATCAAAGAAATGGTGGCTGACCGTAAATCGAACGGAAAAAAAATCCCTCATCTCGCAGCCATTCTTGTTGGTGAAAATCCAGCCAGCATGGCTTATGTTCGCAACAAAGTTAAATCGTGCGAGGAAGTTGGTTTCTTTTCTACATTGATTAAAGAACCAGACACTATTACTGAGGAAGAACTTCTTCAAGAGGTAGAAAATTTGAATAATAACCCTGAAATAGATGGTTTTATTGTACAGCTTCCGCTCCCAAAACATATCAATGAACACCTTATTACCCTGGCGATTAAACCTGAAAAGGATGTCGATGGTTTCCATCCCATAAACCTGGGAAAAATGATGCTTGGCTTGCCTTGTTTTTTGTCTGCGACACCAAAAGGGATTTTAGAAATGTTACATCGATATGAAATACCAACTAAGGGGAAGCATGTAGTGGTGGTAGGAAGAAGTAATATTGTGGGTACGCCAATGTCCATTTTATTGTCGCGGAAAGGGATTCACGGAGATGCGACAGTTACCTTGTGTCATAGTTATACCAATAATCTTAAATCATTTACGCTTCAAGCCGACATTTTAATTGCAGCTACCGGTATTCCTGAATTTATCACAGGTGATATGGTGAAACCTGGGGTTGTTGTTATCGATGTAGGTATAAACAGAGTGGAAGATATTCAAAATGTAAAGGGTTTCAGATTAACTGGGGATGTTCATTTTCCAACCGTAGCACCATTATCTTCCTATATTTCTCCAGTTCCCGGCGGAGTAGGGCAATTAACGGTCATGGCGCTCATTCAAAACACCCTTCTCGCAGTTGAGCGAAAGGATTAATCTATTTTATGAATTATTATCGTTTTTGTTTTTCTTTTGATGAAAATACGGATGGTGAAATATTGCTCGCAATGCTCGGAAATTATCCATTTGAGGTTTTTGAGGAGGATTCAGGTTTGATAAATGCATTTCTTCCCGGGAATATTTCTCCTGAAAGTCTTTTTGAGGACTTAACTACCTTAGCTCTTTCTTTTCCTTTCTCCTATGAAGTTGAAAATCTTCCTGAGGAAAATTGGAATATACAATGGGAAAGTAATTTCTCTCCTATCAAAATAAATGACTTCTGTTATGTAAGAGCCGATTTTCATCCACCTGTTTTAGGGTTTAAACACGAGTTAGTAATTACGCCCAGAATGGCCTTTGGAACCGGACATCATGAAACAACTTTTATGATGATGGAAGCAATGGAATCTATTCATTTTAAAGATAAACAAGTGTTCGATTTTGGATGTGGAACAGGCATTCTGGCTATTCTCGCCTCTAAGTTAGGGGCAAGAAAGGTGATTGCACTCGACATTGAAGAACCTGCTGTAGAAAATTCTATTGAAAATGCAAAGCTAAATGGAGTAGGTGCACAAATGGAGGTATTTGGGGGCGATTTAAATGCTGTTTCTCTGGCAGATCAGGATATTATCCTTGCCAATATAAATAGAAATGTAATACTGGATGAACTTCCAACGTTAAAAAAACAGTTGAGTAGTTCAGGCTTTTTGCTTATCTCAGGTATCCTTTGGACCGATTGGGAATTAATCACAAATATGACAGAATCACTGGAATTAAATCTGATAAGTAAAAAACGGAAAGGTGACTGGATGATGGGTATATTTAGCAGATAATATGTTCTATAATTGCTGGAAATGAAGATAATCAGACTCGTATTTCTATTCATAATTTTACCATTTCAGTACGTTTTATCACAGCGTGTTGATACCTTACCAAATGATCCAATCGCCTTTTGGGAAACGATAAAAAAAAATGTGGGTGCACTAAATAATAAGGATCTTACAGAAAAATATACTCTGCTGTCTCAAAATTTACAATCCCCCACTTATACTGATAATCAAAAAAAAATAATATTTCAAACCATAAGGGTATTATGGGCCAGAAAATTACCCTTTCTTCCATACATCAATAATTATCTCGATTTTGTTGAATTATTGAAGTTAAAAGCGCATAATGAAGATGGATTCATATCCTGGCATAAAACTTTTCTCTCCCTACTAGACCTTCCGGATAGATATACTCCGTTTAAAATAAATGATTTTCTCTCTATTTCGAAATTATTTTTCGATCAGCAGCAAATTTCAAATGGTGGTGGCGCCAATTGGATATTGAGAGGGGGAAATCCAGTGTGGTTGTGGGAAAATCAGGAACCAAAGTTAGTATTTAATAAGGTTCAGCTTCTGACCAGCTATAAAACGGATACCATTCGTATCGTTGAAACATCTGGTGTTTTATTTCCATTTAAAAATCAATGGATGGGTTCAGGTGGAAAATGCGATTGGACAAGAGTTGGTCTGGAAAAAAATATTTTTGTTCAACTTAAAAATTATGCACTCGATCTAAAATTAAATAAATTTAATGCGGATAGTGTCCAGCTAAGTTACCCAGCTTATTTTGGTAAAAATCTCATTTTGGGGAATTTCCAGGATCAAATGGTTTTTCAACCCGATTCTTCTCTTATTTCATTTCCTCGATTCAGTTCGTTAAAAGAGAACTTAGTGATAAACCAATTTGGCGAGGGAATTAAATTTATAGGTGGTTTTGCTTTAGAAGGAAAATCAATTGTTGGTTTCGGTTCGCCAGAAAATCCAGCTAAAATAACCTTAGTCAATAATAAGGCGAGAACAGCATTCGTCGGAGCTTCTGAAAAATTTATCTTGAGAAGAATCGATCAATTAAATAGCCAGAAGGTGAAATCCACTTTGTATCTGGGTACGGATTCTATTACACATCCAGAACTGATATTTAATTACAATACAAAAACGAGAACATTGCTTCTTCGAAGAGGAGAAAAGGGAAAAGGAAGGAATCTGTTTTATAGTTCTGCTCATCAATTTTCTATTCAGGCAGAAGAATTAGTTATGCAAATTGATAACGACTCTGTGATGATAGGACGAGAAGCACTGCCTATACTCAAGAAACCAATCGTTCGTTTTGAATCCTTAAACTTTTTTAACGAAAATGAATATGAGGCTCTAAAAGGCATTTCCACTCAAAATCCTTTAGAACTTTTATATCAGATTAGCCAGAAAAATAAAACAAATATTTTTGATGCCCGTTCTTTAGCCCCATTATTAAATCCTAAATATTCTTTAGAAAATATAAGATCTTTACTTTATGAATGGGTTGCTGCTGGATATATAGAGTTTCAGGAAGAGAAAAATCAAATTATTGTCAATGATAAAGTTAGATTAACCGTTGAGGCAGCTTCTGGAAAAGGAGATTTTGACCGTTTAAGAATTGATTCAAAAACAGATGGTGTTAATGCCTGGCTTACTCTAAATAATAAAAACATTCTAATTCAGGCAGTCAATTTTTTGGATTTTTCACCATTACACAGAGTGAGGTTAATTCCTTTGGAAAATAAAATAAACCTTCTGCCTGAAAGAGTTATGCGTTTTTCAGGGATTCTTAAAGCTGGGTATACCGATTTTGAAGGGACAAGGTTTGAGTATAATTACAAGCAAAACCAAATCAAATTAGATAGTATTAAAAAATTTAGAATTTTTATCAAAGAAGCTGCTACTGATTCTTCAAAAATGCCTGCAGCCTTTTCTCTAACTTCAGAGATAGTATCCTTTGCGGGTATTTTAGCTATTGACGCACCTGAAAATAAAGGGGGTAGAGAAAATATTTCGTCTTTTCCTGTTTTAAACAGTAGAACAGGTGGTACCATTTATTATGATGGTGATTTTTCAAAAGATACAACACTCAGAAGAGATTCTTTCTATTTTGCATTGGCTCCATTTATTTTTCCTGGATTAGATAAATTTCAAGAAAGTCAGGTTCAGTTTAAAGGAAAATTATTTTCACATGATATTTTTCCTGTTTTTCAAGAAACAGTGAAAATAAGATCTTTTGATTTTTCATTAGGTTTTATTCACAAAACACCTAAAGAGGGCTACTCAGCCTACAAAAATAAAGGTAAATTTATAGGAGAACTGGATTTAAGTAATAGAGGATTTCAAGGAAAAGGTCGCTTAGATTATCTGGGTGCGGTTATTAATGCAGAGGATTTTATTTTTCAACCATTAAAAGTATCTGCAAGTGCTAAAAACTTTTATCTCGAGGAAGAATTAAAACCCTTGGAAATTCCTAAAGTTATTGGAAAGGAGGTTACAGTTACCTGGAAACCTTACCATGATAGTTTATACCTTGCTTCTGGCTCTCAGTCCTTTAAGTTGTTTAAAACAAGTTCTTACTTTTTTGATGGTAATTTAATTTTGACACCAAATGGAGTGGGGGGTAATGGTTTATTAAACTGGCCTCAAGCATCACTTAAAGCTGAAAAGCTTGGTTTTGGTGCAAATACTACCCAAAGTGATACCGCCTGGCTCAGAATAAAAGGTAAAACGGAAGAAGAAATTCTATTAGAAGCGCTCAACGTTAAGGCAAAGCTTGATTTTGAAAAAGGGTTTGGAACCTTTGATGGAAACGATAATAAACTTTTGACAAATCTTCCTTTTAATCAATATACAACAACATTGCTCGATTTTGATTGGAAAATAAAAGATCAAATGGTCTATTTTAGATCAGACACAGCATCTATAGGGGTCTTTTCTTCCAAAGTGCCCAATCAGGATTCTCTACGTTTTAAAGGTAAAGGAGCCAGATATAATCTTAAAGATTTTAATCTCGAGGTGGAAGGAGTAGATTTTATCCATGCAGCGGATGCTAAAATTATTCCAGATAAAGGTAAGCTGAATGTACGTGCGAACGGTTTGATGGATTCGTTTCTTAATGCCATTATAATTTGTGATACCATAAATCAAAATCATAAAATAACAAAAGCCAATGTTCTGGTTAAAGGAAGAAAAGATTATATTGCTTCAGGCTTTTATGAGTATAATATTCCTGGTAAAAATCAGGAAATTGCCTTTTCCTCCATCATAGGTCAGAGAGTAGGGAAGGGTTTGATGTCCCAAAAGGCAACAGCAACAAGAGCTCAAGGTGAAATTGATGCATTGGATGATTTTCGAATTGATACAAAAACAAGTTTTTATGGAAAAATAGGTTTAGCTTCCGAAGATGTAAATCTTTCCTTTGATGGTTTTGCCAGGCTTGAATCTTCAGCTATTGAAAATAATAATTGGTTCAGATTAAATACAAAGGCGGATAAAAAAAATCTGGTTATTGAAGCAAACAGACCCAAAGATCCAGAAGGTCTGTTCTTAGAAACTGGCTTCTTTTTAAGTGCTGAAAATTCAACTATTTATCCCCGGTTCTTGCAACCTCTCCAAATAAGGAAGGATAGACCTATTTTTCCGGCAAATGGTTTTATTAGGTATGAAAGATTGAAAGATCAGTTTCTTTTTGGTGATTCTACCTGTGTTTCAAATGGTATTTGTACTGAAAATTTATTGATTCTAGATGACAAATCGGCCAGAATTACAGCAGAAGGTAATTTTTTACTTGCGTCTGGTTTAAAAATGGCTGAGGTTAAAGCCACTGGTATATTGAAAACCACTATTCCTCCTTCACAGGAAATGGCTGATACTGGGGAAGTACAAAAAATGATCCTTGATCTGGATTTAATCCTTGGATTGAATCTAAGAATTCCTGAAAAGTTTTTAAGAATTATGGAAAATGAATTTGCCAGTGCAGCCTTTGGTTCAGAACCTGTTGCATATCTCTCTGATCTTGATTATTATAATAGAATGCTTACCAGAGTTTTAGGAAATTCAGAAGAAACTAAAGAAGTTCTATCTCAATTAAGTTCAGGTCTGTTTGAAATTCCGGCAAAATTAAATCCATATTCTTTCCTTTTTGGTAACGTAAAATTAAAATGGGATTCCGAATATCAGGCATTTATAAACGCAAATACTAATGTTGGTTTGATTAGCATAGGTGGAAAGCCTGTAAGTAAAAAGATTAATACTTTTATTGAAATTAAAATGCCAGCAAATAATGATGATAGAATTTATGTCTATTTGAAACTTCCCAATGATATTTATTATTATTTCGGATTAAGAAAAGGATTTCTTGAAATAAATTCCAATGATTCCAGATTTCAGGATGAATTAATAAAAACAAAAAAGACAGATCTACTCTTAAAGATGGCTAATGGGGAAGTTCTTGAAATTCAACCAGTAGAATCAAACAGAGCTCAAATGTTTATGAGAAGGGCAATGTCAGCAGGAAAATAATTAATCGGCCAGACTTTGTTCAAAATCCTTAATTAAATCCATTGAGGATTCAATACCTGCAGAAATTCTGATCAGGCCTTCACTTATTCCATATTTTTCACGAACCAAGGAAGAAACATTCCGATGGGACATGGTGTATGGATGCATGATTAAGGTATTTACATCGCCCAGCGTTGGTGCAAGGGTAGCTAGTTTAAGTTTATCAATACATTTTTTTGCCTGTTCTAGACCTCCTTTTAGTTCAAAAGATAGCATACCACCAAAATAATTCATTTGTTTTTTTGCTATTTCATGGGTATCATGGTTTTTAAGTCCAGGATAATATACTTTGTTTACGGCAGGATGATTCCTTAGGTATAAGGAGAGCTCCATGGCATTAAAAGACTGCTTTTCTATCCTAAGGGCAAGAGTTTTTAAGCCATTATGTAACAACCAGGCATCCCAAGGATTTGCATTACATCCCATTAGTTTTACAGTTTGCCGCACACGTTGCATGGACGCTATATTTTTACCTATAATGCAGCCTGAAATCGCATTTCCATGCCCATTCAAGTATTTCGTGGTGGAATGAACTACATAATCAATCCCCCATTGGAGAGGTTGTTGTATGATAGGGGTACAAAAAGTATTATCTATGACCGTGTATTGATGATATTTTTTTGCGAGTGACACTAATTTTTCTAAATCTACACAGTTTAAAATAGGATTTGTGGGTGATTCCAGATAAATTAATCGAATGGATGAATCATTGGAAAGAATATGCTCAACTTCATCTAAATGATTTAAGTCGGCGGTGATAAATGATATCTGATGAGGTTCAAGTATTTGTTTAAAAAAATCGGTCGTTCCACCATAAATATCTCCCTGTGTTAATAATTTATCACCAGGTTTTAAAAGAGCTAATAAAACGGCAGAAATGGCAGCCATGCCAGAACTAACTAACTGGCAGTTAGCTTTTTCTAACAATCCATAACTTTCAAGTGATGCCAATTTATCTGCCACAGCATCACAGGTGGGATTACCAAAACGGCCATATAAATAGCCGCTTTCAGTTCCAGAAAATATATCAATTCCTTGTTGTAGGTTATCAAAAACAAAGGAAGAAGTAGCGTAAATGGGTAAAGTATGTGAAGACGTTCCCATTGGATCAACCGTTTCTTGTACACATAAGGTTGCGGGTGAAAAATTTGTGTTTTCCTGCATTTTATTTGTTTTTCACATAAGAAATATATTGACCTGAAGGAATCAATTTTAAATTTGAAATGTCTTTACAATAAAGATAAACGTTAGCCTCTAATTCATGCTCTCCCGTAAAAACTTTTACGATGGAACGAATATATTCATTTTCCTCAGGATGGGTGCTATTTATTCCTTCATATTCATCGAGTATTTGGAAAGATGATTCTGGGTGATGAAGTTGATAAATATTTCCGTAAACTTTATTTTCAAATGTTTTATCTAATATTATGCCCGGATAATCACCTATATCATAAAGTTTTGCATATACAAATCCTTGTCCTATAAAGTCTGCTTCGTTTTCAAAAAGGTTCGAAATGGATAGATTATATTCTGGCAATAAAGTTCCATAAACGAATATTAGGGACATGTTTGCGGGGTTTTAAATACCTTTGCAATATATTTTAAATTTCAGGAATCTTACTATGTTAATCAGAAAGAAATCGACCTCTTATTTGGAAAATCATCCTTTTATTTTGGATGAAAACAGAAAAAAAATACCTGTTTGCATTTGGCTGGATAATGTTAGGAGCGCTTTAAATGTTGGATCTGCCTTTCGAACTGCAGATGCTTTAGGAATTGAAAAGTTATATCTGTCTGGTTTTACGCAACAACCTCCCCACAAGGAAATATTGAAAACAGCCTTGGGTTCAACACAAACGGTTACCTGGGAGTATATTTCCGATGAAAATATGTTTTTAAAGGATTTAAAAGATCAAAACTGGCAAATTTTAGTAGCTGAACAAGTAGAAGGTAGTATTTGGTTACAAGATTTTGATTTTTCAAAAGATGAAAAATATGTTATTATCTTTGGGAATGAGGTCGACGGCGTCCAACCTTTGTTTTTGCCATTTGCCAATGCAGCGGTTGAAATTCCACAGGTTGGTTCAAAGCATAGTTTAAATGTTTCTGTTTCAATGGGTATGATTCTATGGGAGGCTTTCAGAAAATTGCTTTAATTTTAATACGAACATAATGAGAATTAATCAGGTTGAAGTTGTTAGGAAAAATTTAAAACTGCAAAAACCTTATGCTATTGCAGGCCGAATCATAGCTGATGTTGAAAATATCTGCTTAACCATTCAACTTGAAAATGGAATAACGGGCTTTGGTGCAGCTAATCCTGCTCCTGAAGTGGTGGGTGAATCTCCCCTCGAAGCAGAGGAGGTTTTAATTAATCTGGTTTTGCCAAAGGTGAAAGGTAGAGATATCAGAGGTTTTCTAGGCTTGATCAGAGAAATTCATAACCTAATACCACATAATCCCGGAGCTTTGGCTGCCCTTGATATCGCTTTACATGATGCCTATGGGAAATGGGCTCAGATACCCGTAGTTGACCTGTATGGAAAATATTTTAAGGAGTTGCCTACATCTGTAACCATAGGAATTATGGGTGTTGAAGACACAATGAAAGCAGCATTCGATTATTATCAGCAAGATTTTAATGTTTTTAAGGTAAAAACAGGCGATGATGTCTCCCTGGATGTCCAAAGAATTATTTCATTAAGGGAAGAATTTAAGGATAAAATTGTGCTCAGAGTTGATGCGAATCAAGGATATTCTCCGGTCGATCTTACTTATTTTTTAAAAGAAACGTTCTCTTTAGATATTGAATTAATCGAACAACCTTTCAAATCAGGACTTGAAGGGGAACTTCTAAAATATCCCGAACAGGTTAGAAGAACCTTCTGTGCAGACGAATCATTGAAATCGGCTAAATCGGTATTTCCCTGGCTCATAGATAAACCCTATGGTATTTTCAATATTAAATTGATGAAATGTGGCGGTATATTAAATGCTATGGATATAGGAAGAATTGCTGAACTTGCTGAAGTTGAGTTGTTTTGGGGTTGCAATGATGAAAGTTGCATTAGTATAACAGCAGCTTTACATGCTGCCTTTGCTAATAAAAATACCCGCTATATTGATTTAGATGGCAGCTTTGATCTTGGGGAAGACTTTGTGAAAGGTGGTTTCTATCTGAAAAATGGCAAGATGGGAATTTTTGAAGATAGGTTTGGTCTTGGTTTTGAAACCATTTAAGTGCCATTACCAGGAAAATTTTCCTTCCAGTTGATCCACCTTATCAATGTCACCTAACCGGAACTTTATAGGCACTCCATTCTTTTTTTCAAGAATCACCTCAATTTTACAAAAAAATGCGCGTGGTCTTGCATTTACCCCATCAAATGGACTTGGTTTTAATTTGCTATTCGCCTTGTTCTTCAGGGAGGATATTCCTCCTGATTTGTAAAAGATCAATCCTGGGAAATTAGAAAAATAATTCGTCTGCTCCATAAATAATTGAGGGACAGATTTATTTAAAATAGAAAGATTTGCAGGTAATTGGCCAACCAATGATTGAAAAAAGGCTAAAGAAAAGAAAAAAATAAGGAGTAAATTAACATTACGATTCATTTTTTATTTTTTTAGTACCTGCATACATCTCAAATTTCAAAAATTTACAAGCAATATTACCATTAAAAAGGGCCAATTTCCTAGATGTTCTTAATCCTATTGCTTTAGCAGCTTCAGGATTTCCAGTAATAATCCAGGCCTGATAACCATCATAACCAGATTTTAAACGGTCGCCTAATTTTTTGTAAAAAAGCGTTGCATCATCCAGAGACATTCTGGCATCATAAGGTGGATTGACCATTAACAAACCGGGTGGGGGAGGAGGAATACTTTTTTCAAATGATCGCGTTTCAATTGAAATGGTATCTAAAAGTCTTGCTGCGCGCACATTTGCTTTTGCAGCTCTTGTTGCACTTTCGCGAATATCACCACCGTATATACCTAGAGAGAAAGGAACCTCTTTTCTTTCACTTTCGGATTTAACCTTTTCCCATAGTTCTACTTTATAATTTGGCCATCGTTGAAAACAATATCCTTCCTTTCGGAATTTGTTAGGCGCAATATTTCGGGCATAAAAAGCGGCCTCAATTAATAGGGTCCCAGAACCGCACATAGGATCGACAAAAGGACAATCTTTATTCCATTGGCTTAATCGAACCATTCCAGCAGCTAAAACTTCATTTAAGGGAGCTTCTTCCCCTTCTTCTCTGTAACCTCTTCTATGAAGGGAAGTACCTGATGAATCCAGAGATACGGTGAAAGTGCGATCATTATTATGAACATTTATTCTGAGATCCGGGTAATGAATATCGACGTTAGGTCTTTCCTGGAACAAGGTCCTGAATCTATCCACCACAGCATCTTTAGTTTTTAAGGCAATGTAATGAGAATGACGAAAAACTTCTCCCTGAGCAATGGCATCGACCGCTATGGAACCATTAGAAGAAACATATTTTTCCCAGGGAATTTCATTCATACAATCATAAAGTTCCGTTTCATTTTCGGCATCAAACTTTACGATTGGGATTAATATCCTGAGGGCAGTACTGAGACATAAATTTAGACGATAAACACCTTCTAAATCAGTTTCACAGAAAACAGAACGGGTGCCTATTTCAATGTTTTCAGCTCCAGCCAACTGAAGTTCACCAGCGAGGACTTCTTCAAGTCCCGCCAGTGTTTTCACTATTAATTTCAAATCTTAAGCTTTTTCAAAAACGTTTCTAACCAACGAAGCTGCTTCTTCCAGGGCTATTGCCGATTGAACGGCGAGGCCAGATTCATCTATCATTTTTTTAGCCAGATCTGCATTTGTTCCTTGTAATCTAACAATTAGAGGAACATGAATATTTCCCATATTTTTGTAAGCGTCAATAACCCCCTGAGCAACACGGTCACAACGGACAATTCCTCCAAAAATATTAATTAAAATAGCTTTAACTGCGGGGTCTTTCAGAATGATACGAAATGCAAGTTCAACTCTTTTGGCATCTGCTGTTCCACCTACGTCAAGGAAATTGGCAGGTTCACCGCCTGAAAGTTTGATGATATCCATAGTAGCCATGGCTAATCCTGCACCATTCACCATACATCCTACATTTCCATCTAATTTCACATAGTTTAAGTCAGATTCTCTGGCCTCAACTTCTGTTGGATCTTCCTCACTGGCATCGCGTTGTGTTTCTAAATCAGGGTGTCTGTAAAGGGCATTATCATCAATAGTAACTTTTGCGTCAACGGCAATTATTCTATCATCAGCTGTTTTAAGGCAAGGATTTATTTCAAATAGAGAAGCGTCAGACTCAACAAAAGCTTTATACAATTTGGTAATAAATGAGGTCATTTCTTTGAATGCCTTTCCACTTAAACCTAAATTAAAGGCAATTTTTCTGGTTTGGAAAGCTTGCAGTCCTAAGGTAGCATCAACCCACTCTTTCTGAACCTTTTCTGGCGTTTCTTCTGCAACTTTTTCAATGTCCATACCACCTTCTGTACTATATATAATGACGTTGCATTTCTTTTCTCTATCCATCAAAATAGATACATAGAATTCTTTGCAGGCATCAAAATCAGGTGCGTAAGCGTCTTCTGCCACAAGAATTTTACTCACCAGTTTTCCCGCACCTTCCATGCCCCCAGGAGTTTGAGGTGTTCTTAGGTACATGCCAAGGATATTACCTGCGTGTAGTTCAAAATCAGCTGCATTTTTAGCTAATTTTACCCCTCCACCTTTTCCGCGACCGCCAGCATGAATCTGCGCTTTAACAATAGCGAATGGTGAATTTGTTCTGGCTGTTAACGCTGCATAAGCGGCCATCGCTTCTTTTTTGTTTTCAGCAACAATGCCTTCCTGAATAGCAACACCAAATTTTTTTAACAATTCTTTACCTTGGTATTCGTGTAGATTCATAATTTACTTTATTCCGATGGTTATTTTCTAAAGTTTCAACTTCGCGGTCAAAAGTACAATTTTAACACGCTATTTTGAAAGAAAAAACATTAAAAAGGAATATTTTTCCGTTACTTTTGTAAAAAATAATAATTTAACCATTCTTTACCCTGGAAAATATTCATTAAATGGAACCATCCTTAGATCAATTAGTATTTATAGAAAAAATCAAAAAGCCACTTGCCCTCTATTCATTTTTCTTCCAAAAAATACCTACTCTTTTTTGGTGGGGTGCTAAACTGGAAAAATTAGATAGTTTTGAAGCTACTGTGATGTTACCCTATAACTGGCGAACTCAAAATCCATTTAAATCCATTTACTTTGCCGCTCAGTCTGGTGCCGCAGAATTGGCTTCTGGTCTTCTTGCTACCATGTCAACAGAGGGCAAAGTATCTGTTTCTACCCTGGTAACGGAAGTTTCGGGTTCTTATATTAAAAAAGCAAATCAGCCTATTTACTTTACCTGTATTCAAGGGGAAGAAATCAGAAAAGTAGTTTTAGAGACTATCGCGGATAAAATACCAAAATCTATTCAAACTAAAGTAGTAGGCACATTTAAGGATGGAACTATAGTTTCATCCCATCTTATTACCTGGTCATTTAAAAGCCGGTAATTTTTTTTGAACTTTTTCATTAGCTTTGTGTTGAGACACTTTTATTGATAAAAGTCATTTAATTTTTAAAAATAACGATTATGTTCAGAGGTATAGTTGAAAAATCTTTATTTGGTGTTTGTACCTATTGGGGAGGATGGTTAGGGGTACATTCTTCCAGGGTAAGATTGTATTTCATTTATATCACCTTCGTTACGATGGGTTCTCCTGCTATTATTTACCTTTTTATGGCCTTTTGGTTGAATATAAAAAAGTATCTCAGACAAAGTAAAAACTTAATCTGGAATTGATTTTTTAAAATTGGAAAGCATATTTTACAAGGTTTGCTCCCATTTGCAGAGCTTTCAGTCTGTTTTCAGGTGGATCATTATGTACTTCCTGATTTTCCCAACCATCCCCTAAGTCACATTCAACAGAATAAAAACATACCAGTCTACCTTTCCAAATTAGGCCAAAGCCTTTAGGAGCTTTCCCATCGTGAGCATGTATTTTGGGCAATCCACTCGAAAAAATATATTTTTGCTTATAGATTTCATGCTCAAAAGGTAATTCAATAAATTCAATTTCGGGAAATACTTTTTTCATCGCGGGTCTGATATAGGGATCCATTCCATAGTTGTCGTCAATGTGCAGAAATCCTCCTGCCATCAAATATTGCCTCAGATTACTAGCCTCACGGTCTGAAAATACAACGTTTCCATGTCCTGTTAAATGCAAAAATGGATAATTGAATAAATCTAAACTGCCTACATCAACTGTACCATAATTTGTTTCCAAATTCGTACCCATATTTTTATTACAAAATTGAGCTAAGTTTGGAAGAGCAGTCGGATTTGCATACCAGTCACCACCTCCGTTATATTTTAATAGCCCCAATTTCAATGTTGGTGGCTGAACCTGATGAAACAAGGAAAGGACAACAATCAAAAGAATAGTCATATCGTTATTTTTTATTTTTCAAAATTAAGCATTGTGAGGCAAAAATTCCTGCAGTTTCGGTTCTTAGTCTGTTGTCTCCAAGATGTACAGAGGTAAATCCTTTTTCTCGAGCGATTTGAACCTCCTTGGGGTCGAAATCTCCCTCAGGTCCTATGAGTACCAAACAATTCTTGTTAGGTGGAATAACGTCAAAAAGATGATTTTTGGTAGTTTCATCCAGGTGAGCTATGAATTTTTCCCTTTCAGTAGCCCCATTTACCAATTCATGAAAGGTAGTTAGTCCATTCAATATGGGAAAATAGGGATTACCAGATTGTTTGCCTGCGGTACGAATAACTTTTTCCAGGCGATCCATCCTTAATTTATTCCTTTCTCCATGGGAAGAAATAAAAGGCGTGATTTGATTTATGCCAAGTTCAGTCGCCTTTTCCAGAAACCATTCAAAGCGCTCCATTTGTTTTGTTGGACCAATAGCTATATGAAGTTGAAAATTCTTTTGAGGAATTATTTCAAACTTTTCAACTTTAATGTGAACCCCTTTCTTATCTGATGCATGGATAAAACCTTCGGCTTTAAGACCTTTCCCGTTTAACAAATGAATTAAATTACCCGCTTTTTGTCTCAGAACCAATTGTAAATGTTTACTTTCATCCTCGTCAAGCCTAATAAATCCATCTGAAATTTCCTTGAAATAAAAATAATTCATCGTTATAAACTATATAAATACATTCATTCGTTTCTGTAAAAATGCAAAAAAGAATGTAAAGTTGTGCACTATTAAAATTTTGGAACTTTAAAGCAAAATAAGTTGTTATTTTTGCATCTTTTATTAACCACGCTAACCCAATTTACGGATGAGCATTCTTAGTATGGCAGGTCAATTGATGTTGAGTTTATCTATTCTCATCGTATTGCATGAATTAGGACATTTTATTCCAGCCCGTTTGTTTAAAACGAGAGTAGAAAAGTTTTATTTGTTTTTTGATCCTTGGTTTTCTCTTTTTAAAGTAAAAAAAGGGGATACAGAATATGGAATTGGATGGTTACCATTAGGTGGTTATGTCAAAATTTCCGGTATGATTGACGAGAGTTTTGATTCCGCTCAAATGGCGCAAGAGCCGCAACCCTGGGAGTTCCGTTCCAAACCAGCCTGGCAAAGACTCATCATTATGCTCGGTGGTGTAACTGTGAATTTTATTCTTGGATTTATTCTATTTGGGATTACCCTTTTTATCTGGGGGGAATCTTTCATTCCTGCCTCTCAAGTAAAAGAAGGTATCGCCGTCGATTCACTGGGCAGGAATCTGGGTCTTTTAGATGGGGATAAGATTCTTAAGGTTGGAGAAAAGCCATTCATTGAGTTTAATGACAGAATGGTTATTCGTGGAATTATAATAGATAATGCCAGTACCATTGAAGTACTTAGAAATGGAGAAGTGGTAAAAATTCCAGTTGACGTTAAATGGGTAGATATCCTTTCCCGTTATGAAAATAAAAGTAATTTTCTGTTCTCTGCCAGGATACCCTTCAAAATAAGTATGGTTACGAAAAATAGCCCGGCAGAAAAAGGTGGCCTTAAAACAGATGATGTTGTCCTTGGATTTAACGATTTTACGACACCTTATTTTAATGATTTCGCAAAAGCTATTAAACCTTTTGCCAATAAGGTTATTTCCCTTCGTGTTTTGAGAAATAGAGATACTCTTTCTTTGCCTCTTACTCTAACCAAAGAGGCTAAAATAGGTGCTTATACCTATCCCTATAATCATTACTTTAAATCTCAGGTTAGAAATTATTCACTCCTGGAAGCGATTCCAGCAGGATTTGTACAAGGTAGCCAATTCCTTGGAGACCAGTTTAAAGCTTTCGGTCAAATGTTTAAAGGCAAAATAAAAGCCTCCGAAAGTTTAGGTGGTTTCGGTTCTATTGCCTCAATGTATGGTGATCAATGGGTTTGGGAGCGATTCTGGAAAATGACAGCTATCTTAAGCCTTATCCTTGGTTTTATGAATTTGCTTCCTATTCCAGCTCTTGATGGCGGTCATGTAATGTTCTTATTATATGAGGTAGTTACAGGTAGAAAACCTTCCGATAAATTCATGGAAATAGCAACCATGATTGGCTTTATCCTCATTTTGTCTCTGGTTGTTTTTGCCAATGGTATGGATATATTCAGAAATTTTTTCAATAAATAAAACCATGAAATATTTTGAATGGTTTGAGTTGCCCATAATGTTGTACCCTGATCTGACTTTATTGAAACAAAGATTTTTGGCAAAAAGTAAATTATTTCATCCTGATAAATTTACCCTTGCCTCAGAGGAAGAAAAGGCAAAAGTACTGGAATTGTCAGGTCTGAATAATCAGGCATATAAAATTTTGAGCGATACTGATACCAGAATACACTATATTTTAAGTGAATTTGGTTTGTTGAAAGATGAAAAAGAGGTTATGCCCGATGATTTTCTTTTAAAGATGATGTCTTTTAATGAAGCTATCTCTGACTTGGATGAAAATCCTGATGCCTTACACTCCTTAAAGATGGATTTGGAATTATGGGAAAATGAGCTCAAGGCCGAACTTGATGCGTGTTCTTCTGTTTATCCTTTATCTCTGAAAAGTGCAGCACCCTTAAAATCTTATTATTTTAAACGCAAATATTATTTGAGAATTAAAAATAATTTGTCTAAATTCGCAAATCATTAAAAGAAAAGTGGCAAACCGCGCTCGCCGGAGTGGCGGAATTGGTAGACGCGCTGGACTCAAAATCCAGTAACAGCAATGTTGTGCGGGTTCGATTCCCGCCTCCGGTACTTTAAATTTTAATATTTAAAATCTTTAAACCGAATCAAGTATTATTTGATTCGGTTCTTTTTTGTCTTATTTTTATCATTTTATGAATGTTTCACAAAGAAATGTACTCTCTGAATATAATCCTTTGATCTTTTTTATTCTTGAATTTAATTTCATAAGCCCCTCTTTTTTTAAAATAAAGTCCAATCGTATTGTTTGCATAAATTTTAACAGGAGTTTGCGGTGATATAATTATTTCAGTCTCAGCTGATATTTCAAAATCATTTATTTCATAAGTATTCCATTTATGTAACCCAGTATATTCCGATTTCGATAAAAAAGCCTGTCTTTCCATAAATTCAGGATCTTTTATATTCATATCTTGTTCATTCATATCCAGAGATGTCAGACTTAAAAAGAATCCAGCGCTTCCTATAAGAAAGAAACCTAAAAGCATAAAAATTTCAATACGGGAGGCGTTTGCCTTCGTTTCGTTAAAACGTTGCATCAAGATAAGATTTAGATTTTTTTGAAATGTAGGTTCTTCTAAATAATTAGAAGATTGGGAGTAATAAGTTATAATTTTAACATATATGTTAAAATTATATGTATTTGAGGCAGGGCTTTACCCCTGCCTCAAATATAACCACAGATATTTAGATAAAGAAAATATATATAATTTATTTCTATGTGTAAGTTGTAATTAATTTGATTATTTACCTGATTAATAATTAATTATACATTAAAAATAATTTTACTACATTCTTCGGATGCATCTTTCTTACCCAGTTTTACATCTATTTCTTCATATCCTCTTTTTATATCCTCTATATTTTCTGATTTCATCAACTCTTCAAAACTTTTTATTAAATTTTCTTCCTGGTTTAAGGGATTTACAACCTCTTTTACCAGGGGTTTTTGTAGAATAAGATTTACAAGAGATATATATTTAACTTTTATCAACACTTTAGCCAGTAGATAATTTAAGAAATTAGTGCGGTAAAATACAATTTGAGGAACCTTAAAAAGAGCAGTTTCCAAGGTTGCTGTACCTGAACAAACAATGGCAAATTTGGCTTTTGAAAGAATTTGATAAGTATTTTTACTGATAGAGAAATTTTTTGGAAATGCTTGTAAAAGTTGGAAATGCATTTCTTCTGGTAATCCGGGAGCCAATGCTAATTCAAAATGGAGCAAAGGAAATTTTTCTACTAAGGAAATGAGTAAAGGAGTATGCCTTCTAATTTCTTGCAATCTACTTCCGGGCAAAAGAGCAATGACCTCACAAGGATCAAGGGACTGATAATCAAGAGAGTCTTTAATATTTTGCTTTTTAAATGCTGCAACAGTTTGGACCAAAGGATGACCAACATAATGAACAGGTAAATTTTTTGATTGATAATATGATTTTTCAAATGGAAGTATAGCTAATCTAATATGGGTATATTTCTCAAGATATTTAATTCGATGAGCATTCCAAGCCCAAAGTTGAGGTAACACATAATAAACAACTCGAATGTGATGTTTGTGGGCCCATTTTGCCATTCTAAGATTGAATCCTGGATAATCAATCAGAATTAGAATAGCTGGTTTAAAATGAAGAATATCTGATTTTGCAAATTCAAAATTCTTAAAAATTCCGGGTAAATTTTTAAGAACTTCTATGAAGCCCATAAAAGCTAAGTTCTTATAGTGTTTTACCAATTCTGCTCCGGCTTGCTGGATTTTTTCTCCTCCCCATGCCCTAATTTCAAGGGAAGGATGATTTTTTCTAAGCGCGGATATAAGGTTTCCACCGTGTAAATCGCCCGAAGCTTCACCAGCTAAAATATATATTTTCATGTAAGCGTTAAGGCTTCTTTACCATAAATAAATAGCCACAGTACAACCAGTATAAAGGTAGAAAACATAATACCCCTCATTGCTTTTGCCTGTCGTTTTTTATCGAACAGATGAAATGGAACCAGATTAAAACAAATGGAGAGAATGGCAACAGTTTTAGAGTCAAGAATGAGGTCTTCTTTTAAAACTTTGGAGAAAAGTAAAGCCGATATTTTTTCATTTAATAATAACAAAATGGCATAGCTGACAAAAGGAACTAAAAGACCGAATAAGATACCTTTTGCCACCTCTGTTTTAGGATTATCTTTTAATCTGTTCATTATACTACTTTTCCATTATTTTAAGTGATTGCAAGGATTTATAATTGGTCAAATCATGATGAGAAGGGACAACGGAAATGAAACCAGCCTGCAGGGCCTTAATATCTGTATCTTCGTCTTCATCGTCATTTACAAATTTACCCGTAAGCCAGTAATAAGCTTGTCCACGAGGGTCGATTCCAGTAACATATTCTTCCACCCAACGTGAATTGGCCTGTTTACAAACTTTCAAACCCAATATGGGCTGACCTTTTTTCGCGGGAATATTTACATTTAGTAGATTACCCAAGGGTATTCCTTTATTTAAAACAAAGGACATAATATAAAAAACCCATTCTTTTGAAGGTTCAAAATCTGCATCCCAGTTGAAATCGAGCAAAGAAAAACCTATAGAAGGAATTTTTTCAAGAGACGCTTCCATCGCAGCTGAAAGGGTTCCTGAGTAGATAATGTTAATGGCCGCATTTGAACCATGATTTATACCCGATACACAAAGTGAAATTTCTCTGTCTTTAAACAAAATATTTTTAGCCAGTTTTACACAATCTACTGGAGTACCTGAACATTCCCAAGCCTGAATATCAGGATAAATATTTACAGGGTGTAATCTTAATGGTTGTTCAATGGTAATGGCATGTCCCTTTCCAGATTGGGGAGAATCGGGCGCAACAACAACTACTTCCCCCAACTTCTTAGCTACTTCAATGAGTGCTTTTATGCCAGGAGCTCCAATGCCATCATCGTTGGTTACGAGTATCAATGGTTTTTTCATTTCTTTAATTTTGGGCAAAGTTATATGTTTTCCAAATCATTTAAACACATTGATGCTTTTTCGGGTTTAAGAGGTAATTTTGTAATAAAATAAAACGAATATGGCAGATTCGCCGAAAAATGGTTTGTTGCTTGTTAATCTGGGAACCCCTGATTCTCCCTCAAGATGGGATGTATATAGATATTTACGCGAATTTTTAACGGATGCAAGAGTCATTGATTACCCTTGGCTTGCCAGACAGGCTTTGGTACAAGGAATTATTGCTCCTTTAAGGTCTGGTTCTTCTTCTAAATTGTATAAACAACTTTGGACGCCTACAGGGTCTCCTTTAAAGGCCTATGGTATAAAGGTTGCAGACGGACTTCAGCATTTATTAGGTGATTCGTGGTGTGTTGAGCTGGCTATGAGATACCAGAATCCTTCGATTGCGGATGCATGGAAACGGCTGAAAAAACAAAATATTTCACACCTTTATGTTTTACCGTTATTTCCTCAATATGCTTCCGCAACAACAGGATCTGTTCACGACGAAGTAATGAGAATATTACGAAATGAACAAACGATTCCAGGTGTTACCTTTATAAATTCCTATTGTGATTTCAAGCCTATGATTCAAATTTTTGCAGATAATGCAAAGAAATTTGACTTGCCATCTTATGATCATATTCTATTCAGTTATCATGGTTTACCACAACGTCAGTTAAAAAAGGCAGATGAATGTAATCATTGCCTGAAAGTGAAAGATTGTTGCCTGGTAAAATCAGATGTAAATCAATTTTGTTATTCAGCTCAGTGTCACGCGACCACAAAAGCGATTGCTTCTGAATTAGGTTTGAAAGAAGGTTCCTATACGACCACTTTTCAAAGTCGTTTAGGTCCTGATAAATGGGCTCAACCCTACACCAGTGTTGTTCTTGATCATTGTGCAGAAAATGGGGCTAAGAAATTATTGGTATTTTCCCCTGCTTTTGTGGCAGATTGTTTGGAAACCTTAATTGAAATAAGTGTAGAATATCAGGAGGAATTTGTTGAAAAAGGAGGAGAAAAAGTAGATCTTGTTCCTAGTTTAAATGATGATCCCCGCTGGATTTCAGCACTAAAGGATTTACTTTTTACTTATGTAAAATAAATATTTATGATTCTTACCTTTCCAGAATTAATGAATCAGCTTAAAAAAAAATCAATTGAGCCTATCTATTTTTTGCATGGGGAAGAGTCCTATTTTATAGATGTAATTTGTGATTTTATAGAAGAAAATGTTCTTTCTGAATCCGAAAAAGCTTTTAATTTTTCTATTTTTTATGGTAAAGACTCCGACCATAGAATGATTATCGATACCTCAAGGAAATATCCGTTAATGTCTGAAAAACAGTTGGTTATTCTGAAAGAGGCGCAAGACATGAAATCCTTAAAAGATCTTCAGGCTTATATTGAAACACCAACGCCGTCGACCATTTTAGTAATAGCCTATAAAAATGGAAAATTGAACATGAATACTTCTTTGGGGAAGGCTTTAAAGGATAAAGGTATAGTGTTTGAAGCTAAACCACTCTATGACAATCAAGTTGGTCCATGGATTGAAAGTTATCTTTCTGGATTGCATAGGAAAATAGATCCCGAATCTGCCTCTTTAATAGCAGCTAATATTGGAAGTGATTTGCAAAAAATTGCAAATGAAATAGATAAATTATTACTTAATGTGCCACAGGGAAATATTATTTCAAAAAATGAAATAGAGAAACACATTGGTATTAGTAGGGAATTTAATGTGTTTGAACTTCAAAAAGCATTGGCTGTTAAGGATATTCTTCTGGCAAATAAGATTGTTTCTTATTTTTCGGATAGTGGCAAAAATCATAATATACCTGTTATTTCTGCTGTTTTTTCATTTTTCAATAAGGTTTACAGGTATCATTATGTCGCCCATTTATCAGAAAAAGATCAATTAGAAGCTTTAGAACTTAAAAACAATTATTTCCTAAAGGACTATAAACTAGCTGCTTCCAAGTTTTCTACGAATAAACTAATAACTATTTTTCAACATTTGAAAGAAGCCGATTTACATTCCAAAGGTATATTTTATCAAGCTAATTCTAAATCAACAGATGATATATTAAGGCAACTGATTTGGCAAATTTTACATTAATTTTAATAATTTAACTTGATTATTATTATTTTTCATTTAATTTTGTGTTGTTGTTAAATTTTTCCTAATTATGGATCTATTTGTTACATGGCGTTGGCGTTTTTTCTCCCCTTAAAGGTGATGAGGCATGCCATGTAATTATTGATAAAAGCGGTTTGTCGGGTCTCCTGGCAAACCGCTTTCTTTTAAATGAAATTGTTATGATTAATACCAAAGTACGTTTAAAAACAGTTGTTTCCAGACAATTAGCGGATTTCCTTACGCCTGTCTCACTTTATTTAAAAGTCAGAGATGCTTTTACAGATCCCGTTTTGTTAGAATCGAATGATTTTAGTAGCGCTTCTGATTGTTTTTCCTATATTGGATTACAATCAATTGCAGGAATTTCAGTTTCAAATGGTCTGATTACGTTAACACATCCCGAATCTGGAATTCGAGAGATTTCGGTAGATGATGAATACACCGTTCCAATTGTTTTAAAAGATTTTATTTCCTCCTTTGAAGTGGACGATCATGCCCATTTACCTGTTTTTAATGGTTTTTTTGGACATGTAGGCTTCGAAGGTGTACAATATTTTGATACCTTAAAATTCGACGAGGGTAAAAAAAACCAAGATATTCCGGATATCAGATTTTCTCTTTACAAATTCATTATTGCCATTAATCATTACAAAAATGAACTGTTTATTCTTGAAAATTTGCTTCCAGGTGAATTACCTTCCGATCATAAATTAAAGGGATTATTGAGTAATCAGAAAATTCCTGAGTATCCTTTTCATTTAGAAGGAGAGGAAAAAAGTAATTTATCAGATGACGATTTTCTGGAACTTGTTCGGCTTGGTAAACATCATTGCCAGGTCGGTGATGTCTTCCAGATTGTATTTAGCAGACAATTCAGTCAGAAATTTAAAGGGGATGAATTTAATGTATATAGAGTTCTTCGTTCTATAAATCCTTCTCCGTATCTTTTTTTCTTCGATTATGGCAGTTATAAAATATTTGGTTCTTCTCCAGAGGCACAAATCATTGTGAAAGAAAATAAGGCATTTATTAATCCAATTGCTGGAACCTATAAAAGAACGGGTAATCTTCTGGAAGATGCTCAAAGAGCAAAGGATCTGGCAAATGATCCCAAGGAAAACGCCGAGCATATTATGTTGGTTGATTTGGCCAGAAACGATTTAGGGCGTCATGCTATTCAAGTTGAGGTTAAGAAATTAAAGGAAATTCAGTATTACAGCCATGTTATTCATTTGGTTTCAACCGTTGAAGGGAAATTAGCGCCTGAAACCAATCCATATCAAATTTTTGCGGATACATTCCCAGCTGGGACTCTTTCTGGAGCTCCAAAGTATAAAGCGATTGAATTAATTAGTAAATATGAGAATCAGGCAAGAGGTTTTTATGGCGGTTCTATTGGTTGTCTCGGCTTTAATGGGGAAATTAATCAGGCAATAGTTATCAGGTCTTTTTTAAGTTTAAATCATACATTGTTTTATCAGGCTGGTGCAGGAGTTGTTCAGGTAAGCGTTCCTGAAAGTGAATTACAAGAAGTGAACAATAAATTGGGGGCACTTAAAAAAGCACTGGTTGAAGCAGAAAATATTGGAAAATCAGCAAAAATCCTATGAAAATATTAGTCATTGATAATTACGATTCCTTTACCTATAATCTGGTCCAGTATATCTGGAACATTACAGGCGTATTTCCCGATGTCGTTAGAAATGATGCTATTTCAGTGGAAGAGGTCAATCAGTGGGATGTTATCATTCTTTCTCCTGGACCAGGTTTACCCAGTGAGGCTGGCATTATGCCACTCGTTATTAAAACCTATTTTGACAAAAAACCAATTTTGGGTGTTTGTTTGGGGCATCAGGCAATAGGGGAGGCTTTTGGAGCAGAATTAGGCAATTTAACCCAGGTTTTTCATGGTGTTTCTTCTACTATTTCTTCCCATATAGAGGATGATCTCCTTTTTAAAGATCTTCCACCGACTTTTGAAGTAGGTCGATATCATAGTTGGGTGGTTAAAAAAGAAACTTTACCTGATCAATTAATCGTTTTGTCTTTGGATGACAAAGGTGAGATAATGGCCATGAAACACGCTCATTACCCCGTTTATGGAGTTCAGTTTCACCCTGAATCTATTATGACTCCTCATGGAAAAAAAATGCTTGAAAATTTTTTGAATCTGATTTAATCTTAATTTTTTACTTATGAAAGAAATCTTAAACAGATTATTTGAACATGATAAATTATCCCGTGCAGAGGCAAAAGAAGTATTGTTAAATATTGGATCTGGGGTATATAATGAAATTCAAATAACTGCTTTTACCACAGCTTTTAACATGAGGCCCCTAACTTTAGGGGAATTGCAAGGTTTTAGAGATGCTCTTCTTGAACTTTGTGTTAAAGTGGACATTCAGGGTATGCCAACTTTAGACATTGTAGGAACAGGGGGAGATAATAAAAATACATTCAATATTTCAACTTTATCTTGTATTGTAGTTGCTGGTGCTGGTTATAAAGTAACTAAACATGGGAGTTATGGTGTTTCTTCTGCAGTTGGTTCATCCGATGTACTTATTCAACTGGGTTATCCTTTTTCAAATGATCAAGACATTTTATTAAAACATTTAGAAAAAGCAAATATTTGTTTTTTACATGCCCCTCTCTTTCACCCAGCTTTAAAGACAGTTGTCCCCGTTAGAAAACAACTGGGAACTAAAACCTTTTTTAATATAATGGGGCCCTTGGTAAATCCTATCCAACCAACTCATCAGATGTTTGGTACCTTCAGCCTCGAATTATTGAGATCGTACCAATACATTATGGAACAATCAGGTCGAAAGTTTTCGATCGTCTATGCGCTGGATGGTTATGATGAAATATCCTTAACAGGGGATATCAAATGGGTGTCCAATGAGTCGGAAAAATTATTGAATCCTACCAGTTTTAATCTTCAAAAAGTCAATGTTCTTGAGCTCCATGGCGGTGATACAGCGGAAGATGCCGCAAAAATATTTATGTCTGTACTCGAAAACAGAGCAACTGCATCTCAAAGAAATGTAGTTGTAGCAAATGCTGGTTTAGCTATTCATACCATTCATCCAGAAAAATCATTGACAGACTGTGTGGCAGAGGCACTGACAAGTATTGAAAGTGGTAATGCCTTTAAAACATTGAAAAAATTACTTGCTTAAATGGAGGACATTCTAAATAAAATAGTAGCTGCTAAAAAAATTGAAGTTGAAAACTTCAAGAAAAATACGAGTGAGGTTACCCTATCCAATTTTCCTTTGTTTAACAGGACACCGTATTCTCTAAAGGAATTCATCCTGGATGAAGATAAAACAGGAATTATTGCGGAATTTAAAAGAAAATCACCATCCAAAGGGGTTATTAAAGAAAATGCAAGCCCTAAAGATATTACTCGTGCCTATTTTGAAAATGGAGCTTCTGCACTTTCTGTTTTAACCGATTTTTCTTTTTTTGGAGGATCAGTCGAAGATTTATCCATAGCCAGGTTGTTCAACCCATTACCTATTCTGAGAAAAGATTTTATTGTTGATGCTATCCAGATTATAGAAGCTAAAGCCATAGGGGCTGACGCAATTTTGCTTATTGCGGAATGTCTTACAAATGCTGAAATAAAAAACTTTGCCAATATTGCTTTGGATCTCGGTTTGGAGGTTCTTTTAGAGGTTCATGAAATGGAGCAGCTGGATAAATGGAATCCAGCCATTCATTTAGTTGGTATAAATAATCGTAATCTTAAAACATTTAAGGTTTCTGTTGAACATAGTTTCGATATGCTTCCCCTAATGCCTAAAGAGGCAATTAAAATTGCAGAATCTGGGTTAAATAATCCTGAAACACTCGTTGAACTTAAAAAGGCTGGCTTCAATGGATTTTTGATTGGGGAATATTTTATGGCACAGGAAAATACCCCGTTGGCTGCAGCTGCTTTTATGCACGATTTTTTTGATAAATGGTATATTCATAAGTTGAATAATGATGAACGAGGAGCATAAAATCATCAAAATCTGCGGTCTTACGGATCCTCTTAATATTGAAGCTGTCGCTAATTTAAAGGTTGATTTAATCGGGTTGATTTTTTACGTGAATTCTCCTCGTTATATTAGGGGAAATTCCCTGGCTAATTGGTTCAAAGAAAAAGGGAATAATCAAATAGGTCTTTCAAAAAAGGTGGGCGTTTTTGTAAATGAGGATATTACTGAAATAATAGCCAAATGTATTGCATTCGATCTGGATTTTATCCAGCTTCATGGGGATGAAAATCCAGCTTATATGGAAGCCTTACATCGTAATTTAATAGAAAATCAACTTAATCATCTGAAAATTATTAAAGCATTTGGTATTTCTGAATCCTTTGATTTTAAAACTTTAGCAGAATTTGACATCTTTATTTCTTATTTTTTGTTTGACACTAAGACAGAAATGAAAGGGGGAAGTGGTCTTAAATTTCCATGGTCTAAACTTGAAGAATATGTGGGAAATACCCGGTTTTTATTAAGTGGCGGTATTGGACCGCTCGATTATGCCGAGGTGAAAAATTTAAATCATCCTAAGTTTGCAGGAATTGATTTAAATAGTAAATTCGAATTATTACCTGGGTTAAAAAATATTTCTCTATTGCAGGTTTTTATTAATTGTTTGAATGAATTTAGGTTAAACTCAAAATTTTTAAAATGATACAATTGAGTGAAAATGGTTATTATGGCTCTTTTGGAGGTGCCTATGTTCCAGAAATGCTTTATCCAAATGTAAAAGAATTACAGGAAAATTATTTGAGCATGATTTATGCTGATGATTTTCAGCGTGATTTTTACGCTTTATTAAAAGATTATGTGGGAAGACCTACTCCCTTGTATCTGGCGGAAAATCTTTCAGCAAAATATAAAGCAACCATTTATTTAAAAAGAGAGGATCTCTGTCACACAGGTGCACATAAAATCAATAATACTATAGGTCAGATATTATTGGCAAAAAAATTAAATAAAAAAAGAATCATCGCTGAAACAGGGGCAGGTCAGCATGGAGTAGCAACGGCTACCGTTTGCGCCAGAATGGGGTTGGAGTGTATTATCTATATGGGGGCAGTCGACATAAAAAGACAGGCTCCTAATGTTGCTCGAATGAAAATGTTAGGGGCAACCGTTGTGGCAGCAAATTCTGGAAGTAAAACGCTAAAGGATGCTACCAATGAGGCTATTAGAGATTGGATTAATAATCCAGTTGATACCCATTATATCATAGGCTCTGTCGTAGGACCTCACCCTTATCCAGACTTAGTTGCTCGTTTTCAATCTGTCATTTCTGAAGAAATGAAATTTCAATTGCTGGAGGCCACAGGAAGAGAAAATCCTGACTTGATCATCGCCTGTGTGGGTGGAGGCAGCAATGCGGCTGGCGCATACTATCATTATTTGAATGATATGGATGTCAGACTGATTGCTGTAGAAGCTGCCGGCGAAGGGGTATATTCGGGAAAATCAGCTGCAACAAGTATTCTCGGTACAGAAGGCATCATTCATGGTAGCAGAACTTTATTGATGCAAACAAAGGATGGACAAGTAATTGAACCTCACTCTATTTCAGCAGGACTTGATTATCCAGGGATCGGACCACTTCATGCACACCTTATTACAACAGGAAGAGCGGAAGCAGTTAGTGTCACAGATGAGAACGCTCTCAAAGCAGCATTTTATCTGTCAAGAATTGAAGGTATTATTCCTGCTCTTGAAACCGCACATGCTATTCATGCATTAGAAGATATTTCATTTAAATCATCCGATGTTATTGTCATTAATCTTTCCGGAAGGGGAGATAAGGATTTAAATACCTATATGGATCATCTGGATAAATTTTAAAAATGGAAAAGGTAAATAATAGATTAACCAGGCTTTTTGAAGGTAATCGCAATAATTTATTAACAGTTTATTTTACAGCGGGTTATCCTAATTTAAATGATACTTCTCCAATCATTTGTTCTCTCGATGACGCCGGAGCAAATATTATTGAAATTGGAATTCCATATAGCGATCCTTTAGCTGATGGTCCGGTTATACAGGAAAGTGGTATGGCTGCTATTTCAAATGGGATGACTCTTGAAGTGCTTTTCCAGCAATTAGGTGACATACGTTTAAAAACGGATATTCCCCTTATTTTAATGGGTTATTTTAATCAGCTGTTACAATATGGAATGGATAAATTTTTAGAAGATTGTGTTAATATCGGTATAGATGGACTGATTATTCCTGACTTGCCTCTTTTAGAATATGAACAATTTTATAAAGAAAAATTATTGAAAAATAATATTTCAATCTGTTTTCTCATTACACCTCAAACAGATGAATCAAGGATTCTTAAAGTAGATGCTCTTTCAACAGGTTTTATATATGTCGTATCTGATTCTTCCATTACTGGTATGAAATCGGGAATTTCTTCTCAACAAATCAGCTATTTCGAAAGAATTAAATCGATGAAGTTAAAAACGCCACAGTTAATTGGTTTCGGTATTAGTGACAGAAAAAGTTACTTGACGGCTTGCCAATATGCAGATGGAGCTATTATAGGAAGTGCTTTTATCAAACATATAAAAGATAAAAATGAAGTTGATAAAGCAACTACTGAATTTATTAACCTCATTTTAAAAGATTGATTTAGAGGGTAAATCGAAATAAGTATTTATTCTTTTTACCATTCTCAAGAATTAAATATTTTTCTTTTAAAAGCTGATTTTTGGAAATAATTTCTTCACCTGCTGATATCTTTTCTTTATTTATTTTTAAGGCATTATTTTGAATAGCTCTTCTTACTTCACTTTTAGAAGAAAGTACCTGGCTTTCTACTGTAAGTAGGTCATTGATATTCAAATTATGGTTTAGTTTATCAAAAGACAGGTCAAAGGTAGGTATTTCAGTGGCTATCATTTCAAGTTCAAACTCAGATAGGTCAATCTGGTGTTCAGAAGGTTTATTAAATAACAAGTCCGTTACAGTGAGTACAGATTTAAAAGAATCTTCACCATGGATTCTTTTAGTCAGTTCTTCAGCTAAAAGTTGTTTTTGCTCTCTGATATCCATTTCTTTCTCCCGTTTTTCAATCGTTTCCTGATCCAGAAGGGTAAAATATCTGACAAAAGTGGGTACATCGGCATCTGCAGCGTTAATCCAGAATTGGTAAAATCTATAGGGGCTTGTTAATTTATTATCCAGCCATATATTTCCCTCTGCCGATTTCCCAAATTTTGTCCCATCGGCTTTGGTTAATAAAGGGGTAGTTAAGGCATAAGCTTTTCCACCCATATTTCTTCTAATAAATTCTGTACCTGAAGTTATATTGCCCCATTGATCTGAGCCTCCCATTTGCAATTTACAATCATATTGGTTGTATAAACACTGGAAATCATAAGCCTGTAATAACTGATAACTGAACTCTGTGAAGGAAAGGCCATTTTCTAATCTGTTTTGAACAGAATCTTTGGAGAGCATATAATTAACTGTAAGTGTTTTTCCGGCAACCCTTAGAAAATCAAGTACGTTTAAATCTTTATAAAAGTCCAGATTATTGATGAAAATTGCAGGGTTTTTGGGGTGTTCAAAGTCAATCAACTTTTTGAACTGCTCCATTTGAAAATTTAAATTTGAATCTAATTCCTCATAGCTTTTTAGTTGCCTCTCTTTATCTTTACCTGAAGGATCTCCAATCCTGCCCGTGGCACCACCTAATAAAACGATCGGTTTATGTCCATATTTCTGTAGCAGAGTCAGAAGCATGATTTGGACATAATTTCCAATGGTTAAGGATGGAGCTGTTGGATCAAAACCTATATAGGCCGTTACTTTATCTGTTTTCAAATAATCTTCTAATCCAGGAGTGACATCTTGTAACATTCCTCTCCATCTCAATTCTGATAAAAAATCCATTTTTAAAAATTTATTTGCAAAAATAGTTATTTTGGGATGAAAAGGTTAAAATTCCAAATGATTTAAAAGGATGAATGTATTAATTATTGAAGATGATTTGCTTTTTGCCACGCGTTTGGAAGCCATGTTGTCAGAAACTCCCTTCTATTTTGCTGGTCATTGTGATTCGGCTTCTAGCTCCTTAAGTTGGTTAAAAGAGAATAAATGTGATGTAGTATTGATAGACATTCATTTGGGGAATGGGTTAAATGGTATAGAAATCTCCATGGAATTCAAAAATCTGGATATTCCTGTTGTTTTTATTACGGCTTTTCCAAGTGATGAACTTTACAATGAATCTCTTCATAATAATGAAAGTTATTTCCTTGTAAAACCTTTTGATAAGTTTACCCTAAGTAGTGTCTTAGATAAGATTTACAGAAATAAAATGGGTGCTACTTTTATCTTAAGAGATAATTATTAGCTTATTAAGATGGAATGGATTTAATTTCAATATATTGAAGGGAAATTATGGTACATCAATTAATTGAAAGGATAAAGGGTAAAATAGAATTCAAGGTATTGGATAAGGGGGGTATTTTAGTAATCATTTCCTTGAAAAAATAAACTTATCACCCATTATAAGGTGTTTATCACCTACTCGAAGGTATCAAGATATTTGTAACGGAGAAAAAATTGCCTTGCGGCATGATTATAATGATTCTTGGAGTAATTAAATTTTAACTGGGAGTAATATATTTTGTGTCCTGTCTGTTCTTTGCATTCAGGACATTTTTTTTTAAATTTTTTCCTACCTATATTGTCATTTTAAATATTTTCATGCATGAGGTGGGAGTTTAAATTAGCAGTACGTTTCGCAAGCAGTAAAGAAAAATCATTTGCAAGTATCATAATCCGAATTGCCTCCCTGGCTGTCGCATTAAGTATTGCTGTTATGATTATTACAACAGCATTGATTACTGGATTCAAAACGGAAATAAGCAGTAAAATTTTTGGTTTTTGGGGACACCTTCATATCAATGCTGCAAATGTTTATCAAAATCTTCTTGAAATTAAACCTATTGAAGAGCAGCTGGATTTGTATCCTAAGTTGATGAAAATACCTGGAGTAAAAGCTATTCAGGTTTACGGAATACAACCGGGTATAGTAAAGGGTAAAAATGATTTAGATGGTATTTTTTTAAAAGGAATTGGTTCTGATTTTAATTGGAAATTCTTCAAATCCTATCTCCTGGAAGGAGATATTATTGAATTATCACCCGAAATTGCGTCTAATGAAATTATCATTTCAAAGCAGACTGCCCTTAGATTAAAGCTGAAAACGGGAGATAATTTTAGACTTTTTTTTGTCAAAAATGGAACCATGTTGAAAAGGAATTTTAAAATAAGAGGCATTTATAAAACAGGGCTTGAAGAATATGACAGTAAATTTGCCTTAGTGGATATAAGAAAAGTTCAACAATTACAGGGATGGAAGACAAATGAAATTGGAGGATACGAAGTGTTTATTTCTGATATATCCAATATAGATATATTGGCAGAACAAATTTATACCGACGTTTTGCCTCCTCATCTAAATGTACAATCTATTCGGGATAAATTACCCGAAATATTTGAATGGCTATCTTTACAAGATATTAATGAGGTTGTTATACTTTCCTTGATGATTGTTGTTGCTATTATCAATATGATTACGGCTTTGCTCATTCTGATGTTGGAAAGAACAAGAATGATAGGTATTTTGAAAAGTTTGGGAAGTACTAATTGGAGTATCAGACGCATATTCATGTATTATGCAGCCATTATAGCCAGCAGAGGCATGCTTTGGGGGAATATAACAGGGATAATAATCTGTTTATTACAGAAATATGGACATTTTATCAAACTTTCAGAGGAGAATTATTATCTTAATGAAGCGCCAATTTTACTTCAGTTAAATCATATTTTATTCCTAAATTTGGGAACTTTGTTTGTAATTATATTGTTTTTAATCCTTCCAACATGGCTCATCACCAGAATTTCACCCGTTAGAACCTTAAGAATGGATTAATTGTAATTTTGCCATTTTATAAGGTAAAATAACTAAGTTTGTGAGGTTTTTATCCCTAATGGTCTATAAGAATTATCAATTTTGTCTCTATGGTTCATTTTTACGTTAAGGTTGATGGTCTGCTTACAGAAATAAAACATGCTGAACCAGGTTGTTGGGTCAATATAAAACCTCCTTTTTCTACTGATGAAATGGAGAGCATCGCTAAACAATTTGAAATCCCCCTCGATTTCTTAATTGACTCCCTCGATGTGGACGAAAGATCCAGATATGAAGTGGAAGATGATTGCCGGTTAATTCTGATAAATTCTCCAATTTTAAATACCTCTGAAGAGGAAAATGACGCTATCTACATAACAGTTCCTATTGGTATTATCATTTCACCGGAACATGTTTTCACTATCACCACAGCTGATAATCCAGTCTTAGAAAAATTTCTTGAAAATAAAGTCAGGAATTTTGATCCTTCTGATTCCATGTTTTTCCTGATTCTGCTTTTGGAACAAAATGTCTATCGATTTCTTACCTGTCTAAAAAAATTAGATCTTAGAAGAAACCTGATTGAAAGGGAATTGTACCACGCAAGTAGAAATAAAGAGCTAAAACAACTTTTAAGTATAGAAAAATCTTTAGTTTATATTCTCAATTCATTAAGTGCCAATGATTTATTAATGATGAAAATGAAAAGAGTAGATTTCTTATCTATTCGAAGTGAGGAAGAAAAAATGGATTTATTTGAAGATATTATTATTGATAATGGGCAAGCCTTGGAGATGGCCAACGTCTATTCCAATATCCTTTCTGGAACGATGGATACTTACGCATCCATCATTTCAAATAATATGAATGTGACAATCCATAGGCTAACCTTAGTAACTATTTTTCTGGCCGTACCCACCCTGATTGCATCCTTTTTTGGTATGAATGTGCCTTTACCTTTAGCAAAAAGCCCAGCAGCTTTACCTATAATTATAGTTTTTGCTACTTCTGTTTCCTTTTTACTTAGCTGGATGATCCAAAGGAAAAGATTCTTTTAATTTATCTGGAATAAGAAGATATAATTTTTTCAAATAAAGATTCTGGTAGCAGTCTTTTTATAAACAGTGAAATTTTTTGTAATGGTTTTCCTATCGTAAACGTAACAGGTAGTTTTGAACGCTCTATCAAAGTATAAATTTCTGAAGCAACGGCCATTGCAGACATTCCTTTATTCACCTCTTTATCAATGTGTTCATTTGTTTTATGGACAATATCAGCATAGAATGCATCATCTAGTTGCTTAACTTTGAGTCTGTGTTCATTTATAGAAGTTTTAATATCACCAGCCTGGATAGAGCAACAAGAAATAGATGTACCAGATAATTCCATTCTTAAAGATTGAATGATTCGGTCTCCGGCAGCTTTGCTTGCACAATATACGCCTCTAAATGGTAATGCAATTTCTGAAGCTATAGAACTAATAGATATGATTTTACCCTTTTTATTTTTTCGCATGGATGGAAGTATCGTTTGGATTATGTTGATTAAACCATTTACATTGGTTTGCCAAACTTTTTGAATGTCTTCTTCTGCAAGATATTCAATGGGGCCAATAATACCTAAACCTGCATTATGGATAACAATATCTATTTTTCCTTCTAGATTTAAAAGCGTAATTACCGCATTTCTAACACTTTCTTTATTCATTACATCCACTTGCAGTTCGGTAAACATAGCATTTCCTTTTTGCGGATTTCTGGAACTTCCATATACAATATGACCTTTTTCGTGAAATAACTGTGCCAGTGCTTTACCTAATCCAGAGGAAGTTCCCGTAATAAAAATGACTTGTTTATTCATAATGGGTGTTGTTTTTATCATTGAGTGAAACAAAATTAGATAAAATAGTTACTTAATTGTATTTTGATAGATTAAAATAGAAAACAATGGCACAGCAGGAAACGAACTACAGATTAAGTACTTTTTCAATTACATCGATTGTAGTCAGCCTTATTATAGGGATGGGTATTTTTAAAACTCCTTCCTTAATAGCAGCGAGTAGCGGTACCCAAACCATTTTTTTTCTGGTTTGGATCATAGGAGGAATCATCGCATTTTCGGGAGCTATCACTTTTTCTGAAATTGGAAAAAGAATGCCTGTTACAGGGGCGTTTTACAGAATTTTTGCTGCTTGCTATCATCCATCTATTGGATTTAGCATAAATATTTTAATACTAATTGCCAATGCTGCTTCTTTGGGAATTGTCGCCTTAATTGGAACTGATTATGTTGGTGATTTTTTATTTAATCGTCCACCTTCCTCTTCTTTTTCCATTTTTGTATCGATTCTATCCATTTTAATCTTTTATACCCTTAATCTGGCGGGATTGAAAAGCAGTTCTTTTGTGCAAAACATTTTGACCGTCATAAAAGTGGCGCTGATATTGATTTTAATTACTTCTATATTTGGTGATAATTCGGTTCAACCTCATGGGTATGAACCAGGTGATATTTTAACTTTTAATGGCTCAAATGGACTCTATCTTTTATGGTTAAGTCTTATTCCAGTGTGTTTTACCTATGGAGGATATCAGCAAACGATAAATTTTGGGGGTGAATTAAATGATTTAAGTAATTTATCAACGGGGATATTCAGAGGTATATTGATTGTTCTTTTCCTTTATTTGTCTCTTAATTTTGCCTACATTCAGGTAATTGGTTTTGAGAACATGAAAAATGCCTCTGCCATTGGAGCTTTATTATTTGAGGCAATTTTTGGGAAAATGGGTGCTAAAATATTTGATTTGGCCATGTTTCTATCTGTTCTCGCTTACGTAAATGTTTCCTTATTGATGAACCCCAGAATTATGGTGGCTATGAGTAAAGACCATGTTTTACCTGCATTTATTCAAAAAATACACCCTAAAACCGGGTCTTATTTTATAGCACTATCCATTTTTGCAATTTTGACTATGATCATAATTTTTATTGGAAAAGGAGTCGATAATATTTTAGGATTTACTATGTTTTTGGATAGTTTAGGTATGTGTACTGCAGCTTTTACTTTATTTATATTAAGAAAAAGGGGAATTGGAAATGAATTTATGAAAGGTAATAGCAATGGGTATGTTCCTATACTTGCATCTTTTTTTGTCACGTTATACGCTTTAGTTGCCATAGCCGTTTTTTTTAAATCTCCTTTTTCAGCTTTGACTGGTTTAATTCTTTTAGCCATCTTTTTAACTATCTATTTCGTCGAAAAAATGAAACTTATTTAAGCATGAAATTGTATTTATGCCAAATAATATTAACATACAAATAATTATTATGGAAAAAGTTTTGAGCGCTTTGCTTTTGCTTATTACTACGGGAGTTTTTGGTCAAACTCAAATTAAATTTGACCGATTTACGCTGGATAACGGTCTAAAAGTGATTCTTCATGAAGATCACACTACGCCTAACGTAGTTATTTCTGTTCTCTATCATGTGGGTTCTAAAAATGAAAAACCGGATAGAACTGGATTTGCACATTTTTTTGAACACCTAATGTTTGAAGGTTCTGAAAATATAGCCAGAGGGGAATATGATAAATATGTTTCCAGAGCGGGTGGTGCTTTAAATGCCTACACCAGCCAGGATAGAACCTATTATTATGAATTTTTACCCTCAAATTATCTTGAACTTGGCTTATGGCTTGAGTCAGAAAGGATGAAGCATGCCAGTGTCGATTCCAAGGGGATTGAAACACAAAGGGCTGTGGTTAAAGAGGAAAGGAAGCAAAGAATGGATAATCAACCTTATGGCACGTTGATGGAACAGGTTTTTGTTAGACTTTTTAATAATCATCCTTATAAATGGATGCCAATAGGTTCTATGGAACACCTGGATGCAGCTTCAGATGAAGATTATAAACAATTTTACAAAGATTTTTATCTTCCTGACAATGCCGTTTTAACGATTGCAGGTGATATTGATAGAAATGCAGCTAGGCAATTAGTGGAAAAGTATTTCGCTACAATTCCAAAATCAACTAAACCTATTTATAGGCCAACAATTAAAGAAGAACCTCTAAATGGTCCAAAAAGAGATACGGTTTATGACAGAGTTCAACTTCCAGCCTTAATAATAGGGCACAGGACTCCCGCACAAGGTAGCACTGATTACTATGCAATGGAAATGCTTAACACCTTATTGTCAAATGGTAACAGTTCGCGTATTTACCGTTCATTGGTCGATGAAAAGCAATTAGCCATCCAGGCGGGCTCTTTTCAATTTCCATTGGAAGATCCAGGTTTAGGTATCTCTTATGGAATTGCCAATATGGGGGTTGAATTAACAGATATTGAAAAGGCTATAATTGAACAAATTGAAAAAGTTCAAAATGAACCTATTTCGGATATGGAATTAAAAAAACTTCAAAATCAAATTGAAAATCAATTTGTCAGCCAACTTTCATCTGTAGAGGGAATAGCGGAAAACCTGGCAGTATATGAAACTCATTTTGGCGATGCCTCCTTGATAAACACAGAAATTAATCGATATTTATCAGTAACGAAAGAGGATATTCAAAGAGTTGCAAATCTATATTTCAATGAAAAAAATCGACTTGTTTTATTTTGGCTCCCAAAAGCAAAATAAGTCTTTTTTAATCTTTTTACGTTCAAAAATTATTATAAATCATGCAAAAACATAAATTTTCAATTCTACTCTTATGGATTATTTTTTCTTTTCTGAAGGTAAATGCTCAGGAGGAATTTAGAAAAACAGCTCCAACTGCGGGCCCAGCGCCAAAAATTGAAATAGGAAATTATACCTTGTCAAAATTGAGCAATGGACTTCAGATAATAGTCGTTGAGAATCATAAATTACCTCGCGTTTCTTTTCAGCTTTTTGTCGATGTTCCATTGCATCTAGAAAACGATAAGGCAGGAGTTGCTTCTATTGCAGGTTCACTTTTAAGTGCTGGAACTAAGTCTAAAACCAAAGCTCAAATTGACGAATCGGTCGATTTTATAGGTGCATCGCTGAATACTTCTGGAAATGGGATTACTGCCTCCTCTTTGTCAAAACACACAGATGTAGTGCTTGATCTAATGTCAGATATCTTGTTTAATGCAAATTTTCCCAAAGAAGAATTTGATAAACTTGTTAAGCAAACTTTATCGGGTTTAGCAAGTCAAAAGGATGATCCGGGTGCTATAAGTTCTGAAATTTCAGGTCGTTTGCGATATGGAAATAAACATCCTTATGGTGAAACTACTACTGAAAAATCTATACAGAATATTACCATAACAGATTGTATTAAATATAAAGATGATTTTTTCAAACCTGGCAATTCATACTTGATTGTTGTGGGAGATATCACTAATGAAGAAGCTATATCCAAAGCTGAAAAGTTTTTTGGAGCCTGGAAAAAGGGCTCTGTAAAAAAACAAAAATTTCCTGATCCATTACCTCCTGCTGGAAATCAGGTATTTGTTTACGATAAGAATGATGCAGTACAAACCGTATTATCTCTTACATATCCACTTAACCTGGAACCTGGTGCTACTGATATTACAGCTGTTTCTGTCATGAACCAAATATTTGGAGGTGGCAGTTCAAGCCGTTTATTCAAAAATATCAGGGAAGACAAAGGTTATACTTACGGCGCATATTCCAGTGTTTCACCTAATGAACACATTGGCTACTTCACAGCAGGAGCCAATGTGAGAAATGTGGTAACAGACTCTGCTTTAACAGAATTTCTAGCCGAAATGAAGGCAATCAGAGAAGTAAATGTAACTTCTGAAGAATTGAATGCTGCAAAAGCAGAACTTTCAGGCAGGTTTGGTCGAAGTCTGGAACAACCAGCCACTATTGCTAGTTTTGCTCTGAATATTGTGAGATATAAACTGCCTGCAGATTACTACAATACTTATTTGCAAAGATTAAGTGCTGTCGATGCCAACGCGGTAAAAGCTATGGCGCTAAAATATATCCACCCCGATAAAGTTTATATTTCTGCTGTAGGTAAAGGATCTGAAATTTCTGCAAAATTAGCACGTTTTGATACAGAAAATAAAGTTAGACTAGTTGATAATTATGGAAATCAGTTGATTCCAAAATTAAAAATGGAAACTACTTCTGAAGTTAAAATGGAGCCCTCAGCCATTATTGAAAAGTATTTAAAGGCCATTGGGGGTAAAGAAATACTCTCCTCGGTGAAAGATGTTACTATTGAGATGTCTGCCACCATTCAAGGAATGCAGCTTTCTATGAAAAATGTTCAAAAAGATAATCTTAAACTTATTTCTTCTGTTTCCATGAATAATATGACTTTGAGTGAGCAAATATTTGACGGAATCAAAGGTAAGATTACGGCAATGGGTCAGCCTGAAAAATTAGTAGAAGGGGAAGAAGCCAGTGAACTAATGGATGAAGCAAGTATTTTTCCTGAATTATTTTATCAGGAAAAAGGAGTGAAATTAGAACTGGCCGCTAATGAAGCTGTTAATGGTGTTGATTGCTACAAAGTCCTAATAACAGATGCAAAAGGAAAAGTTAAATCTGATTTTTTTGCTGTCGATTCGGGTTTGAAAATGAGAACCACCGTTATAGAAAAATCAGGGGAGCAAGAAGTAACGCTGGTAAGGGAATTTGGAGATTATAAACCAGTTTCAAATATTCTTTTTCCTCATAAGTTAATAATCAAAGGGGCAATGCCTGTTCCTTTAGATGCAATCGTTAAATCCATAAACGTTAATAGTCAGGTATCAGATGATTTGTTTAAAATAGGCAAATAATTTTAATCTGTTGGTTTGTCAGGAGTGGGTGCAGAAGCATGAAACTGATCTTGAATAATTGGAGTTAGAAATTCCAATTTAGAGATTATTTCTTCAAAATACTCACTCCTAAATACCATCCCAATATGAAAATCTTTCTTTAGTGCCCAAAATAAGTTTTCTTTTAAAAAAATAGACATATCTGGGTGTTTCATTTTTGCTAAAGAGACAATTAATCCAGCGTAATAACCTTTTTTTTCTGGAATAAGATAGGGTAAATTTTTACATAGAGCATCTTCAATATTTGCCCATTCCTTCCAAATATCAATGCCTGTTGAAGCTTCTAACAGTTCTGCAATATGTGCTCCTCCAACCCGAGCAGATGTTTCCAGAAAGTATATTTTTCCATCTTTATCTGCTTTGATAAATTCAGTATGACTTGCACCAGAATGTAACCTAAAAGATTCAAGCAGTTGCCTGTTCATGCTTAAAATTTCTTTATTATCCAATGAAAAATCAGGTAAGGTGATGGTCTTAAATATACCACCTTCATGTGCTACCTTTAAGGGTGTTTCTAAATATCGCGATGTTTTTTCGAAGACAATTTCTCCTTTAAATGATAGGGAATCACAGTGGTAAACATGGCCGGGAATAAACTCCTCCATTAAATAATCAATTCTATTTTCCCCAATATCCTGGAGAAACTGAGCCACTTCAAAGTAAGAATTGACTTTTCTAATGCCAGTGGTAGAAGCCTGACTTCTTGGCTTCAGGATACAGGGACCGTTAACCTCTTGCATAAAGTGGTGAATTTCCTGGTCATTAAAAAGGGGGCAAAAACGGGGAACAGGAATATTGCTGTTCCTGGCGTTTATACGCATAGCCAGTTTATCCCTAAATAATTGAGCTGTATGCATATTCATACCACTAATCTGAAAAGAGGATCGTAGAAAAGCAGCTTTCTCAACATCAAAATCATCTAAGGCAACAATTACATCTATTTTTTCTGTTTGAAGTAACCATCCAAATCCCTTTTTTAATAATTCGAGATTTTCAATAGAATTATCTTCATTAGGTAAATAAAAGGTCTCTGTGATATGTGCCCAAGGCCAGTCTTCTTTTTTTCTATTCTCACAAGTAATCAGAAAAACCCTGTTGCCCAGGATGGATTGCTGAATCAAAAAAGGTATGCCTTTAAAATAGCTGCAAATACATAATATATTCATATTCTTTTAATTATAAAATGTAATCTAATGATTGATAAAAGGCTTCTCCCCAAAAAGATTCATTATGTTCACCTTTTGAATTTATTTTTAAAATAATTTCTTTTTCTTTATTTATCTCTAACAAGCCATGGTATAAATCAATCAACTGTTGCACCATTTCTTTACTTTCCTTTCCTCCGCAATAAATATAAGTCATTGTTGCCATTGTATCTGAGCTATTATTTCGCAACCATGTATAAATATCTGGAATCAACCACAAAGAGGGTGAAAATATGAGTGCCTTGCCAAAAACTTGCGGAAAAGTGATATGAGCATATAAACTTATTAGTCCACCCATAGAACTTCCACCTATTATAGTATGTTGGGCATCACCTATAGTTCTGTAATTTTTATTTACAAAGGGTATAATCTCATTTTTTAAAAATTCGATATAATCCTTTCCATAAGCTTCAGCGCTATCAGGGATGTGTGGTGGCGTGTATTCTGCTATTCTATTTTCATGGGTATGATCGATAGCCAAAATAATTATTCCTTTACCTTTTTGAGCAGCTAGTCGGGCTACTTTTCTATCAATATGCCAATTTCCATAAGGAGATTTATCTTGAAAAAGATTTTGACCATCTTGTAGATATACAATGGAATACCTATCAGTTGATTGATGATAATTCCACGGTAATAAAATTGAAATCCTTCTGGTCTTTATAGGATCTGGAACCTTAAATTTAGATGATAAGTCCTCAATAACCGGATAGTAAGGGAGATATTTTAAATCGCCATCTTTCAACCATTTTGTTACTGTATCTTTAGGGGAATCCATACCCGTTTCCCATTTTCTATTGGGTGTATGCTTTCCAGAATTATTTAATTCCACAGCACTCCAGTCACCGCGGGTATATTTATAATCCAAGCGACCCTCTGGAATAAGAGTTAATGGTATTTCAATATAATAATGGTTTTCATCGGTAAGTCTCATTTCATAGCGGCTGTCAGCAGGTTTCCATCCATTAAAATTTCCGGTTAAATAAATAGCTCCTTTTTCAGAAGAAAAATCAGTGAGTGAAATAGATAAATGATTTGTTTTCTTCATACGGAAATAGAAATGAAATTTTATCTTTTAAATTAGTTGGTTTATCGAAAAATAAATAGGGCAATTTACTAAATTCCCTTAAATTGCAGTGTTTTTGAATTAGTTTAATATTTAACGAAATGATGGATAAATCATCTACCAACTTATTTGGTAATTTAGATGGATTGGATGATAAAAGTTGTAAGTCATTAACGGATGCTTTACTTCGAAACAATCTAAAAGGGTTTGATTATCTTGAATTCAGAGCGTCTTTGCGCGCCTTAGCCAATTTGAACATGGATATTGCGCAGGTTTTTCAATCTGCATTTGCTACAGCTTCTGTTATTGGTTTAACTAAAGAACATTTAGTATCCTCTGCTGAACATTATAAAATGGTGCTGCAAAAGGAGAAAAATGCATTTGATATCGCACTTCAAAATCAGGTAAATCAACATGTTGTTTCAAAAAATAAGGAAATTGTTCAACTCGAACAGCAAACAGCAACCTACAAACAGCAAATAGCAGAATTAGAGGCTAAAATTTTGCAAAATGAAGCTTCCATAAAATTAAAAATGGACCAGATTAAAGAATCTGATACAAAAATTAATTCTACGAAGCAAAATTTTGAAGAGACCTTACACGCCATAAATAGTGAAATTAATCGTGATATCGATTCTATTAACCTTTATTTGTAAATCCTAATTATTATGCCAGATATATCCCAATTTAATAGTGGAAATATGAAGCCGAAATCCTTTTGGTCGAGGCCTGAAGGAGTCGCAGGGCTTATTTTTTTATTGACAATCGTTGGTGGTGTTGGTTTTTTAATCTTTTCAAATATAACTTTCCTTTTGGCACTTGCTCAAAATGTGTTTTATTTGACTTTAATGATTATTGCCATAGGCGCTTTAGTTTATATGGTAGCTGATCCACGTATGAGAACCTTGGTATGGTATATGTATAAAAGTTTAATGCGTACAATTACTGGTGCTTTTGTTACCATAGATCCTGTAGGAATTTTAAAAAATTATGTAGAGGATTTAGAGAAAAATTTAGGCAAAATGCGCACCCAAATTGGTTTGTTGCGGGGTCAGATAAGAAAACTACATACGGTTTTTGAGGAAAATGAAAAGGAAGTGAATGCAAGTATGAGACTTGCTCAGGCTGCCAGAGATGCTGGAAATGAAAATCAAATGCTTTTAAGCTCCAGAAAGGCAGCAAGACTAAAGGAAAGTAACGAAAAATATACCGTCCTTCTTCAAAAAATGGAGATTCTCTATCGTATTTTAACGAAAATGCATGATAATTCCGAGGTCCTTTTAGAAGATACCAGAGATCAGGTAAAGTTAAAAGAACAAGAAAGAAAAGCGATACGTACCTCCCATTCTGCAATGAAATCCGCCATGAGTATCATAAGCGGAGATCCTGATAAAAGAGCTATGTTCGACATGGCCATGGAGTCAATTGCCGATGATGTGGCGAATAAAGTAGGCGAAATGGAAAGATTTATGGAAATGTCTTCCAATTTTATGGATTCTGTTGATCTTCAAAATGGTGTTTTCGAAGAGCAAGGGCTAAAAATGCTGGAAGAGTGGGAGAAAAAATCATCTTTGATGTTGTTGGATAGTTCTACTTCGTCTTCCTCCTCTTCTTCTTCCATGCTTGATTTAAACCAGAAGGGTATTTCAAAAGGAGATACCCCAAAAATATCTGGTTCTTCCTCTTATGATAATCTTTTCAATAACTAAAAGGATGAGAATTATTATTTTAAACATTTTTTTACTAACGTTTTTCTCATTTTATATTCTTTCCGCACAGGACAACAGAAAAACAATGGATTGGGCAAATTTGTCGAAATATAAAGAGTTAAACGCTAATCTAATGCAAGGCAAATCTGCTTCAGATAGGGTTGTTTTACTTGGAAATTCAATTACGGAAGGTTGGGTAAGGGAACGACCTGATTTTTTTGCTGCAAATCCTAATCTGGTTGGAAGAGGTATCAGTGGTCAAACTACACCCCAGATGCTCCTGCGTTTTAGACAAGATGTTATACATTTGAAACCAAAACTAGTTGTCTTATTATGTGGAATTAATGATATCGCCCAAAATACTGGTCCTATTTCTCAAGCTGAAATTATGGATAATATTATTTCAATGACTGAATTGGCCGTAGCCAATAAAATTGGGGTGATTTTAAGTTCTGTATTGCCTGCAAGTGACTTTCCATGGAGACCAGGTATGGATCCAGGCCCAAAAGTAGTAAGTTTAAACGCAGAAATTAAAAAGCTGGCTAAGGATAAAGGATTTATTTATCTGGATTATTATACGGCTATGCAAGATGGTAATTTTGGCCTTAAGCCAGGTTTAAGTACCGATAAAGTTCATCCTACACCTGCGGGTTATGCTATAATGGAACCCCTATTACTTTCAGCAATCCAGAAGGGAATCAAAAAATTATAATTTTTCTATTTGTCGGGCTTTTTCCTGAACCTCTTCATTCATCCTGTTTTTATAAGAAATTAATTTTTCTTGTAAACTATTATCGTTTATACTTAACATTTGTAGTGCTAAGATAGCCGCATTTTTTGCACCATTTAGGGCAACAGTGGCAACGGGAACACCACCTGGCATTTGAAGAATGGATAAAATGGAATCCCATCCGTCTATTGAATTAGACGATTTAATGGGAACACCGATGACAGGTAAGGGTGAAATAGCAGCCACCATTCCAGGTAAATGAGCAGCACCTCCTGCACCTGCAATAATTACTTTAATGCCTCTTAAATGGGCATTTTGAGCAAATGAAAAAAGTTTTTCTGGTGTTCTGTGAGCAGAAACAATATCAATTTCGTAAGGAATGTTAAAGGATTTAATTAAGAATGCTGCTTCATTCATTATCTTTAAATCTGAATCAGATCCCATGATAATACTAATTTTACAATTTATCATTTGGCTATTTAATTTAATGTAAAACTACAATTTTATGTTTCGAATTACACTTCTTTTTTGTTTGCCCTTTCTTTTTTTTTCCTTGAATGCACAACAGAATTCTGAAAAAAAAGTAGAATGGACTAAGTATAAATCAGAAAATGGAAAATTTAGCGTCTTAGTACCCGGGCAGTTAACAGAAAAATCAGATAGTTCAAATACACCTCTGGGGTATCTTAAGATGCATACCTTTTATTATCAGCCCTCAGCAAATAGTGGTCATTCAAATTTCATGTATATGGTGCAATATTGTGAATATCCAGACGGTACCTTAGACGGAAATGATACGACATTCACCAATGAATTTTTTGAATCTACCCGAAACGAAGCAGCCTTTAGTATCAATGGAAAGGTGATATATCATACACCAGTCACATTAAACAATTTTAAAGGTCAATTTTGGAGAATTCATTATAAAAATGATACTGCAGTGATAAAAACGAAAGCATATATCATAAAAAACAGGTACTATGCTATTCAAACAATAACCTTTAAATCATTAGCTTCAAATATGGAGACAGATAAATTTTTCGATTCTTTTCAAATACTTGAAAATTAGGCGGCTTGAATTATCTTTGATATTCATAAATCCAAAATGGAAAAAATAGCTGTATTCCCTGGATCATTTGATCCTATCACCGTAGGGCATGTTGACATAGTCATGAGGGCACTACCTTTTTTCGATAAAATCATTGTTGCTGTAGGAGTGAACGATCAAAAAAAACCATTGTTTCCTCTAAGCGATCGAATAAAGTGGCTGGAACAGGTTTTTAGAGATGAACCTAAAATAGAAATAGGTAGTTTTGAAAACCTTACAGCTCATTATTGTTCTCGTATTGGAGCTAAATATCTAATAAGGGGTTTACGAAATGCCTCTGATTTTGATTATGAAAAAACAATCTCCCAACTCAATCACATCGTTGGAAATGGTTTGGAAACTATTTTCTTGATCAGCCAACCTGCCTTTAGTCATATAAGTTCTACGATTGTTAGAGAAATTATAAAAGGTGGGGGTGATGCAATATCCTTCCTCCCTGAAAAAATAATTATTCAACCTTTTTTGAGATAATAACCTATCCAGTAAAGCCAAATTTTATGACAAATGCTTTGTTTTCCCTGCCTGAAATAAAAAATGAACCCGTACTTAATTATGCACCTGGTTCTGCAGAAAGAAATGCCCTTGATATTACACTGGCAGATTTACTTTCAAAACAATTAGATATTCCCCAATTTATTGGTGGGGACCACGTTTTTGAAGGTGAAAAATTAGCGATTTGTCCCCCTCATGATCATCAACGTACCATTGGTTTTTATTATAAGGGAAACAAAAATCATGTAGACCTGGCAATTAAAGCTGCGCTTAATGCAAAACCTTCCTGGGAGTCTATGCCCTGGCACCAAAGAGCAGCCATCTTTTTAAAGGCTGCCGACCTGCTAAGTGGTCCTTTTAGAGCAAAAATGAATGCAGCTACCATGCTCTGCCAATCTAAAAATATTTATCAGGCTGAAATTGACGCCGTTGCAGAATTAGCAGATTTTTTCCGCTTTAATGTAAAATTTATGACTCAGATTTATGCGGAACAACCTATTTCCGCTCCATTGGTCTGGAATAAACTTGAATTTAGAGCCTTAGAGGGATTTATTTTTGCCCTGACTCCTTTTAATTTTACTTCCATTGCTGGAAATTTACCAGCTGCTCCTGCTCTTATGGGAAATGTAGTCGTTTGGAAGCCTGCTGAAAATCAGGTTTATTCCGCTGCCGTAATCATGGAAGTTTTAAAATTAGCTGGTCTTCCTGATGGTGTCATCAATATGGTTGTTGTTTCCGGACCTATAGCTGGTGAGGTAATTTTTGAACACAGACAATTTGCTGGTCTTCATTTCACTGGAAGTACGTCTGTATTTAATAATCTGTGGCAAAAAATTGCATCTAATCTTCCAAAATATAAATCATACCCCAGAATCGTTGGTGAAACCGGGGGTAAAGATTTCGTTATAGCCCATCCTAGTGCATCCGTTCAAGCTCTTTCCGTTGCCCTAGCGAGAGGTGCTTTTGAATTTCAGGGACAAAAATGTTCAGCCGCTTCCAGAGCCTATATACCTTCTTCCTTATGGGATTCTTTAAAAAGTATTCTAATTCCCATGGTACATTCCTTTAAAATGGGTTCTCCACAGGATTATACAAATTTTATAAATGCTGTGATTGATGAAAGGGCTTTTGATAAAATTGTTAGCTATATTGAAAAAGGAAAAAGCGATAACAGTGTATCCCTTATTGCAGGGGGGAATTATGATAAATCTGTTGGATATTTTATAGAACCTACCATTTTCCAAGTTCAAAATCCTCGTCATCTTTTAATGGAGGAAGAAATTTTTGGCCCTGTACTAACTATTTATGTTTATCCAGATCATAAATATGAGGAAACATTGAAATTAGTAGATGAAACCTCTCCTTATGCCCTTACTGGTGCCGTTTTTGTAAATGATCAACATGCTTTACATCTTGCAAATGAACTACTTAGAAATGCCGCTGGTAATTTCTATATCAATGACAAACCAACAGGAGCTGTAGTTGGCCAGCAACCTTTCGGAGGAGCCCGTTCATCGGGTACAAATGATAAGGCCGGATCTATTATAAATCTTTGGAGATGGGTGTCACCCAGAACAATTAAGGAAAATTTTAATCCCCCTGTTGATTATAAATATCCTTTTATGGGATAATTAAAATTTGAATTCCAGCGAAAATTCGCTAATTTTACAAATAAAAATACTATGGCTGCTTATTTTAATATGGAAACGCTTAAGTTTCTGATTTTCAATGTTCATAAGTTAGAAGATTTACTTTCAAATGAACGTTACAGTGCATTTGATAAAGAATCAATTCTGCTTTTTTTACAATCCGTCGCTGATTTTTCAGATCAGGATTTATATCCGATTTTTAAAGAAATGGATGAAAAGCCAGCCAGATTTTCAGAGGGAAAAATTCATGTTCATCCTAAAATTAAAGATATTTTAGTTAAACAAGGGGAGTTGGGACTTATTGGTGCTTCCTTTGATGAATCGGTGGGAGGTTTACAACTACCCGCAACCGTTATGCATGCAGCCTATTTTATAATGGAAGCTGCAAATAATCATATTCCCGGTTATGCTGGCTTGACTGCTGGTGCTGCGCATTTAATTTCCTCTTTTGCCGATAAGAAATACCATGATTTGTTCATACCCTATATGTTGTCAGGGCAATGGAGTGGTACAATGTGTTTAACCGAGCCTCAAGCAGGAAGTGGTCTTTCTGATATCAAGTGTTCCGCAAAGCACTTAAATGACGGAACATTCCTTATTAAAGGAACTAAAATATTTATTTCAGGTGGTGATCATGAACAGGCAGATAACATCGTTCATTTGTTATTGGCCAGAATAGAAGGTGCTCCTGCAGGAACAAAGGGAATTTCTCTTTTTATAGTACCTAAATACAGGATTTTACCCGACCAGTCTTTTGAAAATAACGATGTGATTACAGCAGGTGATTTTCAGAAAATGGGACAAAGAGGTTATTGTACAGCCCATTTGGTTTTTGGTGATAATGACAATTGTACAGGATACCTGGTGGGTGAACCTCATAAAGGGTTGACCTATATGTTCCAAATGATGAATGATGCAAGAATAGCCGTTGGAAGAGGAGGTGCAGCCATAGCTTCAGCAGCTTATTATGCTTCCTTGCAATATGCACAGGAAAGGCAACAAGGTAGAAGATTATTGGGTGGAGGCAAAAAAGATGAATCATCTGGTCCAACCCTTATTATAAATCATCCAGATGTTAGAAGGATGCTATTTTTACAAAAAGCCATTTATGAAGGTTCTCTTTCACTTATCCTTCAGTCTTCCATCTATCACGACAGAGAGATTTCTGAAAAGGAAAATAATAATCACTGGAATTTATTATTGGAATTTCTTACGCCAATTACCAAAACATATCCTTCAGAAAAGGGTAAACTGGCAGTGGATAACGGGCTTCAGATATTGGGTGGATATGGCTTTTGTGCCGATTTTATCTTACAGCAATATTACCGAGATATTCGCATTATGTCTATTTATGAGGGAACTACTGGAATTCAATCCTTGGATCTATTAGGCAGAAAGATACTAATGGAAAATGGATTAGTGCTGAAAACAATGCTTGCTGAGATACAAAGCACTATCTCTGAAGCTAAAAAGGAGGCTAACCTAGTCAAAACGGCGGTAGAACTGGAGGAACAATTACCCTTGGTTGAAGCTACTCTTGCTCATTTAATACCCATAGCTATGAAAGGAGAAACAGAGAAATTTGTCTCTGATGCTACTTTATTTATGGAAGCTATCGGTTCCATAATCGTGGCCTGGCAATGGTTAAAGATTGGGATTTCGGCGAATAAAGAACTTCTTTCTTCAAACACAGCTTTTTCAGAACCGATGCTTAAAAATAAATTACACACCATGCGATTTTTCTATAAATATGAATTAGCAAGGAATAAAAGTATTTTTAAAATTATTCAATCTGAAGAAGTTTTAACGCTGGCAGAGGATGTTGCCTTTCCAGACTAATATGGATTGAAAATGCAAAAATATATCGACGGTTGGTATAGTCCTTCCTTACATAAACAAATGAACATTTCTGTTTATGGCCATTATGGATTTGCATTATTAATGCTGCCGACCGCTGCAGCTGATTTTTTGGAGTACGAGCGTTTCCATCTTATACAGGCAATATCTCCTTTAATTAATGCTGGCAAACTAAAAGTTTTTTCTATTAATAGTATTAACAATGAAAGCTGGTTAAATAATTTAATGCATCCAAGAGAAAAATCAATCAGACACAATCAATTTAATGACTATGTATTTAATGAAGTTATTCCTTATATTAAAAATAAAACATCCATTGAAACGCCATTAATAGCAACAGGTGCTTCCTTTGGTGCCTTGCATGCCATGAATTTATTTTTGAAGCGCCCCGATTTAATTCAGGGGGTTATTGGTATGAGTGGAGATTATAATCTGCAATCTTATACAAAGGGATATTTTGACCAGGATGTTTATTTTAATAATCCAATGGCCTATTTACCAAATCTAAATGATGAAAATACTTTGTCCCAGATAAGAAAGAGTAAAAATATCCACATTATTTCAGGTTCAGGAAGTTATGAAATGCCGCAAGCAAGTCGGCAACTTTCAGAGGTCTTAAAATCGAAGAATATTCATCATGAATTAGCCATATGGGGGGATGATATGCCTCATGATTGGCCAACCTGGCAAAGGGTTTTACCCTTTTATCTGGAAAATAGATTTTGATTGCGTTGAAATGTCTATTTTTGAATTTTAATTCCTTTTAATTTTGCTATTTTGATTGAAAACGAAAATGAAGATGATTTTTTTCAACACGTTTCCTTGCATATTGACCCTAAGCAAGAACCTGTTAGAATAGATAAATACCTTTCCGATAGACTTGGTAAAATTTCACGAAACAGAATACAACAAGCTATCAGGGCTGAGTCTGTTCTAGTAAATGAATTACCTGTTAAGCCAAACTATAAAATTAAACCGGGGAATTTAATCTCGGCCGTTTTTCCCCGGCATTTTTCAGAGGAAGATGCCGGAAAAATCCAACCACAATACATTCCTCTTCATATTATTTATGAGGACGATGATATTTTAATTATTAATAAGCAACCTGGCTTGGTCGTTCATCCCGGGGTTGGAAACTGGGAGGGAACTCTGGTAAACGGACTGGCTTATTATCTTGGAGTGGATCATTTAACCGAAGATGCAGAATCATTTCAAAATAGGGTAGGTCTCGTTCACCGAATTGATAAAAATACATCGGGCTTATTGGTAATTGCTAAAAATGATTACGCGCTGACTTTTTTAGCCAAACAATTTTCAGATCACACCATTGAAAGGACTTACTATGCCTTGGTCTGGGGTGCACCAGAACCAGCAAATGGTAAAATTGAAGGAAATATAGGTCGACATCCAAGAGACAGAAAAAGCTATCAGGTTTTTCCAGAAGGAGATGAAGGAAAATGGGCGATAACTCATTATGAAACTCTTGAAAACTATTATTATGTCTCCTTGGTAAAATGCAATCTGGAAACAGGTAGAACACATCAAATTAGAGTGCATTTTAATTTTATTGGACATCCACTTTTTAATGATGAGAAATATGGAGGTTCACGAATTGTTAAAGGAACTCCCTTTTCAAAATACAGGGATTTTGTGAATAATACCTTTAAGGTTTTGCCACGACAGGCTTTACATGCCAAAACTCTTGGTTTCGTTCATCCTACAACAAAAGAGTTTGTTAAATTTGAAAGTGACTTGCCAGCAGATTTTGATGAATGCTTACAACGTTGGAGGAAATATTATTTATCAAGAAGAGATTAATTTTTTGTCAAAATGGATACTGAAATTAATTTGGTCAAATATTGGATTGAAAAAGTGGTCATTGGGTTAAATTTTTGTCCCTTTGCGGCCAAACCTTTTCATCTGGATAAAATAATTTATCTCGTTCATCAGGAAGAGGATATTTCCCAGTACTTAAAACAATTTTATGCTGTTCTAAGGGAACTACAAGAGGAACCTGCTGAAGTGATTGAAACCGCTTTTATTATTTATCCCCAGTCATTTCAAGATTTTAAGGAGTATCTTAAATATTTAAATATTCTTAATAATTTCCTGGCAATGAATCAACTTGAAAAGGAGTTTCAACTGGCTTCTTTTCACCCAAGATATCAATTTCAGGGAAGTTTAACTGAAGATATTACCAATAATACGAATAAATCTCCTTATCCACTTATCCATATTCTAAGGTCAGACAGTATCCAAAAAGTTAGATTAGCTTATAGGGATACATTGAAAATTCCTGTTACTAATATGGAAAAGCTCAAGTTTTTAGGAATGGATGGCTGGAAAGCTTACTGTGAAGAGAACAAAATTTCTTTTATTAAATAATTTTCCTTTTATGAATATTGAAAAAAGGATTCAGGCTTTTGTTTCTTTGGGAATTTTGCTGGAAAATAATCCTGAAAAATTAAAGGAATGTATCGTTAAAGCAAATCAGCATAATCCCTGGTTTACTTTAGAAAATCAAAAAAAGGCAATTAAAAGTATTGCTGTTAATTTTCTTGCCAGAAATAAACTAGAGGAGTGGACCCAGGTTTATCCTTTTTTGAAAAATTCTGAAAAACCTAAAATGGTTGGATTAATTCTTGCTGGAAATATTCCATTAGTTGGTTTTCATGATTTTCTTTGTGTACTCATTTCTGGAAATATTGCCTGTATAAAATGTTCGGATAAGGATCCCTTTTTACTACCTTTTTTGGCTGAACTCTTGATTGAAATTGAACCTGATTTTAAATCATTTATTCATTTTATAGAAAGGCTGGACACTTATGATGCCGTTATAGCAACAGGTAGCAATAATTCTTCCAGATATTTTGAACATTATTTTGCTTCAAAACCAAATATAATTCGTAAAAACAGACAAGCGATTGCCGTGCTGAATGGTAAGGAATCTTTGCAAGATTTAATGAATTTGGGTGAAGATATCTTTACCTATTTTGGCTTGGGATGTAGGAATGTTTCTAAAATTTATGTTCCTGAAAATTTTGATTTTACTCCTTTATTAGATGCTTTACATTCTTTCAACAAGATTATTTTACATCATAATTATAAAAATAATTTTGATTATCAGTCAGCTATCTGGCTTTTAAATAAGGTACCTCACTTTATGACTGGAAGTATCTTAGTAACCGAAGAGAAGTCAATAGCCTCTAAAATTGCAACCTTGCATTATGAATTCTATAAGGATTTAGAACATTTAAAAGTAGAAATAGAAAATCATTTTGATCAGATACAATGCATTGTAGGTAATCAATCTATCACCAATCTGATTCTAATACCTTTTGGACAGGCACAAACTCCATCTCTATCAGAGTATGCTGATGGCGTTGATACCTTGTCCTTCTTAGGCGAATTATAGCTTAGTAATAATATCCAAAAATAATATTCATTTCATCTTCGCTGGTGAAACCAAAAGATATTGTTCTGTTTGTGATATTATTATAGGTAACTTCCGAAGTAAGACCTTCACCTGGATTCAGAATAATTGGGTTTGGAAATAATTTAGTCAATGGGTGTTCCCAATCTGTATTTTCATAAATAACCTCTCCATTTCTGGTTCCACCTAATATTTTAATGACAAATTTTTCACCTAGTTTATGGTTATGGGAAGTTAACAATAAAATATGAGTCTTTTCCGAAAAAGTAAAATTCTTAGTAATCGTTTTCCTTTGATTAGGAGGTAGAGTAAAATTTACGTTATTTAAATCCAACATTTTAACTTCATTCTTAACTGCAGAGGCTGGAATAGTATGGAAGTTGACATAATTTTCTCCTTGTAAAGTTAATTTTGTTTTATTAAAATAATGTGCGTTTAAATCGACAGGCATATTGGGCATTATTTTTATGGCTGCACCTTCTGGTAATACGACACTATTATTTACATCTGTTCCTCCACCAACAAAAAAGTGATTTTGCATCTCTGCAAAAGTCTGTAGATTTAATGATCCGTCAGGATTTCTCAAATCTCGTATTCTATTTTCAACAGGTAAAGAAGAAGTATTATTAAATCCGTAAACCAGGAAGTGATGGCTGTTTGATCGTCCTTTTAGTTCTATTTTATTTACATAAACAGGTGCCGTATTAGGCGTTGTTTTTCTGACAAATATTTCTCGTTCAAAGTTAGCTTGAATATCAAATTTATCTATTTTGAGCTGAAATCCATTCGCAGGTGGAGCCAGTGGATCAATATCAGACTGGCATGCTGAGGCATCTGCTAAAATGGATAAACTAAGACTTCTGTCATCTTTTGAAGCTCCTGTATTTATCCATCGTTTGACTAATTCTACCTGTCCTTTTGTTATTACGCCTCCTCCTAAGGGCATTTGTTTTCCAAAATTTATAGCACTTTTATGAATGTAGGAATCGCAGTTTATCTTATGAAATAAAAAACTTTTTTCTGCATCTCCAGGCTGTACAAGTAACATTTTTGCATTTGCAGCGGAAATATTAACGGGTACTTTGTTTATAAGGTTTTGATATGAATTCCCATCTGATAGCAATAGTTTATGTTGCTGAAAACTTCCGTCAGTTGTCGATTGATGACATCCACTTAGGGCACAACTTGGAGTAAGTATTTGATCTTGGATAACTTTAAAGGTTATTTCATTTTTGGGCTCTCCTAAATTATCTTTTTTACAAGCGTTTAAGAATAATAAAAATGAAATTGAAAAAACAGGAATAAAATATTTAGACATTTGATTGTTTTTAAGCTATTGAATGAAGTGAAGGTTTAATCCATTAACCACCAGAATAGAAAATAGATTAAAACCATAGCCCCACTTGATATCCCAAAGGTGATTCCACCAATTCCAAAAAAGGCAATGATGAACAGAACCCTAAGTAATACAACAGGTATACCTAAGCTATTTGCCAAACCGGCGAGTACACCGCCAAACATACCATTTCTGCTTCTTTTCATGATAAATATTGATTTAAATAATTTCTAGCTGTTTTTATGGCAGTTAGCACATCCTTTTCACTTCCTTCAAATGCTTTATCCTCGACTTCGATACAAACGGGTCCGCGATACGCAATATCGGTCAGTGCAGAAAAGAATTTACTCCAGTTTACATCTCCAAAGCCAGGTATTTTAGGAGAACTATAAAAGTTTGGAGGTGACATGATACCCACTTGATCTAATTTATTTTTATATAATTTAACGTCTTTTAGGTGAATATGGTGTATTCGATCCTTAAAATCATATAATGGTTGAATATAATCCATTTGTTGCCAAATAAAATGAGAGGGATCAAAATTAAGCCCTAAGAGTGGAGAGGGAAATTGATTGAACATTCTTTCCCAAATTTGAGGATTGATGGCCATATTTTTTCCTCCAGGCCATTCATCATAAGTAAAAATCATGGGGCAATTCTCGATACCAATTTTTATCCCATTTGCATCGGCAAACGCTAAAATTGGCGCCCATTCGGTTTTAAATAACTCAAAATTTTCATCTATATTTAAGAATTGATTTCTACCTATGAAGGTATTTACAACAGGAACTCCCAGAGCAGCAGCTGCAGTAATGACATTTTTTAGATGTTCCTGATAAAATTTTCGCTTTTCCATATTTTCATCAAGAGGGTTAGGGTAATAGCCCAAGCCAGAGATAGACACATTATGATCTTTGAATAAAGCCTTTATTTCCTTTATTTTAAAAGTATTTAAATTATTTACATCAATATGAGTTACACCTGCGTATCTTCTGTCTGATTTGCCAATGGGCCAGCACATTAATTCTAAACAGGAGAATTGTTCATTTGCAGCAAAACTTACTAATTTTTCCAGAGAATAATTGGGTAAAATAGCAGAGACAAAACCTAAATCTAACATAAATGGAAACTAATTTTTAAGGGATTAAAAGACTAAATTTTTTCTTGTTTGAAAAAAAACAGAAATAAGACGAGGACAATGGAAGCAATAGCGGCGGGGACTAACCAAACATTCGTCCAGTTTGTTATACTAGATATGGTGTATATATCCTTTACATTTCCCGCAATTAAATTTCCTAATAGCATTCCAATTCCGTATGTTGCCAGGGTAATTAAACCTTGTGCCTGAGCTTTTATGGTAGTTCCAGCTTTTTTATCAATGTATATCTGACCACTTACAAAGAAAAAGTCATAACAAACGCCGTGTAATAAAATTGCGGCATATAACATCCATGGAGTATTATCTGCAGTACCATATCCGAAAAATAAGAAGCGAACAACCCAGGCAGTTAATCCTATAATAAAAATCTTTTTTAGGCCCCATTTTTTATAAGCCAATGGCAGCATCAAAAGAAATATAATTTCCGAGACCTGTCCTAAGGACATTTTATTTTCAATTGCAAACGAATCTTTATCTGCATTGGGAAAAGCCAGTATAAAACCGTCAGTCAGCGAGGGATTAGCCCAGGTATAATAGAAGGCCAGTGGTATACAAATGAGGACAGAAGAAATAAAAAATATTGTAAACGATCTTGATTTAAATAATACAAAAGCATCTTTGCCAATAAAATGTGTCCAAGATATAGGCTCTGTGGACTTTCCGGGTGGTGTATGAGGTAAAAAAAATGAAAAAATTCCTAATGCCAGGGATAAAAACAGGGCTACCTGAAAAATAGTCACTTTGTCTCCCCAACCATACCAACCCACTATGTTTACAATTACTATCCAGGCAATCGTACCAAAAACTCTGATAGGAGGAAAATCAACTTCCGGATTATCCATCTGTCTCATGGCAATAGAAGTAGTTAATGAGATAGCAGGGGTGAAAGTAAGGCAATAAAGAAGTAAAACCCATATAAAAGTTCCTGGTTGATCAATATTTATAAGCCAAAACAAGATAGCTGCGCCAAGTAAATTGAGAATGCCTAAGAGTTGTTGTGCAGCAATAAAACGGTCAGCTAAGAGTCCTACTAAAAAGGGAGAAGCAATCATTGCAATAGAAAACATGGCATAAGCATTTCCTACTTCGACCCCTGTTGCAGCTAATTGATTACTAAGGTATTTACTCATTTGTCCGTACCATGATCCCCAGATGCAGTATAACAAAAACATCATGGTTGAGAGAGCAATCTTATTTTTCAAGGTCATAATGATTCATTTTTTGAACTTTAATGAAAATTTCAATTCAATATAAGGAATAATTGAATACAATTATTTAAACTTTTTGAAGTTATCATCTAATTATTATCCTCAATTTTGAACAAAAGACATAATACTTTCATTTAACAATAAAAAACGTATGAAATTAACATCATTCTTTCATTTTCTGCTCTTTGTCATTTTGGGAACAGCAGGAACAGCACAAAACAGCATGTCAAATTCTATCCATTCTTTTACTGTAAATTCTCTGGAAGGCGAACCAATACCTTTATCTAAATTTAAAGGTAAGATGCTGCTTATTGTAAATACAGCCTCAAAGTGTGGATATACGCCTCAATTTGCTGGTTTACAAGAATTATACAGTAAATATCAGGACAAATTAGTGATTATAGGTTTTCCATGTAATCAATTTATGAGTCAAGATCCTGGAACAGCTTCTGAAATTAAAGAATTCTGTGAAAAGAATTATGGCGTCAGTTTCCCAATGGCAGAAAAAATTGATGTGAAAGGGGATAATATGGCTCCAATTTATGCCTGGCTTACCCAGAAGGATAAAAATGGTGTTTTAGATGCTAAAATTGCTTGGAATTTCAATAAATTTCTTATTGATGAAGAGGGGAAAATGGTTGCCTATTTTCCAAGTAGTGTTAAACCACTAAGTGAAGATATTTTAAAATATATCAATAAATAAAGATTGTAAAAGGGGGACTCTAAAATCCCCCTTTTATTAAAAGGGTAAAGTTGGATATGGCACAAAATGAGAAGCAATCCTTGCCATTGCAGGAGCCAAAACAAAGCTAAGAACCAATATAATGATAGCATGGATTAACGCTATCTCAATATTGTCATCTCTTAATTCATCCATTTCTGCTTCTGGTGTAAGCATTCCAGTTATAAGAAAAGCAATTCTAAATAAAAGATAGGAAAAAATCCACATTCCTGCGAAGAATAAAAGAGAAAATCCTATAGCTCTTGCTCCATCATCCTTACTTAGCAGAAAACGCATCGCATCAGAAGAGGTTTCTGAAATATGAGTCAGATTTATACCTGCTGCAAGTAGTGAAGCGCTAAATACAATTAAAATAGCCGCATTTTTTTCCTCCAAATATTTAGCAAAGAAAATTGATTGTACGCGTGCAAAAGAGAAAAGATATAATATTGATAATAAGGTCAATATCCCTAAATCAGTCCATTCGATTAGCATATTTTTTTATTTTAAGGTAATACAATTTCCCATTTATCCAGGTTAACATCCGGATTTACACCAAGGCCCCAGTCTTTTCCAGTAAGCTCCCAGATATAATACTTTTTGCCCCAACGGTCTTTTATATGATCTGAACCAGCATCAGGTGTTTTAGGCAGATGAACAGCTAACATGGAATGTTCTTCTCCATTAATGACCACAGCATCAAATCCCAGTTTTTTTAATACGGAATATGCAAAAACGGTTCTTGTGTCACAGTCACCCGCTTCATGATAAAGAAATTCCATGGGT
>JBEAXK010000078.1:0-11505 GCA_041159865.1 Bacteroidota bacterium
TTCCCCCCTTTTCTTTTTCCATTGAGTTTTCTGGACCCAATTCAACCCACCCAAAAATAAAAATGTGGCAGGATTTGTGGCAGGGTTGTATAAAAATATAAACATAATATTCAAAACACAATTTTAACCTATTAATAACCAATAAGTTAAAATTGTATTTCGGTGAGATTTACTAATCTTGGGTAGAAACAATCGTTCTACCAGATAAAGGTTGCGTAGGTCTGTTGTTCTCAGAAATAATTTGCTGAATGGCATTTATCTGTTTGGAAGAAGCCTGGATTGGATTTTTTAACACGTACCAACTTACAACTTCGGAACAAGGTGGCGTAGTTAGTGAGCCCGGATAATAAAAATAGCCTTTGTTCGCCGGCATCAATCCGGAAAGAAGGACAGAGGTGTTGCTTTTATACTCCTCATCTACTTCCGTTGGTAAATCTGTGGAAAGTAGCTTTATCATTGGATTTTCAGCGCCTGCTTCTACCATGACACCCACTACGGCAATGGCACTTGAAGTGGATTGTTTATGCACGAAATGAATTTCCATAGGGTACCTTTTACCACTGATGGTATGCTCCGAACGGGTATGAAAATGAAACTGAGCCAACTCAAAGGTGTTGGATCCAATGGTTAATTTACTTCCCGGTTCCCATTCCTGCTCTAGGGTATGGCCATTGTAAAATATGGAAACGGGTGATTCTTTCAATGAAAACTGTAAGGGACTTAGCCCGGCTTGTACCGTTGCGTCCTTAATATCTAATGGACTTTGCCGTGTTCCAGCACATTCTGAAAAACAGACGCTCCAGGAATTTACCCCTTCTTTTCCATCGTACTTCCATTCATAAGCTTGACAATCATCTATTTCTACATCTTTGGCACAACTTGTCATGATGGAAAAAAAGGAAAAAAGACTGAAAACTTTCAAAGTGTTTTTTAGTAAATGGTTCATTTTGTTTAATTTTTCTTAAATCTAAAGAATTTATGCAAGTTAAAAGACATTAATGGATTTGGGAACAATTAAATGACATTATATTTTTAGGTTAATTTCAAAATATTTCAAAAGTCTAACCAAAAATAACAACTAATAATTGTGATATTTTAGTTGTGTCAACAAAGGGCACCTTCTTCCAAATAAGGTTAAAAATTTACAATAGATTTGGTGATTATCATTTGGTTGTGACGACATATTATCTGAAAAATTCCTTTTTCAGTCAGGAATAAGGTAATGACTTTTTCATTCGTATTAGTTTTCATTATTGTTTGACCCAACTGATTAATAATCCTTATTTCTCCGAGGGGTTCGTCGGCTTTAAGGGTAAATGAACCTGTGCCTGGATTTGGATAAATGGAAAGGGATTCCTTTGCTTTAGATAATGTTGACATGGAGGTAACCGTTGTTGCTGATCGAACCGCTAATAAACGTAACTTATTTGTTTTTAGCGCCTGTGTTGTTATTCCAAATTGAGTGTCCAGATACCAGGCTTTAGTACTTTGGTTTGCTAAACTTGTGGAAGACCAATACCAAGCAGTTGAGATACCATTAAAATAAGTTTTACTAATGGAAGGGTTGTAAATACTTACTTCACTAATAGATTGTAATTCTTTGATATTTGGCATTCTCCATTGGCTGGAACCTCCTGAAACTAAGTTTTCAGCTGTTATTAAGGCTTGTTCCCAGGTCATAGAATCTGTTGGAATTTGTTGCCAGATTAACCCTGTGAGTTGATCTGTGGTGGTTCCATTTTTATTATCAACAAATCTGTTTGGAATGGTCGTTGGTGTTGAAATATCTCTGACAGCGCGAACGTGAAACTTTTTTGTTCCTCCAGCACTAACGGTTTCATTTATTGGATGATTCCCAATTCCACCCCCTGCATTTGCACACCAGGCTTTGTTTGCATCATTTACCTGCTTTTGGCCACTCCACCAATATTGAGCTGCAGTTGCTGTAAAAAAGGTTGTATTTAAAGCTGGATTATTTTTATCGTGATTTAAGAGACTATTAAGTTCTAAAACAGAAGGCATTCTCCAGTCGGAATAGCCACCGAGGACTAAATCATTAGCATAAATCACGGCTTTATCAAAAGTCACTTCTCCGCCATCCACTTGCTGCCACATAAGTCCAGTGACGGTATCGGTGATGGTTCCATTGCCGTTATTTATAAAATAGGGTGGATTAATATTATAATCTGAATCCTCCCCTGGTGTATTGGTATAACTGGCAGTTTGTCCTGTGTCTGGCAATCTTTTCATTGTTTTCAATACAGATTGAGCCAGGGTATAATAGTGAAAGGCTCCCAAAAAAAGGACAGTCACAAAGAAAATTTTATTTTTAGTCATTCGTTTATCTTTCTTATTGAGGTGGGAGAAAAGTATTGTTCAGTCGTCAACAATGTTATATTTTTCCAGCTACATCAAAATTTATTTTTTCGATACAAATCTTGTTGTTTTTTAGGAACGTTGTCATTTATTCAATGACTAATTTTTTGACCAATACCTGACGGTCTGTTTTTACATGAACAAAATAAAGGCCAGCCGGAAAATGCCCTATTTTTATGTTTTCCTGAAAGCTACCTGTACTAAAAACCATTTGTCCGCTAACATTAAAAATAGACACATTTTTAATATCTGAAGAGTTTATCGTCTGCTGGAGACTAATACGTATTGATTCTGAGGCAGGATTTGGATAAACCATGAATTCGGTACTTTCAACATCATTGGTTGCCGTTGAAAGTTTACACGGAGCTGTACCATTGTAAGTTGAAACAGTCGTACCTGTTGGATTAATAAAATTGAAGGTATATAAACCTGATGTATTCCACGAATAAGTAATTTTATAAATGGCAGTCCCGATTGTATAAATAAGGGTATAACCAGTATTTGTAGCATTAGCTTCTAAGCCAGTAATAACAGCATCCTTTAATGGGGTTGTTGCTGGTCGCGGTGATTTCGCACTTGCTTGTGGAATGATCTGATAAGTTGCATCTTCTGTCACTTTTCCAACCATGTTTCCAACCATATATGGAGCAGAAGCTGTGCCGTGATAATGATAAATTCCATTGTAATAATGACCATGGTTGGCATCTAATGCATTCATTGGGGAACCATTAGGTTCCACGCTTCCATATACGGCAAATCCATCAAGTGCATAAGCAATAGGTAAAGTTTTTACTTGTTTATCGTATAAATGTAAAGGTGCTGTGTGGTAGTGATAATCGTCAGCTCGTCCGCAATGTCCTCCCCATTTGTCCAATTGACCGTCTAAAAATGCGTCCACTCCTGTATTTGTATATGGATTAAAAATAGGAATTCCATTTACCGCAAGGGCTAAAGCACCTCTGATAAAATGGATGGAATTTACTGGAACAGGCGTTGCTGCAATGGTTGGATTAAGGGGAATACTCCAGGCATTTGATCCTTTATAACACTGAGGAATAGGTACCTGTTGTTGCCATCCGGTGATTCCTGTCATCATGGAATGTGTCGTTGGAATACCTGTTGATTCTACATAAAAATAGGTGCTGTTCCACCAGGTTGCCACATTGGGTTTAAAGGCAACGAAAGCCGAGTCCATTGATTTTGGGTTTGTAGCCACACTATAGTATGGAGCAGAAATATCCTTAAAACTATAAATGAGACATAGGGTGCCAGCTAAAACAGGCAATGAAACATAAGAGAGCTGGCGTTTTTGGTAGGTAAAATAGATACTCAGACCTATTAATCCAATACCTAAAATAGATATAAATGGCATGAACTGAACAGAATGATTCGCTGTATTTGAATCCAAAAGTGGTGTTATTTCGGTATTTAATTTTTCAATTTGCTCTTTTTTCTGAAAAAGAAAATATTGGTCATTAATTGAAAAAGAAGAAATAGGATATTTTGAAATCTTTCCGCTTGGATCTTCTAAAGCAACTTGACTTCCTTCTAAAAATAAAAAAGAAGCTTTTATTTTTTGCTCATTTTTGAAAGTCCAATTTTTTATATGGGTAGCATTTCCAGCACTGTCGTGTGCATAATTAACTTTTGAAGACAATAGGATTGTCAAAAGGGTTAGAATAGTAAAAAGTTTCATTTGCGAAGAATAAAAGTTAAACAATTATTTTTGGTGAATTATTTTTTTAGTAAAAGATTTTTCGGTTGACTTAAGCGAAAGTAAGTATATACCTTTTGGTAATGAAACGGGCGCTTTTTCCTGCCATAAATCATTTTTAGAGAGATAGGGAATAAACCAATTGGTTATTATTTTCCCATTAAGGTCTATCAAAGCAATATTTACGTTTGAAAGAGGAATATCGCATTGGAATGAGATATTTTCTGCAAATGGATTTTGAATTTGGAGGGTACCAACGGATTCAATTTCTTTAATCGGTGTAGTAGTACCCACGGTTTTTCTAGCTAATACTACATTGTCAAGAATTAAATTGGATGACCATATAAATTGCGCCTTATTCCATGCTATACTGACATTGGTATAAGCTGGCCAGTTTACACCAACCGTTGCCGCAGAATATATAGAAGCTTTAGGCCAAACCTTATCGTTATATTCTTTTGAGTTCCAGTTTGATGGTATGGAATAATGAATACCGTAACAATTTTTTTCGCAGGTAGTTGTCGTTTTGGCAGTTGCCGAAGATCTGGTACCATCTGCTTTTTCAATGACAGTGCTTAAATTTTCAATTGGAGCGATATAAAAGGTTTGAGCTCGCCAAGAAGTATCTGTCACGGTACCATCGCTAAATTGGGCAATAAAACCTCCATCACCAGAATGATAGGCGTTTCCACCATTGAGTTCGGTACCCAATCCAAGATTCTCTTCCCAATCGACTAATTTAACAGCAATGGTATAAGGTCTGGAAACTTTAAACTTTACTAAAGATGAGTTAAAAGGGGTGAAAGGAACAGGATCAACACCAACTAAAATTCCATTAATATATAATTCAAAATAATTATCTCCAAGCAGGTAACCTGTGATAACTTCACCCGCATTATCAATCACTTTTATAGGTACATTTGCTAAATTCACAGTACTCAGCGAAGTGGGTTTCACCCCGCTACATTCATTATAAAGATCTGTTAATTTAGAACCCGTTGTGTAAGCGGTATTGTCAGGTACAACCCAAACTTTGCCGTCAGTAGAGGTGATAGTGCCAACAGCTGAAATCCTTGATCCTGTGCAACCAGCAAATAAATTTGCCAAAGTTTGTGTGGCAGGTCCTTTAGTTACAGAACCAGAACCCACATAAGTGCCTTGGCCAAAAAGAGAAGAAAATGCAAAATAACTACAACAAATCAGGCTGTAAAAAGTAATTTTATTCATTTTAAAATTCTTAAAATAAGAAAAAAGGGAATGGATATACCAATTCCTAATGAAGAATAAAAAAGGTTTTTGGAAATAAATGTGCGATTAAAACAATGCAATTTAGGAATTACCTTTCATAAAAAAGTCATTTATGTATTGAAATTTGTAATGGATTATTCAATTTATATTTAAAATGGGAAAGATAGTCGAACCATTGTACTGCGGAAGTGTATTCACCTGCTTTATTCCAGGCAGCCCCTGTAAAATAAACAAAAGGTTTATTTTTCTCTGAAGGAGAGATTGTTAACAATTGCTGATTGGTTAATTTCATTTGCATTGGATGAGATATAAAGACACAACCAACACCCGTGATACCATAATCACCTATTTCTGGCTCCCAATATCCCATGATTCCCTCTTTTTCATTGAAAAGAAGGGTACCCGGATCTTTCCTTTTGATAATACCAACTGCCAAAGGAAGTGCTGCGCTATCTGTATAAAAATAGGATGCTTCTATTTTACTAAGTTGGGAACCAGCGTCTAAAGATATTGTTTTTAAAGCCTTTACTTTTTTACCTGCCACATCCCAATCGTCATATTCCAATTGAAAGGTTGTTCTCAAAGGACCATTATCCAATATTTTCCAGCGGACATAATTTCTTGAATAGTAGATAGAATCATTCAAATATGGGGCAATATTACCTGCACCTAAAGTTAAACCTACGTGATAATAATCCATTCCATCTCCTAGATTTTCATGATACCGGCCTCTTTTATAACGCTCATTAATGACCATTCTTGAGGTACTTTTAACCCATACATCCATGCCATAAGCCATCTCCTTTGGCGTATTTTCTAATTCCTTACCATACATACGGAAGGCAATTTTGTCATTTTCCCAGGCAAAATCCTCCTTTCTTTCCGGTACGAACCTGCCATACGTTTTTGTATTTTGTACCGGCGCTTTTTCTTTCCGTATAGATAAGTCAATGGAAGATTGTTTTGGAATAGATACCTGTATTAATAGTTGATGGATTTTATTCTCTCCTTGAAGTTCAAATTGAAAAGGGATTTTTTCATTTGTCGAAACATTAACCACACTGAAATTTGCAGTGTCTAATGTGGGGGTAACGGATGTTAATGAAGACCAGGGAATAGGAACCACTTCATCTGTTCTGGGGGTATTTCCCCTATTTTCAATAGAAATAGTAACTTGTGTTTGCGCATTGGCTTTTGTTAGAAAAAGGATGCAAAAGCAAGAAAACAAGCATATTTTATAAAGCATAAAATCAGGTGTTTGATAAATTATTTTCGAGGTTTCCATGGCCAGGGTAAAGCTTTGGTATAAAAAGCTTTTTCTCTGTAAGTTCTAATCATAGCGACGGCTTTATCGGGAAATTTATCCCTTAAATTTATGCGTTCTGTTGGATCTTCTTTAAGGTTATAAAGCTCCCATTTATCCTCATCGGCATCACTAAAAGATTTATTAAAAGAGGTTTGAGCAACCAGCTTCCAGTCTCCAATACGGATTGCTCTGTTAGCGCCATGTTCCCAGAAAAGATAATCTCTCTCAAGGGGTTTATTATTGAAAGCTGGAATTAAACTTTTTCCTTCCAAGGGCTGAATGGTATTATTTTTATATTGAACAGGATAAGGGACTCCGGTTATATCCAGGCAGGTTGCCATAATGTCAATTAAATGGGAGGGGTGAGTTCTTAATTGCCCTTTGGTTTTTATCCCTTTTGGCCAGTGAATTACTAATGGTGAGGCAATTCCCCCTTCATGAACCCATTGTTTATATAACCGAAAGGGTGTATTACTTACATTTGCCCATTCCTCATTATAGGCAGTCCAGGTATCTGCAGGTCCGGGCATGACCCCTTTTCCCATTCGAATATACTTACCTTCTCGTGTATAGGCCTGTTTTTTATCTGGATTCGGTTTATCATAAGAATAAGGCTTGCTTACTTTCTGTTCTGCGGATAAAGGTACTTCCATTTTTTCAGTACCTACAGGTTCTGCGCATCCGCCATTGTCATGAAGATAAAAAATAAGGGTATTATCTAAAACCCCTTTTTTCTCAAGAGCGGTGATAATTTGTCCAATTCCTTGATCCATTACATCAATCATTGCAGCATACACCTCCATTCTTCTTAATTGCCATTCTTTCATTGGTTCATCTTTCCAGGCGGGAATAGAAACCCCTCTTTCTGTCAGGACAAAAGTATCATCAATGATTCCCAGTTCTTTTAATTTTTTGAACCGTTGTTCTCTTAAAACATCCCAGCCTTTATCGAAAAATCCTTTATATTTTTTCACTTCCTTTTCAGGGGCATGCAGCGGCCAATGTGCGGCTGTGTATGCGATATAGCCAAAAAAAGGTTTGTTTTTCGGAGATTCTTTAATAAACTTAACGGTTGTATCACTGATAGCAGTGGTATAGTAGAAATCTTTATAAGGAGGAATATTGGTATTATTACTGGTTAAGGTACCTGGATCGAAAAAACTTCCTGATCCGTTTAAGGTTCCAAAAAAGCGGTCGAAACCTCTTTGCAAAGGCCAGTTACTTATATCTCCATTATAGTTATTGTCTTTTGCCAGATGCCATTTCCCTGTCATAAAAGTGGTATAACCCGCATTTTTAAAAACCTCTGCCATGGTTACTGCATTTTTACTTAAATCTCCTGTATAACCCGGAAGCGGGTGATTTTCAGTAGAGAGATGACCCATTCCAGCCTGATGTGGATAAAGACCGGTTAATAGAGAAGCCCTGGTGGGGCTACATCGGCCTGTATTGTAAAAGTGGGTAAAGCGCAATCCGTTGTAAGCCAATCGGTCAATATTGGGTGTTGGAATTTCTGAACCAAAACAGCCAATATCGGAATAGCCCATATCGTCTGTTAAAATAACCAGGATATTAGGTTTTTCCTTTTTGATTTCGGGTATATTTTTCTTTGATGAAATTAAAAATATACTCGAAAAAAGAGTGCAAAACAAGAGAGGAAGAAAAAGTAGGTGTTTCATGTTATTGGTTGTTAAATCATAAATTTAACTGAGAATTAAAAAACTGAATCATTTTTTTATATAATTCTTTCGAAATTTTTGCATAGGAAGGTTCATTGACCACATTTATTTTTTCTAGGGGATCTTTGTTATAATCAAATAGTTCTGCTGCATATATTTTCTTGGCATCAAAGGGTGATTTTGAGGTAAACTGATTCATCCAGAGCGTGTATCTGTATTTATCGGTTCTCAAACTATAGCCCATTAATTGAGGACTTGTAAAGCCTAATTTTTTTGCTTCCTCATTTTTTAATTTTCTGGGATACTGGCTCATCGCAAATTCTTTTACGAAAGCCTTATTATTTCTCATTATTGGTGTGAGAGAAATACCATCTAAAGCCTTAGGGACAGGTAATCCAGCCAATTGGCATAGTGTAGGAAAAACATCCACATGTTCGGTAGGTGTACTACTTTTACCTGGTTTTAAACCGGGTGCGGAGATAATTAGAGGAGAGCGGGTTGCCTGTTCATAAGTAGAGTGTTTAACCCAAAGGTCATGATCTCCAAGATGCCAGCCATGGTCGCCCCAAAGCACAATAATGGTATTTTGGGTTATACCTAATGAATCGAGTGTATTTAAGAGGATTCCCACCTGGGCATCTAAATAGGAAACAGCAGCATAATATCCATGAATCAGTTCTTTTTGTTTTTCAATTTTGAGTCCAATTCTCAAGGAATCTCCAGAAAGAGTTACGAAGGCGGGAATGTCAGGATAGTTTAATAATTCGCCAGATTTATGATAGGCAATCAGCGGGCTGTTTTTCGCATGCTCCTGAAAAGGGGCTATGGGCATTTTTTCTCTATCGTATAAATCCCAGTATTTCTTTGGTGCAACGAAAGGAAGATGGGGTTTGTGAAAGCCAACTGCCATTAAAAAGGGTGCTTTTTCCTTTGACATTTTAATCATTTGTGCTTTCGCTTTTAAGGCAAAAACGCCGTCTTCGTAGGCATGATCTGGTACATCTATACATTCCGTCGAGGGACCTTTTATACTGGTAGGTATATCTTCATCGACAGGTCCTGTTCTGGGTTTTCTTTCTTTGACAAATGTTTTTTTTATGAATGGATCTTGATATTGTCCATTGGTTGGTTCGCCCAGTCCGTTGGCGAAATCTTCCGCTGAAGTATTTAGATAAGGAATACTCCATGAAACTGGATCTACTTTATCAATAGCGCTACTAGGGTGAAAAAGTTTGCCTATGCCAACGGTCTGGTAGTTATTTTGCGTGAAATATTGAGGTAAAGTGAGGATATCTGGATTCATATCTCTCATCTGGGTTCTTAAATCCCAGACTTTTGTCGCATCAGGTCTTTTCCCGGTTAAAAGACTAGCTCTGGTTGGTCCGCATACGGCCTGTTGACAATGGTTATTCATAAAAGTCGTACCCATGCTTGCTAATCTATCGATATTAGGGGTTTTAATCTCTTTATTTCCGTAGCAACCCATGATAGGTTTTAAATCGTCCACGGCAATAAACAGAATATTTGGACGGGTAGAAGACTGACTATGAAGTTTCGGAAACAGGATAAAGAGGGAGAGGGTAATCAATAGTGGTTTCATTGGTAGATATTGCGATTTAATTTACCAATTTAAGTATTTTAAACCGGATTATGGAAGAAGTCCAAACAAATCAACGAAAACGATTTCGATTTATTTATTTCTATTTTTAAGAAAGTCAAACCAGGATGACATTGAAATTTTCAAAAAAAAGCCCTATATTTATAAAGTAATACTATCTATATTGTTGAATTGTTATCGATTCTATTAAAACTATTTATATGATTTTTGCTGTTGTCGCCTGTTTTGTGGTTGGGTATATACTAATTGTTTTTGAGCATCCACTAAAGTTAGATAAAAGTGTTCCCGCTTTATTGATGGGCTCTTTGACTTGGGCATTGATTTCTGTCGGAAACCTTGAAGTATTAGATCACCTTCATGAATCTGCAATTTTAGATGATGCACTTTTACATCATTTAGGTAAAACGGCGGAGATATTGTTTTTTTTAATTGGGGCGATGACTATTGTCGAACTTATTGATTTGCATCAAGGATTTTCAGCTATAACAGATGTTGTAAAAACGCAAAATAAAATTAAACTACTGTGGATAACCAGCTTCATTGCATTTTTTCTGTCTTCTATTCTGGATAATTTAACGACAACTATAGTGATGGTTTCCCTATTGAGAAAGCTGGTGCCATCGAAAGTGGATCGGCTTTTCTTTATTTCTATGATTATCATTGCGGCAAATGCGGGTGGGGCTTGGTCTCCCATAGGAGATGTTACTACTACGATGCTATGGATAGGAAAAAAGGTGAGTTCCTTAAATTTAATTATATTTTTGATTATACCTTCTATTATATCTTTGGTTGTACCCTTACTTTTTGCGTCTTTCCTACCCGGAATGAGAGGGAGCTTATCCTTTTCAGATAAAAAGAATGAAAAGGATTCAGCGGAAAAAAAATTATTAAGCAGCAATACGATGTTAATTATTGGAATTGGTGGATTGATTTTTGTTCCTGTCTTCAAATCGCTTACCCATTTGCCTCCTTATATGGGGATGATGCTTTCGTTAGGGATTATTTGGTTAGTATCTGAATACATTCATCCAGAGGAAAAATTTGATCAAAAAAACAAGCACTCATTTAGCGCTTTAAACGCATTATCCAGAATAGATTTAAGTAGCATATTATTCTTCCTTGGTATTCTTTTAGGCGTAGGTGCCTTAGAATCTGTTGCTGTTATGGCATTAAATGGAGAAAAAACTGGGTTTTTTGATGAATCTGGCTATGCATCTTCAAGATGTAGTCCCTAATCAGGATCTGGTTATTTTTCTCATAGGCATATTTTCAGCTATCATTGACAATGTCCCCTTAGTAGCTGCAACGATGGGTATGTACCCCATGGATCAGTTTCCTATGGACAGCAAGTTATGGTTGTTTATTGCTTACTCAGCGGGTACTGGAGGGAGTATGCTCGTTATTGGCTCTGCTGCAGGTGTTGCAGCGATGGGTATGGAAAAAATTGACTTTATATGGTATTTTAAAAATATTACCTGGTTAGCCCTCCTGGGATTTATAGCAGGAGGCCTAACCTTTTTAGGTATTTTCCCGTTGTTGTAAATTAACCTTCTAAAATTTTAAG
>JBEAXK010000095.1:0-3268 GCA_041159865.1 Bacteroidota bacterium
TCAAAATAATTTTACACCATAACAAAACAAATGGGTGTAAATATTTCACAAATTTTCAGAGGGTCTATTTTTCTCGAAAAGTCGCCTTTATCAGACATACCATGTGTATGTCTGATGTCTGGTGATGAATCAAATGGGGGTTCAATTTTCTTACGGCCTTTATCTTCTTTTGGCATAGGTCATCTATTTTCTTTTAAATATTGGATTTTTTTAACATTATGTTTCCTGTTTTACTTATCAGGTGTCATGTTTTCGGCTACTTTAATTGCCCAGGACACCACGATAGTGAGTGCTGTTTCTTCGGGAGGAAGTCTGGAGAATATGGGAAAAGGTTCGATAGAATTTTCCTTCGGACAACTGCTGTATGCGAATGAAATAACGGAGGCACATAATGTAAATCAAGGCATCCAACAGCCATCTATCTATGAATTGGCATCGTCTGTATCTTCTCTTTCCTGCGATAATTATGTGATTGATAATACGGTGCTATTGAAGGGGGAAATGTATCATGGCGTAGTCATTTTACCCTACCTTGGGGGTAATGGCGCCAATTATCTGGGGCTTAACATATCATCTTCTTCGGTTAATGGTCTGACCATGACTTTGCCAACAGGTAAATTAGCTAAAGGCAATGGTTCCATTGAACTGGTGCTTAAAGGGGTTCCTGCCGACACAGGTATCGCCCTGTTTAATCTGGTTTTTGGAACCAAAAGCTGCGCCATCAAACTACGGGTAACTAGTCCCCAACCTGAATTATCTGTTTTGCGTTGCGATAACCTTACCTTAAATCCCTCGGCGGTAGGCAAGGGCTTAGATTATACCGGAGAAGTTAGTATTATTTATTCAGGGGGAAATAATATAAAAACAACACCTGTTTCGCTCTCTTCGCAAGGGGTTAACGGACTCGTTTTGAAAGCGGATTCCCTTTTACTCAACCCGGCGGGTGGCGTTCTAAAATATACCCTGCTTGGAAAACCTGGCAGTGCAGGGACTGCTGCATTTTCTCTGCAGATAGGCGGGAAATCGTGTACAGTATCTGTGAAGGTGCTGGATAGCGAAATGATTAAAGTGAGTGATTTTTTCTCACCCAATGGCGACGGTGTTAATGATTACTGGACCATTCCGGAACTAGACTTATTGCCAGACTCCAGGGTATTTGTTTTTGACAGATTTGGGCGGACCTTAGTTGAGTCCGTTGGGAAATCGTTTCGCTGGGACGGATTGATTAACAATATACCCGCTCCGGTAGATTCATACTGGTACCTCGTAAAATTAAATGAAAACGAAACGTTGAGGGGGAGTTTCACCTTGATGAGATAAATATCGATATGAAGGGAATAGGAATACTTTTTCTTGTCTTTCAGGGAATCATTTGTTTTGGACAAAATTACATTTTCCAGAACCAGCATTATTTTAAACCCTATCTGATTAATCCTGCGCTGGCAGGGGCTAACCGATCGGGAAATGCGATGCTGGTGTATAGCAAGCGTCTGATTGGCTTTGAAAATTCACCAAACTCCCAACTGTTATCCATCGACTATCCTATAACAAAAAATCAAATTGGGTTAGGAATCAATGGATTTAAAGATCAGAATGGAGCTGTTTCTTTCGTTGGCCTGGAATCTACGTTTGCCTACCATATAGAGAACATAAAGAGAGGGGCAAATAAACCGATTTCAGGTCTGTCTTTTGGTATATCAGCTACTTACAATCAGTATCGGATAGATAGATTGGGGCTATTGGCGGGAAATGTGGACAATAACCTGTTTACCGATGACACAAAGTTTTTTAATGCCTATCCCAATGCGAATGTAGGCTTCCATTTTCATTCCCACGGCTTCCATCTGGGTATTTCGGCGTATAACATTATACCCCAGGTGAATGACCTTTTTAGGGATGAAAATGATGTTCGAAATGCCTTTCTCACATTTATATCCTCGGGGGTAAAGCTTAAGGTGAGTGAAAATATAGAGATTACACCGAGTGTATTACTGAGGACGCAGCAAAGTGCGGATTATCAATTGGATATGATGGTCGATGTTACTTTTAATCTGCCAGGAGGCGCCTATTTCAGTGTGGCTCCGGTGTACAGGAATTATGAATATTCGGTGTTCAGTAAAAGTAGATCAGTGGGCATGAATGCCATGGTATCTAAATATCCGTTTACGGCAGGCTATCAGTTTGATATTGGTTTATCTAGGGTACAAAGCATTCCCAACATGGGTCACCTTCTAATTGTTGCTTACGCCCTTTCTGAAAAACCAAAACTGAAGAAAAAGCAGGAAAAGAATAAAGCGGCAACAAAAACAACGCAAGCTAGTCCATCCAAACAGAAGAAAAATGAATAAGAATATGAAAAAGGGACTATTCCTTATATTAAGCTTGACATTGAGCTACCTGAGTATGGCACAGGTACCGAACTCATTTAGCTACCAGATGGTGATCAGGAATGGAAATAACGAATTAGTGGCCAATACAACGGTGGGCATACGCATAGGTTTGTTAGGGGGAAATGCGGCGGACACGGTTTGGTACGAGGAGGAGCATAAGGTAAAGACCAATTTAAATGGTTTGGCCTATATTACCATAGGGAAGGGAAATATTTTGAAGGGCGCTATATCGACCATAGACTGGACGCGAGGCCCATTTTTCATTAAGTCGGAAACAGATCCGACGGGGGGCACGAATTATAGTCTGATTATCGTTTCACAAATGCTAAGCGTTCCTTATGCGATATATGCCGGAACAGCAGAAAAACTGAGTACCCCGGTCACGGAAACAGACCCACTTTTTAATAAGAGTATAGCCAAAGGTATTACAGCGGCAGATACTGCCTTATGGAATACAGAAACAGATCCCATTTTCATTAAAAGTATTTCAAAAGGAATCACGGAAAGCGATATATCCTATTGGAATAATAAATTAAGCAGCTTTGGAGAAACGGACCCTACTTTTAATGCCAGCATTTCCAAAGGGATTACCGCCGTTGACACTGCCTACTGGAATAAAAAATTAAGTAGCTTTTCGGAAACGGATCCTTTATTTAATCAAAGTGTTGCCAAAGGGATAACGGCACTTGATACCTTAAAATGGAATAGTCTATTGAATTTATCTGATACGATATTACGTTCAGATATGATATTGGGGAAACTAAATATTTCAGATACCTCAGCTATGCTATCCAATTACAGGACGGGCATCAATGCAAAAGTAAACGTTTCGGATACGGCTGGCATGCTAACGCCCTACCTGCGTAAACTGGACACGG